>CAINLR010000177.1 GCA_903850425.1 uncultured Verrucomicrobia subdivision 3 bacterium | reverse complement strand
TCGGGCCACAAAGTCAAATCTGATACTGCGATCTGATACTACCCGCCGTTTTTGAGCCGATTTCTGCTGATGCCTGAGTAAACCGAGATTGATAAAACCCAATGGTGACAATGGTATCGGACGTGTGAGGATCGCTGAGGATTTGTATTGCTGAATTAGGAAACCGCTGCTCTATCCATTTGAGCTATGGGGGCAGACTGCGCGGATTAAAATAGCCGTTTCTCCCGTCGCCTACAAGTTTCTCAGACGGGCCAATTCTCCGGCTGGAATCGTCGGCCGGTCAACATGGATCCCCTGTTGCCAGTGCTTGAATCTGCCCAGCGAGCCAGCGCCAGCGATTGGATTGGGGCAAGCCGTGAACCGATTTGTCCGCGCACCGAACGCTGGCGGCGTGGCCAGCCAAGGGCTCACGACGACTTCCGTCGCCCGACGCTGCGCCCGGCACCAGATTGGTTGCTGCGCGCCCAACCCCACCACAGCCGCCCAGTTCAATTCGCGGACACACCTTTTAACCGATGATAACTCTCGGGCGGGCCGAGATAGCTGGGTTTGACGCCGCCCAAATCCACGACGATTTTTTGCAGCACCACGCCGGGGTCCACCATCCAAAATTTCAGCGTGTGATACCCGGACTGCGTCAGCGTATGGATGGAATGGATTTCGCGCGCATTGTCGGCCACGGTTTTTTCCCAGTCCGCATTTCCGTTTTGCGCTTTGTAATCGGCGGGCACGAGCGTGATGACTTGCGGCGTTTCATCGTCGAAGGCAACCGCCAAGCGCCATCCGCGCCCGGGCATAAAATTCAAGGTGGGCGCGGCAATCGTTGCCACTTTAACCGCGCCAGTGGTGAACAAATACATCTGATATTCCAGGCAAGGCGCGTCTTTTCCCGGCGTCGCACTCGGCGCATCGGCCGGCTGCGTTGCCTTCATGCCTGAGAGCGTGCGACCGTAGTCTTGAATTCTTATCCAGCGACTGGAACCAGCGTCAGTCCTTTTAGTGAAGTGTTCGGGTTCGATGGACACAAACCGATCGCTTTCGACAAAACCTCGCAGCGATTCGCTTGTGGGTTCAATTGGATTGAAGGCATTAATTTTGACCGCAACATGTTTCCCGGAACCGGAGAGAGTCAATCGGCCCTGGCTCGCGCCCTTGGGAGCTTTGCTCCAATCCACGCTCACCCAGAGGCGGCTTTCCCTTTCAATCGTGCCGCGAGTTTCCGAAACCAACAGCCACGGCTCGCTGGTTGCCGCCGTAAATTCAAAAGCGGATTTGCCTTGGTTGAACACGTCAATGAAATGGCGTTGTTGATTGAATGAATCAAACGCAGGCAATCCTGGGTCGTTTGTGGCCCCGGGCCAAACGGCTTCCGAACCTTCCACCGCGACGCCCATCGCGGCCGCTGCGGGGACTTGAAATTCCGTCAGCTTGATGGCGCGCAAACTATTCGCCGGCGGATCTTGCCAGGTCGTGTAGCCCAGATGCGTTTGGTCCATGAAATGATTCCATTTGCCGCCGGCAAAGGTGTGGTTGTAGAAAGCCATCAGGTTCGTGTCCGCTTGAAACAAGGCGCGCGTCTCGGCGGCAAAGGCATTCGCACTGGCCCGTCCCTGCTTGGCGAACAGCGCGTTCTTTCCGGCGGCGAGATAGAGTTCGTTCACCAGCGCGCTGGCTTTGGTCGGGAACAAAACCAACTGGTAAAACGCATCGCGCCGGCCGGGCGGCACCTGCTGATAAATCCTTTCGGCGTGATCGGCAATGGCTTTGAAATCCGCCACCACGGTTTCCGCTTCCTGAT
The DNA here is from genome assembly GCA_903850425.1 of uncultured Verrucomicrobia subdivision 3 bacterium. Taxonomy (GTDB): domain Bacteria; phylum Verrucomicrobiota; class Verrucomicrobiia; order Limisphaerales; family UBA11358; genus UBA11358. The sequence continues at coordinate 70,349 of CAINLR010000177.1, read as the reverse complement.
AATTCACCAGGCTGTAAGTGTCGGGCGCGAGCAACTCCGGTTTGCGGCGGCCATTGTATTTAGTGCATTTGGTAAGGATTTCCGCGATGTCGCGCGCGAACTCCGGGCCGAATTCGCGGGCCGCCCACAGCCGGGTGAATTCGTCCAGGTTGTCGTTCGTCCACTTGTCGGAGTTCCAACCGAGGTTCAAAAAATATTCGAGCGGGAGTTCGTAGCCCTTGAAGTGGCCGACGTTCACGATCCAAATCCGATCCGCGCCATATTGTTTGGCAAGTGACATCTGATCCCAGATTTTCGCAATCGGGCTGGTGTTGAGCCACTGATAATTGCGCGGGCCGCCGTGGTAATCGAAGTGATAATAAACGCCCGCGCCGCCGCTGCGCTGACGTTCGTCCGCCGTCGGCAGGCGACGGACATTGCCCCAATTATCCTCGGCCCACAGCAGGGTCACGTCGTCCGGCACGCGCATCCCGGCGTTGTAAAAATCCAGCACCTCCTTGTAGAGACACCAGAGTTGCGGCACCTGGGTCAGATTGGAATTCACTTCTTCGCTGATGATTTGCCGCTGCACGCCGACGATTTTTTCGAGCAATGCTTTATTCGCCTGCGCGCCGCCCTCGGCCATCGGCGTGTCGTTCGCGCCGCGCAACCCGAGCGTGATGATGCTTTCGTAATGCTTGTTCCGCGCGATGCCGTCGCGCCAAAACTGCTCCAGCACGTCCGGCTTTTTGGCGTAGTTCCAACTACCCAACGTCTTTTGGTAACGGCGATCCCATTCTTTCTGCGCCCGCAACATCGGCTCCTGATGTGAGTTGCCCATGACGATCCCATACTCATCCGCGAGCCGGGGATTTTCCGGGTCGTCCTCGTTGAACGCGTTATTCCACATCGCCGGCCAGAGGTAATTGCCCTTCAGCCGCAGGATCAACTCAAACAGGTTCGTATAGAAGCCACGGCCGTAATTGGCCACGCCCGGCGGCACCGGCGGGTTGGTGCCCCGCGGAACCGAGCCGAATTTCTCCGCGATCCAATTGCTCAAATCCGGCGCTTCATCGTTCAGAAAAATGCCGCGATATTTCACCGACGGCGGGCCTTGCACCAACTTTCCGGCCGGGACGAAAAGTTCGTCATGATGCCGGGCCGGCACGTCCGCCCAAAAATACCACGGCGACACGCCGATCTGTTCGGACAATTCATAGAGGCCGTAGATGGTGCCGCGCTTGTCGCTGCCGACGATGACCAAACCACTCGCGACGCCGGGCCACGGCTCGGGCACTACCTGGATGATAGACGATTCCCATTTGCCGGAAATGGGAGTGACATCAATTTTCCCTTCGCGGATCAAGCGGTCAACCAGCGCGCTTTTTCCAATCGTGCCTATGAGAATGGCGTTTTTGCCGAGATGGCTTTGGTCAAACACGCGATGCGGTGAAAGGTCCGTGACGCGGGCGATGTCCGCCTGCAAATCACCGGTAGCGCGAAGGACGCCGGCAAAGTCATTCGTGTCCGCATAAAGATCCGCAGCGACACCTTTTTGGACCATTGGGAAAGCGCCCGGGCTAAAAGAGTCCCCGACAAGTTGAATCTGTCCAAGGCCGAAAACGCGGCCCGCTAACAACACCGTTGCCAAACCCAGCGGCAGAATGCGGTTGCCGGCCCGGCGGCTGGCTGAAGGGATAATCGTGCAAGGCTTCATGATGATTCGAGTTCCAGCAAACGATAGCCGACAGCGGATTCCGTCAAAATGATTTCCGGCGCGGAGGGTTTCTTTTCCAGCTTCTCGCGCAAGTGCGCGATGTGGACGCGGAGATAATGCGTCTGCTCAATCGCCTTCGGTCCCCAGACTTCCGTGAGCAGTTGGCGATGCGTCAAAACTTTGCCCGCGTGTGTGACGAGCAATCGCAGCAACGAATATTCGATCGGCGTGAGCTTCACCTCGGCGCCATTTTTGCGGACGATGCGCGAAGCTAAATCCACTTCCAGATCGCCGCTGCGGAACATCGCATCCGCGCCTTGCGGCTGCGCGTGACGTTGGGCCGCACGGAGGCGGGCGAGCAATTCACCGCTGTTGAACGGCTTCGTGACGTAGTCATCCGCGCCCGCATCGAGCGCGGCCACCTTGTCGTCTTCGCCATCGCGCACGCTCAAAATGATCACGGGCACGCGGCTCCATTCGCGCAGGCGCTTCAGCACTTCCACGCCGGCGAGATCGGGCAGACCGAGATCGAGTAACACCACGTCGGGCTGGCGTTGCGCGGCTTGCGCGATGCCGTCCGGTCCGGTTGCCGCGTCAAACACGCGATAGCCATTGGCCTCCAGCGTCACGCGCAACAACCGGCGGAGCTGCGGCTCGTCGTCAATGACCAACGCCACCGGCAAGTGTTTGGAATTTTCGGTGCTCATTCAACCTGGCTCAACCGGCGGAGCTCTTTCCGCCTGCGGCAATTTTATGATAAACCGCGCGCCGCCGCCCGCCCGATTTTCCGCCGAGATGCTGCCGCCGTGCGCTTCGACAAAACCTTTCACGATCGTGAGGCCAAGCCCGCTGCCGCCGGTCGGGGCACTTGGAGCGCGAAAAAATTTTTCAAAAATGCGCGGCAGCCATTCCGGCGGGATGCCCGGCCCGTGATCGGCCACGCTCAAACTCAGCACCTCGTCGGCGAGCTGCGCGGAAATTTCAATCGGCGTGCTGACGGGCGTGTGGTTGGCGGCGTTGAGAATCAAATTGCCGAGCGCGTGTTGCATCAGCGAAAAATCCAGCCGCACCAGCAGCGGCGCGGCGGACAGTTCCAGTTTCACCGGATGCGCGCCGAGCTCGCGCTGCAGTTCGCGCAACGTGGTTTGCACGAGATCGCCGGCATCGTGCCAGTCGAGACGCGGGCGCACCTGGCCGGATTCCAGCCGCGCGACATCCAGCAGATTGCCGACGACGCGATTAAGCCGCGCGTTGGCTTCCTGAATTTCACCGATCAAGTCGCGTCGCGATTCCGCGCTCAAATTTACCGTGGCGGCCAGCGCGCTCGCCGCGCTGGTGCTGGCCGCGAGCGGCGTGCGCAATTCGTGTGAAATCGAATTCAGCAGCGTGCGGCTGAACTTTTCCGATTCCGCGAGCAGGCGCGACAGCTCGGCGGCGCTGCGGAGTTCCACGCGATCAAGCACCAGCGCCGCCTGGCGCGCGAAAGTTTCCAGCAAATCGCGCTGCGCGAGCGTCAGCCGTTTTTCCGGCCGGTTCACGGCGAGCACGCCAAACACTTTTCGCTCCGTCGCCAGCGGCAGATGCAAGGCCTCGGCACCGGGCAAATTATCCGTGAAACAACCGGCTGCCTTGCGCTGGCGGAACGCCCAGTCGGCCACGCTCAATTCTTTTTCCGAAAGCGTGAGCGAGCTGTCGGGATGCGCAAACAGCGTGTTGCCCGCTGGCAGTGCGACGGCGACCTGCGCCTTGAAAACGCGGCTCACTTGCGACACGAGCTGCCACACGACTTCGTCGCGCGACGCCGCCTCGGCCAGATCGCGCGACATTTCGTAAAGCGCCGTGGCGCGTTCCTCACGGCTGCGCTCGGCGCGCTCTTGGGTGCGAATACGCGTAAGCAATTGGCCCAGCACAATCGCGACCACAAAATAAAGCCCGAACAGAAACGCATCCTCCACACTATTGATGATGAAAGTAAAACGCGGCGGCAGGAAAAAATAATTCCACGCCAGCGCGCTCACCGTGCCGGCGAGCAGCACCGGGCCGCGATCCACTTTCAATGCGAGCAACACGACGACCAGCAGGAAAAAAAATCCCGGCACGCGCGGGCCCGAGATGTCCATTAAACCGAGGTTCACGAGGCAGGCGGCGGCGACCACGGAGACCGCAAACAAGTATTCGTGAAAGCTGGAAGCCAGCACCGGCAACCAGATTGTTTTCGCGGGGAGGTCGCGTTTTTTTTCGGCGCGGACAATGTGCAGATCAATGTCGCCACTTTCATGCGACAAACGGCGCAGCAGCCGGTCGTTGCGAAACCAGTTGAACCATGCGGTGCCAATGGGTTTGCCGATGATGATCTGCGTGGCGTTTTGCATCCGCGCCACGCGCAACAGGCCGCGCACGAGGTCGTCGTCGGTGGTAGCGATAACTTCCGCGCCCAACTCGCGCGCGGTTGCCAGATTTTTTTCCAATTGCGTTCGTGCCAGCTCGGTCAGTTCACGCGGACTTTCCACATGCACGGCGAGCCAGCGGCAGCGCAACCCGTCGGCCATGCGGCGCGTCCAACGGATGAGCGATTCGGAAAACGGCCCCGGCCCGACGGCCACGAGCAGGCAGTGATTGGTTTTCCACGCGCCTGCGCTCGGTTGCTGATGGCGAAATTCCCGCGTGTCCGCGCCCACATGATCCGCGACCAGCCGCAACGCCAGTTCGCGCAGCGCGGTGAGATTTCCCTCGCGAAAATAATTTTTCACCGCCGCCGCCGCGCGGTCGGGCACATAGACTTTGCCTTCGTGCAAACGCTGCACGAGTTCAGCCGGCGGCAGGTCCACGAGTTCAAAAATGGAATCGTCCAAAATGCTGTCGGGCACCGTCTCGCGAATTTCCGCGCCAGTGATTTGCCGCACGGTGTCGGCGCGGCTCTCCACATGCTGGACGTTCAGCGCGGTGATCACGTCAATGCCCGCGTCGAGCAGCTCCGCCACGTCCTGCCAGCGTTTCGGATGCCGCGAGCCGGGCGCGTTCGTGTGCGCGAGTTCATCCACGAGCACGATCTGCGGTTTGCGAACCAGCGTGGTGTCGAGATCAAATTCGGTGAGCGCGAGGCCGCGATGTTCGAGCGTGCGGCGGGGAATTTCCGGCAATCCTTGCGTGAGTGCCTCGGTCTCCTTGCGCCCGTGGGTCTCGACGTAGCCGATGACCACGTCGCGACCGGCGGCAAGTTCGCGGCGCGCGGCTTCGAGCATCCCGAAGGTTTTGCCGACGCCAGGACACATGCCGAGAAAAACTTTCAGCCGCCCGCGTTTCTTCGCGGTTTCCGCGCGCTGGAGCGAACTCAACAGGGCATCCGGATTGGGTCGGTTCTCGTCAACCACAAGGGCAGTGTAGTCGGAACGCCGCCGGACGCCAAAGCCACAATTGACCGGCGTGATTGACAGCGGCACGTTTTATTTTCAATCTCGGCGGATGGCAAAAACAATCCTTCCCATTCCGGTCGGGTTCGAACATGCGACCCCGTATCTGGTATGCAAAAACGCCGCGCTGGCCATTGAATTTTACAAGCAAGCCTTCGGCGCAACCGAACTTTATCGCATTTCCATGCCCGACGGTCGGGTCGGCCATGCGGAAATCAAAGTGGCCGGTGCCACCATCATGTTGTCCGACGAATTCCCTGAGCACGGCCAGAGTCCGGCCACGCTGGGCGGCACGACGGTCAGCATTCTGGTTTATGTGGCGGACGTGGACGCCTTCGTCGCCCGCGCCGTGGCGGCAGGCGCGACGTTGACCCGACCAGTGCAAGACCAATTTTACGGCGATCGCTCCTGCCGTTTGCTGGATCCCGCAGGCCACAATTGGTCTTTCGCCTCGCACATCGAAGACGTATCCCGGGAGGAGATTCAAAGTCGCGCACAAAAACTGTTTGGCGGCGGATGAGCGCGACCGGCCTCCCAGGCGTTGGTCCTGGCTTTGTGTTTTCATCATTTGCGCGGTCCGAATCGTTTCAACGCCCCGCCGGCCAGCAGTGTGATGCCGACAAAGCCGACGATCAAATAAACCAGCACCTTCAGAGCGTTGACAAAATCTGCATTCACAATGTTTGCTGGCTGGCGCGTGGCGAATTTTATTTCGAGGTCAAAGCATCCAACGCAAGATTCAATTGCAAAACATTCACGCCCGGCTCGCCAAAGAAACCCAGATCGGCACCATCGATGTTGGCGCGGATGAGTTCGCGCACCCTGTCTTCGCCCAAACTGCGCGCCTTGGCGACGCGCGGAGTCTGCAATTCGGCGTTGCGCAAACTGATGTGCGGATCGAGGCCGCTCGCGGACGCGGTCACGGCGTCCGCCGGCACGAGCGCATTGGTGGCGAGCTGATTTTGCGTGCGATAGTCCGCGATGTTTTGCTTGATGGCGTCGTTTAACTTCTGCGAGGTCGGACCGAGATTGCTGCCACCGGAACTGGTGGCATCATAGCCGTTGCCTGCGGCTGACGGGCGTGAATGAAAATATTCTTCGGCCGTGAACGACTGGCCGAGCAGGCGCGAGCCATGAATCGTTCCATCCTGGCCGACAATCAAACTGCCGTTGGCCTGGCTGCGAAAGGCGATTTGCGCGACGCCATAAACAGCGAGCGGATAGATGCCGCAACAGACAACCGCCAGCGCCAGCGTCAGCATGATGGCGCTGCGGAGTTCAGAGAATAATTTTTTCATAAACTTAAACGAGTTTCAGGGCGGTGATGAGCACATCAATGACTTTGATGCCGACGAATGGCAGCAGGACGCCGCCGCCGCCGTAAATGATCAGGTTGCGCTGCAAGATGGCGAGCGCGCCAATCGGCCGGAACTTCACACCGCGCAACGCGAGTGGAATCAGCGCCACGATGATCAGCGCGTTGAAAATGATCGCGCTCAAGATCGCGCTGTTTGGGCTGTGCAGATGCATCACGTTGAGCGGCGAAATCGCCGGAAACGTGGCCATCAACATCGCGGGAATGATCGCGAAATATTTGGCCACGTCGTTCGCGATGCTGAACGTGGTCAACGAGCCGCGCGTAATGAGCAGTTGCTTGCTGATCTCGATGATCTCGATGAGCTTCGTCGGATTCGAATCGAGATCTACCATGTTGCCGGCTTCCTTCGCGGCTTGCGTGCCGGTGTTCATCGCCACGCCGACATCGGCTTGAGCCAAGGCGGGCGCGTCATTCGTGCCGTCACCGATCATCGCGACCATGCGGCCACCCGCTTGTTCCTTGCGGATGAGCGCGAGTTTGTCCTCCGGTTTGGCTTCGGCAAGAAAATCATCCACGCCCGCTTCGGCGGCGATGGCCGCGGCGGTGAGTTTGTTGTCGCCGGTGATCATCACAGTGCGGATGCCCATCTTGCGGAGCTGAGCGAAGCGTTCCTTGATACCGCCTTTGACGATGTCCTTGAGATTAATCACGCCGAGCACTTCCTTGCCGTCGGTGACGACAAGCGGTGTGCCGCCGGAACGCGAGACATTGTCCACGGTCTCCACGATGGCTTGCGGGAACACGCCGCCTTCGCGGTCAATCAAAACGCGCATCGCTTCGGATGCGCCTTTGCGAATGCGGCGCGCAGGCTTGCCGTCTAATGCGGGAAAATCCACGCCGCTCATGCGCGTCTGCGCAGTGAACGGAACGAATACCGCGTGGGCCGCCGCAACTTCGCGGCCGCGCAAACCGAATTTTTCCTTGGCAAGCACGGCGATGCTGCGGCCTTCCGGCGTTTCGTCCGCGAGCGAAGCCAGTTGCGCGGCGTCGACGAGCCGTTCGATGGCGATGCCCGGGGCGGGCAGAAAATCGGTGGCCTGGCGATTGCCGAGTGTGATCGTGCCGGTCTTGTCGAGCAGCAGCACGTCCACGTCGCCCGACGCTTCGACGGCGCGGCCGCTCATCGCGAGCACATTGTGTTGCAACAAACGATCCATGCCCGCGATACCGATGGCGCTCAACAAACCGCCGATGGTCGTGGGAATCAAACAGACGAGCAGCGCGATCAACACCGGCACGGAAAACACGGTGGCGGAATAGAGGCTGAACGGTTTTAGCGTCACGCAGACGAGCAGGAAAATCAGCGTGAGTGCGGAGAGTAAAATCGTGAGCGCGATTTCGTTCGGCGTTTTTTGGCGCGCGGCACCTTCGACGAGCGAAATCATACGATCGAGAAAACCTTCGCCGGGATTGATCGAAATGCGGATCTTGATTTCATCGGACAACACGCGCGTGCCGCCGGTGACGGCGCTGCGGTCGCCGCCGCTCTCGCGGATGACCGGCGCGGATTCGCCGGTGATGGCGGATTCGTCCACCGTGGCCGCGCCTTCGATCACGTCGCCGTCGGCCGGAATCGGTTCGCCGGCGCGCACGATCACGACATCGCCTTTGCGCAAATTATCGGCGCTGACTTCTTCGGCTTCACCGTTTTTCCCGACGCGCCGGGCGACGGTATTCACGCGCGTGCCACGCAACACCTGCGCCTGCGCCTTGCCGCGACCTTCCGCAACGGCTTCGGCAAAGTTCGCGAACAAAACCGTGAACCAAAGCCACACGGCCAGCTGCGTGATGAAGCCGCGATCCGCCGTCGCCGTGAAAATGCCGACGGTGGTCAGCACCGCGCCGACGAGCGTGACGAACATCACCGGATTTTTGAACATCAGGCGCGGATCAAGCTTTTTGAAAGCGTCACCCACCGCCGGACCGGCGATTTTCCAATCGAAAAGGGAAGGAGCTTTGTGCGTCATAAAAATTTGCGCGTTAAAATAATTTTCCTTGTGCCGTCAGGAAGTGTTCGACGATCGGGCCGAGCGCGAGCACCGGCAGAAAGTTCAGCGCGCCGACGAGTAGGATGGTGCCAATGAGCAAAATGACAAATGTGCCGCCATGAACAGGAAAAGTTCCGGCGCTGGCGGGCACGAGTTTTTTTTGCGCGAGCGAACCGGCGAGCGCCATGATCGGCACGATCATCAGGAAGCGGCCGAACAACATCGCGATCCCGAGCGCGGTGTTATACCAAGGCGTGTTGGCGGTGAGGCCGGCGAACGCGCTGCCGTTGTTGCCGGTGGCGGAACTGAAGGCGTAGAGAATTTCGCTCAAGCCGTGCGGTCCGGAGTTATTGAGGCCGGCCAAACCCCAGGGGCTCACGACAGCCCAAGCAGAAAATCCAAGAATGGTCATCGCGAGGATCAGCAGCGTTAGCATCGCCATTTTGACATCGAAGGCGCCGATTTTTTTGCCGAGATATTCCGGTGTGCGGCCGACCATCAAACCGGCGATGAACACGGCAAGCACGACAAACACGAGCATTCCGTAAAGTCCCGCGCCGACGCCGCCGAAAATAATTTCGCCGAGCTGGATGTTGAACAGCGGCACGAGTCCGCCGAGCGCGGTGAAGGAATCGTGCATCGCATTGACCGCGCCGCATGACGCATCGGTCGTGATCGTGGCGAACACGGCGGAATTAAAAATGCCGAAGCGGACTTCCTTGCCTTCCATGTTGCCGTCCGCAAACGAAACGCCGAGTTGCTGATGAATCGGATTGCCTGCCGCCTCGTAATGCCACGCGACGACCGCGCCGGTGAGAAATAAAATCGTCATCGTCGCCCAGATCGCCCAGCCGTGCGCCTGGTTTTTCGTCATGCGGCCGAGATACCACGTCAGTCCGCTGCCGATGCTGAAGATGGACAGCATCTGCAAAAAGTTGGAAAGCGGCGTGGGGTTTTCAAACGGATGCGCGGCGTTGGCATTCGTATAGCCGCCGCCGTTCGTGCCGAGCATTTTGATCGCGACCTGCGACGCCATCGGTCCCTGCACGATGGTTTGGTCCTCGATAGTTTGCTCCTCCATCACCGGTTTGCCCGCTTGGTCGAGCACGGGTTGGCCTTTGTCATCCACCTTGGCCACGGAAATTTTCATTGGCTCAAGCAACTTCGCTTTCGTGTAGGGCAGGAAATTTTGAATCATGCCTTGCGACACCAGCACGATGGCGAAGACCAGGCAGATCGGCACTAGCAGGTAATATGTGACGCGCACCGTATCGACCCAGAAGTTGCCGAGCAGACGCGTGGAGTGCCGCGCGATGCCGCGCACGAGCGCCGCCGCGATGGCGATGCCGATGGCGGCGGAGGCGAAGTTGTGAATCGTCAGCGCGACCATCTGCGAGAGATACGACATCGTGGATTCGCCGGCATAACTCTGCCAATTCGTGTTCGTCGTGAAGCTGACGGCGGTGTTGAACGCGAGATCCGGCGAGAGCGCGCCAAAGCCCTGCGGGTTGAGCGGCAGAAAGTTTTGCAGCCGCAGGATCGCATAAGTGAACACGCAGCTCGCGAGGCTGAACAAGAGCATCGCCCACGTGTAACCGCGCCAATCGTGTTCCTCACCGGCGCGCACGCCCATGATTTTGTAAGTGAGCCGTTCGAGCGGTTTCAAAACCGGGTCAAGCCAAGTTTTGCCGTTCGCGTCGAGCACCTGCATGAGATAAAGCCCCATGGGTTTGGTGATGAGCGCGAGCGCGCCGACAAAGAGCGCGAGTTGAATCCAGCCGGATGAGTTCATAAAGCATTAAAATTTTTCGGGATAAACCATCGCGAAAAATAGATACGCGAACAGCGCGAGGGCGATGAGACCGACAATGATATTTTCCATAAATGATTCAAAGTTTTTCGCACCAATGCGCGTAGAGTTGCGCTGCGCCAAAGAACAGCGCGAGGACGGCGATGAAAATCAAGTCAGGCATAAGCTTTATCTTTCTGATTAGGACCTTGAACCGTTCGACGCTCGGCGGCTAATTAAGAAGAATGCCGGCCGCGTTAAGAAAGTGTTAAGACGTGCCGGCAAGGCTCGTGGACAATGTCGCGCTGCGGCTTGGTTTGCCCGCGCAGCGGGCACTTTGGAGTATGGCAGTTTGCTGGCGCGCGATTGCCTCCGGCACCTAACGCCGCGCTCGGCGACGGCATTGGCCACCGCGTGGTCAATACCACCTCAATGAAATGGAAAAGGAAAACCGGCCAACCTTGGAAGGTTGGCCGGTTTAAGTGGATTCGATGTTACGACAGATTCAGCCTACTCACGCCAAAAGCCAGGGCGCGCGGTTGTCACGCTTGATGAACGGCGCGGCTTCGGGGCAGTTCTTGGCCTTCAAATTAGGTCCGTCCCATTCGATCTTCTTGCCGACGCGCAGCGCCACGCAGCCGAGCAACATGATTTCCGCCAACTGGCCGCCGACCGCGAAGCGCGAGTAGCAGTCTTCCGGCTTGTTGGCTTTGATGGCCGCGAGCCATTCCAAATGATGGCGGCGGTCGGTATCGCCTTTGAAGGTATTGCGCGGGATGGTCTGCGGGATGGGCGTGATCGCGTCGTGCTTTTTGTAATGGGCAAATTTCTGTTCGCCCGTGAGCTTCACGAAAAACTGCTCGCCGTAATCGTCCGGCGAAAAGATTTTACCCTTGTCGCCGATAAGCATGCAGCCGCTGCCGGGCATTTCGCCGAGCATTTCCTGGATGTCCGCGGTGAGTTCGTGCGGCGGCTTGTTGCTGCCGTCGTGCTTGGTCGGATTGTCCGCGAGCGGCTTGCCGCCGTCATACCAGAACAAGGTGACGGGTCCCTGTTCGGTGGTGCCGGTTTTACGGGCCGGAAATTGGAAGCGGATTTTCGAGCCGATGGGATACATTTCCTCCACGCGGCCGAAGGATTCGGCGGAAACTTCCGTCGGATGGCCGAGGCGCAGCGCGCGGAACGGCATGTTGACGGTGTGACACGCCATGTCGCCGAGGGCACCGGTGCCGAAATCCAGCCAGCCGCGCCAGTTGAACGGATTATAGACGCCGCTCTTGTAAGGTCGCACCGGGGCCGGCCCGAGCCAGATGTCCCAGTCGAGATTCTTCGGCACGGGATCCGAACCGGTCGGGCGCTGGCCGCCTTGGGGCCAGATCGGACGGTTGGTCCAGACATGCACTTCGCTCACCTGACCGATGAGGCCGGCTTGGATCACCTCCACCGCGCGGCGCAAACCATCCTGCGCGCTGCCTTGGTTGCCCATCTGCGTAATGAGCTTGGAATCGCTCGCGAGGTTGCGCAGATAGCGTGCCTCGTAAATCGTCTGCGTCAGCGGCTTCTGGACATAAACGTGTTTGCCCAGATGCATGGCCGACGAGGCGGCGATGGCGTGGAAATGATCCGGCGTGGAAACGGTGACGGCGTCAATGCCCTTGCCCATTTCATCAAACATCTTGCGGAAATCCTGGTAGAACTTCGCCGTCGGATATTTTTTCAACTGGCCGGAACAATGATCGGAATCCACGTCGCAGAGGGCAACGATGTTTTCCGCGTTGCAGCAATCCGTGTCACTGCCGCCTTTGCCTCCCGCCCCAATGGCGGCAATGTTGAGCTTGCTGTTAAGGTTCTGGCCGCGCAGCAGCGTCGGCACTCCGAAGACCAGCGCGCCAGTGGCGAGCGAGGTTGCTTTGATGAAATCCCGACGATTCCACGCAGGTTGGATCTTTCTCTTGGATGGCTTCATGCCGGAAAACCTAACGGCATCCGGCGGCGGGCAAAAGGAAAAACTGCACGTCAGAGCGGAAATTCGTTGTCGTCCGTCGGCCGCACCACTTCGCGCCGCGCAATTTTATCCACGATGGGAATTTCTGGCGGCGCATTTTGGGGCCTCGCGCTCTCGGCAAAGGTCGGCACGGGCGCGGTTTTTTCCGGTTCAGAAAGGGATTCAGCCACGGGCGCGGAATCCATTTGGCCCAATGCTGGGGCGGGTTCAGCGAGCGCGGCGCGGGCCGGCATCCGCTGGATGAGGGCGAGCAGACTGATGGCGCTGGCGGCGCGGCGCTCGGCTTCCTCGATCCGCGCGAACTCGCCATAGACTTCGGCGAGCGCCGGCTCGGTGTTCAGCGGCAGTTCCTGACCATGCCCGGAGCGCAGCGCGAGAAGAATGTCGTGCGCGTTGATGGTGTCCAGCGGACGTGCGGGAATATAGGCGTTCTCGGCCCCCGTGACTTCCGTGACGAGGTGCGCGGCGGCGAGCGTGCGGAGCACTTGTTGCGTGAGCCGGCTGGGCACGGCGAGCTCATGGGACATTTCGCTGACGGTCGCAGGCCGCAGCGCGTTTTGGAAGCGCTGGCCAAGACAGGTCATCAGGCGCAGGGCCACGAATTCGCGGCCGCGCTGGTTGACATTATCGGCGAGCTTATCCTGCAGATAAGCGGTGCGATTTTGAAACGCGTAGGCGATTTGCGCCCCGAAGAGCAGAATCGCCCACGTGAAATAAAGTCCCAGCATGAAGATCGGCACAAGGCCGAGTTTGCCATACATGTCGCTGTTCGTGATCACGCGCGAAAGGTAAATGGAGCCGAACACGTTGTTCAAATGCCAGAGCGTGCCGGCGACCATGCCGCCGATGAGGGCCGCGGAAAAGTTCACCTTCGTATTGGGCACGATTTGGTAAATGAGCGCAAACGCCAGCCACAGCACGACGAGCGGCAGCAGTTTAAAAATGAAACCGCCAAAGACGGGCATCTGCCGGAAATAATCCTGCGCGGCCTGGAAATGCGCGCCGCTGGTGAGACCGATGGCGACGAGCAGCAGCAGCGGGCCGAGCGTGATGGTCGCCCAGTAAAGCACCACGCGCCACAGCCAACTGCGGCCGCGCACGACGCCCCAGATGTCGTTGAACGTCTCCTCGATGCGGCTCAGCATCATGATGGCGATGAACACGAACACCAACATCCCCGCCACGCCAAGCTTGGCCCCCTGAGTTTGTTGAACGAAGTGGCGGAGCTGCCGGGCCAGCTCCTTTTGCGTATTGACGCCCAATTCCGGCGGCGGGGCGGCCTCCGTCGCGGCGACGGCGTTGGTTGACGCTCCGGCATTCGTGGAGATTTCTGAGCTGAAAAAATTGGTGCTCCCGCTAACGGGAGAAGCGGCATGCGTCGCCGGCGTGATTACCGGCGGGGCGATGCTGGCGATGGCCTGATAAAATTTTTCTTCGTCCTGGTTTTTGAGCAGGCTGCTGCTGACGCTGATCACGACGGCGAGCAGCGGGATGAGCGCGAGCAGCGTGGTGTAAGCCAGCGCCGAGGCGCGGATGAGGCAGCGATGCCGCACAAACTGGCGGACCACGAGCACCCAGAAATGAACCAAGCGTTCCCCCCGGCCTTCGAGTAGAAAAAGTTGTTCCTCCGCGTCGGGGTTGGCACCGAGGAGGATTTTGCCGAGCCGTGAAAACCGTTTGATTGCCATGTGCCGTCACGCTAACAAAGCGGGCCGGCAAGTCAACGGCGCGACCACGCCCGCCTTGGGCCGACTCCTCGGGTGCCGGGCGGCCGACCGCCGCCTGACTCAGCCCGGCGGATTGGCGTCCGGCCCGCCCCGGTTCTGCAACCACATCATAATAGGAATCAAAATGATCACGAACATGAGGATGCCCGCAATCATGGCCGGCCAGAACATCTGCCCGAACGTGGCGTCATGCACCCGGGCCAAAGCCCAGATGGACAAGCCCGCCAAACTAAAATACAGCAGGGAAGTGACGAACAGCAGACTCGCGGCAAACAAGGCGGAGCCGCCGCCCGCCTGGCCGAGCCGCTTGAGAAACTGCTGCGCTTTTTTCAACAGCGCATCCAGCGGAATATAGACGGCGTTAAAAGCGAAGATGCCATTCAGCGTATCTTTGATCCCCCCATGCGGGAAGGTGTGAATCCACCGGCTGTATAAGATCAGGATCCCGTGAAAGAAACACGAGCCCACCACGGAAATCAGCACGAAGGCGGCGATCTGCGCCTGGTCCGAGGAAGCCTCCGGGGCGGCTTCCAGTTTGTCCGCGCCGGGCGACGACGCAGTTTTCCCCGCCAACAGCCGGCTGGTCATCTCGTCGTAGCTCGGCAGGCGCTTGATGTTCGCCAGCAGAAACGCCACCGTCACGCCCGCCACAAAGTAGGCGACCAAATCTTTGTCAATCGAGCCTTTGAGGTGAAACTCGTCCATGCCGCGCAGGCGCAGGAAATCAATGGAGAAATTGAGGTAGTTGGCCAGGATTTCAAAAAAACCTTCGGCATCGGCGGCGGCAAGCATAATTTTCCTTTCTAATTATTTGTTGCACGTCCGCTTATATGCAACTCATTTGGGGCGGCGCAAGTCTTTTGTCGCGCGATCGCCCGGGGCCGGAAAAAATTAGATTGATTGGCGGCGCAACTTTTGCCCCCATAGTGCGAATGGATGCTTACGGACGCATTGTGGATTACCTCCGCATCTCGGTGACCGACCGATGCAATGAGCGCTGTCTCTATTGCATGCCGGAAGGTTACAAGGGGTGGGAGAGCAAGCCGGACCACCTGACGGCGGACGAAATTGTCCGCGTCGCGCGGGTCGCGGCCGGCCTGGGCTTTCGCAAATTCCGGCTGACCGGCGGCGAACCGCTCGTGCGGCGCGACGTCCCGGAAATCGTCCGCGCGATGGCGCGCATCCCCGGGGTGGAAACCATCGCCCTTTCCACCAATGGGACCAAGCTGGCCGCGCTGGCGCAACCATTGCGCCACGCCGGATTGCGCACGGTGAACGTGAGTCTCGATGCGCTGGACCCGCAAATTTACCGGCGGGTGAGCGGCGGCGATGTGAATTTGGTCCTCGCGGGCATTCGCGCCGCGGTGGCCGCCGGCTTCGAGTGCGTCAAACTGAACTGCGTCCTCATGCGCGGCATGAACGAGCCGGAACTCTGGCCGCTGGTGCTGTTCGCCGCCGAACACGGTCTGCCGCTGCGGTTCATCGAGTTGATGCCGCTGACCTCGACCGACGTGTTGACGGATAAAAATTTCCTGCCGGTCGCCGAAGTCATGCGGCTGCTGGCGCAGAAGGATGAATTGATCGCGCAACCCGAGCGCCGCCTCGGCCACGGCCCGGCGAAATATTATTTATTGAAACACACCAACGCGACCATCGGTTTCATCGGCGCGCTGACCAACCAGCATTTCTGCGACACCTGCAACAAGATGCGCCTCACCGCCGATGGCAAAATCCGTCCGTGCCTCGGCAACCATGTGGAACTGGATCTGCGCACAACCTTGCGGCACCACACCGATGACGCGGCGCTGCGTGAACTGCTCCTCACCGCGCTGCGGCTGAAACCGTTTGAACATCAGTTCCGCGAAAATTACACGCCCTGCCGGCCGATGACTGCCATCGGCGGCTGAACGTGCTGAAATTCGCCCGTGCTATTTGCTGCCAAATGAAAAGGAAATCGGCCGATCAGCCTTCATTGTCACCTCGCTTTCGGATTACGGGTGGAACGAAAATCGCCTTTGGCCCGGGAAAGGCGGCCTTGCTCAGGCTCGTGGAAGAGACCGGCTCGATTGGCGAAGCCGCGAAACGCATGGAAATGTCGTATATGCGGGCGTGGTCGCTGATTCAGACCATGAACACCTGCTTCAAAGCGCCGGTCATTACGACGGTGCGCGGCGGGCACAAACGCGGCGGCGCCGAACTGACGGCGACGGGACAGCGCGTGCTGGCATTATACCAGCGCATGGAGGCGGACAGCCTGGGGGCGGTCCGAAAGGACTGGGCCACCTTGCAGACCCTGCTGCGCGCCTGAAACTTCGCGCCGTTATATTTGACATAATATATCGGTTTGTGTTTCATCTGGGCGCATGAGGAAACAAGGATTCACGCTGATCGAACTGCTGGTGGTCATTGCCATCATCGCCATTCTGGCCGCGATGCTGCTGCCCGCGCTCGCCAAAGCCAAAGCCAAGGCCCAGCAGACCACCTGCCTCAACAATCTCAAACAAACCGGTCTGGCTTACACGATGTATCGCGGTGACAATAACGACGTGAATTGTCCGCAACGCCTGTGCCCCGACACGCCAAACGATCCTTACGGCTTGTCGTCGCCCGTGCCGAGTGGCACGAGCGCGGGCAGTCCGGCGCCGACCGGCCCGAACGAAATCTGGTGGTCACCCTACGATCCCTATCAAGTCCCTGATGGCACGCCCGGCGCGACTTACAAAAATGGTTTGCTCTCGTCTTTTCTCGGCACGACCAACAGCGCGACCATTTTCAAGTGCCCGATCGAGAAACAATGGCAGTGTGCTTACGCGATGAACTACAGCACCGGCAGTCCGGCGGCGCAACGCGACAGTTTTGTCACCCAGACCAGCGACCGGCTCATCGCGTGGGATCATCGCCGCACGCCGGGTTGTTCGGATTCACGCATCACCACCACGCCGCGCCCGCCGTTTTTGCCGTTCACCGGCACGAGCAGTGAAACGCATTATCCGCCGCGCCACAACGGACGCATGAACGGACTTTTCTACGATGCCCGCGTCCAAATGCTGCGACCGGTTGATTTGAGCCTGCGGAATTTCCGTCAACCCGGTTCGGCACCCGATGTGGCTGGTTACCCTGGTGAATAAAAAAACATGAGAGCACGCTGTTTAGAAAGCATTTTCACCTGCGGTTGCGTCCTGTTGGCTACGGGCCGCCTGCGCGCCGCTGAAATCACGGTGTTTGCCGCCACGAGTCTGACCGATTCGCTCCAGCAGATTGCCACCAGTTACGAAAAACAATCGGGTGACAAAATCAATTTCAACTTCGCCGCCTCCGGCACGTTGTCGCGGCAGATCGAGGCGGGCGCGCCGGCCGATATTTTCTTTTCCGCCGATGAAACCAAGGCTGATGCACTGGAGAAAAAAGGCCGACTGGTCCGCAGCACACGAAAGAGTCTGCTGGGCAATTCACTCGTCATCGTCACCGCGCCGGAAACCGTGGCGATTCGTTCGCCTGCGGATTTGACCAACGCCGCCATCCAGCACATCGCGCTGGGTGATGTGAAGGGTGTTCCGGCAGGAACTTACGCCAAAGCGTATCTTGAAAAGTTGTCGCTCTGGCACGCCGTTGAACCCAAAGTGGTGCCCTGCGAAAACGTCCGCGCCGTGCTGGCCGCCGTGGAATCCGGCAACGTGGACGCGGGCATCGTCTATAAAACCGACGCGGCCATCTCCAAAAAAGTGCGGGTGGCGGTTGAAGTCGCGGCCGCAGATGCGCCGAAAATTTCCTACCCGCTCGCACTGGTGAAGGAGTCGCCGCAGCCGGACGCGGCGAGAAAATTCATCGCCTATCTGAATGCGGATGCCGCCGCAGCGGTGTTCCAGAAATTTGGTTTCCTGGTTCTCAAATGAAGGGCCGTGACGAAGCTGGACAGTGGTTTGGCAAATCTGGTTTCATCAGGCGCTAACAATGCCGAACGTCCAACGCCATGAACGCTGAAGAATGGCAGATCGTCTGGTTCACCGCGTGGGTCTCGGCCTTGAGCACGCTGGTAATTCTGCCGATTGGCCTCGCGCTCGCGTGGGCGCTGGCGCGGCGCAACTGGCCGGGAAAATCCATCGTGGAAACCCTGGTCTCGCTGCCGCTGGTGATGCCGCCGGTGGCCACCGGTTTGATGCTGCTCAAACTCTTCGGGCGACGCGGACCGATCGGCGGCTTTCTTCACGACCATCTGAATTTCGATGTCCTCTTCACCTGGCGCGCGGTGCTGCTGGCGCTGAGCGTGATGTCGCTGCCGTTGCTCGTCCGGTCCGCACGCGTGGCCTTTGAGGAAGTGAATCCGCGCTTGGAGCAAATCGCCCGGACTCTCGGCGCGGGAAATTGGCGGGTGTTCTGCACCATCACCGTGCCGCTGGCGGCGCGCGGCATCATCGCAGGCATGATCCTCGCGTTCGCTCGCGCGCTCGGTGAATTTGGCGCGACCATCATGATCGCCGGTAACATTCCCGGCAAAACCTCCACGCTCTCGCTCGCCATTTTTCAAGACGTGCAGATGGGCGAAGACTCAAGCGCCTTTCGCCTGCTGGGCGTGTCGGTGGTGCTCGCTTTCGCGGCGGTCTGGGCCAGCGAATTATTGCTGCGGCGGAAAACGCCATGAGCCTGCTGCTAAAAAACATCGTATTGCCGCTCGCCCACTTCACGCTGGCCGTGGATGTCGAGGTCCGCAGCCGCGTCACCGCGATCTTTGGCCCGTCCGGTGCCGGCAAGACTTCGCTGCTCGATCTCGTGGCCGGATTGCGGCGCGCACCCTCGGCTTTCATCCAGCTCGACGACCGGGTGCTGACGGACACCGCCACCGGCCGGCTCGTGCCGACGTGCGCTCGCGGCATTGGCTATGTGCCGCAGGACCTCGCGTTGTTCCCGCATCTCTCCGTGCGCCAGAATCTGCTCTACGGCTGCAAATCCGGTGCGGCGATTAATCCGCTGTTTGCGTTCGACCATGTGATCAGCGTCCTGGAAATCGCGCCGCTGATCACCCGTAGCGTGACGGCACTTTCCGGCGGCGAGAAGCAACGCGTCGCGCTGGCCCGCGCGCTGCTCGCGTCGCCGCAACTGTTGCTGCTGGACGAACCGCTCGCCAGTCTCGACGAACCGTTGAAGGCGAAAATCATTCCCTACCTCGCTCGCATCCGCGACGAGTTCCGCATTCCGATGTTGTGCGTGACGCACGACCGGCTGGAAGCGCTCACGCTCGCGGATGAAGTGGTGGTGATCGCCGGCGGCAAGGTCATGCAAGCCGGCCCGACACTCGAGGTGTTTAATCGCCCCGCCAACCCGGAGGTTGCGAAATTTGTCGGCATGGAAACTCTGCAGCCGGGCTGCATCACGGAGGTGCATGATGGCCTCGCCACCGTGAGCATCAACCAGACGCGGCTCACCGCCCTGGCACCCGAGCTCGCGGCGACCGAAGTTTTCGTGTGCATTCGCGGCGAGGACGTGATGTTGCAGCGCGAAGCCGCCACGGCCAGCAGCGTGCGCAATCGTCTGCCCGCGCGCATCAAGGCGCTGCGCCCGCAAGGCGCGCTGGTCCGGGTGGAACTGGATGCCGGCTTTCCGCTCTTCGCCCTGATCACACGTCCCGGTTGCGCCGAGCTCGCGCTGCGCGAAGGGGACGCCATCACCGCCCTCATCAAAACTCCAGCCATCCATCTTGTGCCGCGCTGAATGAGCTGCTAAAGAACTGCCATGCGCGTCCTGTTTTTTGCCCAACTCCAAGATGTGACCGGCTGCGATGCGGTCGAGCTGGCGGCGGCACCGCTCAACCGCGAGCAACTTTGGGCGTTGCTGGTGGAAAAATTTCCCGCGCTGGCTGCGCATCGCGGCAACGTCCGGCTCGCGCGCAACTGGGAATACGCGGAGGCCGACACCCAGTTCACCGACACCGATGAAGTGGCTTTGATCCCCCCGGTGTCGGGCGGGTGACCGCGGATCTGACGCTGACCAATGAACTGCACTGGACGTTCGACGATGCGCTCGGCACGAACGCGCTCGATGAATTCTTCCGCGCCAACGATGCGGATGGGTTTACTGAAACCGTGAAAGCCCGCGCCGCCTTGACCTATCCGGCAGCCAACGCGCTCTTCATGAAACTCGCTGTCTGGCTCCAGCAAGTGCCCGCGCCGTGACGAGATTCCCTGCTTGGGTGGCAGCCGGTAAGCAGGCAGCGGTGATCATTGCCGCATGATCGGCCTGGAAGCCATTCACCGCTGGCCATCACCGTCCGTCCGGGTGCCGCAGCTCGTCATTAGCCAAAATGCTCGTAACCGCCCGCATTGAATGGGTGCGAGCCATGCCGGTCGCGGAGCACAATCCCCGAGCCCGCCACGATTTTCCCGATGCAACTTAATTTCAATTTGGGGAAAACTGCCCGCCACGCATCCAGCAGTTTCACCGCGTCATTGCTGGCGACGGTGAACAACAGTTCAAAATCCTCGCCATCGGTCAGCGCCGCCATCACCGGCGGTTTCGCGGCGGAATTGCCCCGCGCTGCGAGTTTGGCGGCGCGGGAAATCGGCAGCGCGGATTTCAAAATCTCCGCACCTACCTGGCTTGCGTTTAAGATCTGTCGCAAGTCGCCGCCCAGTCCATCGCTTAAATCCATCAGCGCGTGGATTGCAAAATGTTCGGTCAGCCAGCGCGCCTCCGCCAGTCGCGGCTCGAAGTCCAAATGCTTGCCCGCCAGCGAGCCGCCGAGCTCGCCGGTCACAAAAATCGCGTCGCCGATTTTGGCGCCGGCACGCAACACCGGTTGGCCGCGCGGCACGGTGCCGAGCAGCGCGATGGAAATCAAAATCCGTTCGGGATTCGTGGTCGTTTCGCCGCCGACAATGGCCACCGCATGTTTTTCCGCGAGCGCATTCAGACCGTCGTAAATTTGGGCAACGAACTCCGCGTCAAAATCCGGCGGCAGCGCCACGGTCACGAGCGCAGCGGTCGGCGTGCCGGCCATGGCGGCGATGTCGCTCAGGCCGCGCGCGAGCGCCTTGCGCCCGATCTTCGCCGGCGGCGTCGCGCGCGTGAAATGAATGCCTTCGACCACCGCGTCCGTCTTGAATAAAATCAATTTCTCCGGCACGCCGAGGTCCAGCACGGCACAGTCGTCGCCCGCGCCAGTGACCACGCTTTCGTTCGTTGGCAGGGCTTTGGTAAGGCGGGCGATGAGTTCAAATTCGTGCATCAGATTCGCGAGAACAGGATGATGAGGTTGACGCCGTTGAACATGGCGTGGACGACGATCGGCGCAATCAGCTTATCGGTTCGTTCGTAAAGCCAGGTCAGCGCGAGCGCAAACACAAACAGCGGCAGGAAGATGGGCGCATTCAAATGAATCAGCGCGAACAAAAAGCTGACGCCGAACCAGGCCAGTTTGGGCCAGCCCAGCCGCTTGAGGAACGGATACAAAATGCCGCGAAAAATAAACTCTTCCGCGACCGGCGCGATGACCACGGCGAACAGGGCGAGATAGCCACGCATCCAGAACGATTTGGCGTGGGCGAAAATTTCCACGGCACGTTGATCATCCGTCGGCCAGCCGAGCTTGTCGAGCGCGAGGACGGAAACTTTTTGCAGACCCAGCACCACCGGCAGCATCACCAGCAGCAACCCGCCCGCGAGCAGCAGGGTTTTGGACAAATCCGGTCCGCGCAGACCCAGCACGTCGCGCCAGTCAACGTCGTGCAGTTTCAAAAAGATGAAAATGAAGATCCAAGCCACGCCTTGAAATCCCAGGGTGCCCGCCAGCACGTTCGCAAAACTATCGGGCGACTTGAAGGCGGCCACGCCCAACTGGCCCAGCACGGCCGCCATAATTACCGCGAAGAACAGCGCAACAAACAGCGCCGCGATCAATTGAATCACGGCTTCGCCCCGCCACGGCTTTTGCGACAACATGGTTTCAGCGTAACCGAGGCGCGTGGGGCAGACGATGCAAAACTGGCGGGTGCAGTTGAGCGGGAGCCAGTGGGGCGCGCATCAGGGCTCAACTCCTGGCAGCATCGCCATCCGGATGAGCGTGCGAGTTCGGTGTTGGAATCGGGGTGGGCTTTTGCAACCCTGAACCCTCAATTTTGAAGGCCAACTTAAAAATCGGCATTTACGGCGGTTCCTTTGATCCGGTTCACCTGGGCCACCTCCTCGTGGCGCAGGCGGCGGTGGAGGAACTGGGGCTTGACCGGCTTTTTTTCATTCCGGCGGCGCAATCCCCATTCAAGCCGGAAAATAAACCGGCCCCGGACGCCGCGCGGTTGCAATGGCTTCGGCTCGCGCTCGCGGGCGAAACCAATTGCGACGTGGATGACCAGGAAATCCGGCGCGGCGGTATATCCTACACCGTGGACACGTTGCGCGACTACGCCCAACGATTTCCGGGCGCGCATTTGTTTTATCTCATCGGCGCGGACAATGCGGCCAAACTGAACGCGTGGCGCGAGCCGGCGGAGCTGGCCAAGCTGGCGGAGTTTGTGACCGTGCCGCGGCCCGGCGGGGCGGACGCGGGTTTTCCCCCGCCGTTTCGCGGCCGCGCCTTGCGAGGTTTTCCGTTCGGCGTGTCGTCATCCGAGATCCGTGCCCGCGTGAAAGCCGGCTTGCCGATTGAAAACCTGGTGCCGCCGGCGGTGGTTGAGGCGATCCGCAATGCAAAATTTTACTGCTGAACCCGGGCGGGGTGGCTGGCTGGTGGGATCCACGAATCCAGTAAAAATCCATGTCCATCCGCGCCCATCTGTGGTTTAATCTCCTTCGCAAATATGGATTCTAAAAAACTGGCCCTGCTGTGCCGCGATCTGGCGGACAATAAGAAGGCGGAAAACATCGCCGTGCTCGACGTGCAAAAAGTGTCGTCGGTGACGGATTATTTCGTCATTGCCACCGGCACGAGCCAGCCGCATCTGCGCGCGATCATGGAGGAGATCACCAGCAAGCTGCGGGATGAACATGACCTGCGGCCGCTGCGCACTGACGGGCCGCTGACCGGGGATTGGATGGTGCTCGATTTCTTCGACGTGATTGTCCACGTCATGCACACGGAAGCGCGGGCGCGCTACGATCTGGAAGGGCTTTGGGGCGATGCGGCGAAGGTGAAGCCGAAGAAAAAACCGGCGACCAAGGCGAAGCTCAAAACCGCCCGGTCGCCGAAAAGCAAAGCCGGAAGCCGTCAGGAATAAAACTCCGGCGGGCTTCCGCGTTGGGTCAAGCGGTTACGGCAGCGGCTCGGGCGGCGGCGTCTTGGACGGAATTTCGTCGGCGGCTTTCACCATTTCGTCCACGATCTTTTTGAAGTCGGCAAGGCCGGTGGAGGGGATGATGATGGTGTCGCGGCGACCGCCGACGTCTTCGGTGATGCGGAGAAAGCGGCCCCGCGGATTTTCCTTCAGCGTGAACACAAAAAACTTTCGTTCAATCTGGACTTCCGCACTCTTGAGCGTGTCTTCGTTCACCGGCGGTCTGGGTTGGGCATTATATTTCGGTGCGCCATAACTACTATGGCCATGGCTATGGCTGGGATACGGCTGCCGACCGTAAGGCGAGGGGCGTTCATTTGATATCATAATTAAGTTTGCATAAATTTCGGCAGATTGGCGCAATTGTCAAATGTAAATCTGTATTTTGAGCATCCCTAATTCGGGGGGGCTGGCGGGTAAACGGTTGGCAATCCATTCACCTCCTTCACCTTTGCCACCATTACGACCGGCCCACCCCTCAAAGAATATTGGCCGCCAGCTCGGCCAATTCGGAGCGCTCGCCCTTTTGCAGCTCGATGTGCGCGGCGATCGCCTGATCGCGGAAACGGCTGATGACGTAGTTGAATCCGTTCGATGAACTGTCCACGTAGGGATTGTCAATCTGATATGGGTCGCCGGTGAAAATAATTTTTGTGCCCTGGCCGACGCGCGTGACGATGGTCTTGGCCTCCAGCGGCGTGAGGTTTTGCGACTCGTCAATGATCATGAACTGGTTCGCAATGCTCCGGCCGCGAATGTAGCTCAACGCCTCCACCACGATGCTGCCGCTGCGCATGAGATCGGCAGCCCGGCGCTGTTCGTGCCCCATGTTCAGGTCGCTCAGCATTTCCAGCGCGTCGTGAATGGGCTGCATCCAGGGCGCCAGCTTCTCGTCCAGCGACCCGGGCAGGAAGCCCAGTTCCTTGCCCATGGAAATGGTCGGCCGCGCGACGACGAGCCGGCGGAATTCGCGGTCGTTGATGACGCGCTTCAATCCGGCGGCCATGGCGATCAGCGTTTTGCCCGTGCCGGCCTTGCCCATGAGCGTGACCAGTTTCACGCGGTCATCGAGCAGCGCGTCCAGCGCGAAATGCTGTTCGCGGTTGCGCGGCTTGATGCCCCAGACGCCCTCGCGGCAGTCCAGGATGGGCACCAGCTTGGTGCCGGTCGCATCCACTTTCGCCAGCGCCGTCTTCTTGGGGTTCGCTTCGTCCGTGAGCGTGAAGTATTCGTTCGGGGAATATTTTTTTCCGCTATCCAGTGCGAACTCACCTTTGGCTCGAAAGGCCGCAATTTTTTCCGCTGACACGGCCAGGTCGGACATGCCGGTGTAGAGATCGGTTAGCGGCACCCGATCGGTCTCGTAATCTTCGGCCTGCAGTCCGAGCGCGTCCGCCTTGATGCGCAGGTTGATGTCTTTGGAGACGAGGATCGTGATTTTTTTCGGCGACGCTTTTTGAATGCTGGCCGCGAGGGCCAAAATGCGGTTGTCCACGGAATTGCCGTTGAAACCATTTTCGTCGTGCCCATTTTTGTGGAAGGCGATTTCCAGCTTGCCGCCATTGGGCAAACTCACGCCCGCGCTCAGGCTGCCGTCGCCGCGAAAGCCGTCCAGCAACCGCGACACCGTGCGCGCGTTGCGGCCCAGCTCGGTGGACTCGCGTTTGAAGCGGTCAATTTCCTCGATCACCTCAATGGGCACCACGACGTGGTTCTCTTTGAAGTTGAGGAGCGAATGCGGATCGTGCAGCAGGACGTTCGTGTCGAGAATGTAATTTTTCACAATGAGGAATGAACAGCGAAGGGTGCCGTCCGCGCGGGCGGCGGCGATTGGATTGGGTTGGTCGGCAACATCAAAAATTTCCCGGACTCATTTCGCAGATGGTTTGCGCTTGCCGAAATCCTGTCAACGGAATTATTCCGTCATGGCCCCGGGTGCGAGGGTGTTGAAAGTGGCCGGTTCATCAATGGTCTTGCGGACGAGGCGGGCCAGGTCCGCCGAGTTGAACGGCTTGGGCAGAAAGTTCACGCCTTCCTGCAACGGAAAATCCTTGCCGGCGATGTCCGCGCTGTAACCGCTGGTGTAAATAATTTTCAAGCCGGCGAGGTCGCGGCGCAGTTGTTCCCCCAGCTCGCGCCCGCTCACGCCGCCGGGCATGACCATGTCGGTCACCACCAAGGCGATTTCATGTTTGTGCCGGGGCCATATTTTCAGCGCTTGGACGCCGGTCTCGGCTTCAATGATTTGATAGCCCAGCCGCGTCAGGTATTTTCGCGCCAGCATTCGCAACGAAGGTTCGTCTTCCACCAAGAGGATGGTTTCATTTCCGCCGTCCACCGTGGCCAATTTCTGGGCCGGCGGTTTGGCCGCCTCGCTCGGCGCGTGGCGGGGCAGATAAATGCGGAAGGTGGTTCCCCGCCCGATTTCACTGGTCACATTCACCCAGCCGTTATGCTGTTCGACAATGCCATAAACGGTGGCCAGCCCCAGCCCGGTGCCTTTGCCGACATCCTTGGTGGTGAAGAACGGTTCAAAAATCCGCGTCATCAAGTCGGGAGGAATGCCGCAGCCATTGTCGGTGACGCGCAGGCAGGCAAAGTCGCCTTCCCGCAATTGCGGATCTTGCGCGACCATCGCCCGGTCAAAGACGGCGGCGGTCGTTTCGATTTCCAAGCGGCCGCCTTTGGGCATGGCATCGCGCGAATTCACCACCAGATTCAACAAGACCTGCTCCAACATGCCGGCATCCGCGCGGACGAAAGGCGGCGGCGCCGCATACGTCAACTGCATCTCGATATCCTCGCCGAGAATGCGCCGCAGCATCCGCACCATCTGCGTCACGACCTGGTTGACGTCGAGGCTGGCCAGTTGCATGGTCTGCCGCCGGCTGAAGGCGAGCAACTGCCGGGTCAGCGCGGCCGCGCGCTCCGCCCCGACCGTGATGTCGGCCAAGGCTTCGCGTTCGCCGGGCGATAATTTTTCACCGGCCTTCAGAAAATCCACATTGCCTTGGATCACCGTCAGGATGTTGTTGAAATCATGGGCGATGCCGCCGGACAAGCGGCCGACCGCCTCCATTTTTTGCGCCTGCCGGAATTGTTCTTCCAGTTTTAACGTATCCGTCAGATCGCGGGAGTTGAGAATGATCTGCTGGTCGCCGGCATCGGTCCGCAGGCTGGTGCCCACCGCTTCCACGGTGCGCCAATCACCTTTCTGGTGACGCAGGCGCGCGATCACCGTGACGGAAGCGTCGGGTTGCGCCACGGTTTGCGCCAAGCCGGCTTGCGCCTTGGGCAAATCCTCCGGATGGACCAGATCCAGCAGGCAGCGGCCCAGCATCGCTTCGGCGGGATAACCCAAGAGCCGTTCGCCGGAAGAACTTTGATAGGTGACGATCGCCTGCGGATTGATCACGGTGATGCTGTCGGAGGCATGTTCGATGAGCGAACGAAAATGTTTTTCGCGCCGCTGCAACTCGGCTTCCGCGCGTTTCTGCTCGGTGATGTCGCGCGCGATGGTGGAGAGAAACGTGTCGCTGCCCGCCGCGTCCTTGTGGGCGATGATGACTTGGGACACCGGGATTTCATGGCCGTCGCGGTGCAACAGGGCGGTTTCGCCTTCCCAGGTGCCCTGCTGCCGGGCGGCGGGAATGGCTTGGTTCGCCACCAAAGTGGCAGCCCAGCGCGGCTGCAACTCCGCCAGGGTGAGAGTGTGGACGGCTTCGCCGGCGGCCAGACCGAGTAGTTTCCGCCCGGCCGAGTTGACGTGAATCACGCCGCCCTGATGGTCGGCAAAAACCACGAGGTCGCTGGTGTTTTCCATGACGGTGGCCAGCCGGGCGCGTTCCTGTTCGAGCAGTCGTTGCTGCTGTAGTTGTTCAATGCGGCGTTGAAAGCGCCCGCGCGTCGTGCGCCAGATGGCCATGCCGCCGCCGCCCCCGACCGCCAGCAACACGAGTAACCGGAACCACAGTGTCTGCCAGAGAAACGGCTTGATGGTGAAAGCCAGCGTGGCCCCGGTCTCATTCCAGAGGCCGTCGTTGTTGGCGGCCTGGATGTGCAATTCATAGCTGCCGGGGGCCATGGCTCGAAAATGGAGTTCGCGCTGATGGCCGAGGCTCACCCAGTTTTTGTTCACGCCTTCCAGCCGGTAGGCAAACTCCACTTTCTCCGGGGCGGTGTAACTCAACGCGTCAAAGAAGAACGCCAGTTCGGTGCTGCCCGCCGGGATCACCAGTTTGTCCGCGAACGGTTTGAGGAGGATATGATTCGTGCCGGCATGGTCGGTAAAGCCGACGCGCTCCACCAGCACTGGTGGCAGGTTGGTGTTCAGGCGCAATCCGGCCGGGTCCACCGTGACGACCCCCCGGTCGGTGCCAAACCAGAGCCGACCCTGACTGGCCCGCAGCGCGGTGGGCTGGTAGCCTTCGGCACAATATTCAGAATCCATGCCGTCGCTTGTGTTGAAGACACTCCAGCTGGCGGTCAGGTTGGGCTGCTGCGCCTGGCGGTGCAGGTCGTTGACGGCCACCCGGAGAATTCCTCGGGTCGAGCCGAGCCAGAACCAGCCGTGACCGTCCTCGAGGAGGGAGCCAATCGTGTCGGCGGGGAGGCCTTGTTCCACCCCGATCAGGGTAGTGATGCCGTCGTGGACACAGGCGAGGCCGTGTTCAAAAATGCCCACCCAAAGAAACCCATCCTGATCCATCGTCAGCGAACTAATGCGTCGGCCCGGCAAGTCGGCCAGCGGACTGATTCGCGAGGGGTCGCCTTTATCCATCCGATAGACGCCATGCGCAAAAGTGCCAATCCAAATCGTGTGGGACTTGGAATCTTTCGCGAGACTGGTCACCGCGAAGCCCTTGATAACCGAGTTGGTAATAGATGTGACGGTTGAATTAGTCTCGATGACGCATAAACCCGTGGGGCCGCCTGCCCAGACGCGCCCGTGGGCATCTTCCATCAGGCAGGCAACGGATTTCTCCCAGCCCGCGACCAGCGGAAACGGACGCGGGAAGCCGTTGGTTTCCACAAACAGCCCGTCGTGGTAAGTGCCGACCCAGAGCCGTCCGCCCCGATCCCGCAGCAGACTCCAAATATTTTTGCTCGGCACACCCGCTGAAGAAGAAGTTTCCACCACGACCTTGCCATCGTGAATTCGCGCCATGCCGCCACCCTGCGTGCCCACGAGGATGTGGCCAGGCGATTCTTCCGCGACCGTCCGGACAGCATTGTCCGGCAATCCGTCACCGCGTCCGAGCGTGAGGAATTGCCGCGGCTTCAGCCGATTCAGGCCGCTCACGCTCCCACCCGCCCAAAGGTTGCCTTCAAAATCTTCCAGCACGCACCGCACCGTATTGTGCGCCAAGCCATTGGCGGCGTTGATCGTAACCGCTCTCCCGCCGGGCCGGAAATGCGTCAAGCCAGCGGCAATGGAAGCCACCCAAATCGTGCCGAACCGGTCTTCGATGATCTCGCGTGGTTGATCCAGATCAATGGCGGGAAATGACGTCACCGTGCCGTCGGCCTGAAACCGCCGGAGTTCGCCCGGAACATAAACCCAGATGCCGCCTTGTCGCGCCGGCGCGGCGACCAACGATTTTGCGATGGCGTTGGTTGGCCCCAGCCGCAACCAACCCTTGGTCGTCAACCGGCCAATAAATCCCCGGTTGACCAGCCAGAAGCCACCGTCCTTGACATCGCTGATGCAAAACACTCCGCTGTTGGTCAGGCCAGCAGGCGGCGGGTGGGTGACCACTTGGTTGTCTTTGATCGTGTAAAGCTGGCCAACCATGCCACCCAGAAAAACCCGGCCATCATTGGCTTCGGCGACACTGCGGAAGAAAACATTGGTGCTGCCCACGCCGTGCCAGCGGCCGTGGTCATAACGGGCGAGACGCCCGTCCGCCCCCGCCCACAACCGGCCGGAGCGATCGGTGGCGAGAAAGTCAATCGAGGTCTGCAATCGGAGCATGGCCGAAAACTGCTCGGCTTTGACGAAATTGACACCATTGAAACGCAGCAATCCCTCGGGCGATCCCACCCACAGATAGCCATCCGGCGACTGGGCCACCGTCAGGACGGAACTTTCCGGAACCCCTTCGTGATTGCGCCAGGAATCAATGAGATAGTCGGAATTCTGGCTCCACGCCGGCCCGCTCCCCATCAGTTGCAGCAGCACGGCCAAGACCAGCGCCGGCCGCGCGATTTCAAAAAAAATCAGGCGGGTCAGGTCAACCAAAAAAAATCGGACTGACAAATTTCGGCGCATGGGTCAGGAACCTGGATCGGCTGCACGGGCGTTGCAGCCAGATCATAACCAGCGAATGCGGGGCGCGTCGAGAGTCATCCTGCCGTTCGCCGCGGGCATCGGGACGCGGTCCCGATGGCTCGGGAAGCGGCCAGATTCCATTCGGCCGCACGTTGAACGGTTGGGAAACTTGGCCCGGACGTTTCACAAATTTTCCGACTTCCGGTTGCCACGCTCATTAGCCCCGGGCTTCCGCGGGGTGGTCCGGTCGCAGCGAACTTCAAAATCGTTTCAACGGTTGGCGGCGACCGCCCACAGCATTAATTGCGCTTGTAGCTAACATCATATTCACTTGCATCACCATTGCGGCTCTCCTATCGTTTGGCCGTCATTCGTTTCAAAACCCCGAATGCAGTCTGGGTTCGGGATAAGTATTAAGTTCAGGCTCAACTGTGTTATGAACGATCAACCTAGGCACCGTTGCCACCGGGCGGCCCGAGATCCAATCATCGGGGTCGAATCCGCCCGCACCCCGCACCCCGCCACCACCGCGCCGAATTCATTTGCGCTGCGGCCCGGAGCGGGAGTATGGAGTATGGGAACATCACCGGCCCCGCGGACCATTTAGCCACGCCAACTTTTTATTCACCATGAACTTTCCAGCCATCCTTGATGTCGGCCTCGGACTAGTCGCCGTCTTTTTCCTGCTCGCCAGCATTTGCTCAATCCTGGTCGAACTGCTCGCCAATTGGCTGAGGTGGCGTCACGACACCCTCAAAATCACGGTCAACGCGCTGCTGAAAGGCCACGAGGACCGCGGCACCAAAAAGAAATCCGCCGGTGCCGGACCGCCGCCCGCCGCCGGTCAACTGACGGGTGACGCAAAGCTGGCCGCAGAGAAGAACGCTCACGGCGAAGGCATGGAAGAACTTTTCTGGACCCACCCGGAAATCGAACCGCTCCGGGCGGCGGATTCCGAGTCACCGGCTTACATGGATGCGACGCGGTTTGCCAAAGTCGTCCTGGATATCGCCACCGGCAAAGGTGCGGATGGCGTGATTCCAGACAGTCGCGCCGCCTTGAGCCGGGCGTTTGAGCGACACGCTTCCCCCAAATTACGCGAGCGGCTCAGCAGTTTGCTGCGCAGCCTTCCCGCCGACACCCTGGCCGTTCGTGCCGAGGTCACCGCCGCGCTGGCCCGCTGGTTTGGCGAGGCCATGGCGCGCACCACCGGCGGCTACAAACGCAAGGTGCAGAAATGGCTGTTCTGGAGCGGGCTGACCGTCGCGCTGATTCTGAATTGCGACGCGTTGCGCATCAGCTATGTGCTGTTCCGCGATCCGGGACTGCGCAGTTCGATGGTGGATTATGCAAAAACCATCAGTGTGCCAACAGTGGTTTCAACCAACCTGCCCACCGCGGATGCAACCAACCTCGCGTTGGCAAATGCCGCCTCCACGAACGGCACGGCCATCGCGGAATTGCAGTCATCCTTGAAAACGCAGATCAAGGAACTGCAAAAGCTCGAGCGCATCGGTTTCCCAATCGGCTGGGTGGCCCCGTTCCGGGACAACTTCCTGCCGCTGCACGCGCAAGACGAGCACGTCGGCAAAAAGTGGATGGCGGCAGCTTTGATTCTAAAACTCCTCGGCCTGGTGGCCACCGCGTTCGCCGTCTGCCTCGGCGCGCCGTTCTGGTTCGATATCTTGAACCAACTGCTCAAGCTGCGCAGCCTGGGTGCAAAAACCGGCGCGGACACTGCGCCCGCCGCCAACTCGGCCGCCGCGCCGCCGCCAAATTCACCGGCCGTTTCCACCGCCCCGGCACCCGCTGGAACCGCCCCGCAACCAGCCAAACCCCTGCTGCCCATTGGCGAAGCGCTGCGCGAGCCGAGCACGCAATTCCAAGTCGCCAAGGCTTACTGGCTCGCCGAAGCGTCGCTGCTGGCGTATGCCACGCCGGCGGAAATTGAAGCCACGGTCAAAGGCGTCTGGCGCTTCGACCGCGTCACGCACTTCAACGACGAGCCGACCAGCACCCAGGGTTTTCTCGCCGTCGGCGCGGGCGTCGCCATCCTCGCCTTCCGTGGCACGGAGCCGTCGCAGTTGCCCGATTGGGAGTCGGACGCCCGGGCGTTCTTGAGAGCGTCCCCGGATTTTCCCGGAGAAATTCACGACGGCTTTGCCCGCGCGCTGGCCAGTGTTTATGCGCCGGTGCAGTCGGCGCTGGACGCCCTGCCCGGCTCGGGCGCGCTGCTCTACGTCACCGGTCACAGCCTTGGCGCGGCGCTGGCGACCCTCTGCGCGCATCGGCTCACGGCGGCGCGCGGCTATCCGATTCAAGGTGTTTGCAACTACGGCAGCCCGCGCGTGGGCAATCCTGATTTCGCCAAGAATTATCAAACCGCTCTTGGCCCGCGCACGTTTCGGCTGGTCAACAATGAAGATCTCGTCACGCGGGTTCCGCCGCGCGCTGTCGGCTACGAGCACGTCGGCGAAATGGTCTATATTGACGACACCGGGCGGCTGCAGCGCGACATTGGCTTCTGGTATCGCTTTCTGAACCTGGTCGCCAATGCGGCGGCCGATTTCAAGCAGGCTGCCAAGACCACCGTGCGCGACCACAGCATGGCGCTTTATTGCGAACACCTGAAACGCGTCGCCATCACGCCGGATGAGAAATGACCGGATTCAAACCGTTTCCCAACCGCTCCACTGCAAACTCATTCCCACCCGACCTCAATTATGATTACCGCCGAAGCTGCTGGTCTGGCCATTTCCATTGCCAAGGGCATCATCAAACTCGCCGGCCGCATTGACCGGTTGACCGCGGAAAAGGAAGCCGTCACCGGCGCGCTCTACGTTCCCATGCCGCCCGAAAGTGGCGTGGCCGATGTGGATCTCGCGCTGCCGAGGTTGCGCGATTATCTCGAACAGACCAAGAACGACAACCCCGATCCGCTCGGCGACGATCGCGCCCGGCTGAAAGCCCTGCTCGCCAAAAATCCCGTGCCCGGCGATTGGATTGGATTTTTTGAAAAACTTTTCCCCGAGCAGGCCCATCCGCCGGCGATCAATCCCGACGCCGAATATTTGAAAGCGCTCAAGCAATGGGTGCCGTCCGTCAACTGGGACGACAAGGCGAACGCCGATATCTGCAAGGCGGCTTTCTACACCGCCGCCGGGCGCGACCAGCGCGGACTCGGCTACGGCGCGCGGCTCGGCTTGCTGGTGGCCGACGTCGTCGCGGAGTTCGGCGCGGAAAACACGTCGCTCTTCATCCGCGACAAAAATGCCCAGACCATTGTGCAGTCCGTGCTGCAACGTTTCTCCAAACCGGACCTCGACGATTTCGAGGATTGGAGCCCGCTCCTGCGTCACGTTTTAAGTTCGACCCTCAACGGCCTGCTCGATGCGCGAGTGGTAGTCGAGGGTCACGCGCAATGGGCCGATGCGCTGCTCGAAGCGCTCGCCCGCGCTCGCGACGATGCCGACAGTCCCGACGACTATCTGGTTGGCTTGTTGCGCGGCCAGGGTTACAGCCTGCTCATCGGCGAAGGTTTGCAGTTGGCGGGCGAACAGCTCGCCTCCGAACACGCCGGCGTTTTTCGCGACATCGTCGCCACTTTTCTCACGGATGCCGCGCCCCTGGTGAAAGCAAACAAGAATGATTTTGGAACTTTCTTCAAAGACCATTGGGGTGACCTCGTGCGCGGCGGCATCAACGCCGTGGCCAAGCACGGCCCGCAGTTGCTCGCAGGACAATCGCCACTCCTGAGCGAGACCTTACTGGCCGTGATGAACCAGCTCGCCGCCACACCGAGCACCGCTTATTTCTCATCCGACACGGTGTTGCATCTGGCCGAAGCCGCCATCGGTGCCGTCGCGCGCAAGCCGGATTTGCTCGACGGCGCGGTGGGCGAAAAATGGCTGCGGCTGCTGATTTCTTCGGTTGCCTCGACCATCAATGACACCGGCCTGCGCGCCGTATTCGGCCGCGACGGCATGGAACGCATCTTCAAAGACGCATTGGCGACGTTCGCGCAACATCCCGAATTAATCATCGCCGACGCCGGTCTCGCGCAGGATGTGGTGGGAAGCGTGCTGGCAGCCGTGGCAAAAAGCGACGGCATGGAAGCCTGGCCGCTGGCCAATGCCGCCGTCGGTGGCGCGTTGCAAGCCTTGGCGAAACATCCGGAACTGACCGGAACGAATTTTGGTCCCTATGTCGCCGAACTTGCGGGTCTGCTCGCGCAACAAGTGAAAGACCACGGCCTCGCCGCGCTGCAAGCCGCCGACCTCATGGACGCGGCCATCGAAGCCATGCTGCGCAATGCACAGCTGTTCGCCGCGCTGGAAAAGAACGTCGCCACCGCCGTCCTGCAAGCCGTCCTCACCGCGGCCGATCAAGGTCAAGGCACCGCCGGTCAGATTAAACTGTTGGCCGGGGCCACCCTGGTCGAGGTTGCCGGCGACGTGCTCGCCGCCGTGGCCCGCTACGGTGCCGGTTTTGTTGAGAACAACAGCGTCAAGCTGCTGGGCGACCGCGTGGCCGAAGTGCTCACGGCCGGCTTGGAACGCGCCGCCAAGGAAATGGGCCGCCGCATGGATCACGCCGCGCTGCCCGCCGTGCTGGCCGCCCTCGTTCGCAAGCTCCTGCGCGGCGAACTTGCCGATCTCGATCCTGAATCGGAGAACTTCAAAAAGCTGTTCAGCGAAATCGCCGAGGCCATCGCTCCCTGAATCTTCCACCCACTGACACCGCATGAAAATTCTCCAACTGTTTCGCCCCACCGTTCGTCGCGCCGCCGCCTGGCTGGTCGTGACCGTTCTCGTGGCCGCCTTGTTTGCAGGCTGCGCCACCAGCAACCAAGTCAAATCCATTGTGGCCGAATCCAACGCCGCGATGTTCGCGGCGCAGCTTCCGGACATTGACCTGGGCGGCGATCCGGTCGGCGCCAATAAACCATCCGACCCGGCGGTGGTATCGAAAAAAATTGATGACTTCATCGCCGCGCACCCGGATCAGAAAGTCGCCACCAGCGCCCTGCGTGTGCGGCAGGCCATGCTGCTGATCGTCCACGGTGAATACGAATTGGCGCGCACGGCGTTTGCGGACGCCACCGAACTTAAGGCCGATCGCGACAAAGCCCTCAAGACGCTGGCCGAGCCGATCATTTGGTGGTGGGAACACAGCCAGACAACGGCGCTCGACGAGGCGCAACTGGTGAAGTCGCGGGAGCATCTTGATGCGTTCGATTTGGAGTTGTCGAAAGTGGAAGCGAGTCCCGACCTTCACGATCTGCTCGCCGAGCTGCGCGCCCGGATCGGCCTCAAACGCGTCGCCTCACTGCAATTGACCGATGGCACACGCAAGAAGGAAGCCTTCGTGGACGTGCTCAACCATTACGGCGCGAGCTTCACCACCAACGATATCGCGGTGCTCAAGAGCGGTAAATTGACGGCGCAATCTCCGGCCATTTCTACGGCAGAAAAACGCCGGTTGCGGGCGCTCGCGGTGATTGAAAAGGCAAAAGTTCCGGCCGGAATTTTCCGGACCAATGGCCAGCCCGTGACGCTGGCTGACTTGAATCCCGTCGTTCTGGGATTCGGCGAACTCGTGCTCGGGCCGTAGCGTGCGCCTAGCTCAAGTGGGGCGAGTTTTTGCGCCGCTGGCTTCACCAAACTCTCCATAGCGCAGCGCCAGCGTCGGCAGCACGAGCAGGTTCAACAGCGTCGAGGTCACCAGTCCGCCCAGAATCACGATCGCCATCGGGCCTTCGATTTCGCGGCCCGCTTCGCCGCTACCGATGGCCAAAGGAAGCAAACCGAGCCCCGTGACGAGCGCGGTCATCAAAATCGGCACCAGCCGTTCGGTGGCACCGCGCGTTGCGGTTTCGAGACCCCACGGCAGCCCTTCTTCGTTCACCAAATGTTCGAAATGCGAAATCATCATGATGGAATTCCGCATCGTGATGCCGAACAACGTGACGAAGCCGACGAGGGTTCCGAGTGAGAGTGAGCCGCGCCCGGCCTCACCAAAATAACCAACGAGAAAAATCGCCAGCACGCCCCCGACCAATGCAAACGGCAGGTTTGCCAGCACAAGCAATAGATGGCTGGCTTTGCGAAAAACCATGGCGAGCAGCAAAATCACGCCCGCCGCCGCCACGAGCGAATGCAGCAGTAATTCCCGCTGGGCCTCTTTCTGTTCTTCCGCCGCGCCGCTGAACACCGCATAAACACCCGCCGGAAATTGCACCTGCGTCGCGATCTGTTTTTTTGCGTCAGCCACAAACGACGCCACGTCGCGCCCCGCCGGATTGCAGGTGATCGTCTGCCGCCGCCGCGCGCCGTCGTGCAAAATGGCGAAGCGTCCGGTCGTCAGAAACACATTCGCCAATTGCTTCAAGGGCATCTGCCGGCCTTGCGCATTGCTGACGAGCAGGTCGCCGACGGTTTCCGGCTGCTGCCGCGCTGATGGCTCCAAGATCACGGCGACGTTAAAAACTTTGTCGCCTTCGTAAGTCTGCGCCACGACCTCGCCTTGATACGCGGTCTGCACCGCTGCGAGCACTTCCACCGGGCGAAAACCAAATTGCGTCAGCCGTTCGGGCCGCAACTGCACCATCATGCTCGGCGCGCCGGGCGGCGCGGAAACCTGCACGTCCGCTGC
Organism: uncultured Verrucomicrobia subdivision 3 bacterium; assembly: GCA_903850425.1. Taxonomy (GTDB): domain Bacteria; phylum Verrucomicrobiota; class Verrucomicrobiia; order Limisphaerales; family UBA11358; genus UBA11358. Next base: position 34,171 of record CAINLR010000177.1, on the reverse strand, counting down.
GCCAGGAACCTGGTTCAAGGCGGCCGCGACTTCCTTTGCTTTGGCATCCAGCACATCCAGATCATCGCCAAAAATATTCACGACCACTTGCGCCGTTTCGCCGGCAATGGTTTCGCCGATGCGATCGCCCAGGAAGGTCAGCACCTCGCTTTGGACCCCGGGAAATTTCGCCATCGTGTCGCGAATTTCTTCCTGCACTTTTTCCTGGGCCTCGCCGCCCGTGGGTTTCAGCTCGATGTGCATTTCGCCGCGATGCGTGCCCCAAGTGTCTTCGCCGCCCTCCGCGCGCCCGATTTGTTCCTCGACGCTTTGAAGATTCGGATTTTTCAGCAGTTCCACCGAAATCTGCGTGCCGAGCCGTTTCATTTCGGTCAAGGAAGTGCCCGGGGCCATCGTGATGCCCACGACAAAGTGACCTTCGCGAAAATCCGGCAAAAGCTCGCCGCCGAAATACGGCAGCGTCGTCAGGGCCGCAATGAACAAGGCCAGCACAATCGCGATGATCGTTTTCGGCCACCGGCTCACGCGCTGCAAAGTCCGTTGATGAACTTGTTTCAGCCGCCGCAAATAAGCCGGCTCTTCATGCGGTCCAGAACGCGACAGCAAGGTGTAACAAAGCGTTGGCGTCACTGTTAGCGCGACGACAAGCGAGGCGAGATTGGCGAGTATGAAAGCGACACCTAGCGGCGCGAAGAATCGTCCTTGCAGACCGCTCATGGTCAACACCGGCAGGAAAACGAGCGCGACGATGAAGGTGGCATAGACCACCGCGCTGCGCACTTCGAGCGAGGCAGCGAGAATCACTGCGAGTAACGGGCGCGGCGAAAGTCGCGCAGAATTTTCCCGGAGCCGGCGCAGAATGTTTTCGACGTTGATGATCGCGTCATCCACCACCACGCCCAGCACGGCGGCGAGTCCGCCGAGCGTCATCGTATTGAGCGTCACGCCAAAATGGTCGAGCACGATGATCGCCGCCAGCAACGACAGCGGGATCGCGAGGAACGCAATCAAGGCCGTGCGCAGGTCGAGCAAAAACAAAAACAGCACCACGGCCACGAACAACGCGCCGAGCAGCAGCGACCATTTCATGTTGTGGAGCGCGTGTTCGATGAACGTCGCCGGCCGGTGCAGCGCGGGAACGAACGCAATGTTCTCCGCCGCAAACACCGGCTTCATTTCCTCCAACGCGCGCTCCAGGTCCAGCGTCACTTCCATCGTGTTGGCACCGTATTGACTCGACGTGGTCATCAGCACGCCCGGTTTGCCGTTGATGATCGCATCGCCAAATTTCGGTTCGGCGCTCGCAACGACGTTCGCCACGTCCTTTAAGCGCACGCTGCGTCCGTCGCGCTGGGTTACGACGACTTCGCCGAGAAATTCTGCGGTGAGCGACTGGCCTTCGGTCTGCAACACGATTCGCTGCGCCGCCGTTTCCACAAAGCCCGCGCCGCGCACGCCGGTCGCCTCGCGCGCGGCATTCAATACGTCGGAGATGGAAATTCCAAACGCGAGCAGTCGTTCCGGCTTCACTTGAATTTGCAACTGCCGCACTTCACCGCCGAAAACTTTCACCGCCGCCACGCCTTGCACCGACAACATGCGCGGGCGCACCGTCCACTCCGCAAAGGTCCGCAGCTCCATCGGCGACAACTTCTCCGAGATCAAGCCGAACTTCAGCAGATCCATCGTCGAGGACGTGAGCGGCTCCATCTTCGGCGATTGCACGCCGGCAGGCAGATCGCCCGCCAGTTGCGCGAGCCGTTCGGCGAGCATCTGTCGCGCGAGATAAATATCCGTGCCTTCCTTGAACACCGCCGTGACGACGGACAAGCCTTGAATGGATTCGGAGCGGATGGAATCCAGATTGCCCGCGCCGTTCAAGGCATTTTCGACCGGCCGCGTGACGAGTGTTTCCACTTGTTCCGGCGCGAGACCCGGCGCTTCCGTCTGCACCGTGGCCTGCGGCTGGACGAATTCCGGGAAGACATCCAGCTTGGCCCGCGACGTGACAAACAGCCCGTAAACAATGAGCGCAATCGCCAGCGTGATGACCACGCCGCGCAACCGCAGGGAATTTTCAACGAGTTGCCTCAGCATGATGCAAAGTAATTGCCAGAAAACATTCGCGTGGATGCCACGGTCACAGGCATCGAGACGCTCGTAATCAGCGAGTCATCCAAAGCCAATTCCTCTCCCCTCAACGGGGAGAGGGCCAGGGTGAGGGGTGGGAATAAAAAGCAACGCTTGAATTGAAACCGCCGGCCCGTTAAATCATTCCGTAATGAATCCGGTTTCCCTGTCCCGCGCCCTGCGGAAGAAATCCACTTGGGCGGAAAAAAAGCTGTGGGCGATTCTCCGCGACCGTCGTTTCTCTGCCTACAATTTTCTGCGTCAGCACCAAGTCGGCGCATCCTATCTGGATTTTTTCTGTGCCGAGGCGCGCTACAACCTCGAACTGGACGGCGGCCAGCACGGATTTCCGGAGCAACAAGCGCACGACAAACTGCGGGAAGAGTATTTGAAATCGCGAAACATCCAGACGCGGCGGTTTTGGAATTCGCAATTGCAGGATGTTCGGTTCGTGCGCGAACCGATTTGGGCGGACTTGCAGTCACGCGCGCCGCATCAGGATAATGTTCTGCCGGAAATACCAACTCGCCTGCCGACACACTTGAAGAAATGGGAACCTCCAACACCTGACCACCCCTCACCCTAGCCCTCTCCCCGTTGAGGGGAGAGGGGACGGCCAGCGTGCGCCGCTGAAAAATCCGATTGCCGTTTGAAAAATCGAAGTTCATGCCATCAATAAATCACCTGCTAGTCGCGATTGCCCGTGTTGAAACCGCCGCCGCCCAGTTCGGCGGACAAAAGCGTCTGTGCACCGTTGATGACGATACGGTTCGTCGCCCAGACATTTTCCGAAACAAACCAGCCGCCGTCCGTCAAGCGGTCGAGCGGAATTTCCGTCCGCGCAAACCGGTTGGTTTCCGTCTGCACATAAATCCAGCCTTTGCCTTCGTGGCGCAGCACCGCCGACGCCGGCACGACCACGCCGCTGATGGACGCGCCGGAAGTCTTTAGCAAACCCGTGACGGCCGCGCCGGGCGTGAGCGCGCCGGACTTGGCGACGAACAGAAAACTCTGCGACTGCGTCTGCGGATCAACTCCCGCCGTGGCGTCGAAAAATTCGGCGGTGACAACGGTCGCCGCCTGGTTGAGCGGAGCGATGCGCGCCGCGCCGGGTGATGGCAACTGCTCGCCAGCCGCCAAATCAATTCGCACCAAAGCGCTTTGACCATCCTCCAACCGCTGGAGCATGTCCGCCGGATTTTCCGCGAGCCGCTTGCCCCAGTTCATTTCCAATTTTGCCCGGGCGGCGACAAAAGCCAACTGGTCGTGATTCATGGCCGCGTCGGCCGTTTGCAGGGCCCGGTCCGACGCGTTGCCTTGCCCGGTCAGCGTCTTCACCCGCGCCAGTTCCTTGGTGGAAACCTCCAGCGCTGACCGCGCGGCCGCAAATTCGCCCACCGCCGCCGCGAGGCTGGCGGCATCCACGACCCGCCCAAACCCCTTGATTTCCGGAGTCCATTCGGCGGCGGGGAGATTGGTGGTGGCGAGCCCGAGGCGCGTTTGCGTTTCGGCCTCCAGCTTCACGCCTGGTTCGGCGGCTGCCGAAGGTTTCTCGTCGGCCTTCACCTTTTCATCCGCAGATTTGGCGCAGCCGGCCAGCGCCAGAACCAGCGCGAAGGCGGCAACAGTTGTGAGAAAATTTCTTTTCATGGTTGGCTGGAATCCAAGGCGGCGAGGGAATCGGTCGGACGTTGCAGCGCGTTTTCAAGTGCGCCAATGGCGGTTTGCCATTTTGTTTCGGCCTCCAGCCGAACGAGCGCGGCGGCGGCAAATTCAATTTGTCCGCTGAGCAAATCCAAGTGATCGGTGGCGCCGGCTTGGAGCCCCGCGCGCACTGCCTGTTGCTGTTGTTCCGCGGCCCGGTAAAAATCGCCGCTCGATTTCAGCTGCGCGTTGGCGACTCGAAACTGCGCCACGGCGCGGTCAATCTCCCCGATGATCTCCGCCTGCCGTGCGACAAATTTCGCGGCTGCCACTTCGCGTTGCGCCCTGGCTTCGGCGATCGGCCCCTGGTTCTGGTTGAGCAACGGCAGTTCGAACGTGAAGCCAAGCGTCCATTTGTGTTCGCCCTGATCAAATTGATAGCCGGGATTCAGATGCAGGTCCGGATATTGTTTGGCGATCTCCAATCGCAGCGCCGCTTCCGCCGCCGCGTAATCCGCGAGCGCCGCGCGCACATCCGCGCGACCGCACAACGCGAGGCGACGGGCAGCCGCGTCGGTCAAATCGTGCGGCGCACTTGCCGCCAAGCTGAAAGCTAATTTCACCCCGTCCAGCGCGCGGGCCGGGACACCGATGGACGCAGCCAACTGCGCCCGCGCTTCGGCGCGCCTGGCTTGCGCGTCACCCAGCTCCAGTTGCAGCCGGCCCAGCGCGATGCGCGAAACGTTCACCTCGGCGCGGGAAATGTCCCCGGCGGCCAGGCGCTGTTCTTGTCGTCGTGAAATTTCCGACTGGGCGGTGAACTGTGTTTCCACCAGCACCGTCCGATCGCGGGCGACAATGAATTCCACCAGACTGGCGCGCACGTTGGCCCGAACCGACCACGCAGCCACGAAGAAATTCTGGCGCGCAACCTCGGCCCGTTTCCCCGCCTGGGACATGCGCTTGCCACGTTTGCCAGCTGTCTCGATCGGCACATCCATCGAACCAAACGGCAGCCACGGGTTCACCCCGGACAAGGCGCTGAAATCGTAACCCGGGCCGACGGTCACGGTGGGATTGGGCCGGCCGGCCGCAGTTTTGATTCCGGCCAACGCCTCGCGCCATTGCGCCCGCGCGACCTGGAGGCTGGGATGAAAATAAAACGCTGCCAGCGTGAGCGAATCCAAATCCCATTGCGGCAGCGGCCAGTTGGTTGGTTTGCTGATCGAATTGGTCTGAAGAAAAAGTTTGAGCCCGGCGTCTTCCAGCCGGCGCGATTCCAGTTGCGCCGCGGATTTGTCCGGCGCCAACGGCTGCGATTCAAAATGCGCGCAGCCCGCGAGCAGACAACCGCTCAAAATGATGATGGTGCGTTTCACTAAGTTGTGCTGTCAGACGAAATGGGCAGCCGGACGGTGACCGTCGTGAGCCGGTCCGGCTGCGATGTGATTTCGATCTGACCATTGTGCGCGTGGACAATCCACTGGGCAATGCTCAAGCCAAGACCGCAGCCGTCCACGGCAGAATTGTGGCTGGCGTCGCCGCGAAAAAAGCGCTCGAACAGGCGCGGCAGCATGTCCGGCGGAATGCCTTTGCCCGTGTTGGTGATTTTCAATTCGGCCTCCGCGCCGTTTGCACGCAACGAAAATTCCACCGTGCCGCCGGACTGATTGTATTTGATGGCGTTGTCGGCCAGGTTCAACAGGAGTTGCCGCAACCGGTGCTTGTCGCCGCGAATATTGGCCGCCTCGCAAATCGCCATTGTCACGGAAATGTCTGCGGACTTGGCGAGCATCTGAGCGTCGGCGAACACGTCGCGGATAATTCCATCGAGCGGGAGCGCTGCAAAATGCAGCGTGATCTGACCCGCGTCCGCCTTGGTGAGCAACGTGAGGCCGTCCACAATTTTGGCGAGCCGCTGGATTTCATCGAGCTGGCTGGCCAGGCGTTCGCGTTGCGGCGCTGGCAGATTTTCCTCGCCCAGCTCGGTTTCGAGTTCGCCATGCAAAATGGTGAGTGGCGTTTTTAATTCGTGCGAAGCGTGCAAGGTGAATTCACGGATGCGCTGGAATGAGCCGTCCAACCGTGCAGTCATGGCGTTAAACACTTCCGTGAGCCGATCGAGTTCGTCGCCATTGCCGGTGCGCGGGAGCTGCGCCGAGAGATTATGATCATGAATTTTTTCCACCGCTTTGGTCAGGGCCGCCACCGGCACCAGCGCGCGTCGCGTCATCCACCAGCCGCCGAGCAAGCCCAGCAGGATCGCGGGCAGGCCGACCTGAAATAGCAGCTCACCGGTTTCCGCAAAGGCATGTTCGTCTGCTGCGCGGCGATGGTCGTGGCGCAGTTGTTCGTCAATCTCCGTGTAAGTGCCCACTCCGATGACCAGCAGCGACGCGGCCAAAACGACCGCATACCAAAGGGTGAGGCGCGTGCGGATGGTCATGAAATTATGGCGCTGGGGAAGTTGCTGTTTTGAGGCGAGTCCGGCCTCACCGCACCCCGGCCCTCGCCCCTCCAGCCGCTGGAGCGGAGAGGGAGAACGTCGCGAAGGTCCGAGCTGGCTTGAACTCCCATTTGAAAAATCCAACGGTCAAAACCAGCGGGGAAATTTTGGATGAGCCTGGAACCAATTCCCCCGCACCCCGTCGGAAGGCGAGCGGGCCGGGGTGCGGGGCAGACAACGCCATTCATGGAGTCTCCTTGAGCACATAACCGATGCCGCGCACAGTGTGCAGCAGTTTTGGTTCGAAGCCGTCGTCAATTTTTTCGCGCAGCCGCCTGATGTAAACGTCCACGAGGTTGGTGCCCGGATCGAAATCGTAGTCCCACACTTTTTCAATAATGCTCATGCGGCCGCAGATCCGGCCGGGCGAGCGCATCAGAAATTCCAGCAGGCGAAATTCACGGGCGGTCATCTCAAAGGTTTTCCCGCCGCGCTGGGCGCGGTGCGAGATCGTGTCGAGCGTGAGATCCGCGAGTCGCAGCACCGTGGGTTTCACTTCACCGCCGCGTCGCCCCAGCGCGCGAACCCGCGCCACCAACTCGGCGATGACAAACGGTTTTGGCAGGTAATCATCGGCCCCGGCATTAAGACCCTCGACGCGTTCGTTCACGGCACCGCGCGCCGAGAGCAGCAGCACGGGTGTTTTATTTCCGCGCTCGCGGAGTTGCCGCAGCACGCTCAAGCCGTCGCGCCCGGGCAGCATAATGTCCAGCACCATGCCGTCGAACGGCGTGCCCGCCGCCGCCGCGAGCGCAGCCTCGCCATTGTCGCAAACGTCCACCGCGAATCCTTCGGCCTGCAGTGCCTTGCGCACGAACGAGGCGGTTTTCTTTTCGTCTTCGACAACTAGGACGCGCATGGAAAAGTGCTGTGAGCGAGGTTCACTTCGTCGAGTGGGATGTTAACAAAAGCCCCGCTTCCGAATCCATCTCGGCAATGACACCGACTCCGGGTGCGTAGAGTTTGAATTCCGTCGCACCGTCGGAAGCATGTTCCTTGACCTTCACGCAATCATGAAAAGTTCCCGCCGGCACGGTCACGGTCTCGGAAATGGAAACCACTTCGTCGTCCTCGCGCGTGATGCCGGGAACATTTTCGGATTGAAACTTGTCACTGGTCTTCGGATGCGCGGGCAACAAGATGCCGGGAGTTTTCGTATCCCGACCGAGCAGCCACGCGCCGCTGTGCCCGGAGATTTTTCCATTTTTGTAGGTATTCACGTCTTCGCCGAAGTAATAAACATTCCCGACGTCGTCCTGCGCGAAATAATCCAGCGTCGCCTCGGTCAATTCACCGCTCGCCGTATATTCCCGATCCTCGACCGTCAACGCTTCGACCGTTTGTCCGCCAATCTGAAACGTCTTGTGGACATTCGGCCGGGCCGTGCGCTCGACGCGTTCGCTTTTATTTTCAAGAATATCCTGCTTGAGCGAAGCGAGGGGCAGATACGGATTCGTGATGTCGCGCGGATGTGAAAACGTCGGGATTTTTACAACCTTCGGCGCATGGCGATCCGTCGGGCCACTGATGCAACCAGCTAAAGCCAGCGCCCCCGTCGCCGCGAATAAAATTGGGAAACATTTCTTTGTCTCCATGGAATTATTTCTCCATGCCATAAACCAGAATCTTGAAACTGTCGGGAGCCATCTTGCCGCGGCGCTGGCCGGCGGCGGGCGCGTCGAACTTCGCCGCGGCCAGATAAATTTTGTGCGTGGCCGGATCAATCGTCATCGTGCGCGACCCTTTTTCCGTTTTCAAGGTTTGCACCACGGTCAGCGTGGTGCCGTCTTCGTGGGCAATCGTCACTGTGCCGTCGCCGCAGGAAGCGAAGGCGAATTGCGTGGCGGGATCAAACGAGTTCGCATCCACGCCGTCGCCAATCGGCACGCTCGCGAGCACTTTGCCGCTAATGCTGTCCATCATCACCATCGTTTTGCTGCCGCCGCAGCCGAGGAACAAGCGGTGATTTTTTTCATCGAAGGCCAGGCCGCTCGCTTCTTCGCCCGGCGCAATCGGCCAGTGGTTCACGACGGTGTGCGTCTGGGTATCAATCGCCACCACTTCGTTTTTGTCTTCAAGGTTGTTGAAGACGCGGCCGGCCTTGGGATCGGCCTGCGCGAACTCCGGTTTGCCGCCGAGCGGAATCGTGGCGACCACCTTGCCAGTCTTGGCGTCAATGACCGTGGCGGACTCGCCGCGTCCGTTGAACATATAAACTTCCTGCTGCCCCGGTTCATACAACATCCCGTCTGGATTGGCGCCGGTCTCGACTTTGGAAAGCGTCTGCAAGGTTTTCAAATCCACGATGCCCGCCTTGTTCTCGCGGCCGTTGCTGGTGAAACCGCGATTCAACTCCGGCGCGACGGCCATGCCGTGAACGCCCGGCGTGTTGGTGATCTCGCCGGCGACCACGTCTTTGGCCAGATCAATCACCACCACCTTCGTGCCGTGCGAAACGTAAAGCCGCTGCGCCGCCGAATCCACGGTGCAATAATCCCAGCCGCCCTCGCCGCCCACGGGAATTTCCTTGATGAAATGATACGGTTCCGCCGCGCGGGCAGCCGTCGCGATGGCGAGTGAAAACAAAATGGGCAAGAGGAGTTTTTTCATGGAGGTGATTTGGTTAAATAGAAGTTGAGGACTTTTGGCTTGTTTCAGATTCCCGTCAATCAGTCTTTGTCGTCGCCTTTTTTCTTTTTGGCGTTCGCGGCATCTTCCGCGGCTTCCTTGGCCTGCTCGGCGAGAGTTTCAGTTTCCACGGCGATGACGTCGCCGGTGATCGCATCCACGGCCACCTCCTTGATGTCTTTGGTGCCGGGAATCGCAATGTCAAACGACCAGATTAATTTTCCGTTTTCCTTTTCCAGCTCGCCGTCCTTGACCGTGCCACCGGGCACTTTGGCCAGTGCCGCTTGTTGGGCGGTTTCCTTGCTGACTTTGGCTTGGGCCATGAGTTTGGCGGTTTTGCCGCCGCCGTCTTTCTGGCACATGGCGCATTTTTCCGAAGCGCAGCCGACGAGCAAGCTCGCGGCGAGCAGAGAACTGAGGATCATTCTATTTTTCATAGTGGTTTAATTTGCTGGTCGCCGCTAAGTGCCGACCTCGACATTAAACCCAAGCCGGATGAATTTTCAACCAATGCTGCGTGACAGTTTTGTCATCTTTCCCGCTTCCGACGAGGTTGAGCGCGGACAGTGCAAACTGCTTCCGAAGCGGCGCTTCGGCTCGATCGTCTCGTTGACACAAAAATGGCGCGACCAGTCGCCTGGCCGCGCCATCAAGGATCAGACTCATTACGGATAGGCCAGCCGGTAGAATTCCGTCGGCTTGGCCGGATCCATCGGCAGCACCACTTGGTTGGTGGCGGCGGAACCGGTGACCGTGCTCCAATCGTTGGTATTGGAACTCAATCCCAAGCCCAGTTTGTTGGTCTGCATTAGCAAGCGCCAGCCGGTATGATCCGCCGGCCAGGACAAGGTCAGGTTCGTGCCATTCACCGCGAACACGAGGTTGGTCGGCGTCGCACTCACCGTCACCACGACCGTCAGCTTGCCATTCGAGGCCAAGGAATTGCTCCAACCCCAGCCGGTCGGCAGACTCGGGAGATTGGTCACGGCGAACGCGCCCCGATTGGTGACGCTGGTGAACAGGGTGAAGGTGTCGTTCAACTGCAACGGGCCGCCCAGGTTGTTCACGGTGAGGGTGCCGCCGAAGACGTTGGTGGTGGACACCAAACGGTCGCAGTTCGGCGTGGCGGAACGGTTGATGTCCAGCGAGATGGTGCCGCCCATCGTCACCGTGGTGGCAGCGTTCGTGATACCCAGCGTGCCGATGGCTCCAGTCGCTCCCGGCGCGAGCGTGGCACCGTTGTTCAGGACGATATTACCGCGCACCACGCCGTTGCCTTTGAGCGTCTGGCCGGAAAGCAGGGTCAATGTTTGCGAAACATTGGTGCGGCCGGTGACATCCAGAATGCCACCGAGTTGGACATCAATCGCGACGCTGTTGGACAAACCTGCCGCGCCGACCAGAGCCAGGTTGCCGTTGGTGGCGACAATCACCGAACCGCTGATCGTGTTGGTGGCGTTGTTCAGGATGACCTGACCGCCCGCCGCATTCGTGCCCGCTGCCACGGCGGTCACGGTGACGCTGCCAGTGCCGATGAGCGGCGAATCCAGCATGAGATTTTTGGTCGCAAACACGGTCACGAGCGAACCGCCACCCGCCGCCGCAGTGACGGTGGAATTGGTGAACCGCTGAAGGCCGTCCTGCGCCTTGACGCTGCCGCCATTGAGCACAATCGCGTTGCTGATCGAGTGCGTCACCACCGTTGATCCGGCATTGCCGCCAAAACGCAGTTCACCGCCCGAGACCGTCACCGGGCCGATGCCGAGGGCTTGATCGTTTTGATTGTTGCCGCTGTCGGTGCCGATGCTCAGCAGGCCGTTGCTGACAATCGTGCCGCCAGTGTAGGTGTTGGCGCCGTTGGTGATCGTCAAAGTGCCCGTGCCCGTCTTGATGAGTGTGCCGGTGCCGCCGATGATGCCCGGCGTGCTGAACACGTAGTTGCTGGTGCTGTTGACCGTGATGCCGCTCGGCACCAGAGTGCCCTGCAATGACACGTTCTGGTTCGTAGCCGTGTTGTCAAACGTGACGAAGTCGAGCTGATAGAATTGAATCGGCGTCGTGACATCGCGCCAGGTGGAACTGGCAACGACATCCCACAAATTGCTGACCCCGTCGCCGGCCCAGGTCAAATTCTTGGTGTTGAGGCTGACCACCACCAAATCCAGTTCGCCCGGGGCGTTGCTCAACACCATCGTCGCGCGCGACGTGGCGGTGAAGAGTCCGCCTAACGACAAATTGGGGATGCTGGTTCCCGTCGGAACCACGCCGCTTTCGTTCTTCAAGCTGCCGCCGTATTTGATCAGCGGATACTTGCCGGTTTTCACCACGCCGTTCAGCGCGCCGATGCCGATGACACTGTTGCCGGTGAGGTTCACGTCGCCCTGCACCACGATCATGTCACTTGGCTTCACCAAACCGGTGAGGTCGTCGGACAAGTCGAAGTAATTGGTCGCGCCCGCGGTGATGGCGAGGCTGTTGGAGATGCTCAACGTGCCGCCGGCGGCCGCGTTGCCCGGATTGATCGTGCCGCTGTTGGTCACGCCGTTGCCTTTCACGACGCCGAAACCGCCGAGCACCTGCGGCGCGCCCGCCGGCGTGGCGGCGAGAACCGTGAGGACGCCGTTGGTGACGAGGGCGGCATTGGCACCATTGACGTCCGTGAAGTTGGACACATAGCCCATGTTGGCGGCGTTCAACACGCTGCCGGTGGTGGCCAGCTGGATGGCCGTGGCGTTGGCCAGGTCATTCGGCACGGACACGGCCAGCATTCCATTGCTGATCGTGGTGGTGCCGAGATAAGCGATGACCGGAGCGTATTGGTAATTCGTCCAGGTGGCACCATCGGTGGTGGTCGTCACCGCTGCGCCATCCAGCGTCAACACGCCCGAGCCGGCTTTTACGAGGTTGTTGCTCCCGTTGATATATCCTTGGAAAGAACAATCCACATTCTTGGCACCGATGATCCAAGTGGACACCGTGCCGCCCGTGCCATTGCCGCCGATGCCCGAGGCCGAAGTGCCACCTCTGATTGCACCCAAAGAAACGGTCTGGGCATCGCGGGTATGCACGTTGCCGGTGACAAAGTCGAACATGGTATTGTCACCGCCGCTCACGCCGCCGCCGTTGAAGAAACGGAAGTTGCCGGAAGCGAGGGCAAAGCGCGCCACACCTAGGAAATTGGAGAAGGTCATCACGCCGCCGACCGATTGCGGGCCGGTAAATACGTTGGTGGTGGTGGCGCTGCCGAGGAACTGGCCGCCCCAGATTTCGCCTTCCGCACCGGAGGTGAAAGTGACGGCGGCACCATCCACCGAGGTCACCGTGGTGGGGGTCGTAGCGGGCGAAGAACTGCCACCGGAGAGGCCAAGCGTGGCGTTGTTGCTCGCGATCACCGGACCGGTCACCCCGGCGGGCGAGTTGTGAATTTGGAACGTCGCGCCGTTGCCGACATAAGTTCCATTGGTGTAGGCGTTGCCTGCCGTCATGCGCAAGGTGCCGCCCAACACTCTTAACACAATTTTCCCGGCGCTGTTGAGAATGGAGCCGCCGAAGGAATAGACCGTCGCGGAAGTGCCTTTCACGATCAAGTTGTTGGTGGTGGCGGAAGTGTTGTTGGCGATGGTGCCGCCCGCGCCCGAGAGATTGTCAATGAACAGATTCGTGCCCATGTCCAGCGAACCGCCGTTGATCACCACTGACGCGACCGGACCGAACGCGTAAGGATCGGTCACTTTCAAAGTGCCGAGTTCGATGTCCGTGACGCCAATGTAAGCATTCGAGCGCGTGAGCGTTTGGGTGCCCAAGCCGAGTTTGGTCAGGCCCAGCGTGCCGGAAGTATTCGTCAGCACACCCGAGAAAGTGCCGCTGTTGTCATTGGCCCCCACACTCAAAATGGACGAGCCACCGCTGGTGACATCAATGGTGCCATTGCCGTTCAGCGCGCCGATGGTGTCGGCATAGCCGTTCAAGTCAATCACCGCCGGACTGACATTGGTGACGTCGCCCAGGCCCGTGCTCGGAATGGCATTATCCAATCCGATTTTGACAACGCCGTTGGAAACCACGGTGCCGCCGCTGTAAGTGTTGACCGTGTTCAGATTCAAAGTGCCGGCGCTCTTCTTGAGCAGCATCGTGCCGCCCGCGATCTGGCCGACACCGGTCAGAGTGTAATCACCCGCGCTTGTGTCCACGGTCACGCCACCGGGAACCAGGGTGGAAGCGAGAGTGGCGGTGGCTTGGGCAATGCCCGTCACGTTGAACAGGGCGGTGTCATAAATGTTGAACACGGAAGGCGTGGCAACGTTCAAGAAATTGGTGCTGATCTGCCGGTCCCATACGCCCGGCACCAGCGGATCATTGCCGATCCACACCAGGCTCTTCGGCGTGTAGGGATACACCAGCAGGTTCAAGCTGTTACCGGAAGCCACGATTTCGCCCACCATGCCCGGGGCCAGGCCGCTGCCGAGGACGATGGTCACGAACGCACCGCTGGAAGTGATGGTCCCGCTTCCTTGTTGAACAATCGTGTAGGTGCCGGCACCCAGCGGGAGCGCGCCAGTGTTGAGGACAGTGATGGCGTTGCCAATGAAGTTCAACTTGCCTTGCGGGGCGTAAATGACGGGGTGCGAGAGATCGCCGTTCGTCGCGGTCGGTGAATACGTCAGAGTCATCGCCTTGGAACCGAAATCAAAGATGCCCGTCGCATCCATCAGGAGCGCCGAAGCGGTCGCACCCACGCCGGTGCCGGTGCCGTTGGCACTGATCGCCTTGGCGCTAAAACTATAGGTGCCGCTGCTGACGGTGAGCGGGGTCACATCCAAAACCGCGCCGGCATTCAAGTTATAGTTGGCAGCCGCTCCCAGCGCGCCCGCATCCGCAAGCTGATTGGTGCCGGTGTTCAACGCATACTTGCCCGTGTAGTTGTTCGCGAATGGAAACACAACCGTTCCCGGCCCCGACATGGTGAGCGTGGTGGTGACCGCGCCGCCGGTGATCTTGTTGGCGGCATTGCCAATGGTCAGCACATCGCTGGCGCTGGTGGTAGTCACATAAGCGACCGTGTTCGCCGTGTTGGCCACCGTGATACCGTTGACCGTGCCGCTGCCAATCATGAGGTTGGTGCCGTTGTTTTGAAGCGTGACCGCGCCGACGTTCAGGGAAATGCCGTCAATTTGCAGGATGGAATTGGTCACGTTCACATTGTTGGCGATCCCGAAAGCGGCGGGATCTTTGACTTCCAACGTCCCGCCGATGATGTTCAACGGCGCGGCGGCTTTGAACGTATTAGCGCCGGAAAGAATCCAGCGGCCAGTGCCTTGTTTGCGGATGCCAGTGTTGCCCGTGCTTTGATTGATGCTCTGCGCGAGAGTGGCCACCGTGTTGGTGCCCGTGTTCGAGCCGTCAAAAACAAAGGTCACGCCGCGCGTGGTGCCGCCGGGATACAAGAAGAGGTTGTTGAAATAATAAGTTGCCTGCGGGCTGATGGCATTGTTGGTGAAACAATAGGTGCCGTCCGTGGACGAGGGGAGCCGGATTTGCACGGGAACCATGAAAATCTGCGGCGTGGTGACGGCGGCACCGATGAAGGAACCATTGGTGGAGTTGACGCCTGAGTTGACACACAGGCTGAGAACCCCCGTTTCCGGGAGGTCGGCCGTCTGGGCGGCGTAAGCGCTGGGCGAAGAAAACACATAGGCACCACAGTTGACCCCATCAAAATTGATCTGGCCCATCATGCGCGCCTTGCCATTGCCAAGGGTCGCATCGTCAGGAATAACTGGATTGACCGCGCCGCCGTAAGTAACAATGGCGTTGGTGAACAAAGCAATCGAGGCGGAATCCACGCCATTATTGCCGGTGTTGTTGAGCGTTCCCGGCACGGTGGCACCACTCCAGTTCAGCACATTGGTCCAGGTGGCATCCGCCGGGGCACTGTTCCAGGTGGCATTGGCAGCTCGAGTCGGCAGCGTGGCACTCAGGCCGATGGCGGTTAGCAACGCAGTCAGCGGCAGGAAACGCTGCCAGCGGGTTTGATTTTGGGTTTTCATTTGGTTTTTGGGGTTGAATTTCCTAAAGACAGCAAGGCACGAATTGATTCGGAACAAAGGGCATTAATCGAAGAGTATCATAGAACGGATGAGCCACCATCGCCAGTTCTGGGGATGACCATCAGTTGGCGGCAATGGGGTCCCGCCGGGAGCGGCCCTGACCCAGATGCTTGGCCACCGCTTCCGTCCGCGATCGCACATGGAGCTTCTCGTAAATATGGCGGATGTGGGTATGGACGGTGGCGTAAGTGACCTTCATGGCTTCGGCAATTTCCTTGTAGAGAAATCCCTTGGCCAGCAAGTCCAGGACTTCCGCTTCGCGCGGCGACAGGCTCTGCGATGCGGGCGTGGTGGGAGCGACCTGTTGGAAGGACGAAACGATTTTTCGCGCGATGTGACTGCTCATCGGCGAGCCGCCCGCATGGACCTCCTTGATGGCCGCGAGCAATTCCGCCGGCGGCGTCTGCTTGAGCATGTAACCGGTGGCTCCCGCCGCCAGCGCATTGAAGATGTGTTCCGTGTTCTGATACACCGTCAGCATGATGATCTGCGTGGCGGGCAACTGCGGTTTGAGCCGGCGCGCGCATTCGACGCCGTTGATGCCCGGCAGGTTGATGTCCATCAGCACCACTTCGGATTTGGCCTTGGGAATTTCCGACAACGCGTTTTCCGCGCTGCCATGCTGGCTCACGCAGCGAAACCCCGGCGAACTGTCGATCAACTTGACCAGGCTCGCCCGCACCTGCGCGTCATCTTCAACAATGGAAACAGCAATGCTCATGTGCGGTTAAGAGATAATGGAACCTCCCCATTCGCGACGACAGCAAACCCTCGCGGCGAATCAAAGGTGTCATGGCGTGACTTTACTCTTCATAGTCATCGCGGCCAATCGCCATAACTGGTGATGCGGCGTAGTTGATGTCCACGGACATTTCCACGCGGGTGCCCTGGCCGCCAGCACTGTGAATTTTGCAGTGGCCGCCGATCGCGGTCAGCCGTTTTTCCAGATTCCCCATCCCAGACCCAGCCGTGAGGCGCGCTTTGCTCAAGTTCAACTCCCGTTGTTCAGTCACGTCCGGCAAACCCTGTCCGTTATCCTCGATGATCAGCGTGAATGACTTCGGTTCGAGCCGCAGCCGCAGCCAGACTTCCGTGGCCTTGGCGTGTTTGACGATGTTGTTCAACGTCTCTTTCAAGGCGAGGAACAAATTGTAGCGCAACTCCGCATCCACCCGCGCCACGGGCAACTGCGCCGGCAAGTCCATGCGGAACCGGATGCCGGCCACGCGCAGAAAATCTTCCGCGTAGGCCGAAATGTAATCCAACAGGCCGTCAAACGTGTCGTGCTGCGGATCCACCGCCCAGACAATTTCATCCATCGCCTTGGTCAGCTTGCGCGCGGAATCCGAAATGCGCCCGAGATTCGCGTTCGTTTGTTCGGGATCGCGCCGGGCGAGCTCGGTGAGCAGCGTGATCTGCGTCAGGCCCGCGCCCACGTCG
Source organism: uncultured Verrucomicrobia subdivision 3 bacterium (assembly GCA_903850425.1). Classification (GTDB taxonomy): domain Bacteria; phylum Verrucomicrobiota; class Verrucomicrobiia; order Limisphaerales; family UBA11358; genus UBA11358. The sequence continues at coordinate 17,716 of CAINLR010000177.1, read as the reverse complement.
TCGTGAATGTCTTTGGCAATGCGGGCGCGATCACGTTCGATGGCGTGCTGTTGCTGGAGCAGGGCAAGTTTGCGCCGGTATTTCCGCGTGGCCGCACGCCGCACCCCGAAGGAAATGCCGCCGATGAGCACCAAGCCACCGATGATTTTGAACGTCCAGGTCTGGTAAACATGCGGTTGCACTTCAAACGCAAGGGTCGCCCCGGTGGTGTTCCAAACCCCTTCACTATTGCAGGCGATGACATGCAGGCGATATTCGCGCGGGGCCAGATTGCGCAATTGCAGCGTGCGCCGGGTGTCCCAGTCCACCCAGTCGGTATCCAGTCCATCCACGCGATATCGAAACCGCGCCTGCTCCCCGGCATCAAAACTCAGCGCCGTGAATTGGAAGTCCAGTTGTTTGTGCCCCGGTGAAATGATGATGGGGTCGGGCGTCGGGCCACTGGCGTGCGGGGGCGGCTCAGAACCCAGCGGCGTGCCCCCCGACCCCAAGCTCACCAGTTCGCCGTCCACGCGGAACTCCTCGATGACTACTTTCGGCGGTGCGGCGCGCGCCGTCAGTTCATCCGGGTTCACCCACACGGCACCGCGCACCGTGGTAAACCAGAACCGGCCATCCGTCGCCCGCCAACAGGAAGGCTGATAACCGTCAGAACATTCCAAGGCCGGCATGCCGTCATGCACGCCGTAGGTGATGTAATCCAGTTTGTTGGTCGGGCTGTCGGCGCAGGTCTCCAAGGCGGCTTTGGCCACGCAATAAATTCCCTGATGCGTGCCGAGCCAGAGCCGTCCGTGCTGGTCTTCGAGCATTTGACAGATCACCTCCACCGGCAATCCCTGCTTGGCCGTGATCCGGCTGAACCGGCCATTTTTGAAGCGCAGCAATCCGCCGCGAAACGTGCCGGCCCACAGGGTGCCATCGGCGTCGGCCACGAGGGAATAAATTGGTTGGTCCGCCAGCGCATCTTTCGGACGAAACGCGGTCAACTGCTCCGCCGCGCAACGATACAGCGTGCCGTCATCCGCACCCGCCCAAACGACGCCCGCTGCCGTTTCCACCAACGCGCGCACCGAGGGCGTCGTCGTGGCGTTGTTTGTGCCGAGCAGCCAGCGCTGCTCACCGGCCCATTGCGCGATGCCGGATTTGGTGCCGATCCAGACGCGGCCCAGGTGGTCGGTCAAAATACACTTGATGCCATGCACGTCCCACGACACGCGCTGCACCCGGCCATCGTAAAACTGATACAAGTCTTCGCCTTCGGCCGCGCTCAACCACGCGCCGCCATCAGGTCGCGGTGAAATGGAAAAAATAAAATTCGCCGACGCGCTCGCGCCGACCGAGTAACGCGTGATCACGCCATTCGTCCAACGACACAAGCCGCCGCCGCCGGTGCCGATCCAGACGGCGCCGGGCGTGTCTTCGCAGACCGACAACGCCGTGCGCGCGGGCAGACCTTCCGCCGGACCGACGACGTGAAAACGCCGGTCGCGCAACCGGGCGAGGCCGCCGAGCGTGGCCCCCACCCAGACGCCGCCGTCATTGCTCTGAAACCAAGCGCCTACGCGGTCGCTCGGTAAATTGTCTTGCGAGGTCAGCCGCTGAAAATGACCGTCCGGCGTGATATGGAAGAGGCCGTTGCCATAATGATTAAACCACAAGCCGCCGTCGCGATCTTCATGTGCGCCCATGGCACGACCTGACGCCGGACCCAGCAGGCCGCGCCATTGCGTGGCTTCGGCCACCCATTCGCGGCCGACCATTTTGCGCAACCGCTCGCCATCCAAAACCCAGATGGCCCCGGATTTGGTCGGGAAGAGCAGTTGCGGCTGCACGTCCGCTTCGCCGTTGGTGGGCGTGATGGCTTCAAATTGTTTGCCGCTCCAGCGGGCAATTTCATTTTCCGCGCCGGCAAAAATGTTGCCGCGCGCATCGGCCACCAGCGTGTAAATCTGGCTGCCGGCGAGCCCGCCGTCATCGGCCAACATTTGGAATTGGCCGTCGGCAAACTGGAGAATATGACCATCGCGTGTCAGAAACCAAAGCCGGCCGTCGCGGTCGGCACATTGAAAAATCGGCGGGCGCTCCGCCGGCGGCGGTTTGACCACGGCCCATTCGCCGCCGACTTTGGCGGGATCGCGGGACAACACTTCGCCGAATTGCGTCACGAACACCACCCGGTTGGAAGTGGAAAAAACGAGCGAGGTGTGCAGATCAAAGGTCGGCTGGTCCAGCAGTTCCGCGCGGAAAACGCCGTCGCGATACGACGTCAGGCCGCCGCGAAACGTATTGATCCACAGCGTGCCCTGCACATCGAGAAACAGATCCTGGATGCGCGACTGGCTCAACGCCGGTCGGTTGGCCGGATCGAACGTCACAAACCGCGCGCCGTCGAACCGCGCCAGCCCATCGTAAGTGCCGACCCAGAGATAACCATCCGGCGTCTGTGCCACCGACGTGACGGAGCTGCTTGGCAGATTGTTTTCCGCATCCACCAGATAATCCGTCGTCGCCACGGTGGTCAGCGGCAACTGGCAACTGGCAACCGCGATGCCGACGAGCACGGCGCGGCGCAGCGGCGATGGTATGAAGGGAGGTGGCACCGACGAAAAAATAGCGCCGGACTGGAAAAACACCATCGCAAAGCGGCTCCGTTTTGCCCCCATTCCGCCGCGCTGTTTCATTGTTCGCGGCCGTCGTTTTCAAATCGCGCCGGCTTCCTTCGGCCATTCGAGCCGCACGCCGTCGGCGCGCAGCAGCTTCTGAAAGTCCGCGAGCAGCGATTTTTTGTTCCGCACTGCGCGCGGCGATTTTTTCCGCGCCAAACAAAACGCCGCGAGCGCTCCCGCCGCTTCGCCAATATTCCATTCGACCGGATGCAGGCGGTAACAGCCGTTGGTGAGATGCGTCACCCCCAGGTTTTTGCACGCCGGCAAAAGATTTTCCACCCGCTGCGGAATCAAGGCCCCCAGCGGAATCTGAAACGGCAGCGTGCTGCCGTAAGCGCCGCGATCACCGGTCGTCGTGAGGTGCAAATCCATGTGATAGCTGCCGATGCCCGCCGAATCATAAAACGGGGTGGCGCGCACCGCGGTTTTGTCCAACCCGGTGGCCTGCATCCGCGCCTCGGTGGTGACGTGCTGCTCCAGCACCGTGAACTCCGCGCGGAGGCGCCGGCCTTCGCGGATGTAGGGATATTTTGCCAGGCCGTCCTCGGTGCCGACCACGTCCGCGCGCAGCCGCAGTCCTTGCCAGCCCGCACCGCCGTCGGGACGCGGCGCTTCCGTTTGCAGCCAGTAAACCAGCGACAGGCTCAACTGCTTGGCATGGTCGAGATGCTTTTTCACCGTCGCCGCATCCACGTCGCAGATGCGGCCGAAGGAATAATCATTCTGCGGCCAGTTCACGATGGTGAGGTCGCCGCGATAAAATCCCGGCGCGAACAAATCCCGATCGGCGATGCGCCGGTAGGTCCAGAATCCTTTGCGCGCTTCCGGATCGAAACCGATTTTTTTTGAATCCGGCGCATCGAAACTTAAGAAGCGCTCGGATTTTTCCGGTGCCGGGGGTAATCGAAAATCGTGCCAAAAAGCGTAATCTGTCGGCTTATCAATGGTATGGTCTTCGCCCGCCAGATAGTCCAGCGCGAAGCAACAAGTGAAGCCCTGCACATTGTCCGGCTCGGCTTTTTCCTTGGCGTGCGGCTCGGTGGTGTCGGTCTTGGCCTCCGCGCCGAGAACATATTCCGTTTTGGTCAGCGGCAGCAGATCGCCCTGCTCGGTGGCATCCAGAAAAAATGGCGCGCGCAGAATTTTTTCAGCCCCGGTTTCGACACTCAAAACGCTCACGGCCTGGACGCGGTCGCCGTTCGTTTCCGCGCTGGTGGCCTTGTGGTTCAGAAAAATTTGCAGCCGGCCGGTGCTCAAATAGGGCGCGAGCATTTCCTGCAAGACCGCCAGCGCAACACGCGGTTCGCAGCCGATCCGCGACACCCAGCAGTTTCCGGGATTGAGATATTTGTCCGCGCGGGCTTTTTCCGTGAGCGGATAATTGCGCAGATAATACTCGCGGATGCCCGCGCGGAGCGTTTGATAACTGCGCGTGCCGCCAAACGTTTCGACCCAGCCATTTTCATCCGGCGGCACGGCCTGTTGCGTGAGTTGGCCGCCAATCCAATCGGTCTCTTCCGTCAGGATGACGCGCAAACCGTTGCGTGCGGCGGCGAGCGCGGCGGCGCAACCGCCGAGTCCGCCACCGATGATGACGAGGTCGGCGCCGAATTCTACCGGGCGTCTTGGCGGATGCGGCGGGGCGGGGGAAGAGGTTGCCGTTTCCGCGGCGGCAATGCCCGGCGCGACTAGGATCACCGGCGCCACTAGTCCAACCCTTTTCAAAAAATCACGCCGCCCGAGTTTGTTCGCTGAGTTGTTCATGAGTTCATGTCCACCAAAATACTTTCTTATTCCAATTCGCGTTCAAGTTGAGCCGGTTATTAGCACCGGGCTGAAGCCCGGTGCTAATGCAATAAAACCGGTTCGTCTCCGCTTGACCGCGAAATTGAATTAGGCGCAAAAACTGACAGCGACCGCCATCAGCACAGAACGAGGAAAAACGATCCCCCCGGAAATGCCCGGCACGGCGGTGCCGGCCACGCGGCGACCAACGCCCGCGCCGAGCCTGGCGTCAAGCGACGGAGCGTGGGACCGGCATCTTGCCGGTCCAGTTGGTTTTTGATGGTGGCGTGGTTTCATGCGCTGGCCAGGTTGACAGGCTGTCCCCTACCGCGCGACCAGCGCGACAAAACCGGTCACACCTTGCCCATTTTTTTCAGCGCGGCAAACGAGCGCGCCACCGTTGGGATCGGCGTCTGGCTGGTTTCATGTTCGAGCACATACCACTGCGTGTGGCCGCGCGTTTCGCAAAACTCAAACACGGCGGGCCAGTTGATTTTGTCTTCGCCGATGACCGCTTCCGGGCCGCCGCCGTTGGCTTTGATGTGAATAGTCCGCACGCGGCCGGGATATTTGTTCAGCACCGCCACGGGATCGGCGCCGCCCTCGCAGCAATTGCTGGTGTCGAGCTGCATGATCACTTCCGGCTTGGTGTGGCCGAAGAAAATATCCCACGCCGACTCGCCTTCGATGAGTTCAAAATCGTGCTGGTGCGCGTGATAGCCGGTCCACAGGCCGAGCGGTTTCAGTTTGTCGGCGAGGTGGTTAAACAGCTCCGCATGCGCCAGCCATTCGGCGCGCGTCTTGCCGGTCATCCACGGGCAGATGATAAATTTGTTGCCGATGATCTGGTTGAACTCAATGGTGGCGTCAATTTTGTCGGGCTGCAGATCGGTGAGTTGTGTGTGCGTGCCGCAGGTGACAAGGCCGTTGTCGTCAATCATCTTGCGAATCTCTTTGGCCGAACGGCCCCAGTAACCGGCGAACTCCACGCCTTGGTAGCCGATCTTGGCCACCTGTTCGATGGTGCCGGGAAAGTCCTTCTGGCACTCGTTGCGCACGGAGTAAAGCTCCAGGCCGACGGGAATTTTCTTTTGGGTTTGCAGGGCGCAACCCGATTTGTTCGTGGTGCAACCAGCGAGGCCGAGAGCAGCTCCGGCGAGGCCGAGCGCGGAGAGTTGGAGGAATTGACGGCGGGGGATGGATTGAGTGTTTTTCATTTGATCGTATTTTTCAAGCACGGCGCATATAAGGCAAGTGCCAAGGTTTGCGATATTTCACGCTGACCATTTTATCGGCCTCGGGATCGCCGACCACTTTTTCCGCGACCTCATCCCAGACAACTTTATGGCCGGTGCGGTAGGCGATGTTGCCCAGATGCGCGAGGGTCGAGACGCGGTGGCCGATTTCCAGATTCAGCACGGGCGACTGGCGCGATTTGCAGCAGTCGAGAAAATTGCGGACGTGCGCCGGACGCGGATCGCCCGACCCTTTCTTTTTCTGCGACGGGAGGTTTGCCTTCTTCGGCTCGGTCACGAGTTCGTAGCCGGCATCGTTGAGGATGATGTTGCCTTCCGTGCCGTGCCATTCCACGCCCCACGAACGCCCGTTCAGTCCGTTGTTCAACCCGGCGCGATGCTCCCAAATCAACTGGCAGCTCGGATAATCATAAACGGTGACAAGCGAATCCGGGGTTTCCGAGTCATCATCCAAAATAAATTTACCCCCCGCCGCCGTGACCGACTTGGGGTTCTCCGGCGGCAAACCCATCGAAGCCATGTTGAGCAGATGCACGCCCCAATCGGTCATCAAGCCGCCGGCGTAATCCCAGAACCAGCGAAAGTTGAAATGAAAACGGTTCAGGTTGAAGTCGTGTTTCGGCGCGGGGCCAAGCCACAGGTCGTAATCCACACCGGCCGGCACCGGGCTGTTGGCGATGTGGCCGATGCTCGGCAGCCAGTCGAGAAACGCCCATGCGCGCGCCAGGCTGACCTTGCCGAGCTTGCCGGAGCGGATGATTTCCGCCGCCTCGATGATGTGTGCCGCGCTGCGCCATTGCGAACCCATCTGCACCACGCGATTATATTTCTTGGCGGCTTCGAGCATGGCGCGGCCTTCATCAATGGTCTTGGCCAGCGGCTTCTAGACGTAAACATCCTTGCCCGCCTGCGCGGCCATCACCATCGGCAAGGCGTGCCAATGATCCGGCGTGGCGATAAGCACCACATCCACATCCTTGCGATCGAGAACGCGGCGAAAATCTCTCACCGTGTCCGGCGGCTTGCGGTTGTGGTCTGCGCAGATGGCCACGGCTTTGGCAAGCTGCGCCTCATCCACGTCGCAGGCAACCACGCATTCCACTTCGGGATTCAGGAAAAAGCATTTCAAATCCACCTGCCCCTGGCCGCCGCAGCCGATGAGGCCGAGCCGAATTTTGTCATTCGCGCCCGGTTCACCCGCGCGGGCGACGCGGATGAAGGGTGCGTCAAAGGTGCCGACCGCGAGCGCGGCGAGCGCGCTTTTGCCCAGGAAGTTTCGACGATTTATTTTTTCCATGATTAAAATCGCTCCTGCCGTCAGGGATTGGCCGACGGCGGGATGCGTCAACGATTCAGCTCATAATTGGCTGATGACGCAATAAATTATTCATTGGGGCACCCCTTCAGCCAGCCACTGCGCATCGGGATCGTTGGCGCTCGCCGGACCAAAAACGCCCGGCCCGGGCGTCACCGGTTGATCGGGAATGTTATTGTCCGCAATGATTTTGCTGCTTTTCCACTTATGATATTCCGCATGGGCATCCGCGAAAGCGACGTTGCAGCCATTGTTATGGCGGCTCGCTGGGAGATTCCAAAACTGCTGGTTTGAAAGTCCTGAAGGACCGAAAATTCCCAGCGCATTGTTATCAATGCTGTTGGCCGCCTCATCCAAAAATACCATGGCTTGCGACGGCCCCGGATTTATTACGCTGGTAGATTTTACGAAGCTGCCGCCGGCTGGGTCCAAATCCGGGCCGCTGCCGGAGTAATTGGTCCAGTTGATGCCGGTGCTCATGGCATAACTCCGTGAGCGCAATGTGGTGGCGCTGGTGATGATGACCGACTGGTCAACCCCGCAATGATAAATCTTGGAGCTTGAGTTGAAGGGATACAACACCCCGTTTTGGATGGCGAGGTCATTGGCATCCTGCCGGGCGTTGCCGGAGTAACTGTTCAGACCCAGGCCGCCGGATTTGACCCAGGCATTGGGCCCGCACTGTGAGTTGCCCTGCGTATGATTGTTCACCAACCGTTCCTGGTTGTCTCCGGCATACATGACAAACGCGATGGTCAGTTGGCGGACATTATTTAAGCAGCCAATGGCCTGCGCCTTCGCCTTGGCGCGGGAGAGTGCCGGCAGCAGCATCGCCGCCAGAATGGCGATGATGGCGATGACCACGAGCAGTTCAATCAAGGTGAATCCCCGGCACGGGGCGGCACATTTTCGTTGGTCGGTCATTCTGGGTAACATCGGTCCTTGCCTCCAGTTCCTGAAACAAAATCGCTCCAGCGGGCAACGCACTGGTGACTCGAGAGCTTACCACACGTCGCGGGCAAGTTCATCCATTCTGGCGGCGGCAAAATCCCATTGCTGATTTGCATTATTCCCCACGGCGTTTTTTTGGACAGGCGAAAGATGTCACTTTTATTGTAGATATGTAACAACGCGCCGGGGCCGGCCCGGCCCGTGGGTTTTGATGGTTGGCCGCAACGATTTATTGCGCCGACTTCAGGCCGCGCACGCTCCAGTCGTAATACAAAAACATCCGCAACGCCGGGGATTTGCCAGCGGAGTGCACCGGCAGCAACGGGACGTAGCTTTGATAGGTCGCCCCGGAAATTCCCAGACTCAGCAAAAATTGCTGGTCGCAGTCGGTCATCACCCAACTGTCTGAGGGGAGCCGGATGGCAAGCTGTTTTTTGACGGGCGCGGCATCGGCGGCGCTGTTGGGACGGCCAAACGGATACGTCACCACGTCATTCCCCGTCGGCGGGTCGTTGGTGACTCTGGACTGGGAAAAATAACTGACGGGCACGTAGAGCGGCGGACTGGGCGCAACCGCGGGCAGCTTTAATTTTTGCGCCGGACAGATGGCGACCATGGCCGTATTGAGCACCAGGGGTTTTGGTGGCGGGTAGGCGAGGTATGCAGTGAGAAACGCCGCGAGCGAGCCATTGTAGCGGTCAGCCGCCACACCGGGGTCGGTGTAGGTGAAAAACATCCCCGTCCAGCAGGGCCCGGGCAACTGGTCATTATTGTCGTTCACATACATCGCGATGGCCGTGCCGGTCTGCTTGAGGTTGCTGGTGCAGTTGATCTGGTAAGCTTTGCGCTTCGCCGCCGCCAGCGCGGGCAGCAGCATCGCGGCGAGAATGGCGATGATGGCGATGACGACGAGCAACTCAATCAGCGTAAACGCCCAAAGTGAGCGGCGCGGCGCGGTGGTGGGCGGGGAGCAGGTTTTCATATTATTCATTGGTGGGCGCGGTAATAGCCAGCGTCGTGGTTGGTCGCGGAATCGTCCGTAAAATTAAGGGTGCCGCTCGGATTTAGCAAGTTGGTCCACGGCCGCCAACTAAGCAGATTCGTCGTGCGATCCAGCCACAGGGGATAACCCGGGGTGCTGCTCACGGTCAGCGTGATCCGGCCGTCGGCCTGCCGGTTGACGGCTTGAAACGCCACCGGTGACAACGGCCCGGCGAACGCAAATCTCACCGCGTCGGCCAGCACAATGCTCGGCCCGGCGTTGTTCGCGAGCTGCACGAAACCATTGGTCCCCGCACTGAACGGAAGGGCGGCCGCGAGTTGCCGCCAGCCGCCGCCGTTGCTTTGTTGATTCACGAACACATTTGTGCGGCCACCCAGAAAGGAAATCGTCCACGGCGCATTCGTCGCGCGATTGCCGCCCTGCGGATACCAGATGAAGACATCGTAAAGTCCGGCGTTCGGGAAATCGGGCCGATATGTCGCCGTGGCGGTGACGCTGGCGGCGCTCGTCGCATAGCGGTAATCCGCCGAATACTTGTCGGCCGCCGCGCTGGCGGTGCTCCAACTGCCGCTGTAATCAACGCGCGCATTGGGGTTGTCGAGCACGATGTCCGCGTTGGCATAAACCAGCTTCAAGCCATCCACCACGGCAAGATTGTTGACGTCAGAAAAATTATCTTGCACGCGGATGAAGCTGGCATTGCCGGCGGCAAAACTGAACCGGCCGACGAAAGACCACGCGCCGGAGTTGGTCTGCTGATTGACGAAAACCGTGTTCGTGCCGGCGGGCGTGCCGATGACCAACGGCGTGCCCGCCGAGGCGTTGGTGAGAAACGGATGCCACTGATACACGTCGTAATTTCCCGGAATTAAAATATTCGGCGTGAATTGCATAAACGCCGAGCCGTCGCCGTGGGTCTTGAAATAATAATTGGGGCCGAAGGAATTCGTGTCCGTGCCGGTCGCGCCCACGAAACCCGGCGTCGTCCGGTTGGTGACGTTGAACGTCAGGACAAACGTCCAGCCGCCAGTGATGGTGGCGCGGGCATCATCCAGCACCAGGTGGTTGACGACGTTGGAATAATTGCCGCTGGTGCCGGCGGCGATGTTCGCCCATTGATTGGAGCCCGTGGTGTCGGCACGCCAGAAATTCACGCCGCGATAACCGCCGGCCGTCGGCGCATTCGGATCGGCGGCGGAATAATCTATAAATTCCTGCACGTCCTGGTCGGGATAAACCGCGCTGGCCGCGCTTTCGCAAATGATGCCGCCGTTCACCACCTCGCCATAAACATCCTGCAACGGCAGCAGCGGTTTGATGGCGTTCGTCCAGTTCACGGCCACGCCGTTGAGATTGGTGAGGGGCAGCGCGTAAAGACTTTTTTGCCAGTAAGCCCAATTGACATCGGACCAGTTGATGGCGGCGCTGGGCGAACCTTTGATTCCGGTCGAAGCGAAATGATAAATCTGGGGCATCACGGCGTCGCACCAGAAACCAAATTCCTTGTAGGGAAAACTGCTGTGCAAATAAATGATCGGAAACGGCGCATGGGCGAGAAACTTGTTCGGCCAGTGGGCGCGCACCGTGGCACAAAGCTGCCACGCCTGCGCCGGGCCATTGGTGATCCACGCCGGGCCAGCCTCCCATTCCGCCTCCGCGTCGAACACAAATCCATCCGCGCCCTGATTGAAAACGTAATCCGCCACGGCCACTTCGCCGACGATGTTCGAACCATAGGAGCGGTTGTAGCCAAAGATGGCAAGCCCGTTCGCATGCGCCGTGTTGACGAGATTGCTGGTGAACTGCGGGGTGGCGTAACAGTCGCCGAAAAGCTTGTCGCTCGTCGCCGCCTTGACGATGCAGTAGCGGAGGCCGCTGGCGCGATAAAACTGCATCAGGCTGTTCACATTCGTCACGCCGGCGACATGGCCGCCAACCTTGTTCGTCGCGTCCATGAGCGAAAACATCCAGACGCCCTTGCCGAGATTTTGCGGATCAATGCCGCCGTCGCGAACCTGCGCGTGACCGCAAAACCACTGGCCCAGCACCACGGCGAGGGCGGCAGGCAGTTTGTATCGCGCAAATAGACTCATGATGACGGGCTTAAACTCGGGCAACGGTGGCAGCCGCGCGCCAAAAAAAATGCAACCGGAGCCGCAGCCCCGGTTGCATTGTGGATTTCCCTTTCAATCAATGTTTCAGCCGGAAGAACTTCACCGCATCGGTGCTGTTCGTGTAAGGACTGGTGGCGGCCGGCATATCCAGGTAAGGCCCGGCCACGTTGGTGGCCGATTGCAACATCGAAACCGCCGTCGGCCAGGTCAGAACCTGTTCACCAACCCCGCGCGCAATGCTAAGCCGACCCGCATAAGTCAGGGCGAGCATGCCGTTGTTGGAGTTGAGCGCGAAAATGCGACCGCCCGCGACGTCGAAGGCGACCGCGCCCGTGCCATTGCCGTTCACGTTGTTGACGGCGAAGATTTCACGGTCAACCAGCGTGGTGAGGTCGGGTCCGTTGGGGGTCGTGAGGTCATAAATCGGAACATTTTGCGGCAATTCACCGTAATGAATCTCCGCGCGCGATTTCAGAAGCCGGAACTAGCCGGAACAAGGGGTGATTATGCGGAAAACAAAGGGTTTCCCGCGAATCCAGCCGGAATGGCTGGTTTGAGAAGCGAAGCGGCCTAAAACGGCGGTATTGAAATGGGTTAGACCCAATTCAGCCCAGGGAAAGCTCCAAGTTAACAGCCCCTTTAACGACCGTTTTAGACGCCTTCTTTTTGGGCTGGCCGGCAACCAGAATCTGCCGCGCTTTGGCCAGTTCCAGGACGGGATCCGGCGCTGCCACGCGATTCCCGACCATCAGCAATACCTGCTCCGCCAAATGGAGCACGGACTTGGCTTCCGCCAGATACTCCTCGCCATGAATCTTGAAGTGATTTTGGAGCACCGCTTTCAGCCACACCGGGCGGTATTTGATCTTGTCGGCGGCATGGGCATTGGCCTGCAGCAAAACCTTGAAGCAAATCTCCCGATAACGCTCGCCATGGATGGTCACGCCCTTGGCATCCAGCCAACTCGCCGGCCAGAGCACAGCCCACCGCATCAGGTCCCGCCGATCCTGGTAGAAACACTTGTCATCGCCCGCGTAGAATTTGCGGCGGATGAAGTCCATCAGCGAGGCCGATAATTCAGCCGAAACCGGCTGCTTAATCCGCTGATAATTTTTCGTCCGGGCCATGGCTCAAAAAGGTCGTTCGCTCTGCGCAGTTGCCCCCACGGGCAAGGCCGGGATCAGGGCCGGTTCCACGCCGGCCAATTCGGCGGCAAACCCCTTGGCATTGGCCGCCTCCGCGCAGAGCGTGCAACCGCACGGCACCTGGGCTTTGATCTTCATATCGTGGATGCGGTCGCCGGCCGCATTGCGGAGCGTGTTTAGGCGGGCGGCCAGGGTGAACTGGAGCTGTTTCAAGGTGCTGGGATATTCCTGCATGGCCTTGGACTTGACGTTCCACTTGCGAACCGGCTTGGCGTCGAGGTCCATGATGGTTATATCGCGGGCGGGCCGGTCAATTTTCCACCACCGGTTTTTATCCTCCATGATGGCCGTCAAATAGGCCGGCACATCAGCCACGTAAAGCTCCAGACAGGGGATGAGTTCACCGGCGATCTGGTTGCGCAACACGCGCGCCTCATTGATCGTCTGATCCGCCGCTTCCAGGCCGGCCTGCAGGCTGATGCCCAGCAGCGCCTTCAACTCATTCATCAGCTTTGTGCATTCCGCGATCCGTTCCACGTCATCCGTGCTGGCAATTTCGCGGCCGATCAGTTCGCTGAACTTGGCCAGGCGCAAGCCTCGGTCGCTGGCTTTCCAGCCGTGATCTTTGCAGACGCGGCCCCAGAGCTTCATGATCGTCGTGCGTTGGGAGGTGGTGATGGTCATAGGATCCGCTGGCGAATCGTCGCCAAATGGTTGGAAAGGGTCAGGCACTGCGCCTTGGCGCTGGCGGGCAACGCCTCAAATACATTGGCCAGACTCGTGGCCAACGCCTCGACTTCCGTCAACAAAATCACGCACTCATTGCGCCGTGCGCGATAAGCCAGGACCGGCTGGCCGCCGCGCGTGGTCAGGCCCGCCACCTGCCGGCGCAGCGCGACCTTGTTCCACGCGCGCAGTCCCCGTTCGCGCCGGGCTTGCAAACGAGTGTCAGCATCCTTGAAATTCGGCCGCCGTTGGAACCGCGTGCCCTTCGTCGTCAGGCCGCGCGCCTTGAAGCCAGCGACCTGGTTGCGATAGTGCCGTAGGGAGGCAGAAATGGGGGCACCAGGGCTGAGGCGTTTCATCGCTTGCCCTCCGCCGATTTTTCCTTCTCCGCCATTTCCCAGCGGGTCAGCGGAAGACCGGGATGATGGCGAAGTTCCAACGGGCCATTACGTTTTGGCCGGAGAACAAACCACAGCGCACCACACTCCGTTTGTATCCGGTCATAATGATCAGCTGAAACACAATGCGTTTTACCGCACGCGCGACACGGCGTTTTATTGATGGCCTGCTCACTCATCGCTTGCCCTCGTATCTAAATTCAATCCGCGTGACCTCCGTGGCCGGCGTGCAGTCCTTGTGCGTGCGACAGAAAAAGGCCACGAAGCGTTGCGGATCCCCCATTACCTCGGGGTGCAAGGCAAAGCCCTCGCGCTTGGTTTCGCGGCGGCCATAATTCACATCGTAAGTGAGCGCGTTCAACGGTTCGCGCCGCACCGCCACCACTTCGATCACGCAAATTTTCACCAGCGACTGGCCGGGCTTCAGGCCCTGGCATTTCTCGCACACCTGCAGGCGCTCGCCCGCGCGTGCATTGAGCCAGCCCAGCCGGCGCGTCACATCCTTGATCGGCGGCTTGCCATAGGCCACGGCCGCCGCGCTGTCGCGCATCTGGCATTTGGTGAGGGCGGCGGAAATGTTGCGCATCGTATTATCTCCGTTCGGTGAAGGTGATGATCATATCTGGAAATCCAGTTTCCACTTGGAGACTCCGAAATAATCCCAGAGCACCTCCTCGGTAATGCCCTTTTCTTTCAGGATCATCATGGTGGCGCACTCCTCACGGGTCATGGCAATTAAAAGATGGGTGGCACCCACATGGGTATCGCGCATTTCGGCGGCAATGATCTGGGCCGTGTGCATGATACGAAGCGCCCTCGGTGTCATCTTAATATTCATGGCTCGGGCGGTTCCGGGATGGTCATCCAGTGCGTCACTTCCGTCTCGATGCGCTCAGCGCTGGCCCAGCGCCAGCATTCGCCATCGTGGAAGCCCAGCCAGACCGGTTCATCCGCGTCTGGCGCATGGACCAAAACGCTCTGCTCGGAATCAGGCAAGCCCATGGCAGCGCTGATCCATGAATGATTTGCCATCGGATGAGTATGATCGCACGGGCTTTTGGGCGAGAGTTCTGCCACCCAGAGGTCGTCAATATGCTGGTCGGGAGTCAGCTTGATGCGCGTTTCGATTTCATTCAGATCGCCGCCGGGCTCTACATAACGTTTGAACGCTTTGGCCGCGCAGCGGATGGCCCCTATCTCAGTGCCGCCAGTGGTGCTTGCCGAAACTTTGAGTGTGGTCCGTGCCGATGGCTCAGCCCCATCATCTTTATAGGCGCGAAACATTTCCGAATCCACACCCGGCCGGCTGACTTTCTTGATAAGGATTTTATTCATGGCAGTGATTTCCAGACGGCATCCATCACGCGATCCGTTTGCACGACGAGAGTGCCCATGTCCATCGTGTTTTTTAATTCGTGGACGCGTTGCACCAGGTCCAGAAACTTCTCCACCTGGGGCCGTAGTTTCTCATCACGCGAGATGAACGATTTTGACAGCATTACGCGCAGACTTCCTTCCGCTGCACTAATGGGTGTGCTCAACTGATTGTGCAAGTTCGTGATCCCTTCGACCGCATCCTTGATGGCGCGGACGGCCATGGCCACATCGTCAACATCGGCTTCCATCTGTTCGCGGATGGAAGTCATCTTCTTCACTGGCTGCGGCGTCAGAATCTCCGGGTGGCAGTTGGGGCAATCCTCGGCTCCGCACATACGATCGGCACAGCGAATGTATTTCGGTTTGTGCGGACGGAACTCGGCGCGCTCGTCGTCAGAAAGTTTGTAGCTCATATCAATTTTCCGTGTCGAAGTCTTCCCAGTCCTGTTTAGCGTCGCGGTATTGGCTGGCACCGCCGAGATCGTCAAACAATTTACGCGCTGACTTTTGGCGAACCCGCCACAGCTCGGTTTTGGATGTAGCCTCAGCCAGATCGGCGGTATATCTCCGAATCAAGCCGTATTTGGACATACCATAATTGCGGCGGACGGCTTCATCGGTCATAGACCGGATCAGATCAATCTTGTTTTTCGCCTGGGCGAGTTCCGAATCAGTCATCACGCCGCAAGGGCGCTTGGGATTGAGTGCGCGCAGCAGAGTTTCAACGCCGAGCACTGCCTCCGAAGCTTCGCCTGGCTGCACGTCCACGGTCAGCTCGTAGCGGATGTGCTCGTAGTTCCCGAGGTTGAACAGTCGGCCAATGGTGAGCTTGGAGATGTTCATGATTGCCCCGCCTTCCCCTGCAGCCGCTGTAGCCGGTCAATCTCAGCGGCGATCAGCGCGCCGGCTTTGACCAGGTTGCGGATGGGATCATCGCTCGGCTTCCAGAAAGTTTTGCGCCAAGGCCACGACAGCATAAGCTCACTGGACGAGCATACCATTTCCCACGGCCATTCACTCGCTTGGCTGCCGCGCACTTCGGCTGACGCGACCAGCAAATAAGCTCCGGCCGCAGAACTCAATTCTCCGAGAGTGTGATGGTCGTCATTGGTGAAGCCCTTAATTTTAATTTGGCGATCGCGTTCGTTCGCGATGAGTTGTGCGCCGGACTTCGGCTTCTCCGCCTCATTCTCTTTGAGCTTATAATAAAACTCGTTGCCATCGCAGCGCGGGCAATGCAGCTCGGTGATTTTAAGCGGAGTAGTTTTCACCACCACGTTTCGCATTTGGGACTCCATCCCGATCCAGCCGCATTTGCGGCGGGCACACTTGGCGCGTTTATCACTCACTTCCCCACCTTCGCTTTCGCCGCCTTCACGGCCTTGGCCACACTCACCTTGGCCGGCTTCACCGTCACGCGTTCCGTCGTCACGCGGTTGATGCCGAGCTTCGCCAGGGCGCTGTCATCCAATCGTTCCAGCGCTTCCAGATTCGGCTCTTTGCTCACATGCAGGAAGTCGTCCGCCTTGAAGGCCGCATCCGATTTACCGCAGGCTTCGATCAAGGCCACCGTCATGGCCGCATTCGGCACTTCGAGTTCATTGGCCGTGCGCTGCTCCACCGAACCGAACGGCGTGCTCACACTCTTCTTCTTCTCACCGCGCCATTCCGGGTGCGCCGCGAAGAACGCTTTGAGTTTGATGTCCAGGGCCGCGATGTTTTCCTGCAAGACGATGTAAGCCTCGGCGCTGGCTTTGGCCGATGCCTGCGCGTCCCGATTGATGGTCACTTCCAACTGGTCGAGCTGGTTGGAAAGTTCCGTGTGCTGTTGTTGCAGCTCGACGAAGGAGGCAAATGCCTGGGATTGTCCGCCGAGGTTTTCTGTGGTGCTGATCATAATAGTTTAACTGGCGATGTTGGTTGTGTGTTTACTGGTGATGAGATTTTACAATGGCAGCGGTCAGTTCGGCGTGGTCTTCCGGTTCAGCCAGGCGCAGTGGTGCCCAGTGGCCATCGGCGGCCTGAAACATTAGCCAGCCGTGCCAGATGTTTTTCGGATCGTCCACGAGCACCATGTCCTGCCGGCGCTGCCCACTGTGGAAGCGGATGCCTTTCGGCGCGGTCGTGGCGGGCGCGAGCGTGGTGCTCATTCGTCATCCCTCCGGTAGAAGTTGGCCGAGCCAGGGAGATACTGTTCCCGCAACCCATGCACGTCTTGTCCCTTGATCTCGGCGATGGCGAGTGTGAGGCGGCCAAATTGTTCCGTGGCCAGGAGCTTCTCACCCTGCACCCTCACGACATAGTCCATCGCCGCCACGGCGCGGACCAACTGCTCGCGTTGGTGACGAATGACCGCCTGCATTTCGTTCACCACCGGCTGGCAGATGGGATGCAAGCACAGCACATCGCCACCGGTGAACTCACGGACCAGATCGGGTCCCACTTCAATGATCGCGCTCATGTGGCCCTCCGTTCAATGATGCCCAGGCAGGCCGCGCAATTGACGCCGCCCATATCGGTCTGCCATTGGCTCACCGCGCTGGATTGGAAACCGCCGCCGCAGAGCGGCCGGCCATCCTCGCGCACCGCGTGGGTGCGATTCTTCGGCGCTTTGGTAATGCCCGTGCGCGGCATCATCAACAGTTGCCGGGCTGTGGGCGAGATGGCTTCGAGGAGGGTCATCATAGCTCGCCCCTCTCGCCTTGCAGAGTGATGTGATGTTGCGCGAGCTTCTGAACCAAGCTGGTCTTGGCATCGGCGGCCATGCGGCGAATTACGCGCATTGGGTTTGTCTCGAATTCATAGCAAGCTTCATACGCCGTCAGTTCCTGCGTGCCGCAGTCCTCATCCAGATGGTAGTAACGCAAGCTGAGAGCTAAGCCGGCGTCGAGATCCAGCGGCACTACCGACAAGGTGTTTAGCAAAATCTCCAGCACGCCAGCGATGCTTTGGCCCCGCACCGTGATTTCGATATGCCCGC
>CAINLR010000176.1 GCA_903850425.1 uncultured Verrucomicrobia subdivision 3 bacterium | reverse complement strand
GTGCATCCGGTTTTGATCTCGCCCCCCCCCGGGCAATTTGGTATTTAGGTGGCCACGGTGCCGCTCATGGCGAGTAGGTTTTGATCTCGCCCCCCCCCGGGCAATTTGGTATTTTAATCGCTTCGCGGTATCCAGGTTGTCAGCTGTTTTGATCTCGCCCCCCCCCGGGCAATTTGGTATTGCGCCAAAGCCCGCCGCATGGTGCAGCAGCACGTTTTGATCTCGCCCCCCCCCGGGCAATTTGGTATTCGGGCACGGTCCTCGTTGGTCAGCACTTCACCGTTTTGATCTCGCCCCCCCCCGGGCAATTTGGTATTGACGGGCTACCCCTACACCATCACGCTGGCCAGTTTTGATCTCGCCCCCCCCGGGCAATTTGGTATTGTTCCGCTTCGCCGACACGACCGTGGAGCGGTGTTTTGATCTCGCCCCCCCCCGGGCAATTTGGTATTAAAACCAAGCCCGTCCCGCTGAAGCTGATTGAGTTTTGATCTCGCCCCCCCCCGGGCAATTTGGTATTGCTCGGTCGAGCCAGCGTGGCCACCCCGGTCAGTTTTGATCTCGCCCCCCCCCGGGCAATTTGGTATTGGAGTTCCCTCCTGCATCCACTCCGGGAGCTTGTTTTGATCTCGCCCCCCCCCGGGCAATTTGGTATTGGAATAGTTGTGGCAGTCCGTGATCACCGGATGTTTTGATCTCGCCCCCCCCCGGGCAATTTGGTATTATCGGCACGAACATTCCCTACGCAGCGTATCAGTTTTGATCTCGCCCCCCCCCGGGCAATTTGGTATTCATTGCCGCCGCCAACTCGAAGCGAGTCGCCTGTTTTGATCTCGCCCCCCCCCGGGCAATTTGGTATTAGCGTGCGCAGAAAAGCTTGTTCTGGATCCATGTTTTGATCTCGCCCCCCCCCGGGCAATTTGGTATTACCGGGGGCGAATAACACGCGCAACTAGCTTGGTTTTGATCTCGCCCCCCCCCGGGCAATTTGGTATTTTCACCACCCTCTGGGCGTCCAACACATATTCGTTTTGATCTCGCCCCCCCCCGGGCAATTTGGTATTAGCCATTGCGACCGGTTCTGGTCCAAAGCCCTGTTTTGATCTCGCCCCCCCCCGGGCAATTTGGTATTCGTGGCGCAGAACCCGCTCTTTACGAGCGGGTTTTGCCTACCACACTTTCACAAACTCCTGTAATTCAGCGATTCTCTGAGTGTTTTCCGTGACCTCGGCAATGATGATTTGCGCCGCCCAAGTGGATTCTTCCATCGGCAACAACCTCACATCGCCCGGAATTCCCTTGGCAACCCGTTGCATGTAGCGGATGACACGGTCGCACTCGTGCGGCTCGCCGGTGAACAAATAAATGCTGTATTGCACCCGCACGCCACCCATGCGCTCGAATTCCTTGCGCAGAAAATTCTGGTGCCGTTGCTCCGGCGTGTCATAGGCAAGCATCACGAGCATGGAGAAGAAAGGGGTGAAAAGGTTCCTTGCCGTCCAGGCCGCGCGCAAATGATTCCACCATCAGCCGGAGGATGGAGCGCAGCCTGAATTTGCCGCCGCGATAATGAAACGGCGTTTCAAACAACTCGGCAAAATGCCCAGCCAGCCGCCTGGGTTCCTGCAAATCATCAAGATGCCGCACCACGGTCAATTCCACGGTGCAACGCAACGGCTCAATCAAATCACAGGCCAGACTGGGCCGGCTGCGGCGCAGCTTGTGGATGATACCCACGGTGGGATCAAGCCCGCTGGCGAGACATTGCCATTCCAGTGCGTGATACAAAAAACCGTAGCCGTAATTGAGAGCGGCATTGATGGGATGCGTGGCCTTGCGTTTTTCCCGTTCAAACAAGTCTGTGGACAAAGCAGCAAAATAGCGCGGCCAGAAAAACCGGGCGTAACTGGCTTCCAACCGCAAAATCCGGTTGAAAGAATTTTCCCGCAGTTGCGGTTTCTCCGCCAGACGCGGATCAAAGCTGCGGAGCATTTCATGTTGGTTGCAAACCTTGGTCCACAACAAACCGCTGGCAAGCTGCGTGGCGCGTTGCGGCGAAAGACGGCAGAGTTTCCAAAGTGCAGTCGGGTTCACATACCGCGCGCGCGGTGCCAAGCTGAAAGTTTTCCATTTCTTCTGCTGCTTGTCCCAGCGCGACATGATGACCGGGCATTGACTGACCAACAATTCCAGCGCCGTCTGTGACCAGCGGCAACCGGCGGAAAAACACTGGATGCTACCCAGCGTATCAATGGCAATTTTCCGATGGCCGGAAATCAGCTTGCCATCCGTGACGTGCAAGTCTTGCTCCTCACTTAGCAGAATGAGGTGGTTGATCATGTCCGTGCGTGTGCCGGAGCAAAAAAGCGATCACTGCGTCATCGCCCGGCTGTTTCACTCCAGCTTTTATCAGCCAATCCTGATCCGGTGTAAGTTTTTCCCCGTCTTTGATTTCTTGGTCTGTCAGCGGCTTGGTTTGCTTTCTTTCCGCAATCAGTAATTGAATTTGACCATTGGTTTTTAGTGCGGCTACACGAAACCAGAACTTGCGGTAGGGAGCTTGTTTCGGCTGGCAAATCTCTGCGTCCTGCGTCAGCGGAACG
Organism: uncultured Verrucomicrobia subdivision 3 bacterium; assembly: GCA_903850425.1. Classification (GTDB taxonomy): domain Bacteria; phylum Verrucomicrobiota; class Verrucomicrobiia; order Limisphaerales; family UBA11358; genus UBA11358. Next base: position 162,318 of record CAINLR010000176.1, on the reverse strand, counting down.
AGCATTAAATCGCCTTTTGCAAAACGGCTAACATCTGTCCCATCGGCAGCCTTCAAGCGTTTGGCGAGCGGCGGCAGACCCGTAAAAATCTTTCGCAAGGAAATCACCGGAGGTTTCGGTTTTAGCGGCATAGCCTTGGCGTTGGCCAAAGTTAGTTCGGATTCAGCGACTTTGGATTTTGAAATTTCTTTCTCTTGGAATTTGACGGCCTTGTCATAATTCTTCCGCAGCCGCTTAACCTCGGCATTTTCTTTCAAGCCAAGCTCGATGATTTCCGCGTCTGTCAAAGCCCGTTCCCAAGCCAGCCGCTCGCCTGTGCATTGCATTTTCCGCAATCCAAGATTTTTCAAACCGCGCGGATGTGGGATAAGGCGGCGGTGATAATCCAACAGTGGTTTGCCATCTTCGTCTTTGACCACTTCGCCATTTTTGTCGCGCTTCTCCGTCGTCCAGATTTCCGCGCGAATGAATGTTTCCGTTGCGAGTTTAAAGCCGATGGTTTCGCCTTCGTGATTCCGATGAGGGATGACAGCCATCGGTGTCATGGTGCTGGCCGACCCGCTGATGCCACGGATAATTGTGCCATCCTTGCGGGTGAGCGGGCCGGGATTGCCGCGGTTTATCAGGACACCCGCCAATTGCTGATCTGTCACCAGCGCTTTCGGCACGCGGGCTTTGGCAAGCAGGGCGCGGAGAGATTTATCAGTGACGCGCTTTTTATCGCCTTTGAGCCGGTCAGTCCACCATTCCTCAAAAACCGCGACAAGGATTTGATTGTCAGTCGGCAGAGCCAGAGCTTCAACCGCTGACAAAGCTTCTTCCCGCGTGAAAAATTGAGCCTGCCGCTTCTCCTGCCATTCATTGAACCGGCTGGCAGGCAGTTGCTTCTCATCAATGCCAGCGTCACGAAGCAGTTCAAGCAGCTTGGGTTTGTCCGCGAGTTTTTCAATCGGATCACGCGCCCACATCAGACCATTCTCATCCGGTGGACTGTAAATGGTTTGCTGGAAGCGCGATTGCTTGTTATGTGCCGGCTGAATCTTTGCCACAAGGCATAACCCGGCAGTTTCTTTCTCGAACTGTTTCAAATCAGGCCCAAGTTGCGGCAACGCGAGCAATTTGATATTGCCCCGATTGGTTTCGCTCCAAAAAATCCCGTGACACCGGACATGGTTCAAACCTTTGCCCGGCGGGATATGGGAAAGAATCGCAGCGTCCCACATGTGATGCCGCAAGTTGTCGCGATTTTTTTTCGGCCAGAAATCTTCGGGCAACTTGTCGCCCCACGCCTCGCGGCAAACGCTGGTTTGGTATCCCGTGGGCGTGCCGATGAATTGACGCACTTTCGCGTCGTCGTCGGCAATATCCATCCAGCGGGCAACTTCAAAGCGAAGTTGCCGGGCAAGTTGCGCCACGCGCGTCATGTTTCCCCAATCCGGCGGCGTGTCTTCCGAACGGAGGAAAAATTCACGCTTCTGTCCATTCCATTGCATTTTGAGAACCCGGTCGCGAATCTCCCGCCATTGCGGGGAATTATTTTTGCCGCCAAATGCCTCGTATGGAGTTTGCTCCCGCTTTATTTCGCCGTTGGTTTTTCGATGCGTGAGCACAAGGTTGACCATTTCGCTGATACCGCCGCGCGTCCGTGGAAAAACGTGATCAATTTCCAAATCGTGAGCCAGTGGGTTTTCGCCAAGTGAATCGCCGGTATAAGGACAAATGCCGCGCTGCTGGTCGTAAAGGAGCAAGCGTTTGTTGGTTTCTTCCCAGCTTAAATTGCCGCGCTCAAAATCTTTGAATTGCTCACGGAGCTTGTCTTTGAATTTGCGACGGGCAGCTTGCGCTTCTTGAATTTCTTTTGCCTGTTCACGGTTGCGCGGAATATCGCCGACAGTTTCGACGACGACATAATCCGGCGCAGTTTTGTCCGGCGGCAGGATTCCGTCTTTGATCAACTGTGCAAAAACCTGCCGGAGCTTGCCGGGCACGGCGGGCTTGTCGCCGGGCTTGGCATTTTTCTTCCACCGGCCAAGCAGAAATTCAACCTGCTTGTAAATTCCAAAACCCGCCGCCGCCGTCTGCCGAATTTCGTAGAAGCTCATTTTCTTTCCGGCACGTTCAAAGCGTTTGTCTTTGAGGCGGACAGCGATCTGAGCGGCATCAAATCCTTCTTTCTTGGCGTAATCAAATAATGCCTCTGCGCTGCGCGCGCAAAGTGAAGCGCGCCCGCCAAGCTCTGACATTTTCGGCCAGAGCAAATCCGTAAGCTGAATGAAAAACTCGCCATTATGGGATTGCGTGTCGCCCGCCAGTTCAGTCTCGCCGGTCGAATCATGCTTGGCGACGAATTGTTTTTTGAATTCCCGCATGGATATTTTCCCCCGCTGGATTTTTCCATTTGAGTCCAGCGCTTGAATGTCCGCTTCAAGCAAGTCGTCCAGCAACCAACCGAACAACCCCCGGCTTGCCAGAATCCGCGTGCCGTCTTTGCGAACAAAAGTGCGCGTAGCGAGGAATTCTAAAAGTTTGAATCGGCGAATGTGCCGGTTCTTGCTGGAATCACATTTTGGGGCAGACCCATTGAATAAAATTTCCGCCAGTGGGCAACGATTGACTTTGCGAAGTGCCAATGCGCCAGGTTCTTTGCGGTGGTCGTTAATGATTTCGTGGAGTTGGTTCAACGCTTCTTTCACGCGTTCCACTCCGCCGACAAATTGCGGGTGCTTTTGAACAATGTCCGTCAAATGCGCCCAAACCATCTCGCGTGGAAAGTTATGACGCCGGGCAGGGAAGCGGAGATTGTTTTTGGGTTGGGAAAAATGTTCGGCCAGCACGGCGTCAATGCCCTGGGTCTTGTATTTTTCCACAGCATGATTCAGCGCGGTTTCAAAAGCTTGGCGTTCTTTGTCTGCCCACCCGCAATCAGTCAGGATGTAGCGGAGTTTGTCAGCATGTTCTTGCTGGCAAAACGCCGTCTTCGCCCATTCAATCGCGTCCTTTGCTTTCGCTTCGTCGCCCCACGGATAATCACCACCATCTTCAGGCGCGTGCCAGTCATAGCCACGATGCCGTATGATATGCCGCAAGCAGGCCGAAAAAGCCCGGGCATCGCGCAAACCTTCAACATCCTTGCGCGTGGCAATCCACCGGAAACGAAACGGGCCGTCATCGCGTCCCTTGTCTGTAATCTCCACCCAAGGCAGACCAAAATCGTCGCAGAATTTTTTCAGCGCCACTTCGCGCCGCCGTTCTGCTTGGCGGCATCGGCGTCCCGCCCGCAAGCCACGCCTACCTTCCAAAGGTGCGGCATCGGGTGTCTCAAAAAGAAATGTCCGGGTATAAATCGGCTTCCAGCCTTTACGCAGCCATACACCTATTCCTTCGAGTCCAATATCAATCCCCAAAGCGACCGCATCGGTGTAAAATGGATCGTTCTTCCAATCGTAAGGCGGCTCTGCCTTGGGTAATGGATTCAGTTTGTATTCCACAGTTGACATATTTTTTGAGTGGGTTATTTCTTTTCACGAGATCAAAACCTGCGGGTCAGCGGTTCGCAAGAATCGGTCGGCTAGAGAGCGTAAGTCCCAAGACGAGCCTGACATTAACCGCAACTCTTGCACGGGGCGTTTCGCACGCCCCATTTTTATTTTCCAAAATTCCGCCGGGATCAACAACCTTGCTAATTGATACAATTGGTTAGCGCAGCGCGATAACTCTCCGCTGGAGTCTTGGCTGAGATCGAAGCCGCAAACAAGCCCGTCCCGGCAGTTGCCAAATGAATTGTTCACATCCATTAAACCCGATTTAGTTTGAAAGTGACTATGCGCCCGACCCTTGAGGATGGCGAGCAGATTTTTCTTGAATTGCTTGGCTGAGCGATTAAATAAACCCTGGTTGGCAGAGCTCGGAAGCTGAAATGCAATCCTCTTTGTGTTCCCGGCAAAAGCAAACTGGCTTCGCCATTTTGAATAAATCGTCAGGCAAAATGTCGGCCACGCGCTTTGATAAGTCCTCGGCATTGCATCCCTCCATTGTATACCGCGCGCCATTTTTTGAAGCAAAACGAGATAAGGCCAGAAAACGCTAGAAACGAAAGTTCTTTATTTACAACGGTTTGATAAGAGGAGAAAGCGCGAGAAAAATGAAGAAATGGCGTTTTGGGATTTTCAGTCCTCTGCTCTACCAACTGAGCTATCCTGCCAACCATTGCCAATATTGGTGTTTGCTTGACTTCGCTACTTAGCCATCACCCGGTCACGCGGTGCATGAACGCCCGCAGCGCCTTTTGGTGAAAGCAGACGTGACGGACACCACTACTGAGGGCTCGCGAGGCAGCCCAAAAACCGACCGCAACGACAGACTATCCGCAAAAGGCAAATGGAGATCGTTTAAGAAGGTCCAAACCTGCTGCCATGCGTCGTTGCGGGGACATATTACGCACGTTGCAAAGTCAAAGGCAAGCCGGTTTGTTTCGCGGTTCAATCGCGCCGGCGGGACATGGTCCGGTGGCACCAACCAGAGCGCAATGAGAATCGAGGATTTCAAAAACCGCGAAGCGGCTGAATTGCATCCGTTGGCGCGGCGACCGACCGGACGCTGTGCGACCTGCGTTCGCTTGACGCACTGAGCCGGCTACCAGCCAGCTATTTTTCACTGGCCCGACTGGATTTTCGTCAATAGCGCCGTGTTGTATTCTTTCGACCATCTCGAAACAGAAAAGAGGTCAATAACCATCCAAACCCAAACCACGACAAAACCAGCAAACCCGATGATCACAAAGCAGAGGGGGAAGGAAACGAGCGCGATGATCAGCATGGTGGCACCGTGCGGACGCCCCATGTAAAAGCGATGCGCGCCGAACATGCCCAGCACCCAGCAGAGACACAAAGCCACCCCGGCTGATTTCTTCTCGTTCTCGAATCGCATCAAGTCTCTTGAACTCGGTGACGGCGGCGCGCTGACAGTTGGGACTTGTGGCGGAGTATTATTCATGTGTTTTTTTGGGGGGTGCTTTTTGCTTTGTATATTGACCGAAAAATCATTTTGCGGACGGTGGGCAGTTGCGATGAATAAGGCAGATCGCCGCGTATCACGAACGCGGTAGAAACCGGAATTGTTCGTCCGCCAAGAAATTGATCGTGCAACTGTTCGACTGCATACCGCCTACCACGATCCATTTCAGAAGATCTTTCAAAAAACCGTGCGATTCGAGTTGTGAGCGACAGTCTGGCGGAAGCCGCCAGGCAAAAGGCGGTGGTTTTTAATAATTTCTTGAAAGTAATGGCGGGACCCAGCGTGTATAGAGTGGTAAAGGTGCTATGATGAACATTCCCGATGACGACCTAAAGACAAGCTGGACGCTGGTGGCCCGACTGAAAAATCTCGACGACTTGGATCGCTGGCAGGAGTTTTACGATCTGTATCGAGGTCTCATCATGGGCGTGGCCAGAAAAGCCGGCTTGCGGGAGGAAGAAGCGCAGGAGGTGTTGCAGGAAACCATGTCATCCGTCTCGAAGAACATCGGGGCGTTTGAAGCCGATCCGGCGCGCGGCTCATTCCACGGTTGGCTGCTGACGATGGCGCGCTGGCGAATCCTGGACCAAATCAAGAAGCGCATGCCATTGAATTCGTCCAGCCAGATGACGGCCGAGTCCACGGATACCACGCCGACCATCGAGCGCATTCCCGACCTGCAAGGAGCGAATCTGGAGAAAATATGCGACGAGGAATGGCGCGCTCAACTGCTGGGCCAGGCCCTGGCGGAACTGCAACGGACGATCAAGGCGGAGCATTACCAGGTGTTTCATCTCCTGACCATTCAGCAAAAGCCCGTCAAGGAAGTGTCCCGCATGTTGGGAAAAAATATCGCCCAGGTTTATTTGATCAAGCATCGAGCGGGGAAGGATCTCCAAGCCATTCTCAAGAATTTGGGGCAGCGCTTCGGATAAAGACTATGATTTACGAGGTTCTATCTGGTGGCCGGCGTTGAGACATGGGCTTAAGAGAAGGTGGCAAAGGTCGGCAAGATTGTTTTTGCAGTTCGGCGCATTGTGGCTCCTGCCGATTTTAGGCAAACTTTTCTCGCTTTCCATCGCTGGTGGCTTCCGCTAATGTCGCAGCCGAATGAACCCGGGAACTTCAAGTTTTGCGGTGGGCCGGGCTGGCTTCAAGGAGCGACCTGTGCCGCAGGTGCCAGATCACCAATTGTTGCGCTGCATTGCCACCGGTGGGTATGGCGAGGTCTGGCTGGCCCAAAATCTGATGGGCACCTACCGCGCGGTGAAGGTGGTTTATCGCGCCAATTTTTCCGAGGAACGGCCCTTCCTCCGCGAGTTCGAAGGCATCCAACGCTTTGAACCCATTTCCCGCGAACACCCCGGGTTTGTGGATGTGCTGCAAGTTGGACGAAACGATCAGGCCGGATTTTTTTATTACGTCATGGAGTTGGCCGATGATGCCAACCATGACACCGGGGCGCAGTTACTCGATGATCCGGGGAGCAGCTCAATCACTCCGTCCGGGGCGACACCAAGGCCCATCAATCCCGACCAGTATTCCCCAAAGACGTTGCGCAGCATCCTCCGGTCTCCCGTCGGCGATGATAATTCAGCGGACGGTTCACGTCATTGCCTGCCGATCAACCAATGCCTCACCATCGCCTCCGAACTCGCTGCTGCCCTGCATCACCTCCACCAGCACCAACTGGTGCATCGCGACATCAAGCCGGCCAACATTATTTTTGTCAATGGCGCGGTGAAATTGGCGGATATTGGTTTGGTGACGCTGGCCGACACGGAATGTTCGTTTGTGGGCACGGAAGGGTTCGTGGCCCGTGAAGGCCCCGGCCGGGTGCAGGCGGATATTTATGCGTTGGGCAAGGTGCTGTATGAAATGACCACCGGACTCGGCGCGAAAGAATTTCCCACGTTGCCCGACGAATGGGCGAATTCTCCCCAACGCGTCCAGCTCAATGCCGTCAATCAAGTGATCTTGCACGCGTGCGAAGGCGATTCCGCCAGACGCTATGCCAGCGCGGCGCAAATGCGGGCCGATCTGGATTCGATTCTGAATGGTGAGGCCCTGCACCTGCTGAGATTGCAGCGGTCACTGCACCAAGCGCGCCGGATCATCGGCGGCATCCTGGCGGCGTTTGTTTTGACCGGTTTCATTGCCAGCCTTTTTTATTTCAAGGACCGCGCGGCGCAAGACGATCGCCGGCATGTGTTGATGGAACTGCAGATTGCCCAGATGCAACCTCGTCAACTGGGCTGGTTTTCCAACAGTTGGTCGCAGTTGGAGCGGGCCGCCGCGGTCAAGACAGACCAGGAGCTACTGGAGCAAGTGCCACCGTTGCTAGCGAACTGGGATGGCAAAGTGGTCCATACAGAAACAAACATGTCGGCTTCCTCGGCCGCGTTTGCGCCGGACGGCCGCGTCGTGGTGGCGGGCGCGGAGGGTGATCCAGGCCTCCTCATGGACACCAACGGAGTCGTTACCCGGCTGGCTTCAAGGAGCGAGGGGCCGGTGTGCTGGACGCGAGAAAACGAGCCGATTCAATTGACCCTTATTTCTAATCGGCTGGTGCTGCGCGATCTGCTGACCAACAAAGTCCGCCAGGAATTCAAAACCACCGAATCCGCCGATGCCTTCACGAACCGCCAGCCGATCCTCGCACTCAGTCCGAACGGGGACGCAGTCGCTGCCGTCATCCAAGGACAGGTGCTGGTTTGGAATAGCAGCACGGGCAAGTTGACCGGCCGGCTGGCGGTGGATCCAACGGCCATGGCTTTCGCGCCGGACGGCTCGCTGTTGGCCTGCGGCGACACCCATGGAATCATCCGGGTTTACGCCGTGCCGTCGTGCGCGGAAATGGCCTTGCTACATCCGGCCTTGCGGGGAAATCCCATCACATCGCTGTCATTCACGTTGGATCGGTTGGTGCCCTATGATCCAGGCCGGGCGGCAAAGTCATGGCTTTTGGCGGCCGCCGATTCGGGAAGCGGCATTGTCATTTGGGATCTGCGACGCCAATTGCCCCGCACCTTTTGTCGCGTTGCCAATTGGACGATTTGCGCCCTTGCCTTCAGCCCGGACGGTTTGACCATGGCCTCATCCACTCTGGATTCGGCCCAGCTCTGGGATGTCGCCAGCGGGCGGTCCCTGCTGCTACTTCCCGGTTTCACGGTCGGTGCCACCAGCGTGCTCGCGTTCGATGCCACCGGAAAACGGCTGGTCTGTGGCGGCCTGCGCGGAATAGGATCGGCGGCGCTTGGCCTGATTGAACTTCATCCCGACCACGGAATCCATTGCCTGGCGGGGCTGGCGGCAACGGCCAGGAAAGTCTGGTTTTCGCAGAACAACGACCTTATCGCCGCCTTGACCGATGACTGGCACGTCGGCATTTGGCGGATCAGCACCCGAACTTTACTGCATGTGATCGAGGTGCCCACCGGGGCGACAGCCGATAGCGCGGGCGGCTGTTTCGACCCGACCAGCACCCGCTTTGTTTTCTCGGCCGGGACCGAAGCGATTCTATACGATGTGACCACGGGCGATACTTTGCAGCGATGGAAACTGCAACTGGGCTACTTTGACCAACTGCAGTGGGATGGTCAGGGCCGGTTGTTGCTCGTGCGCCGCGAAGATTATGAGCAACCGAAGCTGAGAATTTGGCGGTTGTATGCCTTGGAAACCGCAGTCGAACCCAGACTATTGCTGGAGCAATCTGCCCCGAACTGGATTCTCCGGGATCTCGCGTTTCCCTTTGGCGCCAAATACATCGTGGCCTGGAGCCGCGGACCGAATACTGAGATCCATGTGTATGATACGGCAACCGGGCACGACCTTTGGCACGAAACGGTTGATAAAATGTGGGAGCTGCATGTCTATCTCGATCCGATTGGAGAGACGTTTGGTTACGCTTTCTCACCGCTCCATGGACGCGTCCGGATAAGACGTTTTTCTGACTTTAAGGAAGTGAAGACGACCGCCTCCGGTTGTTCAGCCCTGGCACCGTCCGGGCGCGAATACTCGACTTATCTGCCTGACAAATCAGATTTGGAAGCTGCCTTGCCTTTCAACAGCGGCTCCACCCTGCAAGCCGCCTATAGTCCGAACGGAAAATTGCTGGCCGGGGGCGATGGCAATGGGACGGTTTATTTTGTGGACACCGAAAAGTTCCGAGCCAGCCTGGCTCCCTTCCTGCCCAAATAGGGTGATTCCGCTTGACCGAGGAAGTAAGAAGCAACGCGGCGATTGAGGAATTGCAGCCGTTGGCTGACCCAGAGCGATCGCACGAGCTCCGCTGATTGCGGCTTTGCCAACTGGCAGAAACCTTCTGAAGGCGGTTAAGCCGCCGGGTAAACCGTAGCACCTTTGCAGCATCGGCCACTCGTCACCGTCACTTCCAATAGTTCCAGCTCACATCGGGAAAAAGATTGTCGCGCGACTCGATTTCGGTCAGCCATTTTTCGTCCACGCCGGTCGCGGTGAGCTGGTCATGCAGCGCGATGAAACGCAGCAGATGATCTTTCACGCGGCGGCGCGCATAGTCGGGACTCGTGCCGGCGCGGAGGATGAACGGCCAGTCGCTCGCCTGCGCCAGGAGCAGTTCGCGCGCAGCCTGTTTTAGTGCGCGGGCTGTCAAGCCATCGGCCTGCGGAAATTTTTCGGCGAGCGCGGTCATCCGTTCCTGCGCGACTTGCAGATGCGGATAAATCCACTCGTTCGTCTCGTTGAGCCACACGCGCCAGTAACCTTCTTCGCCCCAGCTCGAGGCGCCGGGCGTGGCGACCTGGTTCGTGGCGTGGCGGTGCAGATATTCGCCGGGCGCGATGAGCGAAAGTTTTTTATGCTCGTGCAGGGCTTTGCGCGCGACGAAGTCCAGAAACTCCGGCCCTTCATACCACCAGTGGCCAAAAAGTTCGGCGTCATAAGGCGCGACAATGATGGGCGGACGGTCGAGCAGGCCTTCGAGCTTCTGAATCTGCGTGAGGCGTTCGCCGATGAAGTGCGCGGCGTGTTCGCTCGCCGCCTTGAGCGCGTGATCGCGCTGGTAAATTTCCTTTTGCCCCGCGCCGCCGGTGATGCGGTAATACTTCATGCCGGTGAAGCCGCGATTGTCCGGCGATGGCAGATGCGGTTTGACGTAGTCGAGATCGAGATCGAAACCGATGTCGCGGTAGAAATCGCGGTAGCGCGCGTCGCCGGGATAACCTTCGTGCTTGCTCCAGACCTGCCGCGAGGAATCGTAGTCGCGCCCGAATGCAGCGACGCCGTTGGGCGTGAAGATTGGCGCGAAGGTGCCGAAGCGCGGACGCGGTTTGGCGTGCAGAATCCCGTGCGTGTCGAGCGTGAACCAGCGGATGTTCGCCTCCTGCAAAAACTCTTCGACGCCCGTCGCGTAGGCGCATTCCGGTAGCCAGATGCCGCGCGGATCGCGACCGAAACAACTGCGGTAGTGATCGCGCGCCGTCAAAATCTGCGCGCGGACGGACGACGGATGACCGGCCATCAGCGGCAGCAAGCCATGTGTCGCCGCAGTGGTGATGATTTCGATCTGCCGGGCGTCCTGAAATTTTTTGAAGGCCTTGACCAAGTTGCCTTCGTGCCGCCGCCACGTCTCCCGCGCCACGGTGAATTTATGGTGATACATCCAGGCCAGGTCGCGGAAGGTGCGATCCCAATGCGTGCGGTGGATTTCTTTTTCGGCGAGATCAATGAGGCCGTCGAGATGTTTCTCGTAGCGGTGCCGAAGCAGTTCGTCTTGCAGCATCGTGCAGAGCGTGGGGGAGAGCGACAGCGTGATGCGCGCCTCGAGTTGATCACGCCACCAGCCATCCAGCATGTGAACCAGCGGCAGGTAGGTTTCGGTGATGGCTTCGAACAGCCAGCTTTCTTCCAGGAACTTTTCATGTTCCGGATGGCGCACAAAGGGCAGATGCGCGTGCAGGACGATGGAGAGATAACCTTGCATGACAATTCAATGATACGAGACCCGCAAAGTGGAATGGAATAGTCGAGAGTCGTCAAACTAAAATGCCAAATCCTTTGCCCGTTGGGGCGGGGCCAAGGTGATGCTGGACCATGAAAGTATTTGAAACGGCGATCCCGCCACGGCCTGAATGAAAAAACACACGAGGCCAACCGGCGGACAAACCTCAAGGGGTGGCGTTTCCAGCCAGGAAACGCCGTTGGTTTCTTCAGCGGTGAACGGCCGGAAAACTGGCGCTGGAATTACAAGTCCAGCCTTTCAGAAATCCACTCCGCAAGCGCTTTGGCCTTGATCAAAATAATCACTCCCAGCCAGGCCGGAATGGATTTCCACACCAGGGGCAAAATCGCCACGGGCTGGGGCGGCTGGGGCACCCAACACACCGTCAAATAAAGTCCGATCTCCACCAGACTGACCAGGACAAGTGCCGCCGCAATGAACCACACCAGCTTCAAGGCTCCGCGTTCAGGCGCGTCCATAAGCTCAGATGTTGTCAGGCAACGGCGGCTGGAGGGCGGGGTCTTGCGGCGTCGCGCCGACGTCGCCGAGATACTGCGTCTCGCGGCTGAATTTCAAGTCGGCGGCGCGCGCGTCGTCGCCACTGGCCGAAACGGCCACGGCGGGCAGATCGTATTTTCCATCGGGCAAAGCGAACCGGAAACTGAACGTGCCGTCGGTGCGCAATTTAATTTCGTGGCCGCCGAGCGTGACCTTCGCGCCGGGCTCGGTGGCGCCATAGATAATCAACTCGGCATTGACGTTGAACCAAAATCCCCTGGCCTCCGTAGCTCCGGCACCGCCACCGCCGAACGGGCTGCTTTCACCGGAAATGCCGGGGCTGGAAATGCCAAAGGCGGCGGTCGGCGAAGTGACGTTGGGCGGGTAAACGTCGTGCGCCAGACGGCGGCGAATGAGTTCAGTGATTTCGAGTGAGCCCATCCAAACGCGGCGCGTTTCGTCAATGCTGATGATTTTTTCCAGGGCGCGTTCCTGCTCCAGCGTCCAAGCGCGCGGCGGGCTGGGCGGCGGCGGCGTGCCAGGGCGGGCAAGGATGGCTGAATGGCTGAAGCGCGGCAAATCGGGGTGCCCGGCGCGACGCAGTTCCTCGATGGCTTGGGCCAGCGGCAAGTTATCGCGCACGGCGTCCTCGATGATCTGCATGAGTTTGGCGAACGGAAATTCAAATGGAATGGTGGCGAATTCCGCCTCGTGCTCCGCTGACACCGCATCGGGCGGCGTGACCGTGCCGCTCGAGATGGCGACGCGCGTCCATTTGCCCAGGGCGGAATAATAGCCGAGTTCGGCGGCGTAGGAATTGCCCGCGCGTTCAACGTGCGCGAACCAGTGTCGCGATTCGGGGTGGACATGAATTTCGTAGGCGGGATGGCCTTCGATTTTGCCGGTGAAAATGCGGAGGATCAGATGGCCGTCGGTGGACTGCGCGTTCAGTTCCACCTGTTGCTCGCGGGTGAGATCCCAGTGGGCGTAAAGCCAGTGCGGGTCGCGGGCGGCCAGAAAAAGCTTCTTGGTGCCATAGGCTTCGGGCAGTTCGCCGCCGGAAAAACTCTGGGCGGGCGGCGTGGACCCGAGGGAAAATTTTTCGCCGGGACCGCTGGCGGTGGCCGCGGCGGGCGCATCGCCTTCCAGCAAAATGGCCGGCACGTCGGTTTTCTTTTTGCGCGTATAAGTGCGGCGGACGACCGTGGTGGCGTCAATTTCCGTGTCGGGTTCGGCGGCGGGCGCGGGTTTGGCGGCGGACTTGGATTTGAGAAATTTTTTGGCGGCGGCCACGGCGGTTTGGAGGAGCGGTTTGCCCGGGGCGGATTTGGCTTTGGCGGTGGCCACCGGTGGGGCGGCCTTGGCGGGCGGGGCTTTTTCGACGGTCTTTTCGGGGGGCGTCACGGACGCTGATTTTTTTTTCATAACGACATCAGTTCCTTGCAGAGAGACGATTTATCACCGGCGCGAAGGTTAGTTGCAACTGGCCCGGGAAGCAATCCAATTCTGCGATTGAGGCTTGCTCCGCGTTGGTTCGGTAGGTAGCTTCGTTGGGGTCAAGTGATCGTTTTGCCTGCAGCCCATGAAATCATTCAAGAGCCCTGTGGCCGCTAAACTCACCATCTTTGTGGTGGACGATGAGCCGATGCTGCTCGAACTGGCCGAAGTCATCCTGCAACCGCTGGGCTGCACTGTGCGGACGTTCCGCGATCCCGAAGTGGCGCTCAAGGAGTTTGCCGCCGGGTTTCCGGAAGTCATCATCACCGATTATGCCATGGGCCGCATGAGCGGCATGGATTTGATCCGCGAATGCCGGCGGCTCAACCCCCGGCAGAAGATGATTCTCGTCAGCGGCACCGTGGACGGCCAGGTGTTCGCCGATGCGCCGGTCAAGCCGAACGAATTTCTAAGCAAGCCGTATCAAATTCAGGAATTGACCGTGTGCGTGCGCCGCTTGCTCGCGGCTTAACCCTCATTTTTCCCTTGCAACCCGCCGGCAGAACGGCACTTTTTTAGAATTATGATAAAGAAAATTATTCTCTGGCTGGTCATCGGCGTGCTGGCCCTCATCGTCGTCGGCGTCATCGTGGTGGGATTCTCCCTGGATAAAATCGTCAAGACCGGCCTCGAAACCGTCGGCCCGAAAATGACGCAGACCAAGCTGACCGTGGATTCCGTGAATCTCTCGCTCCTGGGCGGCTCGGCGGGCATCAACGGCCTCGTGCTCGGCAACCCGGACGGCTTCAAAACCACGCAGGCCATCAGCGTGGGCAAGGCCGCCGTCAGCATCGTGCCCCGCTCGATCATGGCGGATAAAATCATCATTCACTCCGTCGAAGTGCGCGCCGCCGAAATCACCTTTGAAGGCAATCCGTTTGGGGCGAACAACCTCAAAAAGATCATGGACAACGTGAACGAAACGGCCGGGGCCAGCGCCGGAACCAAACCCGAAACCAGCCCGGCCGGCAAGCCAACCGGGGCGGCCAGGAAACTGCAGGTGGACGATTTTCTCATCAGCGGTGCCAAGGTTCATGCCAGCATCACCGGCATCCCCGGCGTGGACGTCAAGGAAATCACCGTGACGATTCCGGATATTCATTTCAGCAATCTCGGCCAGGGTCCTGAAGGGATCACCGCCGGCGAACTCACCCAGAAGGTGCTGAAAGAAGTTTCCGCCGACACCATTAAGGCGGTGGGCGATAACGCCAAAAACCTGCTGGGCGGGGCGGCCAACTCGATCCTCTCCGGCGTCACCAACAGCGGCCAGAAAGCCGTCAGCGAAGGCGTGGATAAATTGAAGAAAGGCCTCGGCGGGCTGCTCGGGAAATAATTTCCCGGAATCTTTTCCACCGCCGCGCAGCGAATTAGGTTGCCAGCCCGGCCGTTTGCTTTTAGTGTCAAGCCAACCCGACGAAAGGAAAAAATTATGTATTTCGGCGTTGATTATTACCCGGAACATTGGGTCTTCCCGTTCGGCGGCACCGCCGAAAACCCCGAGGCGCAATGGCGCGCCGACGCCGAGTTGATGACCGCCGCCGGCTTCAACGTCATCCGCATCGCCGAATTTTCCTGGGGCTTGTGCGAAACCGAGGACGGCAAGTTCGATTTCGACTGGCTCAAGCGCGTGATGACCGTGATGGGGGAATACGGCATCCAAGTGGTGCTCGCCACGCCGACCGCCGCCCCACCCCTCTGGCTCGCCAAAAAGCATCCGGGCATCCTCCCGCTCGATGATCACGGCCTGACCAAGCACGAAGGCACCCGCCGCGCCGTCTGCTTGAACAGCGAAGTCTATTGGAATTACTCCAAGCGCCTCGTCGAAAACATGGCGCGCGTGCTGGGCAGTCATCCGCAGCTCATCGCCTGGCAGATTGACAACAGCCTCGGCGGCAATTTCACCGAGGCCGCCTTCAACGAGGATGCGCGCCGCGACTGGCATCTCTGGCTCGAAGCCAAATACGAAACCATTGAACGTCTCAATGAACGCATGGGGTTGCGCCACTGGGGACAAATTGTCTCCGCGTGGAACCAGGTGCCCATGCCGATGGCCTCGCCCACCCAGCACAATCCCGCGCTCGTCCTGGACTGGAACCGTTTTTGCAGCGACACCATCGTGCAGTTCGTCAAAATGCAGGCGAACATTCTGCGCGAAATCACGCCCAACCGGCCTGTCACCACCAACCTCCGCGCCTTGCGTCATCGCTTCGACCACTTCGATGTCGCCGAAGTCCTCGACTTTGTCTCCATCGAAAGCACGGCGGCCATCAAAGCCAAACCGTCGGAAATCGCCTGCGAGATTGACATGCTCCGGTCGCTCAAAAAGACGGACGTTCGCACGCCGGACGGGGACAGCGGCTTCTGGGTGATGGAACAAAAAGCCGGCAACGTCAACTGGCAGGAAGTCAATTCTCTCGTGCGTCCCGGCGTGCTGCGGATGTTCACCTATCAACTCATTTCCCGCGGCGCGACCGCCGTCCTGTTTTTCCGCTGGCGGCAGCCACGCATGGGGTCGGAAAAATTTCACGGGGCCGTGCTGCCACATAATCTCGAAGGCAGCCGCCGCATTTACGACGAAATCAGCCACCTCAGCGAAGAACTCAAACTGCTCGCGCCGTCGTTGCAAGGCACCAAGGTGACCCCCGAAACCTGCATTCTTTACTCGCACGACAACGACTGGGTGCTGCAACAACCCAACCAGCCAAATAAGTTTTACAGTCTCCGCGAGCACATTCAACTCATCTACAACGCGCTGCACGACCGCAACATTCTGGTGGATTTTGCGCGCCCGTCCGAAGACCTGTCGAAATACAAAATTGTTTTTGCGCCCTCGCTGCACCTGCTTTCCGCCAACGATTCCGACCGCCTGAAACTGTTCGTGCAAAACGGCGGCACCCTCATCAGCACCTTCAACACCGGCCTCGTGGACGAAAACAACCTCGTGCCCACCACCGGTTTTCCGCATGACCTGACGGATCTTTTCGGCCTCGAAGTGCAGGAGTTTGACACGTTGCCGCCGAGCGAAGAGAACCATCTCACCTTCAAAGGCGCGTTTCCGACCAGCCACCTGCACCCCGCCAAAATGTGGTGCGACCTGATTGAAACGAAGGGCTGCCAGATTCTGGCGACCTACACGAAAGACTTTTACGCCGGCAAGGCTGCGATCACCCTCAACACGTTTGGCCTCGGCAAAGCCATTTACATCGGCACCCAGAGCCATCAGCATTTTTACAACGACCTCGTCGTGTGGCTGCGCCAGACCACCGGCCTGCATCCGCTGTTGAAAGTGCCGGAAAACATTGAAGTTTCCATGCGCGAAAAAGAGGGCGTCCGCATGTATTTTCTGCTCAACCACCAGAACTCTCCCGTGCGCATCCAGTTTTACAAGCCCATGCACGATTTTCTCACCGGCACCAACATCGTTGGCAACTACGATCTCCTGCCGCACGGCGTCCTCATCATTGACGAACATCCCGAGGCCAAAGCGGCGGGCCTCAGCACCTGATTCCGAGTTTTCTCACCGGCGGTGAATTTGTTGCGCCTGATTTTTTTTGCGTTGGCCCTGTTGAGCGTCGCGATTGCGTGCTGGCAATGGCTCGCCGCGCGAAAGTTTCCGCTGCATCAAACGATCGCCGTGCCTGGTTTCGCTCCCGCCATTTCCATCCTCAAGCCGCTCAAAGGTTGCGACGAAACCACCGCTGCCTCGCTGGAGTCTTGGCTCAAACAAAATTACGCCGGGCCACTTGAAATTCTTTTTGGTGTCGCGGATGCCAATGATCCGGTTTGTGTCATCGTCCACGATCTGCTTGCCAAAAATCCAAATCCCAACGCGCAACTCGTCGTCTGCCATAATCTCACCGGCACCAATGCAAAAGCGGCCAAACTCGCCCAACTGGAAAAACTCGCGCACTACGATTTGATTCTCATCAGCGACGCCGACGTGCGCGTGCCGCTGGATTTACTTGCCAGTTTCATTGCCCCTTTGCGCGATGAAAAGACGGCGCTGGTGAATTGCTTTTACCGGCTCGCGAATCCGACCTCGACGGCAATGCGCTGGGAAGCGATTGCCATCAATGCCGATTTTTGGAGCCAGGTGCTGCAATCGGCCACGCTCAAGCCGCTCGACTTTGCGCTGGGTGCGGCGATTCTCGTGCGCCGCAAGGCACTGGGCGAGATCGGCGGCTTCCAAGCCCTCGCGGATAGCCTGGCCGACGATTACCAACTTGGTCATCGCATCGCGAAAAACGGCCACCACATCGCGCTCTGCCCGGTCGTGGTGGACTGCTGGGATGCGCCGATGAACTGGTCGCAGGTCTGGAAACATCAACTCCGCTGGGCGCGCACCGTCCGCGTCTGCCAGCCCCTGCCCTATTTTTTCAGCCTCCTGGCCAACGCCACATTGTGGCCGTTGCTTTGGCTGCTGGTTTCGCTGGCAACGACCCTAACTATTTGTGCCCCGTTGACCGCGCTGGCTTTTCTGCTCATCCGCATTGGCCTCGCGCAAAATCTGCAACGCCGGTTTACGCCGGAGCGCAAGCTGGTTTCGCCTGCGTGGCTGGTGCCGGTGAAAGATCTTTTGCAGGTGGCCCTCTGGTTCAGCGCCTTCGCCGGCAATAAGGTGGAATGGCGCGGACGCGTGATGAAACTGCGGCGGGATGGAACTTTGTGTATTGAGAACTGAAAAGTTGCAGACCGTACATTAAGTTGCAGTTTGTCCAGATTTGGCAGGAATCAAACTTAGCGAAGAGGGACTGGCGAAAACACCATCAGAATTAGAGACGGACGGACGGCTTCACTTCCGAGGGAACTCCAGCAGAGCATTTAGCTTGTTCAACACCCGATCCAACTCCGGCCGCGCGCTGAATGGCGCATGGATCAGGGCGGTGGCTTTGAGGTGGCCAATCAGGGGAATCAGTTCACCATATACTTCATCCCAGATCTGTAGCTTTAATGCCCATTCAACCGCCGATTGAGGGATGTTCTCAGTGACGTCCACGGAGCGCAGGCCATTCCATTGGATGGAACCAACTACGTTCTTCACGTGCGGGTTAATCGCATCAGGCTTCGTGGTGAAAGTCATTTTGTCGATTTCAAGCATATTGGTCCTCAGTAGGGGTCGGCGTCGTCGTCAACGGTAGCGGCAGCATCGGCCTTTTTGCGTTTGCTGGCAAGCGTGCGTTTGAGAGCGCCGGCGTATTTGATCAGGCTGAAGGGGCGGATATTGTTCTGGATGGCAGCCAGGTATTTGAGGCCAAAGCCCAGCGTGTTCAGCTCGGCTTCCAGATCGGCGACTTCGCGAGTGAAGTGGGCTTCGGTGTAGCGGTCCCGGCTGGTGTTGCCGGTGCGGTTTTTAGTGGCCCAGAAACCGCGTTCCCGGAACACTGCACCGGGCTTGCATGATGGCTGCAAGCTGCCGGCATCCACGTTCATCCAGTAGATGGCTTCGATGTAGCTGAGCAGCTTGTCCACATGGCCATCGGTGAGGCGGGGATCCTTGCTGGAACGGCAATCTTCCATGCCGCTCACCAGGGCGATGGCATCGCGGTATTCAGCATCGGTCAAGGCGGCCTGCTGCTGGGCACGTTTGATCAGGATTTGCTGGGCGCGGCTGCTCATATCAAAGTCATTTGACCATCTGGCACGATGGGATCAGGCCAGCGCTCCATGTCATTGGAAAGCACAACAGCTTTACGTTCGCGGCCACGAATAAACACGCACATCCAGCCCAAGGCGGTTTCTGGACCCTGCATTTCGAGCTGCCAGCCATCTGCCTGCAGCACGTCCAGTTCGACCGCCCCGATCGCGAGTTTGGTAAAAGTGCTCATATATTACTCATCACTCAATTGCTTCACACAGATCGGGCAGATCTTCAGCTTGCGGGTCAGGATCAGACCACACCGGGTCTGGTCTATGGGCAGCAGCAGGCGATCTACCATGAATTCCACGTCGCGTTCGATCGTTTTGCGGTCCACTTCCAATTCGTCGGCAATGTGCTGAATCGGCTTGGGGTAACCAACCCGGAGCATTGCCACGATCTGATGAAAGCGCTCAATCGGCGGGCGCGTCGTGGGCAATGGGGTCTGATATTGGTTCATAACAGAGATTGCTGGGCTTCTTTGACGATGGGTTTCAGGGCCGATTTGCGCTGGGCTTTGACGCGACGCTGGGCTTTGTAGAGCGCGGCCAGCGTTTCCACGGCCGTGGCCTCGCGCACAGCGGCCGGCTGGATGCCGCCCACGGTGCGTTTGACGATGTTGCGCCCCAGCTTGGCATGGGCGCTCAGCTCCTCGGCCCGCACGCGGATGTGGCGATCTACTGCGCCTTCCAGATAAACCGGCAGATATTTGATGTCCGCCTTCTGTTTCCGGATCTGGTTGAGCAGCGCGAGCAGTTCCGTCTGGATGCTGAGGGTGCTGAACTCCCATCCGCGCGAGTGGCATTCCACGCCGTAACGGGCAATGGCGCGGGTGAGCGCGTGGCGATCCCGGAAGAAATCCTCGGCGCGATCCCGATAGAAGGCTGCCAGGATGGCGCGCAGGACGTTTTCAATGAGTTCGGCGACGCTCATGACAGGATAGTCTTAGTAATCGTCACTTTATTGGCCGTGGAACCCTTCAGCGCGGCCTCCAGCAGCTCTTTCAAGCGTTTGTTGCCTAGATCCAGCGATTCAGCCCGGCGGCTGAGTTTCTCCAGATGGGCAACGACATCCGCCCGATCAAAGGTATATTGCTCCACGAACGAAGACGTCTGCACCCCATTTTTGATGGCCAGCTTGGATTTCCATTTGCGCTCGCAGCTCATATCGTATCTAGTGATTTCTCATCACTCGCATCGCGCAATTTCACCGCGTCCTGGATGTTTTTAACCAGGTGGATATCCTCGGGAATTCCCTGAATGGACACTTGGTGATCGGCGCCGCGGCCAATCACGTAGATGGTCTTTTTGGAGTTTCGCCAATCGCGGTTGATCGGCTGGAAATCGTTCAGCAGGTCAGCCACTTTCGCGGCCTTGGCGGCATCTGGGGCGATCCATTGCCGGCCGCCGATGTTGATGATCGTTTTCATAGTTCCACGTTGAAAAACCCCTGATGGCCGATGGCCGGGATCGGTTTTTGCAGTTTAACGACGTCCGTTAATTTCCAGAAAAAGCGCCCGGCCGAATAATCTCCCAATGCAAGCTCAGCATCCGATAATTTTTCCAGATCTAGAAAACTCATGTTGCCAACGGCACGAATCTGCGCGGTCGCGATGACCGCGCCAAAGGGCAGATCGTCAAACTCGAATGCGATCATTTGTTCGCTAAACGCCAGCAGAATGTCGTCATGAGTAGCTATCAAATACTTGTAGATGCCGCACTGACCTGGAGTCTTGCGTTTGGCAGCATGGATAGCGATTGGCCCTAAATGATTCGTCCGCCAGCCGCGCGTCTCAATTGTCTTCACGCCAAAGGCCACGGCCGATGCCCAGGGCTGATGGAGGCTGATAGCTTTCATGCCGTTGGCGGTTCCGGGATGGTCATCCAGTGCGTCACTTCCGTCTCGATGCGCTCAGCGCTGGCCCAGCGCCAGCATTCGCCATCGTGAAAACCGAGCCAGACTGGTTCATCGGCATCCGGGGCATGGACTAACACGCTTTGTTCTGAATCTGGCAAGCCCATGGCAGCACTGATCCATGAATGATTGGCCATCGGATGAGTATGATCGCACGGGCTTTTGGGCGAGAGTTCCGCTACCCAGAGATAGTCAATATGCTGGTCGGGAGTCAGCTTGATGCGGGTTTCGATCTCATTCAGATCGCCGCCGGGTTCCACGTAGCGTTTGAACGCCTTGGCGGCGCAGCGGATGGCACCAAACTCAGTGCCGCCCGTGGCACTCGCCGAAACCTTTAGTGTGGTCCGTGCTGATGGCTCTGCCCCGTCGTCTTTGTAAGCACGAAACATCTCCGAATCCACACCCGGCTTGCTAACTTTCTTGATCAGGATTTTATTCATAGTAATCCTCATCAAAGTCCTGCCAGTCCAGTTTGGCATCGCGGTATTGGCTGGCACCGCCGAGATCATCGAACCGTTTGCGCGCGGCGCGTTGGCGGGCATTCCAGTGCTCGGTTTTGGAGACGGCATCCGCCAGATCGGCGGTAAATTTCCGAATGCAGCCGTATTTGGACATGCCGTAATTGCGGCGGACGGCTTCATCGGTCATGGAGCGGATCAGCTCAATCTTGCTTTTCGCCTGGGCGAGTTCCGAATCCGTCGCCACGCCGCTGGGGCGCTTGGGGTTGAGCGCACGCAACAGATTCTCAGTGCCGCGCAGGGCCGCCGTGGCTTCGCCGGGCTGCACGTCCACGGTCAACTCGTAGCGGATGTGTTCGTAGTTGCCCAGGTTGAACAGCCGGCCAATGGTGATTTTCGAGATATGCATAAGGTCAATTATGCTGGGTTTTCGACGGCACGCTGACCTTGGGCATTTCCACTTTGCGGAACGCTTTCAGATCGTGATGGCGGGCGAGGCGGGTGAGCGTGGCCTGGCGCAAGCCCAGCGCCACTTCGCTGGGGAAATCCATCTCGCACAGCGCTTCATTGATGCGGCGGACGTGATGCGTTTCCATCTTGGGCACCAGCGTGAATGCCTTGCGGAAAAGGCCGTCGCGCAGATCGCGTTCGAAGTTGGTGGGGAAATCCACGCCGCACATGGCCACGAGATCCCGCACCAGGCCGGCGTCTTCTTTCAATTCTTCCTTGTCTTTCATGTTGGTCCTATTTGGTTGGTTGCTGTTGGTTGCAGTTTTGGATCTTGATGATCCCGATCAATTCCCGACCTCGGGCGGCATGGCTTTCAATCTGTTCTTTAGCCAGGGTGTGAAGGGATTTCAGATTTTTCCCATTCGGAATGACGTTGAATTTCTGCATTTCCATCGCGGCAGCGCCAAAGCGCTTGGTGGTGTTTTTGACCTGTGCCGTGTGCCAGTTCACCAGGGCAATCACTTCCGCGTGGGAAAGCTCCATTTTGAATAGGCGGTCTGCCGGTTCCTTCGTTGAAATCTTTGCCATATTGGTCCTATTTGGTTGGTTTTTTGGTGGTTTGAAGGGCTTTTAGATCATCAAATGCCTGCTCGCATTTTTGAGTGCTGGCATAGCTGAGTTCAGAAAATCCAGAGACGGAATAGCCGATTAGCTGCGCGAACTGTTCGCGATCTTCCTGGTCAAATCTCATCAGCGCGAGCTTGTTCATATCGAAGCCGCCATGATCTAAAAGCATCCGAACAATTGCGTTTTCCTTGAACCTAGCATCGCCATTACGGTCAATGACGACGGGCTGATTTGGGTGAATTTGTGATTTTGGCATGTTGGTCCTTTCGTTGTTTCTGCTGTTGGTTGATTTGAGACTCGTCACCTCGTCTCCTACGGTTATTTGGTGTCCCACTCACCTTCCGGCTCGCTCTGTTTGGCGATCAGCAGGTGGGCGGTGACGAAATGTTTCCAGTCCAGTTTCTCGCCGGCCTTGTTGGCCAGCTTGCGGGCGTAGCGCAGGCGTTCGGTGATCGCCAGCAGCGCTTCATTCTTGGCCACTTGGCGCAGGATTTCGTAGGGCGTTTCCTCAATCACCTGCTTGCGGTTGCTGGCATCCTTGAAGGCGACGCTGATCTTCAAATCCGTGGCGGGAAATTCCAGTCCGTTGTGTTGGAGGATGGCCGCGATGTCGCCCTTGGTGGGCATGGCCGGCAACATCACTTTATGCACGCCCCGGCGCCAGAGCTGTTGCAGCTCCTTTTGGGATGCGGCTTTCACCTGGTCCAGCAAGGTGAAGCTCAGGACCATGCCCATGCGGGTTTCATCGTGGATCTCGCGCAAGACCTCCATGCAGTTGTGGAAACTGCCGGCGCGGTAAGTGTGGCTCAGCAAATGGACTTCATCCACGATCCACAGCATGTCTTCGGTGACGGCATCCTTGATGCGGCGCACTAGATCAGCGGTGTTGGACTTGGGGCTCACGCCCACGCTCTCGGCCATGCGGCGGATCATCCCGCCCAATCCGCTGGCGGCTTGCAGACGCGTGTAGATGGTTCGGCCATGATTATTGTTCGGCGTGTAATGCCGCTCCAATGCCCACGTTTTGCCGACGTGCGACGGGCCCACCACGAACACGATGGACTGGCTTTCACGCGCCAGATCGCACGCGGTGACGATCTTCTTCAACGTGGGGGTGATGACCAGCTTCGTTTCGCCGCTGGTGAACCGTTCTTTTTCCAGCTCCAGAAACTTGGCGATGTTGCGCACCAGTTCCGCGCTCGGCCCCATTTTATCGCCCGTGGTGGGATGGTTATATTTGCCGGTGTAGAGCTTGTAGAGGGTGTTGTCGCTCGTGCCCACGCGCTTGGCGAAGTCCGGCTTGGCGAGCGGATGGCGCGGGTCAATGCACCAGAGATAGGCGGTGATCAGCGCGGCCTTGGCTTCGGTGCCATAGGTCTGGATGTTGGCGCGGATGTGGTCTAGGCTCAGATTCCAACTGGCGCGGACGTTGTTGCCGTTGTTCAGTTGCGGCACGGGTTCTTCGGCAGTGGCTGGGGCAATAGTGGGATTTTCGGTAATGGTGCTCACGTTGGTCCTCGTGGTTCGTTGTTGTTGTGGGGTTAATTCGTCAGGCTAAAAAATCGTCCAGGCTGTCCAGGCATTCCGCAGTTTCAACCGGCTGGCGCGGGGTTTCTACGATGGGTTCAACGTCGTTGCAGGCGGGCTGCTCAACGGCGGAAATGCGGTTAGAGGTTTGTCCGCCCTCACCCCGGCCCTCTCCCCCAGGAGAGGGGGAAACGCGCCCAGCGTTCAGCAGCTCGCTGGCGTCGCCTTCGAATTTGCGCACGGTGGCGGCGGCTTTGCGCTTCACCAGGTTGTCGGCCTTGACCATCTGCAATTTCTGATGCACTTCACTCGTGGCCGGCGCGGTGACCACGCGTTCGCGGCGCGTGAGGAACGGGGCCAGGCTCGCCTTCTGGGAGCGCACGAGCTGCATGGAGAGTTTCTTCCGGGCCTGTTCGCGGCCCATGTCGGCGCTGCTGGCATCCAGCCGGCCAATCTCCATCACGCGCGTGGCCACACAGATGAATTTGTCCGGCTTGCCGTTGCGCATGGTGTAGATCACGGCATCGGTGTCTGGGTCGTAATCATTCCAGAAGGCCACCACGCGACGGCCGCGTTGAACTTCCAGCTTCTCAGGATTCGCGTAAGTGTAGTGCGTCTGGTATTTGCCACTACCCACGGTGATGCGGATGCCGTTGCGCGTGGCCGCTACGACGCGATAGGCCGCGCGATACATCCATTTGAAGTCATCCGGCATCACGGCCAGCGCGGGCTTGTCCTCCGCCCATTTATCCACCGGGGCCAGGCCGCGCAGAATCTTGCCGTCGTTGCGCTCGTGGTTCAGCGCGTTCATCACGGCTTCCAGATGCTTGGTGTATTCGTTGATGTGCAGGAAGAATTCGCGCGGATGCGCATGGCCGGCGCGCACGGCGGCGAGGTTGGCCTTGGTGTCCTCGGGGCAGTCCTTCATTTCCATGCGGCCGCAGAAGCCGCGCACGGTATCGGCCGCGTGCT
Organism: uncultured Verrucomicrobia subdivision 3 bacterium; assembly: GCA_903850425.1. Classification (GTDB taxonomy): domain Bacteria; phylum Verrucomicrobiota; class Verrucomicrobiia; order Limisphaerales; family UBA11358; genus UBA11358. Next base: position 137,747 of record CAINLR010000176.1, on the reverse strand, counting down.
GGAGATTGTTGAACGCCGTTTCAATGATCTTGCCACGCGGCGTGCGGGTGTGATGCAGTTTCACGCCCAGGGATTTCAGCCCGCCAAAGCGCGTGTCATCATCCAGCCCGGTCTGATGGCCGGTCACCACATTGGATTGCCAGATGCCGCCTTCGAAGATCGCTTCTTCAAACAATCCGTAATCGTCAAAAATATCACCGACTAATCCCCAGACGTCATCCTTGGTGTATTGCCCTTTGGGGCGCATCACAGCGCGGATGTTGAGCCAGGCCATTGATCCCACGTCCATGGCGGCGAGGATCTGCGGCCGGATGAGCAGGAAGCCTTGTTCGTTGGCCCACTCGCACCACACGTAGCAGTTGGCCGTCATATCATCGGCGGTGAAGGCGCGGCCGGCTGGGATATTCTCGTAAGAACATTCCGTGTAAGGGCCATCCAGCTTGACCGCCTTCGGTCCCTGCTGGATCAGACGGGCCGTGAGCGGTGCCACGCGGGCGTGGATCGCATCGCGGATGCTCGGCGGCACGTAAGATTTGCTGGCGTTATCGCCATGCATCCAGAGGCGGCTTGGTCCCGTGATCGAAGGATTGTTCAACAAAGAATCACGGAAGCCACGGGCCATGTTCAAGCGGCCTTTGATCCCGCGTTCCACGCTGGCCGCGGCGGCGGCGAGCAGATGATGTTCTTCCAACTGGGCCGCGTAAGGTTTCTTGCCCACCTTGCCGCGCTTCTGTTCCACCAGGGCGTCAATGCCGCTGGCGTTGTAGTTGTCGAACCAGGTGCGCAGGCTGCGCGTGCTGATGGGGAATAGCGGATGGTCTTTTTGCATCTGCGCGGCCACGAGCTGCAAGGCTACTTCCTTGCCGAGCGAAAGATTTTGCGTGAGCAATTTCACGGCGGTTTCGCGCAACAGCACTTTGGTGCGCGCTTCGTCGCTGTGGCTGAGGTCGCTGAAGCGAACGACGGGTGTGACGGGTGACGGGTGACAAGTGGCGGGCTCGGCGATGATCAGTTCGGCGATGGCGGCCGGCGGGATGAAGACGAGTTTGTTGCCATCCATCTGGCTCGGCCATTTCTCAATGGCGGCGGTGCGCTTGATCTTTTTCTTGCCGGCCTCGCCCTCCATGCCCAGGGCGCGGGCGATGTCCGCCGCGCCAAAGTAATCCTGTAGCAGCGGACGTGAGTCCGCTCTGACTTCCGGCGGAGTTCCAGTTTGAGCCTCCTCACGTCGGCTGCTACCGAGATTGATTTCCGCGACTGGCGGCTCAGTGGTCCTGCTGGAGATTTCGAGCAGTGCGTTCATAAAATAATTATTTGGAGAGCTTGGCGACCAGGGCTTGGATTTCATCGGCAATGTCCGGTCGGCGCGACCGGGCGTAGGTGGCCATGATCGCCAGCCCCGTCAGGCCGATGTCTTCCGGGAAAGACCAGCCGAGTTCGCGGTTGAACTTTTGCACCAGGGCGGCGCGTTCCGGGGAAACTTTGGAGGTGGTGGCGCTCATACCAGTGATCAGTGGTCAGTAACCGCGTCGCTGTCGTTGAGGGCGTCGGCGCAGAATTGTTCGAGCGCACCCCAGCCAATCAGCGCGGCGAACATGCCCAGCGCGCAGACCAGCAGCACGGCGGCCAGGCTGGTCCAGAGGATCCAATGCATTTTGATTTTGGTTGCAAGTTTCATGGTGTCGTGGTGTTGATGCGGCTGGCCCCCTCACCCTGGCCCTCTCCCCCGAGGGGGAGAGGGGAAGGGATTCCCGAGTCGCGCTTGGTCCCGAAATATTTGCTGCCAATGGTGGCCCGCCGCCAGGCATTGATCTGGGCTTCAGTGTTCACCGGCCCGCGCTGCATCCAGCCGGCCGCATAGGCGTGCTGGCAGAGTTCGCGGATCTCGGAAATGCCCGTAGGCGTCAGAAAATCGAAGTTGAATTCAGCGATGGGCATTCAATTAAAAATTCAAAATTAAAAATTCAAAATTCAGGCCGCAGCGGGAACCCAGTAGCGGCTGATGTGCGGCTTGACGGTCAGATCCACTTCATTGTGGATCTCAATGCCGTGCTTGCTGCGCAGCTCATCCACGCGGCTGTGGATGTTGTAGCTGCCGCTCACGGCCACCAGTTCAGGCATGGGCACCATCTCGCCGGGCGATTGTTGCAGCCGGCGGAGGATCTTGGCGCATTGCGAGTTTTCAGTGAGGCGGGTCATAAAAATCAAAATTAAAAACTCAGACCGGCCGGCCGTCCGGCCCGGTGGCACAGCGCGGCGCGGAGCGGCGGTAGCGGGCTTCGCTGCGGCGCACCCAATATTGCTGCCGCTCGCATTGCTTCCAGCCCCAGGTGGCATCGTGAAACTCTTTGCACTTGGGGCACCGGGTGAGGCCGTGTTTGGTTTCGCTCATACGTCAACGGTTTGAGTTTTCTTGAGGCGGCGGATGGTGCTCAGCGCGGCTTCCAGCTTGAGTTCCACGGTATTGATGAATTCGGTTTCATCCACGCCCTCGGGATATTTGAAGGTGTAATTGGCGTCGCCGAAATGGGTGAGCTGTTCCACCGAGGTGGCCAGGTCCGCAAAGTTGAATTCAATCTGGCCCTGGCCGAGAAGCTTCTTGGCCTTGTATTTCACCTCGTCATACTCGCCGAACTTGCGCATCAGTGAGAGCTGCCGGCATAGCGCGATGTAACCCTTGGGGCTTTGCAGCACAATCTTCACGGCCGCCTTGCGCAAATCATCCATGCTGGTGAGCTTGGGATTTTCCGCCTTGGTCCATTCCAAGACCTCATTGGCAAAGGCGATGTAGCGATAGACCGTGGTGCGGGAAATCTTGCCTTCGCACGCGATCAGTTCGGATTCAAACTCGCCATGCTCCGATGCCTGCTGGGCCGACAAAAAGAAGATGCCGGCGTTCAGGGCATGTTCTTTGAGTTTATTGAAACCGCTGTAGAACGCTTCGTGTTGGGTGATCGCCTGCTGAATCCACTTGCCGACGGCGCTGTGTTTTTTTGTGATTAGATTGCTCATTGAAATTAGTTAGTGCGTTTGGAAGACTCGGCGGCATGGACCAACCGGAAAGCGATGCAGGCGGCGCGAACGCTGACCTTGACCGCTTGGAAGAACTTTTGCAGCGGATGCGCGAGCGTGGCCTTATCCACGGCTATCGAGATATGGCAGACGCTGGAGAGTTTCGGACATTGTTCACGGAGCGCGGCTGGATAATTTGCCAAGCCTTCCGCGACCTTGAATCCAGCATCGGTCCGCTCTCTCCCCGTGACGTTGACATTATGTTGTGGCTGTTTACGAAGAGCAGCCAATAACTCCGCTTTCTTGACGGTGATAGCATGGATCATATCGCCTCCTTGTTTGGGATGACTCCTTTTTCGGGAGTCGCTGCGCGCAAAAAATGGGTGACGGCCGAGAACTTAAAATTTAGCTGGCCCTCGGTTTCACGTTGGATGCCGTTGTATTCCCGGACGCGGTTGATGGTGTCCAGCATCGTCACGCGGCTCACGCGGGGTTTGGCCTGCCAGTTCTCGGTGTGATGGTTCAGCGAGTAGAGCTTGCCACCGTCAACCTCCTGGATGATCACCACGCGCATCAAGGCCGAGAGATCGTGCAGCGTTTCGCTCACGTGGTTGGCGGCCAGGCCGGTGAGCTTTTCAAATTCATCCAGCACGGTAATGCGCACGGCGGCGATGCCTTCATCCCAGGACAAACTCAAGATCAGACCGGCCAGCGTGCGCTCGCGATCCGTCAAATTAAACCGGCCCAGTTCGTAACGCATCATGGGGGCGGACGCGCGCAGGCCCAGGCGCGGGCAATTGGTTTCCGTGCAGGTAGTCATTTGGAGATCTCCTGAAGCCGGCTGGTAATCGTTCGGCTGGCTCGTTTTCCGACGATCCGCCCAAGCACATTCATCTGTTGCGTGCGCACTCGGCGACCAGTCCAATGCTCCTCTTGCTCACGCCGGATGGTGACTTCACTGAGCAATTGCTCCAGGCAAAACCCATCACAGTGCTTTAGCTCAAGAATGATTTTCATCGTCCTGCCCTCATTGGTTCTTCGTCTAGCGGAAGCCCAAGCTCCTTTTTCAACGCCCGGCGAACCACGGCGCTAAAACTCCGCTCTTCGGCAGTCGCACGCTTTTGCACAGCGCGTTGCAGTGGCTCGGGGATTAGAACACTGGTCGGAACATCGCTGCTGAATTTGGTCTTTCGTTGTTTCACTGTGGGTATAATATCCAATATTATACCCCCGTCAACAAAAAACGTGGAAAAATATTTTTTGTTAATATAGCCTCCGTTCATGGCCAACCAGCCCGATCCAAACACGGCTTCCACTTCGTTCACCTTGCCACGGCAACTTTTCGCCGCGCTAGAGCGCAAGGCGAAAGCTGGCATGACGAACAAATCGGATATTGTCCGCAAGGCGTTGATGAATTACTTAACGCCAGCCGAGCGCGCCCAAGTGGAATATGAAATCGCTGCTAATTCCGCCAAGATTGACCAGGCCGCTGACAAGATTGAAGAGGACGCGCGCCGCACAATCCGCAATCGGCGCAGAGGCGCTGCCTGATCTCATGTGCTCGCCGTTCCAATTCCTCAGCCAATTCCAGCATTTCGTCGTGGTCAAACTCCGGTTCTTTCCCAGTGATCATGGGCGGAGTTTAGGGCGGCGGGTTGGACAATGGCGGTCCATGTGGATAAGTCCAATAACTTTCCAAACCTCCCACGTGGGACAAATGGGCATTCTAAATTAGAGAAAATATGAAGAATTGGCTTAAAAACGTCTGCACGCTGATTGCAGTAGCCCTTTTTGCTGGCTGCGGTAAGCCTTACGTTAATGGGGATGTGATGAAGCGCCGAGCCGCCGTAGGGATCCTGCAAAAGGATTTGCAGTTAAGAGTGATTGGCTTCAGCAAAATCATTGGCGAAGATTCGCTCTGGTCCAAATTACTGCTCGAAAAAGGATCGTTTGATGTCATTGTTGAATATGTGAACCACAACGGCGGGTTGGATCGGACGAACTTTCCAGTCATTTATTTCACCAGCACAAATGCAGGTAAAACCACTGAAATCAGTTGCCTTGTCGATGACACAAAAATCCAGGCGGATGAGCTTCAGAAATTTTTGGACGCTCACAAAGTTATAAAGAGTGCAGTTCCAACAACCGGGATTGATCCCCAAACCGGGCTACCGCTGCCATCTAGTGATCCACGCGCGATAAACCCGATGACGGGACTGCCGTTCAAATGATCTGGATCGTCGGCAGCTTGGCGGTGATTTGTTTTCTCCGGGCCGCGTGGCTCGGACTGCTGATAGCTCGCGATCGGGATCGCGTCCGCCGCCATCGCCGCCGTGTTTGAAACGTCCCACGTGGGACAAATGGGCATTCTAAGTTAGATAATCCGCCGAGCGTTCGGCGGGTTTTTTCGTGCGCAGGGGGATACCCCGCTGGATGTCCACTTCATTGGGTAGGGTGGTTCGCGTTAATCAACTAACCAACACGGACTATCCCATGAAAATAACACGTATTACTTGTCTCCTCACCCTCACGCTCACGCTCGCCGCCAGCCTGGCGTTCACCGCCCGTGCCGGCAGCAACCCCAACCTCCTCAAAAAAATCACGCCGCCGCCGCCGCTGCCCACGTTCAGCGCCCCGGCCCGGCCGGCGCGCCTGGCCGCCAGCCGCCAGACGCCGCTGGACACGCCCACGACTCCGGCCCGCACGTTTGATTACACCCTGGCCACGCTCGGCCCGGAAGATCCGCCCACGCTCCAGTGGACCAACGAGACGCATCTCATTGTGAATGGCTACAGCAACGGCCTGTTTTACTTGGAACACACGCTGGATTTGCTGGCCCCGTGGACCATCGTGGAGCCGGTCATAGACGGCGAGGTGGTGGAAGTCGCCACGACGAATGACGCGGAGTTCTTTCGCCTGGTGCGGATTGAGCACCGTTACTACATCACCATGCTGACCGCGCCGGATGCGTCCACGGCGGACATGGTCCATGTCATTCCAGAATGGACGCTGGCTTGCGGCCACGGCTTGCAAATCACCAACCTGGCACCCAGTTGGCCGGTCTTCAGCAATGATGTCATCGTCTGCCGCTTTCCGTCTGCCGTGACGAACCTCACCTACAACTGGCCGTGCGCCATGGTCACGGAAGTCTGGCCGGCCACGAACGCCAATGGCGTCTATTTTGAAAACACCCTGGTCTATATGAATCTCGGCGACGATTGGTGTGAATTTGAACCGGGCTATGTGCTGAATCCAGCAATCGAAACCGCCTCCATTTTTGGCACCAATGACAGCCTTTATCTGAACCTTTGTTACATCCCCGACGCCGTCACGAACAAGTTCCCCACGTTCCCCAGCCCCGGCACTAATGCGGTGCCGACGGTGCCGGTGATTACGGGACCGTCACTGGACCCATCATTCCCCAATCCGCCGCCCGCCTGGCCGTCGGCACATCCAATCTTGCCGGTTAACGATGGCCGGCCAGAAAGTCGGACGCCCGACCGAGAGCAAGGCGTTCTTGATATTCGGATACAGATCGACGATGAGAATGAGCATAGCGGCCTCGGCGGGCATGGGGAAGGCTCAGGAAAACCGCCGCGCCACACAATCTTCGGCCACTGAATGACATGGCCGGGCAGTGCCGGGCAGGCCTACGGGCCTGCCCTTTTTTCTTTTTTGAGTTCGCTTTCCTTGAGCGCGCTTAGGGCATTGCGAGCGGGCTCATTGATTGGGTCAAGTTCAATGGCTTTGGTGTAATCAGCGCGCGCCCCGGCGGCATCGTCCAGCCGGTATTTCACCGTGCCGCGGTGGTCATAAACGAACGCGAGAAACTCTCTGATGCGTTTGTCAGCGGGCTTGGCAGAGCGGGCCAGCGCAATGGCCTGGTTATAATCGGCCAGCGCGCCGGCCAGCTCGCCCTTGGCTTGCTTCAAGGTGCCGCGCATATAGTAGGTCAGGTCATCGGGCCGCAGTTCAATGGCTTTATTGAAGTCAGCCATGGCCCCGGACCATAACAAGCTGGTTTGGCGCAGCTCGCCGCGCAGGCAGTAGGCCGCCGCACTATTGGAGTTGAGTTCAATGGCTTTATTCAAGTCGGCCAGCGCGCCCGGCAGGTCGCCGGCCTGTTTTTTTGCCATGCCGTTCGTGAAATAATCGTGGGCGGTCTGGCTCTCAGCGGTGGTGGCCAGCAGGGCGGCAAGCGCGAGCGAGCCGAGTAGGCGGGTAAGATTATTCATAGGCGTAACCGCAGCGTGGCAGGGAATTCAAAATTCACAATTCAAAATTTGAAATGCGGACGGCCCATTCCGCTGGGTAAACCTTGAATTCATTGGGTGGGATGGGGGTTCGGCGCGGGCAAAACTTTTCTCTAATTATTCTTCGATACCCCTCCAGATGTCTAATTGTGACTCCATGATGGGCGCGTGAACTTTGGGACCAAACCAACACTTTCAGTGGCTGCCAATGCCTGCTGCTCCTTGGCAGGGAAGGAAGCGTTTCATGTATTTCCGCGCCTCGGCCACTGTCTTTCCCCCGGTCCCACCGCAATTCAACATTAAAAATTCAAAATTAAAAACCGAACTATGAAAATATCCACTCTCCTTTGCCTCGCGGCGGTGGCCGCGCTGGCGCTCACGCAAGCGGGTTGCACGGCCACGAACCTGGCCACCAAGCCGGTAAGCACGCATGTGGTCCATATTGCCGGCAGCGGCAAGAAACTCGGCCTGGTGCAAGACCCGGTCACGGGCCAATATTCGCTGGGCTATCAATCGGTCTTCGTGGGCGTCACCACCATCCCAATCACCACGGCGCAGGATACCAACGGCACCATCCGCTTCATTGAGCCGGACGTGGTGACCAGCTATGAGATCGCCGGCAAGGGCGGTTTCTTTGGCAGCGCCGGCAGCACTTACACGGTGGCCGTGGGCACACAGGCCGTGCAGACGCTGCTGGGCGGCGCGCATGTGCCCATCAATGGCACGTATTGGACGAACCAGGCGGCGAATCCCACGCTGGCCTTGCCAACCACCGCCAATGCGGCCGTGGCGGTGCCGATCGTGCCCAGCGCGGGGAAGTAGTCCGCCTGAGTTTTTAATTCCAGTGACCTTCTCCGCCACCCTCGCTACTCGCCTCGCAGCGGCTTCCGCGCGTGCCTACGCCGACTGCACGGTGTCGGCACAGCGCACGGATGCCCAGGCGCTGGTGACGGTGGATGATGATGCGGTGATCGTGGCGTTCCGGGGCAGCAAGGAAATCAAGGATTGGATTCAAGACGGAAAGTTCTGGCAGTCGCACACGGTATGCGGCTGTGTCCATGCCGGGTTCAATGGCGATTTGCAGGAAATACTTCGGCCCCTATTAACGGCCACGCGCGAGGCTTTGAGCCGGATGGTGAGTTCGGGCATCGCCTCGCCGCAGTTTTATGTCACGGGCCATTCGCTCGGCGGAGCGCTGGCACAACTGTTCGCGCTGGCGTGCCATGATCGGATGATACATGTGAGCGGCGTTTATACGTTCGGCGGGCCGCGCATTGGCAACACGCAATGGGCCAAAGCATATAGCGCCGATCTGGGTGACCGCACGTTCCGGGTGGTGAATGAATATGATCTGGTGCCGCATCTGCCGCTGCCGGGCTTCGTGCTGCGCTACTGGCACACGCAGAATGAAGTAATGCTGCCGCTGCTCGGCGATTTCGTCATTGGCCGTTCCCTGGTGAATCATCTCTGCACGGATGCGCTGATGCTGTGGGATGCCTACCGGTTCATCAAGGATCCCATCGCGCTCTGGAGTGCAGTGAAACACGATCACATTTTGGAAACTTACCGGCAACATTTGAGCCTCCTCACGTCGGCTCCTACGAAATAAAACCATGCTCGCGCAAACTGTCATTGATCTTCCGCTGGCTGGCACGATGAAGTGGCTCGTGGGCTTGATTGGCTTCATCACGCTGGGCATTGCGGTGCTCTCGTTTGTGATCCTCACCAAGAAAGTGTTTGGGCGCAAGCCGAGCATTGGCAAGGAACTTTCCGACAATCAGAAGGCGCTGCGCAGCGAGATTTACCAGGTGAACGGCCACACGAAGAAGGAATTGAACGCGCGCTTTTACGCGCTGGAAAAACGCGTGGATGCCCATGACGAACGCTTTGAAGAATTGATGTTGAGCAACGCCCGGCAGTGGAAGGAACTGGCACATGATCTCTCGGAGATGCGCGAAACGCTGGCCTTCATCCGGGGCCGGTTCGAGAAGCGCGCGAATCAGGAATAATTTTTATGGACCGCAAGAATGACATTCGGAAAGAGATTTTGCTGCAGGCGTATGCCGTGCGTCCGCTGGCGGTGAGCGCGCAGCGCATCCATCGCGACGCGAAGAAGGCGGGCTACGACTACACGCTGCACGAAGTGGTGGAAGAACTCCAATTCGTCAGCGACAACGGCCTGCTGATCGAAGTGAAGGATCCGCTGGTCACCGCGACGATGTATCGCATCCACGCGCTGGGCGTGACGTATTACGAGCAACACTATGCCGCGTAACAATACCAAAGTAAAAGCCGTGCAAACGCTGCTCGCCCTGAAAGAGCAGTTCAAGGATGTGCAGGCGGGCATTCAACTCCAGCTCACGAAGATCAGTGAGCTGATGAGCGTTGGGGAAACCGTGGAAGTGGATGACGCGACGTATGAGCTCAAAGATAATTTTGCCGATACCAACACCGTCTTTCGGCCGGCGTGTGTTCATCGGTTCGACATCGTGGAAGTCAAATAAATGAGCAACGCCCGCACAGGAAAGATCGCCCGCGCCCCGTTTGAAGTGCGCACGCAAGTGAACCGCATGTTGCGCGACGGAATGCCGGCAGTGGCCGTGATGACGTATCTGGCCACGCAAGGCATCCCCGGCGTGAATGAGCAGAACGTCACCAACTGGCGCGATGGCGGTTACCAGGACTGGCTCGGCCAGCAATGCCGGCTGGATGAGATGGCGGCCAAACGCGAGTTCGCCATGGAGATCGTCAAACAGAACCAAGGCAGCCAGCTCCATGAAGCCACGTTGCACCTGGCGGCCTCACAGCTCTATGAGGCGCTCACAGATTTCGACATCGGCAGCTTGAAAGAACTGCTGGCGGACAAGCCGGAGAATTACGCGAACATCGTCAACAGCCTCGCCAAGCTCAGCAAGGGCGCGCTGGAGCTGAACAAATACAAAGACCAGGTGCGCGAGCAGAAGGCGAAGATCGAAGCGGCGCTCGGCGCGGCCAAAACCAAGGGCGGTCTCACCCAGGACACGCTCAAACAAATCGAAGATGCGGCGGCGATGCTTTAATTTCCATGGCACCCAAACGTCAAACCCGATTCTGTGAAGTCCGCCCGGCCTATGTGCTGCCGGACTTCGTGGGGCAGTGCCAGCGTTTCCCGGTGCCCACGGCGGACGGACGGGAGCCGGTGCTGCTGGCTTACCAGGCGGACTGGGTGCTGGATAATTCGCGTCTGAAGATCGCTGAGAAATCCCGGCAGATCGGTTGGACGTGGAGCGAGGGCTACAAGATTGTGCGAGACAAATCGCAGGCGGATTCCAAGCTGGATCACTGGATCAGCTCGCGCGACGACATTCAGGCCCGGCTGTTTCTGGAGGATTGCAAGGGCTTTGCAACGCTGCTGAATCTGGGCGCGAAAGACCTCGGGCAGATGGTGATTGATGAAAAGGGCGCGACGGCGTTCGTCCTGGCATTCGCGAACGGACTCCGGGCGCACAGCATGTCTTCCAACCCGGATGCGCAGGCGGGCAAGCGCGGCGGTCGCACACTAGACGAATTTGGTTTGCATCCCGATCCGCGCAAGCTTTACAGCATCGCCTATCCCGGCATTACGTGGGGCGGCGGACTTTCCATTTTCAGCACACATCGCGGTTCGGCCAACTTCTTCAACGAGCTGGTGAATGAGGTCAAGCACAAGGGCAACCCGAAAGGATTCTCGCTGCACACGGTCTCGCTGCAGACGGCGTTGGACGAAGGCTTTCTCTACAAGCTGCAAAAGAAACTGCCGCTGGCCGATGAGCGCCAGGGCATGGATGAAGCGGCCTATTTCAATTTCATCAAGGCAGGCTGCGCGGACGAAGACACATTCATGCAGGAATACATGTGCCAGCCGAGCGACGATAACAGCGCGTTCCTCAGCTACGACCTGATTGCCAACGGCGAATACAAGCCGGAAGAAAAATGGGAAACGGATTTGGCGGATGCCAAGGGCAAGCTCTACATCGGTGTGGACGTGGGCCGCGATCATGATTTCACCGCCATCTGGGTGGTGGAAAAACTCGGCGAAGTTTATTACACGCGACGGCTGCTCACGCTGAAGGCAGAGACCTTCGAAGCGCAGGAACATGTGCTCTACGGTCTGCTCTCACTTCCCCAGGTGCAACGCTGCTGCATTGACCAGACGGGCATTGGCCGGCAGTTCGCCGAACGCGCGGCGCAGAAATTTGGCAAATACAAAGTGGAAGGCGTGGCGTTCACCGGCGCGGTGAAAGAGGAACTTGCCTATCCGCTGAAAGCCTCCTTTGAAGATCGCACGGTGCGCATTCCCAACGACAACGCCATCCGGGCGGACTTGCGCGCGATCAAGAAAGAAACCACGGCCTCGGGCAATGTGCGGTTCGCGGCGGATCGCGGCAAGAATGGCCACTCAGATCGTTTCTGGGCGCTGGCGCTCGCGCTACACGCGGGCAAAACCAAAATGGAAATGGGCGCACTTGTAGGCTGACCAGCGACGCATGAAAAACAACCTCACATTTTCGCCCTTCACCGGCAACGCGTTCAAGCTCGCCACGCTGCCGGAAAAGAAATCCGCCTCGCCCGCCATCCAGCAGTTCCTTACCGGCAACGATATGTCCGATGGCCGGGGTGCGACGATGCACTCGCCTTACTCGCAATCGGCTTCCGTCTATACGGCCATCAGTTGCCTGGCGGAGAATGTCGCGCAGATCCCGTTGCGCATTTCCCTGGTGCCAGCTTCCGCTCAGCGCCAGTTGGAACGCGGCGCCAAGGCCGGCTTCAAGAAAAAGGTGCTCGGCGAAAATATCATTGAATCCGGCGCGGTGGTGGATCTGTTCAATCATCCGCATCCCACGATGGACCGGGCGTTGTTCTGGGCGCACATCGTTTCTTGGAAAGCATTGCGCGGAGAATTTTTCGTCACGCCGCTGGATCGCTATGACGAGCCGGTGGACCTCGCGGGCCGCAATGGCAAGGTGGCCAAGATGCTGGCGCTGGATCCGGCGATGTTCTGGCATGTGGTGCAAGGCTATGATCTGACCGCGTGGCGTTACACCGGTTCGCCGCTGATGAGTCCGCTGCCGAGCGAAATGCTGGTGCCCACGGAAGTGATTCATCATCGCACGTTCAATCCATTTTTATTTTGGCGCGGCATGTCGCCCATGGTGGTGGCCGGGCTGGCGGCGATGACGGATTACGCGGCGGCGCAGTTCATGAAGGGATTGATGATGAACAATGCCGATACCGGCGTGATCATCACCACGGATCAGCAAGTGGAACAAACGGAGCGCGAGCAGATCATGGCGGCGTTGCGCGAGCGCAAGCGGGCGGCGGGAACGGCGGATCGTCCGCTCTTTCTCTGGGGCGGTGCCAAGATGGAAAAGCCGGCCATCTCGAATGCGGACATGGAGTTCCTGGCGAACCGGAAATATTCCCGCGAAGAAATCTTTTCGATTTTCAAAGTGCCGCCGAGCATGGCGGGCATTGAGACGGCGAGTGGCGGCAAGGCCGGCGGCGCGAGCGGCAGCAGCAGCGGCGGCAGCCAGCAGCAGGATCGCCGGGTGTTCATCGAAAACACGGTCAGCAATTATTGCCGGCAGTTGGAAGCGGCGTTCGGTCCCCTGGTGAAGCGGTTTGATCCGGCGTTGGAATTGTGGTTCGACGTGGACAGCCAGCCGATCATGCAGGAAGCGCGGCGGGATCGGTTGGATGCGGCGGGCAAGGCGTTCGGCATGGGTATTCCGCTGAATGACATCACCCAGACGTATGATCTGGGCTTCCCGGAATATTCCTGGGGCGACACGAGTTATCTGCCGTTCAACCTGCAAAGCGTCGGCAATGATGGCGCCACTGAGCCGCCGGAAGTGGGCAACGATGCGAACAATCCAACGGATCCGGAACAAGCTTTCTTGCGCACGCTCAAATCGGCGACTGGTATCCGCAAACTGCTGACTGCGCCGGCACACGTCTGCAATGCGCCCAATGGCTTTGAAGAGAGCATTGCCGGCAGCGTGCGGATCAAGCGCGGGAAGATTGCCAAATTCTTTTTTGAACAGCGGAGCCGTTTGCTCGCGAAGTTGGAAACGAATAAGAGCCTCCTCACGTCGGCTGCTACCAAAGATCTGAATGACCTCTGGAACTCGGCCAATGAAGACGGGAAGCTGATTGAGAAATTGAAACCGCTGCTGCTGGATGATCTGGAATTTGGCGGCAATCAGCTCTGGCAGGAAATTGACCTGGCGAACTTCAAGCTCGCGCCGGCCGATGCCATCAAGTTTCTCGCCCAGCGGGAACCGGTGATCAAAGACATCAACCAGACGACGTGGGAACGTGTGCGCTCTTCGTTGGAACAGGGACTGAAGGACGGCGAGAGCTACGATCAAATGGCCGCGCGCATCAAGGAAGTCTATAACACCACGGACGCCCGCGCCGATGTCATTGCGCTCACCGAAACGAATGTGGCCATCAACAGCGGCCGAAACAATGCCATGGTTCGCGCGGGGATCACGCGCAAGGGCTGGCTGACCTCGCATCTGGAGAATACCCGCCTCACCCACACGCTCAACGAACAGGTGAGCCAGGAAAAGAATGGCATTCCCATCGGCGAAGTCTGGCCGAACGGTTGCAGCTACCCCGGCGACCCGCTCGGCGCTCCCGGCGAGACCATCAACTGCCGTTGCGTGGGCTATGCGGTGAAAGGGCAAAAGCATTTCCAGCCGGCGAAGTTCCTGAGCTACGACGAATTTCAGACCCAGAAGGGAGGCGCACAGTGAACGAACGCCTAGAATTCGATTTGCGCGCGACGGGAACGCCACCCTCCCAAGTCACGCCCTCGCTGGAATCGTCGTTGCAAGGCCCTGCGGCGGCTCTGCAAGGCCTAAATTTTACCGCTCACCCCCAACTCGCAACTCATTGAACCTATGAAGCAATTAAACTTAGAGAAAATTAAGGCTGAATTTGGTAATCGGCTCGTCACATTCAAGGATGGCAGCCTCGGGCTTTCCGCCGGGTTGCACATGGAGTCCAAGGCGGTGGCGGGCGATCAGCCGATCATTTCCTACATCGCCACCGATGACACGGTGGATCGCTACAACGAATCCATCCTGCCCACGGCGTGGAAGAATTTCGACAACTTCAAAAGCAATCCGGTGATCACGGACTGCCACAACTATTCCAGTGTGGGCTTCGTGCTCGGCCGGGCCGTTCGTTACGAGGTCAAGAATGGCCGGCTGGAAAACGACGTGCTCTTCGCGGTGGCAAATCCCCTGGGCAAGGTGGCGTATGACATGGCCAAGGCCGGCTTCCTGCCCACGCAATCGGTTGGGTTCATTCCGCTGGATTGGAATAACGGCGGCAGCAATGGCACGCCCGACCGCACCTATACCGAGTGCGATCTGCTGGAAATCGCGCTCACCGTGGTGCCAGCCAATCCGGCCGCCAGCAATCTCAGCAAGGCGTTCGCCGCCGGCGCGATTGAGAAATCCGATCTGCGCGAACTGCGCACCTGGCTAAAACAATTTTGCAGTGATGAGAACCCGAATCCTCCCGCCCCAGGAAGCGACGCTGGCGAGGGGATTAACGCGTCGCACGCATTGGTGCAAATGAAATGCCGGCTGCTCACCAGCGGACTGGCGCAACTGCTCAAGTAACCAAAACAAATGAGCGGACTCACGTCCGCTGCTACGGAAAAAAGAAAGAAACAACATTATGAATAAGTTCCTCAAACAACATAAGCACACGCTCGCACTCGCGGCGGTGTGTTTGCTGGCCGTGGCCATCACGGCGCTCGGCGCTCCGCTCGGCTTGGGTGTGCTGCTCGTGGCGGGCTATCAGCTCAGCCAGATCGCCATGGCCAAACGCAGTCAGGCGTGCTACATCGCCGGCCTCACCGAAGATCAAGTCAAAGAGTTCGACAAGATCCTCGGCGAGTTGAAAGACCTGGCTACGTTCATTCCGGGCTTGAAGGATATTAACTCGGCGGAAGGTGGATTCGCGGCGTTTAAGTCATTGCCCAACCTGCTCAAAACCGAGAAGGATCGGAATGATGCCTTGGAAGCGCAGCTCCGCAAACTCAGCAAGCGCGTGCAGAGCGGTGAGACGGAGTGCGTGCGCATGGTCAATGGTGTCGCCATGGTGGGCGAGCAGTGCGCGAAGTATCTGGGCAGCATGTTCGTGCTAAAAGCGCTCCAGGATAACAAGCTCAAAGGTGGCGAAACCAACAGCCTCGTGGCCAAAGCCTGTGAGTTCATCGGCGTGGAAACCAAGGCGGCGATCGCGGCCACGGATATTCCGCTACCGGTTGCCTATGCCAACCAGATCATTGAACTGGTGTATGTGTATGGCACGGCCCGCAAAGCCTGCACGGTCTATCCGCTCGCCGGCAATTCCATGAAACTGCCACGCTTGAAAACGGGTGAGCCGCAGTTCGCCTTCATCGCGGTTTCCGGCAGTGTCACGGAAAAAGTGCCGCAGTCCGAGTGGGTCACGTTCACGCCCGGCAAGGCCGGCGGCATCGTGCGCATCCCGTCGGAAATTGACGAGGACAGCATCTTCGCCGTGGGTCAGTTTGTGGCCCGCTACATCGCCCGCGAGATGGCGTATTGGGAAGATACCTGCCTGTTCCTGGGTGACGGTTCCGGCACTTATAACAGCATCAGCGGCGTGGGCGCCCAGGCCACGACGGATTCCACCAAGCTGCAATTGACCGCGACGAACAGTTCGTCCGACAAGATCACGCTGGCCAACATGCGCGCCATCCGCGCGCTGCCGACCGGCGCGATTTTGAAGACGGCCAAGTATTACGCGCATCCCACGATGGACACGCTGTTCGTCAGCTTCAACACGAGCGCCACGGTGGTGCCTTATGTGCGGATGCCGGACGGCTCGGCCACGTTCGACGGCTTCCCCATCGTCTGGGTGCCGATCATGCCGGTGTATTCCACCAGCGCCACGCTCAACGCCTACCAGGTTCACTTCGGTGATTTCTCCTGGTGGTATTTCGGCGAGCGCCGGGGCATGGATGTGCAGACCAGCCGCGACGTTTACTTCGCCACGGATGAAGTCGGCGTCCGCGCGTTGGAACGCTTCGACATCCATCTGATGGGTCAAAAGGCGAGCGCCTCGCTCCAGTTGAGCGCGAGCTGACCACCTTGCGGTGGGCCACCGGGAAACCGTGTGGCTCACCGCTTCACCTCTGCAATTTTAACTCGAATCGAATTCAATTTTTTATGGGACGCAAAGCCAAAAAAGTTACGACCGAAGCCGGGGTAGTAAATGCCGCCGAGGAAATCCTCGCGCCGGACCCCGCGCCGCAAGTGGGCGACGTGGTGAATTATATCTGGCCGGCGAATGGCCAGGTGAATGCCGCCACCGTCACGGCGGTTTATACCGAGCTGGAAAGCCGCGTGGTGGATCTGGCCGTGGACACCGGTGCGGGCCTTCAGCCCGTGCAGTCCGCGCCCTGGCGCGATGACGCGGATCACGCCGGCAACACCTGGCACTGGCCAGCCGAATAGAAACAACTTTGCCGCTCGCGCTTGGTCCCGCGTCGCGGCTTAACGGTGGCATCGGAGCATCTCTCCGATCTCCGGTGCCACTTCCCTTTGAAAACAAATATGAAAGCAGAAAGCAGAAAGCAGAAATTGAACCTGCGAACGGGAATGCTGGCGCAGCCGCCGAACGATCGCGCGCTGAAGTCGCCCGCGCCGCGCGCGCTGCCGCAAGAATGCGCGGGCGAGCTCACGCCGGGGGAAGCGCTGGGTTTGCCGGATGCCTGGGTTCGGCGCAATGTGCGCCTGGCAGTCGCGTTGCTGATCCTGTGCAGCGCCATTGCAACGCCGGCGGTGACAACGGTGACGGGCAATCTGCTTGACCTCACCGGCCAGAACGGACTCACCACCAAGATTTCCTTTATTCCCGACAGCACCATTCTCATCAATAACAATGGCCTCGCCGCCGGGCCGTCCAAGACGATCACGGCCACGAATGGTTTTTTCAGCATCGTGCTGGATCCGCAAAACTACACCGTGGCGCTGCCGCTGATCAGCGGGCGTGATCCCTTCAGCATTGCGGTGGGCTACAACCTCGGCGTGGTGAACATCACCAACTGCATGGTGCCAAACACGTATTTCACCAAGCAGTTGATCACCAATATCACCGGGCTGAGCAGCAATCAATTGACGACGATCAATCCCAGTCAGATTTGGCCCGTAATCAGTTTTGGTGGGGCCGTTACCAACGGCCAGCAAAACGTGAATCTTAATTATCGGAACTCGGTCGTGGGCACGTTTGTGGCTAACGCCATTGACGGCTTTGCCGCCTACGAGCTGGCTTATGGTAATACCAATAGTCTGCGCTGGCGGGCCACCAATGAGGTGAGTTTGATTACCTATCGCACAGGGCCGACCCCGATCAATGACTTGACCGTGGTGTATGCGAATTACAATGGATTGGTTGGCCAACAAGCCGGTCCCGCCAATAACAACTGGCAGTCATATTCGACGAACATGAGTCCGGTGACTATCCAGTCGTTAGTCGAATACCCAAATGGGGTGTTTCACTTCTTTACGTTTGGCGGGCAGACGAATGTTATTTGTCAGACCAACGCCATGGTTCAGGCCGATCGGATGCAGCTATTCATTCCGGCTAACACCAAGTTCCGAATGCGCCAATGGGCGAGTGTTCCCAGTGCGCCAATGGGCTATATCGTCAGTTCAGCGGCGCAGAACGGCAACGTGGATTTGTTCGGAGGCACGGCGATGGAGAGCGGCAGTTTGTTGGGCACAAATGACATTGGGTTTGCGGCGCTCACCAATACGATTCCAGTGGCGGATGGGGTCACCAGCTTGTATTACAACTTTGCCCCGTGCGCGATCCTTAGTAGTGGCATCGGCCATGCCATCGCCTTTATTGGTGATAGCGTCAGTGTGAGCAGCTCCAGCCAGGCGAACGCCTCCGGCACTTATCAGGGTTACTTTGCCAAGGCGGTTGGGACGAACTATCCCTCAGTGGCGATGAACTGGTTTGGCAATGCGATCACTTATGAACAGACCAACGCGAATGTGCACAAGGATTTGACTCTCAAAAGTTGTGACATAGTGCTAGACGAACTGGGTTTCAACGATCTTGCACTGGATTCGACCTTTAGTCGCATGACAAACCTGATGACGCAACTATGGGTTTCGTATGCTACCAATGGCGTTTCGGTATATCAGACGACGATCACGCCGCGCGTCAGCCTGGTAAATTTGGTGCCGGCGGGCGCGACTTATACGGGTGGCGGCACCTACACTTTGTCGGTGACCAACGGCTGGACTTATCTCTGGACAACGAACAATGGCGGGAATGACACGCTGGTTAATTATGGGGCGGGCGACTGCGCTACCAACAATTGGTTGTTCACCGCGACCAGTGGGAGCATCACTTTGAAAGGGATTCCCAGTGCGGCCGTGACGGCAAAAGTGGATGACCGGTATCAGTCGGCGTTCCACGAAACCGACACCATGGGGGCACCGCGGGCCGCGATCAACACCTGGCTTAGAACCTGTCCGCCGCCATTGTCCGGCATATTTGACGTGGCCGCGCAAGTGGAGGTTGGCACGAATAACGTGCTGACGACGAATGGCGGAGTGTGGTTGGTCAACGGGCTGGCATTTCCCAACGGCATCTGCGCAGATGGTGTGCATCCGCAGACGAATGGTGCGCTGTTGCTGGCGGCGGCGCTGACCAACTGGGTGGCGCAACTCACGCCGGCCAATGTCGCGGCTGGCGGCGGCGGCACCACTTACATCACCAACAACATCACCAACACAGTCATTAGCACCATCACGAACACGGCGCGCTTTGGCTTCGATTATTTCACACTGAACCCCACACCGACGCAGCTCGGCTCCAGCGGCACTTCGGACAACACCAAAGCGTTTTTCGTCAATTACATCGCGCTGCTGGGCACGGCCACGAACACCAGCGGCGGGGCGGGCAACAGTTCGCTCTTCTCCATTCCCACCTCGATGTTCTGGGGCAAGACGAACATTTACACGCGGGTTACTTTCCTTTCGACTAACACGGAGGTGCTGGCATGGAACGCGCACTACTACGGCTGCACCACGCCGTATCAAGGCGGTGGCAACTTCCTTGACCTGGCCTGGCCGGTGCCCTTGCCAGGCGTCTATCCCATGATCAGCACGGTGGCCAGCCCGACCTCGCCGGTGGTGTATCAGGTGACGATCACGAACACCTACAGCAGCGGGTTCAACCCGACAAACGTGATGCTCAACCAGTTTTATCTCCAGATGGTCACGAACAAGGCCACGATCTGGGTCTATAGCATTGACGTTCGCACGGACTGACTCATACAAATATGCTCACCACGCTCGCCACCGTTAAGAATCGGCTGCAATTGGACGAGGCCACCGTCAAGTATGACGCGTTGCTCAACCTGTGGCTGGCCCGCGTGACCGGCCGGTTTGAAAATGAAACCAACCGCACCTTTGCCCGCACCGTGGATTATCAATACGAGTTCGGCGGGGCCGACACGGAAATTTTGCCGCCGCTCTACCCCATTGAAATGGTCAGCGCGTGGGAATTGAAAACCAATGAGACGGACGGCTGGCTGCCACAGACGAACGTGGATTATTTGCTGCGCCGCAAAGCGGTGCTCTCCCTCAGCACCGCGCTCGGCGTGGAAAAGGCCATCGGCCGCGTGACCTATACCGGCGGTTATATTTTGCCGGCTACCACGGCCCCGGAATGGGACCCGCTCCCGATCTATAATACCGGCGAGATCGTGCTGCATCAGGACTTGCCCTGGTTGGCGCAGGAATTGGTGGGCGCGGGCAATGTGCCCGGCGATGGCACCGGTTATTGGCAGGCGCTCCCCTGGCTGCCGAATGATCTGGAAGGGGCGGCGGTGGAACAAATCACTTACTGGTTTCAGAATCGCGACCGGCTCGGCCTGGTCAGCGTGAGCGGGGAAGGCGGCAGCCTCTCCCAGTTCGCCAAATTGGATCTGCTGCCCAGTGTGCAGGCCACGCTCAAAAATCAAACGCGCTGGCTGAACTGAGGGAGTTTTTAATTTTTAATTGCCCATGATCAAAGTCAGCATCATCCGCGCAAACGAGCAGACCGTCATCAATTCCTTGGCGACGACGGATGAGCGCGTGCTACTGGCGCTGGGTCAGGGCTTGGAAGCGGGCTTGCTGCTGGCGGTGGGCCGCGCGCAGACGAATTATCTGAGCGGGCCGCGCCCAGGGAAACTGAATGTCATCACCACGCGTTTGCGCGGATCCATCACGGAAGAAGTCACCACGGCGGCGCAGACGGTGACCGGCGTGATCGGCACCAATGTTCCCTACGCGGCCTATCACGAATTTGGCTTTCACGGCACGGTGCAGGTGAAAGGGTTCAACCGTGTGACGCACCTGGTGAATGGCAAAAACCAGATGCTGGCCAAGGGCGGCAAGAAGAATGCCGCCAAACTTAAGACCGGTTTCGTGGGCGTGAGCCCGGTCCATGCGCATCCGCGCCGGATCAATTATGCGGGCAAACCGTTCCTGCGACCGGCGCTGAACGACACGGACATTGCCGGAGAAATAAACGCGGCCACGGCGAAGGTCGCGGCGAATCCATGAACTCAAAATGTCGTAGCAGCGAACGTGAGTTCGCTCATTTCCAAACCGGTTTGAGCCGACTCACGTCGGCTGCTACCAGATAATATGACGCTCAATATTCAATCGGTGAAGATGCAGATCATCGCGCGGCTGCTGGCCATCTGCCAGCCGCTGATCGCGGAACAGAAGTTTTTGAAGGTGGAACGCAAACAGACGTTGTTCCTGCTGGAAAGCATCAAGCCGGCGCTGCATCTGGTGATCGGGGATGAGCGGGTGCTTTACCAGGATGAGCGCGGCTACAACATGCAGTTTCCGGTGCTGTTCAAGCTCCTCACCGAATCGCCGGACGATGGCTATAACCAGGCGGACAAGGCGGCCGCCTTCGTGCAGGAAAAGATTGAGGCGGATGAGCAGCTCAACAGCCTGGCCAGCAAGGTGACCTATGACGGCGAAATGCCGTTCACAGAAGAAGTGCTCAAGCCGGCGGGCGGCACGGTGATCACCTATCTGGTGGAGTATCGGCGGATGAAGGCGCAGCCCAGTGTGAATTACTGAAGTCAGTAGTCAGTGGTCAGTCGTTAGTGAGAATCAACAAATAACCAACCCGGCTGCGCGAGCGGCCAACGAAAAGAAAGAGAGCAAACTATGGAAAGAAGTGTATTCGGTCTGGTGCTCGCGAAAAGCGAGACCACTTACGGCGTGGACCCGGTGCCCACGGGCGGCTTGAACACGATTGCGATGATTCGCAACACGGTCAAATTCGGCCCCAAGTTCACGCACATCATGCGGCAGGTGGCGGATGGCTCCTTCAGCAAGGTGGCGGGCGCGAACACGCTGCCGGAAGTCTCGTTTGACTTCAGCGTGGAAGTGCGCGGGAACCGCACCACGGGCGCGGTGGCGGATATTTCCGCCGGTTACGTGGCCAACAAACTGGAGATTGACTGCCTGCTGCAGGCGTGCGATCTGACGCCGACTTACACCGCCGAAAGCTCGGGCGGCGCGCGGGATGGCAATGTGACCTATCTGCCCCTGGTGCCAGCCACGACCGGGGCGAGCGTGACGTTCTATTTTTACAGCGGCTTGAAGCTGCACAAGATCACCGGCTGCAAAGGCACGGTCAAAGGCTCCCTGCAGGCCGGGCAGTTTGGCCAGTTGGATTTCAGTTTCACCGGCAGTTATGTGGATGTGGTGGATGCGGCGCTGCCGGCGGCGGGCAATTACCTGGCCACCGTGGCGGTGCAGGCGTCCGGCACCGGCTATGTGGTCGGCGATATCCTAACCATTGCCGGCGGCACGGGAACGGTGACGGCCTCGGCGCGGGTGACGGCGGTGAGCAGCACGGGCCAGATCACCGGTATCAAGGTGGCGCAAGTGGGCCTATATTCGGTCAGCCCCAGCCTCAGCGCCAATGCGGTGACCGGCGGCACCGGCACCACGGCCACGCTGAACCTGACGTTCAACGCCAACACGGCGGCGGTGTTTCTGAATACCAAGCCGCCGGTCTTCAGCGCCAGCGGCAGCACGGTGGGTAGCTATTCGCCCGTGTTCACCAAACTGGATTTTGACCTGGGGGCCAAGGTGACGAAACGCGAGGATGCCAACAGCGTGAATGGCGTGGCGGGCTTCCTCATCACGGATCGCGCCACGAAGGCGACGATTGACCCGGAAAGCGTGGTGGAAGCGACGTCGCCGGTTTGGGACGATCTGAACAGCGCCACGAGCCGCACCATCACGGGCAAGATCGGCACGGATTCCGGCAACAAGTTTCAGGTGCAGATCATCGGCGTGCCAGAGAGCGTGAGCTATGGCGACCGCCAGGGCCTGCGCACCACGCCGATCACTTACAGCGCCGAACGCGCCAACCTGACCGATGCCGTCAACAGCGAATTTGCGCTGAAGTTTTATTGATTAACCCCGTAGCAGCGGACGTGCGTCCGCTCTGACTGAATGGAGCCGACTCACGTCGGCTGCTGCCAGATAAAAAGAAAGGACCATATGGAACCAACGAACTTAGTCACGGAAGCCGACGTTTTGCAGGGCTTCAAACGCATCACCACGGCGGGTCGCGATGGCGCGCCGGTAACGGTGACTGTTAATGCGCTCAGTTGGCGCGCGGCCATCGGCAGCACGTTCAAACGCGTCGAGGATGAAATGGTCCACACGCTGGAAAATGCCGTGGGCAAAACCGAGCAACCGCTCCTGGACAAGCTGCCGCCGAATGGCCTGGTGGAAATCCGCAACGTGGCGCTGCAACTCACGCATGGAATTGACGCGCTAAAAAAGTCTCTGCGGACGGATGCCCCGGCGACCACCGATCCGCAGGCGGTGAGCGCGCCACTTACGCCGATTACTACGCCGCCGAGTGCGACCTGATCGAATGTCATCATCCGCACCATATATTACTGCGCGCTTCGCCGGCCCGGCTGCTCTGGTTGCACCGGCGACACAGCGCGGCCCAGGTGCGGCGGGAGCTGCGGGCGCTGGCCATCGCGGCGGCGGCGCAGAGCGGCGACGGTTGCCGGGAACTTTACCGGCAGTTGAAAACGGAGCTGCAGCAGTTCAGCAATGAAGTTGCAACGGGCGTGCAGACGCCCGTAAGCCAGGCCCCGGCGAGCGCGGAAGAGTTCGCGGCCATGATGGCCGCCGGGAATTGAAAATTAAAAATTAAAAATTAAAAACTGCCATGTCCGATCTCAGCAATGCCACGGCCAAGTATGTGATCTCCATTCAAACGGAGGGCAGTGCCGCGCCGGCGGCGGCGGATATCAAGAAAGTGGGCGAGGAGGTCACCAAGACCACGGCGGTCATCAAACAGGCCGAGCAGGCCATGCAAGGCCATACGGCGGCGCTGGGCGGCAACCGGATGGCTTACATGGAACTCGGTCATGTGGCGCGCAGTTCGGCGGATGCGCTGGCCATTGGCATCAATCCCGTGCGCGTGCTGGCCATGGAAACGCCGCGCGTGGTGCAGGCCATGTCCATGCTGGGGATTTCGCTGACGGCAATTGGCACGGGGATGCTGGCGTTTACGCCGTTGGTGGTGACCGGGGCGGTGGCCTTGCAAACGTGGCGGGCGAGCGTCAGCGAGGCGGAGAGCGAAGCGGCGCTGTTCGCGGCGACGCAGAGCAACATCGCCCGCAATTTCAACGCGCTCAACGATGCGCTGGGCAAACGGCTGATCAATCCGGCGGACTGGGAATTCATCACCAAGCTGTTGAGCATTGGAACGCCTTCAGCCTTGCGCTCGGCACAAGCGCGGCTCTCTGAACTCGGCATTTCCGGCGAGCAGATTTCCAACTACGAAAAGTTGCGGAAGTTGGAAGACGACATGCACCGGGCGACGATGGACCATTTTGATGCCGAACGCAGCAAGGCCCATGAAGTCTATGAGCAGCGGCTGATTGACATTGGCAATCTCAAGGGCAGCGGCGGCCTCACCGCGCAGGAAGGCAGCAAGGCCGAACAGGGCGCGATGACGGAATATAATTCCAAGCTGGCGGGCGTGCAGGGGGCCGAACAGTCCAAGGCTTACGCCGAGGCCGTCAAACAGATTGACGATGACCTCTTCCAGTATGAGAACATGCTGGGCCAGAAACGGCAGCTCTCCGCCGAGCAGGAAAACACCTTCAAGGTGGAAGCGATGCACAAACTCGCGCAGCAGGAAAAGATTTCCGCCGATGATTTCACGACGTATGTGATGACGCAGCAGCACCAGCTCGTGGCAGCGCAGGCGAGCGTGGAAAAGGAGAAGGAATCGGCGCTCAAGGCGGCGGCCACAGTGCAGAAACAATTGGGCGATTTGGAAAACCGCGTGGAACTGGAAAACCTCACGGGCGAGGCGCGCAAGGTCAGGGCGATTGACCAGACCACGGCGGCGCTCATCAAACAATATCGCGAGCTGGCCACGCAACTGGGTTTGAGCCAGGCAGCGGTGGATAACTTCAACGCCAAGGCCCGCGCCGGCGCGGAACTGCAAAAGAAAGCCGTGGATGATTCGGCGTTGCACATCAAGCAGTGGCAGCAGATGGCGGACAGCGCGGCGCAGTCGTTCGCGAGCGGCATGGCCAATGCCCTGGTGAGCTTTGCGGATGGCACGAAGTCCGCCGAGGAAGCGTTTGGCCAGTTCGCGGCCTCGTTCCTCACGCAGATTGCCGAGATGATCATTCAGCAGGAAATTTTGAATGCGATCAAATCGGCCAGCTCCTATTTCGGCAGCGGTGGCACGGCCACGGCCAACGCCACGGGCGGCGTGCATTACGCGGCCAACGGGATCCAGTCGGTTTCGTCCGCAACTTATTTTCCCAAGTTCAACGTGGTGGCGGGCGAGGCGGGCATGGAGATGTTGACGGTGCTGGCCAAGCCGACGTTCCGCAGCATCGGCGGCATGGATGCCGTCGTCGGCAACGCGGGCAATCGGCGGCTGGCCATCACCAATGCGAGCGATTTGGAAAACAGCGGCGGCGGCAGCGCGGGCGGCGTGATCCATATTCGGATTGAGCATACGCCGGAAACGCAGGCGAACATCGTGAGCAATTCCATCAAGGGCGCAGTGACGGAAGTGACCAAGCAAATGAAGCGCAATTCCGCCATCAGCAGCGCGGTGAAAGGGCTGACCGCGTGACCAGCGTGACGCTGGACCCAATTATTTATGAGCAACGTTTTGTATCCACTCGGTTTGATTCAGCAGCTCGAAATTGAGCGGCTGGACCGCACGCTGCGCGATGAATTTGAGGCGGGCAACACGGCGGCGCGCAGCTACTGGAGCGCGCAAAATTTCAAGCGCAAGTTCACGGTGAGCCATGCCCCGCTGAAGGCGGCAGAGTATAAATATCTGCGCAGCTTCAACAGCCAGCGCGGCGGGCAGTATGACGCGTTCTGGTTTCGCGACAACATCACGCGCGGCGGCAATGCCAGCGTGCGCTTTGCCACGCAGCTCAAGGAAGCGCGGGCGGCGATGCTGGCGGGGGTGAAGATTGATCTGGAGGAAGTCGCGCCGATCCGCGCGCTGCCGGAGTTTGACGAGCTGAGCGCGGCGGCGGGCGTGGCACCGGTGGCGTGGTATGACCCCAACCGGGAATATTATCTGCAGCACCTGGCCAGCGTGATTCGCGAAGGCTCGACGTGGGATGTGATGGAAGCGTATCGCGCGGTCTGGCAGAGCGGCACGGCGCTGAACCTCGGCGACCTCCTCACGCAATATCAGCACTATCATTTCAGCGGCACGGAATGGGCCAAGACGGCGGCGAGTCTGACGCCGCTGAGCGGCACGAATCCGGCGGTGACGGTGTTCTTCATTGCGCGGCATTCGGCGAGCACCAACTCGCAAGTGTTGTTTGCGGTGGGGACGCAGAGCAGTGGCAATGCGCTGGGCGTGATGATTAACTCCTCATCCCAATATGAACTCTGGAAGGGCGTTGCCACTGGGCTGGTGCAGGCCAACAGTCCGGCCAACACCTGGCGCAGCCTGGCCTTTACGTTGGAACCCTCGACCAAAATCTGGACGAACGGCACGTCGGTCTATAGCGGGGCGGCGGTGGCATATAATCTGAGCGGCCCGCTGGTATTGGGCGCGAATTTTGACGGCACGTTTCCGATGAATCCCGGCAACGCAATGGCGAATGCGGATCTCGCGCACGTCCTTTACTTCCCCGGCCAGTTGAGCGACGCACAGATCAAGGCGGTGCACAATTTACTCGGTTATCAATATGGGTTGCCAATCGCATGAAGAATATTATTTCCAGTAGGAGACGACGTGAGGAGTCTCGAATCAATTCGGGTGAAAAGTTAGAGACTCGTCACCTCGTCTCCTACTTAAAAGCAATATGAAAACGCTCACGTCACCTGTTTCCACTTCCGCCGCCGCCGGGCAATCCGGCTGGGTGGAACTCTATGAATTCTATCTCAGCGCCAGCATCGTCACGCCGTGGGGCACCACGAACATTATCCGCCTCTGCACCACGCCGGACGGCTTCGCGTTTTTTGCGCCGAACGATGCCCCGGAACCGGGAGCGACGCGCGGCACGGCCCAGACGTATCAATATTGGCCGCTGAAGCGCGATGTGGTGAAGGGCGACACGAAATTCCAGGATGACAAGCTCCAGATCAACGCCAGCAATGTGACGAGCCAGTTCGCCGCGCTGCTCGCCCTGGTGAACTGGTATGACACGCCGGTGGTGATCCGCAAAGTGCCGCTCGGCCAACCGGGCCTGACAACGAATGATTGCGCGGTGCTCTTCACAGGCGTGGTGGACAGCATCAGCATCACCACCGCCACATTGCAATTCACTTGCAGCAGCAGTTTGGGGGCGTTGAATTATCTGCTGCCGAGCGAGAATATGCACGCGAGCTGCCGGTTCCGCTTTGGCGATGACAACTGCACGCAAATTCCCTGGCGGCCGGAAAACCGGCTGGCGGGGACGTGCGGATCTGGCAGCAGCCTCACCAATGTGAAGGCGGCGGCGCTGACCCAGGACACGGGCAGCAGCAGCGGTTATGGCGCGGACCTGGTGAATGCGCTGGCCGATGCGGCGATCACGGCGAGCAGCGAAGGGCCGGTGTCAGGCGGCGTTCCCTGCACGGTGAATCCAGCCACGGATTACGTGGTGTTTAACCATCCCACCAATTACTTCATGACGACGGGACTGCCGCTGACATTTGCCGCCGGCACCACGCCGCCGGCCCCGCTGGCCCTGTTCACCACCTATTACATCCGCGACGCCACGAATTTGCAGTGCCGGCTCTCGCTCACGCCGGGCGGGGCGGCGGTGAATCTGACGACGGCAGGCAGTGGCTTGGTGGCGTATCTCCAGACGAGCGTGGGAGCCAAAGGGGTGAAAATCAGCAACGGACTGGGCTGGCAGTTCACGAATGCCGCCGATTGGGGCACCCAGGTGCAGGGGTATTACCAAATCCCCGATGCGCAGGCGGGCCTGAAAAACGCCGCGCTGAAGCCTTACATCCAATTTGATTTTGGCAGCGCGGTGACGCCCAAACTCTGGCAGGTGTCGAGCTTTGACTGGGTGCAGGCGGAGCAGCGGGTGCGCTTGATTGAATTCTTTTCCTCGCCGGATGCCAGCACCTGGACGTTTGAGAGTTATTTTGAAGTGCCCAAGGTGGGCGGCCAATTATTTGACGTGCTGATCCCCAAAGCGAGCACGGCACGCTATTGGCGCATCTGTGTGCGCAGCCGCTGGGCGGAGACGCTTTATTACCTGATGTTTCAGCAGGTAAGCGCCTACACCGGCAGCCGGAATTGGTGGCTGGATGGCCAGCTCACGTTCAGCGGCAATGTCACGGCGGCGCTCCAGGGCGTGTCGCGCCAGGTGCTCCAGAGTTTCAGCGGCGAACTCTTTTGCGCGCCGCTGCCGGTGGCCCCGGCCAGCGGCGACACGTTCACGCTCAAACGGGGCTGCGCGCGGACGTTCAACGCGTGCTGCGCGCGGCTGAACACGGAAAATTACGGCGGATTCAACGATCTGGAACTGCAAAACATGGTCAATGTGCTGGCGCAGTAGCCAGCGTGACGCTGGACCCAATTATGAAACAAGCCGATGAACAATATGTGGGCATTCCGTGGAAGGATGGCGGGCGGAACTTTGCCGGGGCGGATTGCGTGGGCCTGACGTGCCTCTGGCTCACGCGCGAAGCCGGCTTCACCGCGCCGGTGCCCAGTAGCCAACCACGGCCCGGCGAGTTGAAGACGCTGCTGGCGGATCATCCGTTCGTGGAAAAGAATTTGACGCGCGGCGAGGTGATTTTTTTCGCGCATTCCGATGGTGCCATCCGGCATGTGGCGGTGTGGCTCGGCGCTGGCAAGTTGCTGCACTCGCTGCGCGGATCTCCGAGTAGAATCGAAAATGGATTTACCCTGGCGCGGCGCGTGGGGATGACGCCGGTGGCGATGGTGAAGCCGGCGGACGCTGAAATTCTCGCGCGGGCGTTGGCGGATAAATCCCTGGGCTGGTCAGTGGTCATCGGGATCATTGTATCCATTGTTTTCTCGATCGCCGCCCACTTCCTGATGCCCACGCTGGCGCGGCAGGGCAACAAGACCGGCAAATATGGTTTCGACGGGCTTATGACCCAGAATTCGCCGGAGATTCCGCTGCCGGATATTTTGGGGGAAGTGACAGTGGCGGGCAATTCGCCTTACACCCAGTTGAAGGATAAAAATCTGACGGTCAGCAACCCCGTGCAGCAGGCCGCGAACAAGATCGTGGTGCTGGCGAGCGGCCCGGTCAGTGCGGTGGACTCTGCGGACCTGAATATCCTGGTAAACGGGATCACTTACACGGATTCCTCCTTTTTCGCCGGCTCCCCTAACATCGGGATCACGCTCAATCCGGCGCAGACCAAGGCAGAAGCGGTGAGCGGCAGCATTGGCGCGGTAACGTATGCGCCGAGCATGACGATTTACAACGCCACGCCGGACATCAGTGTGCCGGTGGACATCCGGGCCAGCTACGATCGCACCTTCCCGGTCTATGGCTACAGCGGCTGCGCTTACCTCGTGTTTCGCCTGTTTAATTCCACGATCTTCACGAGCTTCAACCTGAATGCCCGCGTGCAGGGCCGGTTATGCCGGACGTATGACAATTCAGGCTTCATTGTCACCACGGCCACGGCGGAAACGCTGGCGGCGGGCGATGGCAGCACCAAACGGTTCCTCTTCGCTAATTCTGACGTCGCGGCGGTGTCGGCCGTGACGGTTAATGGCACGGCGCAGACGCAAATGGATGCCAGCCACCAATCGGGCGCGGTTTTCCACCTGAATGCCACCAAGGGATTCATCGAATTTGTCACCGCGCCCGCGGCGGCGGCGTCCGTCGTCGCCACCTATACTTACTACACGCGCGCCTGGACCCAATGCCCGGCAGATCATTTGGTCTATTTGCTGACCGAAAAGGGCCGGGGGAAGGGATTTGATGCGGGCAAAATTGACTGGGTGCGGGCCGTGGCGTTCCAAACGTATTGCAACACCCCGGTGACCTGGACCGATTCCAGCGGCATGACGACTAATCCGCGCTACACCACAAACTACGCGATTGATTTTCGCAAGCCCATCCAGGAACACATCCAAGTGATCTGCGATGCCGCGTGCGCTTATCTCTTCCTCAGCGGCGGAAAATTCGTCATGAAGGCCCGCGCCAGCGACACGAGCATATTTTCGTTCAACGAAGGCAACATCCTGAAAGATTCATTCCAGAGCACGCTGATTGATCGCGCGCAGATGCCGAACCGGCTCAAATTGTTTTTCCACGATCAGAACACCTACAATTCCGAAACCGAGGTGGATCTGGACGACGCCGCCGACCAGGCCAATCGCGCGGCCCGGATCGGCAACGACGGCGTGGTCGAACAGACGCTGAAATATCCGGCGATTGACAACCAGCAGCAGGCGCAGCGGGTCGGCCAGGTGCTCTTGCGCGAAGCCAGCAATGTGGTCTGGACTGGCATCCTCAAAACGACGGTGCTCGGCGTCGCGCTGGAACCGGGGGACATCATTGACGTCACGCACAGTAGCCAGCCCGCCTGGGCGCAGAAACTGTTCCGCGTGGAAGATCTGCAATACGGCGACGATGATCGGCTGGAAGTATCGTTCAGCGAATATTTTGACGGGGCGTATATCTGATTCTGCTGAGGGCGTGCAGGCGGTCTGCACGGCAGTTGCAGCGTCTCTAAATGTGAGTGGTAATTGGGACGGTCGGTTTCACTAAATCTGCAAGTTATTTGTCCAGATATTGGTGCTGCCAATGTCCAGATACTGCAAGTTTTCAGTTGAAACTGCTGTTTTTTGAAATCGCAGTCATCCCGGTGTAAATCAACGTCTTTCAACCCAAATCAAGCCGTGTCCAGTCCTGCAAAGTTTTGAGTGTTGTAGAATTTGATTGCGGAAGATGGTGGGCGTTGAGGGATTCGAACCCCCGACCTACTCGGTGTAAACGAGTTGCGCTAACCGCTGTGCCAAACGCCCATCAAGCTATTGCATTTGCAACCACTGGCAACGCTTGCCAATGCAGGGTTGCTGCTGCCACCCGCCGTGTCACCCCCTCACCTCAACCCCAGGCCCTGGCTCGAAACAACTCCGAATTGTCCGTGCGTGAATTGCCCTAGCGGCAGCGGCAGTTACTATGGAATAAAAACAAACGGCGGCAAGCGCAAAGCGCATTCTCTCCAGGCGAACCATGGCTGCGGGCGACGGCGCGCGCCGGGCCGGTGGTTCACCGACGGGCTCGTTTAGAACCAGTCCAGTTCAACTTTTTTATTCTGATAAAGCAGGCCGAGAATGCGCATTTCCACCACCAGTAAATAGAGTCCGACAAAATTCATGAGGATTCCCGGAAGCAACGGCAGGAAGCGGGTATGGGCGGCCAACCGCTCGAGCACAACCCAGCGCAGCACCAAAATGGCCGCCAACATCAGCACGGTCAGGCAGTAATGACGCAGCACGCGGAAAATGGCAGGAATCACCAGCAGCGGATTCAACGCACCCACGGAATCGAACATCGCCACCGCCAGGAAGGCCATGGGAAAATAGACGCAGCCCAGCAGGCCGCATCCAGGTAGCGCCCAATCAAGCCAGTTCAGGCTGCGGTAATCGTGGGTGGCCGCGTAAACCAACAACCCGATGGCCGGGGCAAAGCTGATCAGCACCGTGGACAGCAACTGGAAAACTGGCCGCAGTATGTCATCCGCAAAGTCATCCACGTCCGGCCAATCCGGCATGGTCGCATCGCCCAAGGCGGTGCTGGTGATGACCCGGCGCAAATACGCCGTCAAAAAGCCGGTCATGTAAAGCGCGAGGAGAATCATTACCAAGCCACCGATCAAGAAGGCGAACTGGACAATCAGCATGACCAAACTCATCAAGAAAAATAACAGCACACCCACGCAGAGGAGCACCATGCCATCGCCCTGGAAAGGGTAGTTAAACGCACTCAGAACCTGGTTGAGAAACGGCCGGTCGCTGGTGAGTTCCGCCGGCGACCGCTCAATCAGCACCGGCGGGCGTTCGTTGAGAGCAATCGTTTCTTCCCAACGCAATTGCACATCGCCCAGCCGCAGGGTCTGTGCGGTCAGCCAAAGCGATTCCGTGACCGGCTGCTCGTCAATGAATGTTCCCTTGGCCGAACCGAGGTCGCGGATGGTCACGGCGGAATGGCGATTGGTAATTTCGCAGTGCTGGTCTGACACGGAGGGGTGTTCCAAGACAAGATCGTTTTCCGGCCCGCGCCCCGCCTTGATCACGCCCGCCGGCAAAGGCATTGCCCATTCACTGTCGGTGCCCGGATTGACGATGAGGCGTCGCATGCGGCAAAGTTAATAGTTCCAACGGAGAAAGAGTCAACGGCAATTTTCAACGGCAAGGCGTTTGGCGGCCGCCCGTGCAGGGCGCTTGAAAAAAACTGGGGTCGGTCTGCCGCTCCCGACCAGCGCCGCCGATCGCCAGCGAAAAAGAGGAGTGTCAGGGTGACCACGGCAGACGCAGAGCAAACTGCCGTTGCTGCCTTCCGGCTCTAGCGGGGTTCGTAAGTCCGCATTCCATGGGCCCTGACGTGGAAAGCTTGCGGAAGATCACCGGCCGCTTCAAGGAGAAACGCACATGAAGGATCATTTTGACATTCCAATCGTTGCTGCGCTCGCCCAGTCCCAGTTGAGTCATCCAATCCAGCCCTGGCCCGCCCTTGCGTTACCCGTGCAAAATTGTCAAATCTGCCTACACTTCTGGGTCTTTGAAGTTTTCCACCCAGACCTGCGGATTTTGTATCCACGGTCTTTCCGGCTCCATCATCCGTTTCCGGTTCAAAATGGTGGTTGTTCGCAGCCCAGCTCCGCAAGTGAAGTAGAAAAGCCCGTCCAAATCCAGATACCGCCAGAGTTTTCCGAGATACATTCCATCGTAACCATACTGCCGAATAAACTGCGCCAAGCGCAGAAATTCCAATTCATCAAATCCGGTTCTAAAAGTGTATTGGTGAAGTTCCCCGCCGCTGCGCGTGTCAACCCAGCTACATTTCGCCACAAAAGCCCTGACCTCTTCCTTCGTCATCGGGAGCGGCCTGCCTGACTCCCTTCTTTCAAACACGGGAAGAATTGCCCTGCGTTCGGGCGGTGTCACGGGCAACCTGACGATCTCGAAAATATCCTCCTCTGAATTCACCGGAAGCGGACGTTTCGATTCAACATTTTCAAAGCCGCATCGCGCCGGAGACCATTTCAGCCCCAGTCCCTTTGCCGCTGTCGCCACGGTGATGTCCCAATCCCGGCAACTCGATGTTTTGAACAACATCGGAAACCATGTCTGTTCCCGCACCGCCAAAAACTTCACCGGCACGCCGCCGTTTTCAATAATGAAGGTCTCCGGCTCCGTTGCTTTTCTAAACCGCCCCGCCGTTTGCAGCATTTTCATCTTTTCATCGAACTGATTGCCGCAGGCTGAAAATCTTGGAATCACGAGAAATAAAATTTCCCGCACCAACGGAATCTTTTGGCGCACGTCTCCCGTCACCGCAATGCGCTCACAGGAATCGCGCAGCAAAGTCTCGACTTCTGCCGCGATGCGTTCTGCGTCTTGGCAGGGAATCGTCGGGCTTTTCACCCTGCTGCCCCGTGGATGCGGCGGGCCGGTGGTAAGTTTGGGCACGAACGGAACTGGATTGGGAGCCAGCGGCTTTTCCGACCGGTCCAATTTCGCCCGGTTCAAAACCCAAGACGTGTTCAAGTATTCGCCCATCGTCCAGTATTTGTAGCCGTCCACGTCCGCATAACGATTCTTGGTTTTGAAAAAGTAGTCGTCATAGCCCAACCGCCGAACCGTCATCATAAACCGAAAGTATTCGTCCGGGTTGTCCGCGTTCCATTCCAGCAAATACTCGTGCGGAATCTGCGGCATGGTCTTGGCAAAAGTCCACTCGTGCCGGCGAACGAAATCCCGCATTTCGTCAAGCGTCAGATTTTCATATTGGTCGCCGTCCATCATTGCTTTTCATCCTTGCGATAAATTTGGTTCAACAGCATCAGTCTGTGCATCGGTTTTTCGTGGCAAAAGACCTGACAACTCATGTCCAATTTCTGCGAAAAATTTCACAATCGCCAAGATGACATCCTCTTTTTCTTTATCATGCGGTATGTCTATTGCCACAATAAAATTCCCATCGTCCTGATCAATTGTTGCAAATATGCCTTTTTTGTCTGCCCACGGTTTAAGCAGTTTATTGACTTCATGCGACCTTCCCCAATTTGACGTTGAAAATGCAGCCCAGAGTGGAGAGCAGCCGAATTCACTCCACCACTTAAAATTTAGGCCAAACCAAAGGCCACAGCTATTATCCGGCAAAATCGCCACCCATTTACCGGCTCCATCCTGACTATTTCCAGTAACACGTCGCTTCCCGATTTCATGGAAAACAGCTTTGGCAAACGCCCTGTCAGAGACTTCTTTGACGATTGTGTTCAACTGGCGAACCAAGTCAGGCGTTCGTAAATTGGTCACTTCTTCTGATGAAATCGGATGATACGAATTTTCTTCCTGAATACAAAGCGACTGCAATTGCTGAATGTCATTTCGTGTAGCGGGGTCACTTGACGTGTCTTTGAGGCTGGCGATTACAGTGTCCCACGAGGTAAGCGCAATTTTTTGCTCGTGCGAATTCAAGGAGATTTTGGCGCAATGAATAATTCCTTTTGGCGCGGCTTCTTCGGCAGTTGGGATTTTTTCCTTCGTGAGCCTTCGCATCATTTCACCCCACACTTCTTCGCTACGCCGATCAGGAACGACCACCAGCAACATTGTCGGATGCGGTTGCTTTGCGAGATTCTTGAGATAGGAGACAGGCTGCTTGTCAGTCAATCCCGCCCAAAACTTGTTTTCAATATAAACAATCGGCACGTTTTCGTTTTCATCGTAACCCACCATGTCAGGCCGACTTTGTTCTTTGCCACGCCGCTTTTTTGTGTTTTCACCTGTTAGCTCCGCAGAATCGGATTGCGTTGTGTTTTCTTCGGATTGTTGAGTCTTGAAATTGAGGTGGGGCAGTTCTATCGAAAGGACACCACCAAGAAGTTTGAAAAATCCAATCCGAGCTTCCGGTCTTTCATTGAGAATGAAGCACAATGCAGTCGTGGCTACATTTTCAGTTTCTTGGGAAAGACGGGTGGTTTGAACAATGTGGCTGAATACAGTTTGTTGAGTTTTCATTTGCGATAATATTTAATCAATGTCATCTGGATACTCGATACACTCAGTCGTCCAGTCTTCGTAAAGATCCCGCAGAACTTCCGGCACACAATCGTCCTCATAGAGTTTCCCGCGCTCGGGCAGCGGGGGCAGCTTGAGTCCGATTAGCTCGTAGGAACGATACATCACGCGCTTGCCCGGAGAATAAAATAGAACAAACAATCGCCCGTCTTTTCGCAGCAACATATCGAGGCCGCAGGAAAGTCTGCCAAAATGGTCTCCGCGTCCGTAGATGAGACGCATTCCTCTCCGAGAAATTTTCGGCACTTCAAGAATGCGGATGGATTTGCTGTATGCTGCCCCTTTGGCCATATCCCAATTGAGAAAACCGTCTTTTCGACGCGCTGGCAAAGATACTTCCCGATCTGCAACAGATCGCGCCTCAAGTTCACGGTTGGCGGTGGCCATTTGCCGATCTTGCAGCCAGGCGATTGCAGAGTCAATGGAGGATCATTTTTTGGCGGATCATTTTGAGAAACGCACCGGCGCGCGATAAAAAACGCTTTGCCTTCAATAGCCGATGTTCGCCAGCGCCTGTGCGCCGAGGCGTTCACGCAATTGCGCCAGATACAGACTTGCGGGGGCAACTTGGGTGCCGTGCGAATCAAATATTCCCGAGGCCAATTTTGCGCCGCCTTTGTCGCCGGGTTGGGCGCTGGTTTCGGCGGAGCCTTGGCAGCCAATCGCCCAATTCATCGAACCGGGCGGTTGCTGGATGAGGAAAGATTTTGCGGTGCAGTTCCACGCGACCGACCAGCCGATTGTCCAACCGTGGCCGGAGCCCATGATGCCGCGATTCATCAAATCAATGCCGCTCGCAGGCACCTGGCAGTTGTCCAGAAGCAAGCCGGTGCCCCAGCGCATGTGCGGCTGAATGTGGCCGTTGCCGTGGAATGTGCAGTTGAGCACCACAACCGGGCCCATCATCCGCGCGCCGGTTGAGAAATAGAAAACATTGTCGCCGGTGGCCGAGCAACGGTTGATGAGCGTCTGCGTGCCGCCCGCCCAGAAATCTTCCGGCTTGGCGGATCCAATGCTCGGCACGGCGTGCTGGATGTCCACGCCGTCAATTGTGATCCGGCTGGTATGTTCGCCGAAGTAAAAGCTGTTGACCGAATTTTCCACCTTGAGATCACGCACCCAGGCGTCCGCCGCGCCGTCCATGCGCATCACTTTGTTATGCGGCTGATTGATGGTCACGGCTTGCGGCGGTGAAACGATGCGGAGATGCTCGACGCCGATCTGGGTTGGCCGCGACGAAAGATCACACTTCACCACCGAGCCGCCGGGCGGGTTGAGATATTTGGCATCAAATGAATCGGCCAGCGGCACGTCGAGTGTGAGCCGGTTGCCGGAAACGCTTTTGATGGTTCGCTCCGTGTGCATTTCACCGGAGACCCAGTGTTGAGCTTGGCCATCGCGGACCAGCGTGTCCATGCCCATGAACTTCACCCAAGCCGGCGTGGCGGGCCGGTTGATGAGAATCGTGTCGCCCGCCTTGAAATTTTCCGCGTGGCGGACATGAAAAGAAAAAGCTCCCGACGGCACATACGCATCCGCGATGAGAATTGCATTGCCAATGACGTTGGCCGCGCCGCCGCTGCCGATGGAAAATCCAAGGTGCGGTGCGCCGGTCATGTTGATGGTCGTGCCATTCGCGCCGGAACCGCTGCCGCGCAACACCACGCCGCTGGCGGTGATGGTCAGGGTATTGCTGCAATTGAAAACACCGGGCGCGAGTAAAACGGCAC
Organism: uncultured Verrucomicrobia subdivision 3 bacterium; assembly: GCA_903850425.1. Classification (GTDB taxonomy): domain Bacteria; phylum Verrucomicrobiota; class Verrucomicrobiia; order Limisphaerales; family UBA11358; genus UBA11358. The sequence continues at coordinate 100,882 of CAINLR010000176.1, read as the reverse complement.
CGCGAAAGCCGTCGCGCAATTCGTCCTGCGAAATTTCGCTGATCGCGTTTTGGATGGCCGCCGTGTCGTCGCGACCGCATGGCAATACCGTTTTCTTCACTGGAACCAGCGGGATTTTTACGCCGCCGCCCATGTAACCCGCAGACGAGAAATCCATGATGCGGTCGCCTGTTGGCAGGGTCTGGTAGGCGAGCTTGCCGTCTGGATTGGCGCGGGCCCATTCACTTTGGGGGACCGCCGCAGCGAGGGCGTGCAGGCCCATGCCGCCGGCCAATGCCATCGGCAGGAACCAGCTGCGATGGGAGATTTTGTTAGTCATACGCATTCCAAGTCAAACGCTCGATCCGATTGAGCTACGGATGCCGCGGGTATTTTGCAATTTATCCAGCGGGTGTAAAGGTTGTCGTCGCGGGGGCACAACAGGCTTTGCGGGAGACGACTCATTTCGCTAGGCTGGTGTCATGGCGAAACCCAATTTCATCGAGCTGCCCGGCTGCGATCCGATCAAAATCCTGTTTGAGGATCGCTCGGTGCTGGCGATTGACAAACCGCGCGGCTGGATGCTCGTGCCGGATTCGTGGCGCAAGACGAATTGGAATTTGCAGACGGCGATTGATTCGTCCATCCGCGCGGATGATTTCTGGGCGCGCTCGCGGAACCTGCGCTATCTCCGGCATGTTCACCGGCTCGATGCGGACACCAGCGGCGTGATGTTGTTTGCCAAAAGCGAAGGAGCCATGCGGGCGATGGGCGATTTGTTTGAGTCGCGGCGCATGGAGAAAACTTACCTAGCCGTCGTCGAAGGTGTGCCGAAGGGAAAGCAATGGATCTGCGAACTGCCGCTCGGGCCGGACCCGAAAAATTTCGGCAAGATGCGCGTGGACAACTCCCAGGACGGGCGGGAATGCGAAACGCATTTTCGCGCGCTGGCGAGCAATGACCGGTTCACGCTGATCGAGGCGAGTCCGCTAACGGGGCGCACGCACCAGATCCGAGTTCACCTAGCGCAATCGGGCTGTCCGATCATGTGCGACGAACTTTATGGCCGCGTCGAGAAAGGGTATCGGCTGGGCTTGCGCGCCGTGCGGCTGGCTTACAAAGATTCATTCACGCGGCGGCCGGTGAACATTCTCGCGCCAACGGAAGAGTTTTTGAAAGAGTTCAATTTCAGACTCACGCCAGAATTACAGTCGGAGAAATGGGCGCGTCGTCCATTCGTGCCCAAGGAAAAAGGCCACGGCGGAAATCCGCCGCCGCCCGGAGTGACCGCTTAGTCCAGTCAGTTGGCGTAGTGGACGCCGCAGCCATACGGTTTGGTCTGGGAAACGGTGACCGGCTTGCCGGCGAGCAATTCGTCCACGGCGGCCCGGACATAATTCTTCGCCGTGCGCGGATCACCGAAGGGCTGCGGACGATCGTCCATCGCGCCTTCGTAAACCAGCGTGCCGTCGGCGGCGATGACGAAGGCGTGCGGCGTGGTTTTCATTCCGTAGAGATGACCAAGTTCGCCGGGGTGGTCATCAATCCACGCCGTCGCGGCGATTTTCAGGTCGGCCACTTCCTTGCGCGCTTGTTCGGGCGTGCGGTAGCTGAAATTCCTCGTGCTCACCGAATCCACCAGCAACCACACCACATTTTTGGCGGCGAGGTCACGCTGCAATTCCTGCATTGCGCCGCTGGCGTAATGGTTGTGGCAAAACGGGCAGTCGGAATTATACGATTCAAGGACCACGATTTTGCCTTTGTAATCCGCGAGCTTGATGGTTTTGCCGTTGATGTCCGTGGCGCTGAAATCCGGCGCGGGTTTGCCAATATCAACGGCCCAAGCAGACGTAGCCAATGCCAGGGCGGCAAATAGGACGAAAGTTGTTTTCATAATCGAATTCAGTTTAGTTGATGACTAATGAATGAACAGACGCAATTCAGCGGCGTTTGGTTCAATATTTTTTTGTCGAAGCTGGGGGTGACGAGGATCAAACCAATGTCGGCCCTACCGATGCCTCGCGGCGTTACCTACGGCTGGCTGGCGCGGTTGAGTGCGTCCAACACAGTCCTGCTGTAACCCGAAGGCAGTTGCAGCGGCGAAGGCTGGGGCAAAACCAGCGGCGGCAAATCCGGGTTTTTTGGATACACCAAAACCAGCGGCACGCCGGCGACGCCGTATTTCGCGATCTCCTCGGTGATGGCCGGCGGCGTGCGCGTGTAATCCGCCAGCAAAGCTACCGCGTTGAGCACCTTGAGTTTTGCTAAAACGGAATTGTTTTCGAGCGCCGGTTTGACGATGGCGTTGCAGGTCACGCACCAGCTGGCGGTGAAATCCACGAGCACCGGCCGGCCGGCGGCGCGGGCGGCGGCGACAGCCTCCGGCGACCACGGCTGCCAGTCAATGCCGGCACCCGATGCTTTCAGCGCACCGGCCGCATTGGTTTCTATTATCGGCGCGCGCCAGTCCAATCCTTTTTCCAGCGTGAAGGCATAACCGCTGGCGAGCAAAATCAAAACGAACGCGAGTGCGACGCCTTTGCGCTGGCGCCCACGCTGGAAAAATTCGCCAAAAATCCAAGCGGCGAACGCGACCACCACGAGAAAGATACCAAGCCACAGCACATTTCTGCCGTAGCTGCTGGCCGCGACGTTGAACAACCACATGACGGTCGCGAGCATGGGAAAGCCCATCGCAATCTTGAATTTTTCCATCCACGCGCCAGGTTTCGGCAAAAACTTCAGCCACGCCGGATTCCAACTCAACAAAATATACGGCGATGCCAGCCCGAGGCCGACGGTGAGGAAAATCAAGACGATGACCGATGCGTTCTGCGCGAACGCGAAGCCGAGCGCCGCTCCCAAGAATGGCGCCGTGCAAGGTGTCGCCAAGATCGTGGCGAGCACGCCGTTGAAGAACGCGCCGGCCGCGCCATGTTTCGCGGCAAGTTCGCCCGCGGTGTCCAACGCGCGGCCACCGAGTGTGACCTCGAATAGACCGAACAGATTCAGCGCCACCAGCATGACGAGCGTGGTGAGGCAGACTACGAAAATCGGGCTGCCAAATTGCATGCCCCAACCGGCGTGATGGCCTGCCGCCTTGACGCCGATGACGCCCGCTGCCAGCGCCAGAAACGAGAGCAGCACGCCGAGCGCATAGATCAAACCGAGTTTGCGAACGCGGCGCGGTTCGCTCTTGGCCTCGCTGACGAAGCCAAGAATTTTCAACGCAATGACCGGCAGCACGCAGGGCATGATGTTGAGAATGATCCCGCCAATAAAGGCGAAGAGCAGCATGCGCCCGAGCGATTGCGGCAGCGGGGCAGGTGTCCCGCCTGCCTGGACCGGTTGCGGTTGCGCCGAAACGGATCCGCCTGCAGGAGCCTTGTCTGAGATTGGCAATTTGATTTCGTAACCGCTGCGCGTTTTGTTTTGTTCAACAACCAACACGCCCGAAATTTCCTTTGGCCAGTCGCCAGATAATTTCTTTACGTTCTTGCGGAGATGCAACTCGGCCGAAAAAGCGCTAAGCACCTCGGTGTTTGCCGACACTTCATAATCGTCGTTCGTATTGGGAAAAAACTCTACGGCGTCATACTTGAAATTCTTGTCGGTTCCACTGGCAGGGCTGCCGAGGTTCAATGGTCGCTGGTCGCCCTTCGCAGTTTCCCACCAGGCCTGAAGCGAAAAGTGATTGATGTCTTGCGGCAACTTGGCTTTCCACGATTCAAACAGCGCGGCATTCGCAGACGCTTTGGTCTCCGTTCCAACCAGAAGCGTGGCTTGAACCGTAGCACTGCCGGGAACGCATGACTCCTTGCATTCGAGCCACGAAACTTTGGCGACCAGGTTCAGTGCCCCGGCGGGCAAATTGGCTGCCAATTTGAGCGGCACGATCAACACGACTTCGTCTTCGTAACCGTAAGTGGTGACGTCGGCGGGTGGTAATTTTTCCGGCAGCGGCCATTGGACCTCGCCCGCCGTGACGCCGGGCGGCAACTGCCATTTGATTTCCGTGGCCTGGCCGGAATCGCCGGGGTTTTTCCAGTAAGTATGCCACCCGGGTTCCATCTTCAACTGCACGCCGGCCAGCACGACGTCGCCGGGGACCGTGGCAGCAGCGGACAATAACAACTTAGCCTCCGTGTGCGCGGCACGCACCGGCCCGACGGCTAGCGTAAGCAACAGAACAATGATGGCGGCAAGGTGGCGCATGAAATTTAGATGGCGGAATTCAAGATGCGTTCGAAATCAACTCGGCCGATTATCGTTCAATTCGCGTGTGAACACAGCTTTAATTATTTCCTCCAGTTTGGAACCGCTTGTGTCCGGCCGGGCTTTTGCTATGTTGCAATCACTTTGCAATACGGAAAAGCGTCTCGGTCGCTGCTCACCGGCGGGCAAGGCTAACTTATGTTTGAACACGTGATTTCTCCGAACGGACTGCTGGTGATTTATTGCAGCGTTCTCCTGCTGGCATCGCTGGCAGGCGGCTGGCTGATCATGCTGATCCATCCGACGCATTCGCGGTTGCAGATCGCCATCAGCTTCGTGGCCGGCCTCATGCTCGGCATCGCCGTGCTCCACTTCCTGCCGGACGCGGTGGAACAATTGCATTCCGTGGATCGGACGGCGTCTTGGGTGCTGGGCGGTTTTCTGGCGATGTTCTTTCTGCAGCGCTTCTTTCATTTTCACCACCATGATTCGCCGGAGGGCGACCCGGAAGACTGTTGCCACAACCAGGAACAGGAGCACACGCACGACCACACGCACACGCTGGCCGGCCGCTCGGCGAAGCAACTTTCCTGGGTGGGCACGGCGCTGGGCCTGACGCTGCACTCGCTGCTGGATGGCCTGGCGCTCGCGGCGGCGGTCCAAGCCGGCGCGCACGGGCACGCCAAACTTGCCGGCCTGGGCGTGGCGCTGGTGGTGATCCTCCACAAGCCCTTCGACGCCATGGCCGTCTCGGCGCTGATGACGGCCGGCGGCAGTTCGCGCTTGTCGCGGCACCTGTTGAACGCGGTGTTTGCGCTGGTGAGCCCCCTCGGTGCCTGCTTGTTTTATCTGGGTGCCAGTCAGTTTGCCGAATCGAACGCGGCCTTTCTTGGCGCGGCGCTGGCGTTCTGTGCCGGCACCTTTCTGTGCATCTCATGCAGTGACCTGCTGCCGGAGCTCCAATTCCATTCGCATGATCGTTTCAAGTTGTCGGTGGCGCTGCTGATGGGATTGACCGTGGCCATTGTCATCAAACAAATTGAAACGGGGCCGCCGAAGCCGCCGGCAAATGCCGGGGCGGTTGTGGCTGATACGCTCTTCTTATCCATGAAGGCCAATTGTCGGTTCGAGCTATGATCTGCCATGCTTGTGGCGCTGTGAATTTAACCGAAGCCGGCGCGTGCGCAAACTGCGGCGCAGGGCTGGCGGCCACTTGTCCAGCTTGCGCCTCTACCGTCCGGTCGGGGGCGCGGTTCTGTTCGGCTTGCGGTCAGGCGCTGGACCCGCAAATTTTTCGCCGCGCGCCGGTGAACGATCCGGCCGCGCAGCCACGCGTCGGAGCCCGCAAACAAGCAACGATTTTGTTTGCCGACTTCTCCGGGTTCACCGCTTTCTCCGCCCAGCTTGACCCGGAAGATGTGCGCGACACCATGAATTCGCTCTGGACCAAGCTGGACGCCATCATCGTTGCGCACGGCGGCAATCCGGAAAAACACAGCGGCGACGCCCTCATGGCCGTGTTCGGCGGCGCGCGGGCCCGCGAAGAAGATCCGGCGGAAGCCGTGCGGGCCGCGCTGGCCATGCAGGCCTGGCTGAAAACCATGAAGTTCGCCAACGACTGGCCGGCCTTGCCCATGCGGATCGGCATTCATACCGGCCTCGTGGTGGTCGGCCCGGCCGATCAGCAGAGCGAATTTCTGGCCACGGGCGATCCTGTGAACGTGGCCAGCCGGCTGGAACAGAATGCGCCCGCCGGCGGGGTGTTGATTTCGAGCGAAACCTACCGGCATGTCTTTGGGTTTTTCGACGCCCAGCCACAACCCCTGCTGATGGTCAAAGGCAAAGCCGAGCCCGTGGCAACGTATCTGATATTGCGGGCCAAGCCGCGCGGACTGGCGTTGCAGATGCGCGGCATCGAAGGCGTCGAGACCGACATGATTGGCCGGCAGGCGCAGTTGCAATGTCTGCTGGATGCCTTTCAACTGGCGATGGCGACGAACGAACCGCAATTTCTGACCATTGTCGGTGAAGCCGGCCTGGGCAAGTCCCGCTTGGTGCATGAATTCCAGAAGCGTTGCGAACTGCTGCCGCAATACTTTCGCTTGCTCTACGCGCGGGGGAGCACCGAAATCAGCCGCCTGCCCTTCGCCCTCGTTCGCGACCTTTTTTCAGCGCGGTTCGAAATCCAGGAAAGCGATCCCAGCGCGTTGGTGCGCCAAAAATTCGAACGCGGTCTGCTCGGACTGCTGACCGACGACGCGCGACCGGGGTTGCCGCCGGAACGGATCCAAGACATCCATTTTTTTGGGCAGTTGCTCGGATTTGATTTTTCGGCCAGCCCGCATCTCCGGAATATTCTGGCGGACCCCGACCAGATTCGGCAGCGCGCCTTTAATGGCTTCAGCCGCCTCATTGCCGCCATCAGCCGGAGCCGGGCGCTCCAGCACGACCTCGAATGCAAGGGGATTTTACTGATCATTGAAGACCTCCACTGGTGCGACGACGGCTCCTTGGATCTAATGCAACATCTCATGCGCAATTGTGCGGGCGTGCCGCTCATGATACTCGATTCCGCGCGGCCGACATTATTTGAGCGTCGCCCGGATTGGTGCGCCGACCGGCCGAATCGGGTCCGCATCAACTTGACTTCGTTGACCGCGGCCGAAAGCAATGCCCTCGTTGAAACGATTCTGCGCAAGGCGCGGGAAATTCCACCGGCGCTGCGGGAATTGGTGACCGACGGTGCCGACGGCAACCCATTTTATATCGAGGAGATGATCAAGATGCTCATGGATCAGAAAGTGATCCTGCCGCAAACCGAACCGTGGCGCATCGAGTTGGAGCGACTCGTGGACGCCCGCGTGCCGGCCACCCTGACCGGCGTCTTGCAGGCGCGATTGGACAGTCTCTCCGTGGCGGAACGCGTGGTGCTCCAACGCGCGGCGGTGGTGGGCCGGGTCTTTTGGGACAGCGCCGTCGAGCAAAGCCGCAGCGCCAGCGGCGAAAACGGTGTTACGGAGTCGTCCTTTGAGGCGGCCCTCGGCCCCGAAGCCCTGACGTTGGCCCTTGCAGGCTTGTGCCAAAAGGAGCTCATTTTTCGACGCGAAGCCTCCGCGTTTGCGAACACCGTTGAATACACTTTCAAGCACGAGCTGCTGCGCGCGGTCGCCTACGAAAGTCTGCTGAAAAAATCCCGCCGCCTGCACCACGCCCGGATTGCCGAGTGGCTCAAGTTACACAGCGGCGATCGCACCCATGAGTTCGCCGGCCTCGTGGCCGCGCACTATGAGCAAGCCGCGCGGCCGGCCGAGGCGGCGGAGTGGCACGGACGCGCCGGCCAGCAAGCCCGGCTCGGCTACGCGCCCGCCATGGCCAGCGATTATTTCAAGAAGGCACTGCAACTGCTGCCGGCCGATGGCTGGCCGGAACGGGAACGGCAACAACTGGACTGGCAAGAGGGTTTGTTTGAAGCCCTCGACGCGCAGGCCCGCTTCGCCGAAGCGCAGACGGCCGGCACCGCCATGCTCAGTCTGGCGCAACGGCTGGCCGACCCGGTGGCTGAGGCGCGGGCTTGGAACAACCTGGCGTTTCTGCACGAACGGCGCGGCGACAACCGCGCGTCCATCCAATGCACCGAACACGCCGAAAGGCTGGCGCGCTCAGCGGCCGAAGCCGGTCGCGCCGAACACGTCCGGGCGCTGCACTTCAAAGGCTGGGCGTTTTACCGGCTCGGCGATGCGGCCTCAGTCCTCGCCCTCGGCGACCAGACGCTCGCGCTGGGCCACGGGCAGCAGGATCGCCGGGGCACCGCGATCAGCTACAAATTACTCGGCGTGGCTCACCTGCAACTGGGGAACTATCCGGCGGCGGAGCGTTATTTCCAGCAAGGCTTGATGCTCTTTCAGGAGCTTGGCGACCAGCGCAACACGGCCGCGATGTTGAGTAATCTTGGAGAAACCGCGCGGGCCGGCGGCGATTATCAGACCGCTGCCGAACTTTATGAGCGGGCTTTGACCATCGCGCGCCGCATTGACAATCGAGGAAACGAACTGATTTACCTGACCAATCTGAGCGCGGCCAAACTTGGGCTGCTTCAATTTGCCTCGGCCGAAAAAGACTTGCGGCAGGTCATCCAGCAAACCTCGACGCCCAACTCCTGCACGTTATCTGAAGCTTACACCTTTCTCAGCGAAGCCTGCTGCGGACAGGGCCAGTTCGCCGAAGCGGTGCAGACCGCGAAAAAGGCCATTGCCCTGGCGCAGGAATCAGAAAGTTCACTTTATCTCGGCAGCGCCTGGCGGGCCTTGGGCCGGGCCGGCGCAGCGATACCAAAGTCACCGGGCAATGAAACGGCGGTTGACCGCTCGTCTCACCCGGCCGATCCTTCACCGCACCACAGTTTTGCCGAAAGCCTGCGGGTGTTTCGTGAGATGAAAGCGGAAGGCGAACAAGCCCGCACCCTACGCGTCTGGGCCGAATACGAAATTGAAGCCGGCAGAATTGAAGCCGGTCGCGAGAAACTCGTGGCGGCCCGGGAAATGTTTTTGCGACTCAACGTCGGCTTGGAACTGGCGGCCATCGAAGCGCTGCTCCTCAAATCGGGCGGGGCCCGCGCCACGCCAGACGCGGACTCGCTTTAAGAAGAAAAGCCGGGGACCGTCGTCCCCGGCTCGTGCGGCGGTGAATCAAGGATGCTGCAAACGGAAGAATAAACTGCCGGCCGGATTGGCGAGGTTCAGATAGTTCGTCCCGCCCACCAGCGTCGCGCTGTTGTTGGCGACCCAGCCAGCGGGCACGGTGAGATTGCTGTTCTGCTGCAAGCTCCAGCCGGACACATTCTGCCACGACACCGTCACGATGTTCCCGCTGTGGCTGATGTTCAACGTCGGCGCCCCGGGCGTTTGCACCGCATAGAGCGACCAGAACCCGCCGGTCAGTGAGTAGCCGGGGCCCGTCAGCGGCCCGCCCGCCTCCGCCTGACCAATGGTGCCACTCACCGTAAACACCCCGCCTGTGCTCGTCCCGCCGCCGCCGGCTATCTGATACCACGCGATCGAGTAGGGCTGGGCGAACAGCAGCAGCGGGGCGAGCAGCAGTGCGGCCATGAACGGCCATTTCCAATCACCGAATCTCAATCGGGATAGAACCGTTTCCACCCGCACCAGGGGCCGCTGCGCGAGGTTCAACCGTGGGCGTGGTTTGGTGATGTTCAACGGAGCAGTCAGAGTTTTCATGATGAGTTCCTTTGCGTTGAGGCTGGTTTAGAAGGACACTTCGGTAGTTTCAACCGTCGCCGTCCAGTAAATAGTAGAGATTCCATCCCCCGTCACCTGCAAGTGAAGCAAGGAACCACTCGCGGAAACCACGGGTGGGGCGAACGCCAACCCGAGCTGGTCAATCAAGGTCTCCATTGGCAAGGTATTTGCCACACCGCCCGAGGATGAGCCGTTGGCGGCACCACGGAAGCAGAACGCACTGCACATTCCCGACGTGCCAGAAGTGCGGGCGACAATCTTGATGCTGAAAGCAAAGGCTCGGTTGGCTGGCAAAGCGATCTCCAGAGACTGCCCATCGAGAAACAGGTTTTGAATCGGATCAACATCGGTCACCTTGCCGCGTAACACATAGAGTGAGTATTGCGAATCACCGGGCGTGGCCAACATGCCACCTGAATAAGCCAGTTGGGCATAATTCGTGGCCACCGCCTGCCGGCCGCCCGGAATGGTGGCGTAGGGGGCATTGGTCATGATCGTGTTGTTATAGCCACCGCTAATAGTCGCGTAAGCCTGCAAGAAGGAGTTGGTGTTGCTCTGGAGCATGGCGGTCGTCTGAATGGTGTTGTAACCGCCCCCGCCAATCGTGGAATAGTTGTTATTGGTCTCGATCGTGTTGAAGGCGCCCCCGCCGATGGTTGACCAGGAGGCATTGGTCTTAATCACGTTGTGACTCCCCCCGCTGATGGTCGAGGCAAACTCACCGTCTTGGATATTGTTTTCCGAGCCGCCGCCGATGGTCGAGCCGATGTTCATGGCTTGGATGACATTGTTATTCCCACCGCTGATTGTCGAGCCGTTATCATTGGTCTGGATGGTGTTCGATGCGCCGCCCGCAATCGTCGCGCCGCCTGAAAGGCCCTCGATGGTGTTTCCCTGACCGCCGCCGATAGTTGAGGCGGTTCCACCGAAGCGGATGCTATTCTGCGCCCCGCCGGCAATCGTCATGTGGTCGTTTTGGGCTTCAATGGTGTTGAGTTCGCCGCCGCCGATGACCACGTCATCACACGCATTCTGGATGGTGTTGAGATCGCCCCCGGCGATGAGCGAATCATCGGTGCCGGAGCCGATGAGGTTGGTTGAACCGCCGCCGATGAGGCAGTCCAACGTGCCAAACTGAATCGTGTTGCCCACGCCTCCCCCGATGGTGGAGTTCGTCGCGTTGCCCTGAATGGTGTTGTGTTCGCCGCCGCCAATGGTCGAGCAGACGTTGGTGGACTGGATGGTGTTCTGGAATCCGCCGGCAATGGTAGCATCGCTGACATTGAGTTGGATGAGATTGCTCGTCCCCCCGCTGATGACACATTCCGTGGAATTCGTCTGGATGAGGTTCCCATCCCCGCCACTGATGACCGAAAATCGGCCGTTGCGCTGGATGGTATTCGTAAAGCCACCGCTGATGACCGAGTAGGTGACGTTGCTTTGAATGAGGTTCCACAGGCCGCCGGCGATGACCGAATATTGGGCGTTGGTCTGAATGGTGTTCCGAGCGCCACCACCGACGACGGCCCCAACCGCGTTGCTTTGGATCGTATTTTGCTGACCACCGTTGATGACGGAGTAGGCGGCGTTGCGTTGGATGGTATTGGTAGACCCGCCGCCAATGAATGAGAAGGCGGCATTGGTCTGGATGTAGTTTCGGACACCACCTCCAATGCCGGAAAAATTGGCTTGGTTGGTATTCCATTTACCGCAAGCGATCCAACTATCCCACGTTCCGCCAAAAGTGGAAGCTCCGGAAGCAGACACCATTGCCGTGCCAATCGTATTCCATTCGCCGCTACCGATGAAAGACGGATCGCCCGCCACGGTATTGGAGACGCCACCAACGACGACATCTTCATCACTGGCGGCAATGTTGCCCCAGCCGCCGCCGACGAAGGAATGGGTGCCGCTGGCGATGTTCCCTTCGCCGCCGGCCACCACTCCATGATCCCCACTCGCCCAGTTACCCGAGCCACCGCCGACGGCGGCGGAGTTGCTGCTGGCGGTGTTGTAATAACCACCGGCCACCACGGCATAGTCCATGGTCGCCGCGTTGTAACTGCCGCCGGCGATGGTGGTGAGGGCACCGCTGGTCACATTGCTGACGCCGACATTCAGGCTTTGCGCTTGGACAATCGTGGTGGGCGAAACGGACAGGGCAACCTCCGCCGTGCCGGCGGTTTGGGCAAAGATGGATTGCGGCGTTGGCGTGATCGGCTGGCGCGGCGATAGCGTGGTGAAAGGGCCGCTGCCATTCGTGCGCACGGCAATCTGCAAATAGGGTGTCGCCGTGAAAATTCCCGCCGTGGAACCAAAATCCATCGTGGTCGTAAACAGACCGTTGCTGTTCACCGCCACGGCGCTGTTGGTGATTGGACCGGCGATGGGACTGCCGCCACTGTTGGTGTTGAATAGCGAAAAAACGAAATCGGATCGGTTGCTGCCGTGGTCTAATTGGTTTGCGATGAGGCCCTGATAGGTGATTTGAGTCTCCTGAACTGTGAGTGCCGCCCCGCCATGCTGGCGTCCAGCGAGCAAAACCAGCGCAATGCTGAGGAATTGGATTTTTATTTTCATGTGTTTTGTGAGTTGCTTGGTTGTTTTAACATGGGCTTGTTTGGCCCATGTATTGGATCAACGAACGGGATAGGCAAACTTGCAAAATGAGGCAAAAAAATTTGGTTCGACGTGGACGCGCTGGAATCCAGGCGGGATGCAGGCAAGGCCATTATAGTCGTAAAGACATATATGAAGGTAAGCGTAAAACCAGCCGGGGACCGCCGTCCCCGACTGGTGCTGCTGCGGATTAAGGATGCTGCAAGCGGAAGAACACGCTACCGGCCGGATTGGTTAAGTTCAGATAGTTCGTCCCGCCCACCAGGGTCGCGCTGTTGTTGGCCGTCCAGCCCGCAGGCGTGCTGAGATTACTGGTCTGCTGCAAACTCCAGCCGGACACATTCTGCCACGACACCGTCACTAGGTTCCCGCTGTGGCTGATGTTCAACACGGGTGCCCCGGGCGTTTGCACCGCGTAGAGCGACCAGAAGCCGCCGGTCAGCGAATAGCCGGGGCCGGTCAGCGGCCCGCCCGGCTCCGCCTGACCAATGGTGCCGGTCACCGTAAACACCCCGCCCGTGCTCGTGCCCCCGCCGCCGGCGATCTGATACCACTCGATCGAGTAATTCTGCGCCTGGCTGACTACCGGCAGGACCAGACCGAAAAGAAGGAGATACTTTTTCATCGGTGCCTCATTTCTGTGCGGACAGTTGCTTCACCAGCGCCTGCAACTCATCCAACCGGCTGGCCAATGAATCCACCTGGCCGGCCTTTGCCTTCAAGGATGCAATCTCCTGGTTTTGCAACTCAACCTTCTGGTGCTGCTTGAGAAATTCATTCAACAGCATCGCGTTGACGGCTTCATAGCGCACAGTGTAAATCCCGTGTTCTTCATCATGCACCACTAGATTCGGATCAATCTTGTCCACTTCCTCGGCGACCAGGCCGAATTGCGAATTGCCTTTAGGATCAATCTCCGGATTGTATTGATACTTGACCGGGCGGAGAGCCAGCAGCACGTCGCTGGTATCGGCCATGTTTTGAATATTCTGCTTGTAGCGTTGCGAGGAAGGCATCATGCCCAGATGGCCGTTGGCGTCAATATAGACCGGGACCGGTGTCCCGTTGTAGCGATAGTTATTGTAAATCCCCGCAATGTAAGTATTCGCCGGGCCGTTCGAGATGGAATTACCAACGGTGCCAATGCGGATGGTATTGTTTTCACCTGCCACCCCGGAGTTGCCGATGTCAATGTTGTTGTTCCCCGTGGTCAGGCTGGCACCGGCAAAATAGCCAATGCCAATGTTGTTGACGCCGGTCGTGTTGCCCCAAAGCGCCGAACGGCCACTGGCCGTGTTTTGCGTGCCCGTGTTGCTGTAGAGCGCCTGAAAGCCATCCGCCACGTTGTCATCCGCATTGGTGCTGCTGTAAAGCGCCTGCTGGCCGTTGGCCGTGTTGCCGCTGCCGGTCAGGTTGTTGGCCAGCGCCAGCACACCGTTGGCCACGTTGGCCCCGCCACTGGTGTTGGCGTAAAGCGCCTGTTCACCGCTGGCGGAGTTGTTGTAGCCCGAGGTGTTTTTGTAAAGCGCCTGATAACCACTGGCCGTGTTTTGGTAGCCGGTGGTGTCGGAGAAAAGCGAGTTGGCACCCACGGCCGTATTGTTCCCGCCGGTCAGGATGAAGTTGCCGGCGTTCAAGCCGCCGAAAAAGTTGTTGTTGCCATAGCCATGCAGGAACCGCTGGGTGCAACCGCCCAGCGTAATCATACCGGCATGGGGCGCCGTCACGGGCAGATTCAATACGCCCATCTGGTCAGAACAATGCACGGCGCTGCCAAGGTCAATGTTGTTGGCGTTGAAGCTACCATAGCCGTCACGGCTGACGGTGGTGTTGAACGAATAGAGGTAAGTGGCATCACTGCTCACGACCACGTTGCCCGTCGTGGGCGAGGCCGTGATGTGGACCGAATCGCCAGTCACCGAAGCAACTCCGCTACCGCCAACGGACGTGCTAACGCCAAGATGACCGCTGCTGTCCACCACCACGGTTTTGTTGCTAGTTACGAGCGTCGTTCCCCAAATACCCGAGACATAAGTGTTATTTTGAAGGTTCGTAGTGCCGATGCGGATGGTGTTGCCTTCGCCGGCCACGCCTTCGTTGCCAATATCAATGTTGTAATTGCCACTCGTGAGGTTGTCCCCGGCCAGAACACCCACGGCAATATTGTTGGAGCCATTGAAGTTGTTGATGAGTGCATGAACACCCACGGCGGTGTTGGCGCTACCGCTGCTGTTGCCTTTCAGCGAGGCATAACCCAGGGCGGTATTGTTGGCCCCGTCCTGATTGTATTGCATGGACCACAACCCGTCGGCCGTGTTCTCGAAGCCGGTGGTATTTAGCTGAAGGGCCTGAAAACCATTGGCCGTATTGGCGAAACCGCTGGAATTTTGATTCAAGGACTGCACCCCATTGGCGGTGTTCCAATAACCGCTCGTGTTGCCAGCGAGCGCCTCGCCGCCATTGGCGGCATTTTGGTAACCCGACGTATTCCCGAACAACGCCTGATAACCGTTGGCGGTGTTTTCATAGCCGTTTGTGTTGTTATATAGCGCCCAAAATCCATTGGCAGTGTTTTGATCGCCGTTGTTGTGGTAGAGGGATTCTTCGCCGCTGGCGGTGTTCGCGTAGCCGGTCGTGTTGGCAAACAGCGCCTGATATCCATAGGCGGTGTTGTTGTTGGCGTTGTTGTTGCGGAGCGCCTGAAAGCCACTGGCCGTGTTGTTCGAGCCGCTGGTATTGCCGTAAAGTGTTTCGCCACCAATGGCGGTGTTGTGGGAACCATTCGTATTGGAGAAAAGCGCTTGCTCGCCGTTGGCAGTATTCACGATGCCGGTCAAGTTGGCAAACAGGGCTTGGAATCCGCTGGCCGTGTTATCATTGCCGCTCGTGTTTGAGAATAAGGTCTGAAAGCCATTGGCGGTGTCATGATTTCCCGCAGTGTTGCCATAAAGGGCCTGCATGCCATTCGCGGTGTTATCGGCACCGCTGGTGTTGCGGTAAAGCGCAAAATACCCATCCGCTGTGTTGGAAAATCCATTCGTGTTAGCATAGAGCGCATAATTTCCACTGGCCGTATTGCCACTGCCGGTGAGGTTCAATCTCAGCGCCTGATAGCCATTGGCCACATTGTCACTACCGGTGATGTTGCTGAATAGTGCTTGCGAACCGCTGGCAGTATTGAAACTGGCGGTTGTGTTGCTACGGAGTGCCTGATGACCAAGCGCCGTATTATCAGAACCCGTAGTGTTAGAAAAAAGAGTCTGAAAGCCATCCGCCTTGTTGCGCGAGCCGGTTGTGTTGTTCCGCAGCGCCGCGTAGCCACCGGCCGTGTTATTAGATCCGGTCGTGTTGAACTGAAGCGTGTCCTCGCCGATGGCAGTGTTGTAACTGCCAGTATTCTGCGAACTGAAGCCGGGGCCGCCACCGGACAAAGAAGAATCTCCCACTCCGACGTTATGCACACCCACAACCAACGTGCCGGCAGAATGGCCCGCAAATCCCAAACCATTAGGATAATCAGCCGATCCAATGAACAAATTACCTTCCTCAATTAACAAGGTGTTGGTGCCTGTGTAAATGACGGCCGGGAAAGGCAGATATAAACTGCCTCCCAAAGTAACGTCACCGGCCGATAAGCTTCCGCTGCCATCGCGTTTGACGAGCGTGTTCGGCGTGTTCGCGCTGGTGGCGGCATTGGCTGCGCTCACACCGGCGGCAATGTTCGTCGCCGTTTGGCCGCCGACGGAGGTAACGACCGTTGCCCCTTGGGAACCGGCCACATCCCCGGCGACCGAACCGGAAAAACTGGCGGCTGAACCGGCGTTCAGGGCATAAATGGATTGCGGTGTCGCTGCCAAATGCTGACGTGGCGTCAGCGTTGTGAACGCGCCGGTGCCATTGGTCCGCACCCCAATCTCCAGCCAGTTGGTCGCCCCGTTAAATGCGCTGGCCCCAAAATCCATTGCCGCCGTAAATAGCCCGTTGCTGTTGACTGCCACCGCTGTGTTCGTCACCGGCCCGGCCACGGGACTGCCGTCGCTGCTGTTGTTGAACAAAGTGAAGGTGAAGTCCAGAGTATTGCTGCCATGATCCAGTTGGTTGGCAATCAAACCCTGATAGACCATCGCCGTATTGGCGTCGTCGATGGCGGCCACCGCCCGGGGCAGACCGGCGAGCAATGTCAGTGCTATGAGGAAACTCTGAATTTGTATTTTCATAATGTGTGTTGTGTAATGTTGGTTATGTTTACATCGGCTTGATTGGCCCATGTATTGGATCAACGAACTGGGAAGACAAACTTGCAGACCTAGGCCATAAATTTTTGCTTGGCATGGCTCCGCTGGAATCAGGGCGAAATGCTAGCAAGCACATTTTAACCGCAACCATGCAGTTAGCTTTTAGTGCAAAGTTAGCGCGAGGCAAAGCCGCAACCAATTCTACTGCCATCCATGCCTCTGCCCAGCTCCCGGCGGAACCGGGTGAGCCTCCGATCGCGACAGGGAATGTTTGCCATTCCCCTGATCTTCATTCCCCTGACCATGCGGTCTGGGCGAACCTCCGGATACTCTCAATTTATCATGCTGCGTAGCCTTTGGTAACCACGGATGAAGAAGGCACTCGATAGTCCAGCACCGTAGCTTTCGCGGGCCACCAAGGTGATGGAGTAGGCTATCGTCTGGTTGACTGGTAGGGCGATTTCCGATCCGCTGTTATTATGTGTTAGAACATAGCTTGTGGGATTCGCAGGGTTGCTCGTCTTTGAGCCGCGCAGCACATAAAGGGAATACTGGGAGTCACCTGGGCTGAAGAACCTGCCGCTGAAGTAAGCCACCTGCGCATGATTTACTGCCGCTGCCTGCTGGCCGCCGGCAATGGTCGCGGTGTGGGCCAGAAGCGGAGCTGGCGCTGGGAATCTGCGCCGCAGTTTGACCCGCAGGCTTTCTGTTCGGCAGCCACCACCGCCTTCACACTGGGAACACGAATGCCGCGAGGAAACTTGCAGAAATAATTCACCGCAGGCCCAAAGCTGATTCCTGGTAACGAGGGGAAACACGCGCCGGGAAATCATTCCCGGCGCGTGCCACGGCGGCTTACTTCCTTGGTTTGAGCGTCGGCTGGCTGCTGGAATCATTGAGGATTTCGGCGAAGCGGTCCCCGGCGCTGTGGGAGAAGCCGAAGTTCAGCGAATGCCCATGCGGATAAAGAATGTCAAATCGGAAACGGTCACGCCCATCAAGGTTCATGGCCAGGATTCAATGGGGAATCATTGCGCCATTTGCGCATTGAGTTTGCGCACTGCGGCCACGATTTGTTCCGCCGCTCGTTGGATCGCTTCCTCCGTGGTGCCGGCAAAAGCGGATTTGCCGGATTGTCCAACCGCGTCAAATTGCTCGATTGGATTCCCGGACGCCAAATCAGAAATCGTCACGCGCACCAACATGCGCGCCCGGCCCGCCAAGGCCCCCGTCCATTCGCGCGCCCGGGGGGACACCTTTTTGATCCCCTTGATCTCGCCACTAATTTTAATTCCGTTGCCTGCCCCGATGTCCGCCGGGTTGCCCGTCACCCGCGCGAACATCTTTGAATCATTCAGGCCAGAAATAATCGCGTCGCCCAGCGATTGCTTTTCGGCTTCCAAATCAGCCACCGAACTGGAAGTCGTCACAAAAATCAGGTCGAAGGCAACTGGCTGGCCCGTCATCACCGGGCTGGCAACTCCGCCCCGGTCGGGCGCTGCGCAGCCAGCGATGGCCAACAACACGAATAGCGCCAGGGTCGTCGTCACACCGGGTGCGACTTTACCATGTCTGCCAATAATTTGGGGTTCATTCCACATCCGTTCGAGCATCCACAAATCTTTCCAGCGTGTCAAAAGCAATTGGTTTTCGCGGCGATTTGATTGAAATTCCCATGAGTTTTCATGCCGCGTCTTTCCTGAGCATCAGGCTGAAATCGGGTGCTGATGAGAAAAATGGTCTGACCAGAAAGTAAGCGTCGCTCCCACCGGGAGGTCGAAGAACGCAAGTTTCTTTTCAGCCGTGGGGCGAATTGATACCCTCGGTCCACGATTGAACCAATTATTTCCAACGCGCCCGCCGACTTGCCTGCACAGCAAGCGCGGATGCTGGCATTGCCGCCATGCTCTAAGCCGGAACGCGGCCGATGGGAGCGGGAGTGCCGGCCGCTGGCTGGCGGGGTTTGGCGGCCCGCCAAACCCATCAATCAACTATTTTGTCCCGCACCAATCGGTGAGAAGAAAGATGGTGGAACGAAGTTTTCGGCGAGCCACCGAAAACTGCCCGCGGGCCGCGGGCGCTCCCCAATCAACGACATCGTTCCGGCTAAGCCTGCCGGTCCCGGCGGATCGTTCTGGTTCGCCGCGCTTCAACCTGACAAAAGCCCAATAAAAACAACTGTTTTGACACTAATATGAAACCACGCGTTCGCTTTGCCCCTTCACCCACCGGTTACCTCCACATTGGCGGCGCGCGCACCGCGCTGTTCAACTGGCTTTACGCCCGCCACACCGGCGGCACGTTCGTGCTGCGCATCGAGGACACCGACGCCGCGCGCAATTCCCAGGAAGCCGTGGACGTCATCCTCAACGGCCTCCGCTGGCTCGGCCTCGACTGGGACGAAGGCCCGCTCACCGGCGACGCCACCGGCCCCAGCAAGGGAGCATTCGGCCCGTATTTCCAGTCGCAGCGCAAAGCCAATTACACCGCCCGCGTCGAAGCCCTGCTCTCCCACGACCTCGCTTACGAACACGAAGGGGCCATCAAGTTCCGCATGCAACGCGAACCCGTCACCATCCACGACCTCGTCGTCGGCGACGTCGTCCGCAAGCTCACCGATCGCGAGGAAATTGATCCCGACTTCGTCATCCAGCGTTCCGACGGCCAGCCCGTGTTCCATCTCGTCAACGTCATTGACGATTTGGAAATGAACATTACCCACGTCATTCGCGGCGAAGATCATCTGAGCAACACCGCCAAGCACATCGCACTCTTCAAGGCATTTGGCGTGCCGCCGCCGCATTACGCGCACATCCCGCTTATCCTGAATGGCGACGGTTCCAAGATGAGCAAGCGCGACCAGGGCGCGTCGTTGACCAGCTATCTCGACAACGGTTTTCTGCCCGAAGCCGTCGTGAATTACCTCTGCCTCCTCGGCTGGTCGCCCAAGGACAATCTCGAAAAAATGCCGCTCGCCGAAATTGTTCAACGCTTCGACCTGCCGCAGATTCTCCGGCACAATGCCAAGTTCGATTACGAGAAACTCCTCTGGCTGCAAGGCGAATACGCCCGCGAACTCGCGCCCGACCGCTTTTACGAACTTGCCGTTCACACCTTCGCCAAGGCCGGGATAGATACGAACACGTTCGCGCTCGGCTACGTCAAGGCCGCGCTCGACACCTGCAAGGGCAAGTTCAAGACCTTCAGCGAACTGCCCGGCTATGCTGGTTTTTATTTCACCGACAAAATTGAATACGACGCCGAGTCCGCCCAGAAAGATTTCGTGCCGGAGAACAAACCGCGCCTCGAAAAGCTCCGCGACGCCTTTGTCCATGCTCCCGCCTTCAACGCCGAGAGTCTGGAAATCGCGCTCAAGGAAACCGCCAAGGCATTGGGCGTTAAAGCCGGCGTGCTGGTGCATCCCTGCCGGCTGGCCGTGACCGGCAAAACCTCCGGCCCCAGCCTCTACCATCTGCTCCAAGTCCTCGGCAAAGAACGCGTCATGGCGAGGATTGAAAAGGCGCTGGCGACCATCGGATGATTTGAACTTCATGTTGCTATGCCCACGATTTTAAGAGTCAACGGCTACCAGTTTTATTTCTACGCCGAAGAAGGCAATGAGCCGCCGCATATTCACGTTGCAAAAGGCGGCGAGGATGCGAAATTTTGGTTGTCACCGGCGCGGCTCGCGGTCAACCATGGTTTCAGGCCGCATGATTTGCGGGAGATTGCCGGGATCATTGAAGAAAACGAAACGCTGATACTGGAGAAATGGAATGAGTTTTTCAGACCTTAGAATCAAACGCATCGAAACATCCGCCGACACATTGACCGTCGAGTTGATGGATGGCCGGGTGCTGACTGTGCCGCTGACGTATTATCCCACGCTGCTGCACGCGACCGAGGCGGAACGGAAAAGCTGTCATCCCATCGGCGCGGGCTACGGCATCGAATGGCCGGCGCTGGACTACCACTTGAGCGTCGAAGGTTTAATGCAAGGACTTCCCGAAGCGCCCGGATTGCGCCGGAAGAAAACGGGCGCATTGACTCCGGCGTGAAAACCGACGCGCATCTTTGCCAGTTGGCCGTGACCGGCAAAACCTCCGGCCCGAGCCTCTACCACCTGCTCCAAGTCCTCGGCAAAGAACGCGTCATGGCGAGGGTTGAGAAGGCGCTAGGCTGCGGTGGATTTGTTCAATAGCAACGTAACAATTAATTCAAACTGTTATGCCAATCGAATTTTATCGAACCATCGGTAACGGCGAGGCTCATACGCAATTCCTAAACCTGACGGATGATGCTCGGCGGACTTATGGAGCACAGTTGCCGCCCGGAAGAACTGCTCTTGCCATTATAGATGGTGCTGGACGCCGCACAAACGCTAGAAAGCATCATGTCAATCAAGTATGGGGCGGACTAAACAACTGGTATGAGCAAAATAATGTTGCCGCTGGAACAAGAATCAAGGTCAGATACGATTCGGCTGAACGCTCGTCAGATGGTTTACCAATACTTCATCTTGAAGTGATTGATGCTCCGCCTTCGCCTGCAATCCCCGGGACATTGTCATCACAGGACGAATCCATTCAAGAGCCGCTTGATTCAAGTTCTGAATTGCCTCTCTCACTTGAACGGCAGCTCGAAGATTTTCTAGCTTCAAATCTTGAGATGCTTGAAACAGGACTTCAAATTTATCGTGATGAAGAAGGAAGAGAAGGTCGTCAATATCCAACGGATGTCGGAGAAATAGACCTTCTTTGCAACCGCCCAAACCGCGAACTGCTTGTCGTTGAACTAAAGCGAGGTCGTAGTTCGGACATCGTCGTGGGACAAATCTCCCGATACATTGGCTGGGTCAAACACAACATTGCAAAAGGCCGCGTTGTCAAAGGACTTATTTTGACATACGAGAATGACGAAAAGCTGCGGTATGCGGTCGCGGCAAATCCGAACATCGAATTGAAAAGATTTAAGCTGCGGCTGGAAATTATTCCTGACGAAGGATTGTAAGCAATTCATCCCTCCCGCCGCGCGCCCCGCCGCCTTTTTCCGGAGCGCGGCTGTGTCGCAGACCAGCCGCAACACGTCGCCAACGCAGACCGCTTGAAATATTCCACGCAACTTCCGCCAGCCACGCGCTGCGTCTGGTCCTGCGGACACAGTCGCGCTCCGTCGCATGGGCTGCGCCGCACACCCTGCCAAAGCGGCAGAGGGCTGGTGCCGTTCAAGACGCTGCGCGTTCATCGAGCGTTTGGTTCCGCGCGCCAGCGTCTTGGACTGCGGCGGCCCTCCGCCGCTTTTCCCCAAAACGGCTTGACGCGAATTACACGAATTAACGCGAATTCAATTAGCGAAATTTCACGCAATTCGCGTCAAAATCTTTGCCCCAGCTTTCCCTCCGTCCTGTTCGCGCCTGCTGCCCCGCCAAAGCGATTTGCTGCGTCGGCAGTCTTGCTGCCGTTGGTTCAGAAGGTCATATTTTGAGGATGAAGACATTCATCACCCTGGCTTGCTTCACCTTCATGCTGGCGGCTCGCGACGTGCCCTTATTTGCCGCCGACCTGACCGTCGGGCCTGATCAAAATTTTGCGCGCATTGAGGAAGCCCTGGCCGCAGCCGCTCCCGGCGATGTGATCACCGTGCATCCACAAACGAGTAATACGGCTTACGCAAAAGTGGCGTTGGATGTGGACAAGCCGCGCATCACCCTCCGTGCGGCCGCGCCTCCGGGCATCCGCGTGGCGCTCAACGGACGCGATTTCAATTACACGGGAAACGGTTCCACGCCGCGAGCGATCGTGCAGTTCAACAAGAACGCCAGCGGCTGTGTGTTGGAAGGATTTGAACTTTTTGGCGCGCACAACGAGAGCCACAACGGTGCGGGCGTTCGCATCAACCAGGCGAACGATGTGACGGTGCGCAATTGCGAAATTCACAACAACGACATGGGCTTGATGTCGAATGGTGATGGCACGCTCGGCTGCGCCACGAATCAACGAATCGAGGCTTGCGTCATTCATCACAACGGCGACCCGAGCGATCCGGGCTACAATCACAACCTGTATCTCGGCGGTGCGAGCGTCACGTTGACTGGTTGCGACGTGCATTCCAGTCTGACCGGCCACAACGTAAAAAGCCGCGCCCATAAAATTGAAGTTCGCGATTGCCTTATTCACGATTCCGCCAACCGGGAATTGGATCTGGTGGATGCGGCTGAAACCGCGTTTCCCGATAGCGATGCGGTCCTGGTCGGCAACCAAATTACCAAGGCGCGGAACTGTCCGGGCAATCGCGAGGTGATCCACTTCGGCCAGGATGGCGGCAAAGCGCGCAAAGGAACCTTGCTGCTCGAAAGCAACACCATTTGCACGCCGTTTGTTTCGCCGGTGGTCCAGCTATCGGCCCCGCAGACGCGCGTGGTGATGAACCAGAACCGTGTTGAAAATTCTGGCAGTCAAAAGTCCGGTCAAATCCTCGTGAATCGCGGCGCTTCGACCATGCCAGATGCCGTGCAAGGACGGGGCAACCAAATGTCATCAAGCTTTACCGGCTCCACGTCAACCGCTGAAAAACTGGACCATACGACACTGATACAACCGCCGCCGTGACTGTCAGTTTTAACTTCCGCTTCCGCCGGCGCTCGCTTGATATAGCCTTTTACCAGGTGCCGCTGCCGGAGTAACTTGCCAGCACGATGAGCAAACGAAAGCAATTCGTCTGGCCGGTTGCCGGACTGGTTATCGGGACCCTCGCCGCAATAAATCCTTTTTATGTGCCGCATATCTCGCTCCTGGCCGGGATGGTGGCTTGGTTCTCCGCGATGCTGCTCGTCTTGATGCTTTCAAGTAATCTGATTGGCTCACGATTGGGGGTTCTGCTGGCGGGACTGTTTCTAGCCATTCCATGCTTTGTCTGGGCACTGCCTCTACCGCGCGTCCTGCTGATGTGCTTCATGGGATTGCCCTTCGCCACGGCGGCGGCGCTGGTGCTGGCCCCGCCGATTCCCGGCTTCCGGTCGCGATTGGCGTATCTTTGTAATTGGTCCAGTAAAAGCCAGGTAAAGCGGCACGCTCGCTTCTTCGACCGGAAGGCTGTGCTACGACTCTTGATAGCAACGGCCGTCTTCGCTTTTGCCATTGCGGCCATCAAGGCGGTTTCACCTCAGGGCTGGTGGTTAATCGTCCGGTGGCTTGCCGGTGGCATGATGATTTATGCGTTTGCCGAGATGGCAACGGTGGGGCACAACCTGGTGACGGCCGCCCTGGGTATCAGCGTGCCGCCATTCTTTCAATCTCCACATGGCTCCCTGTCCGTCGGCGAATTTTGGACCCGGCGCTGGAATCTGCCGGCGGCGGAATTGTTTCGGAAGTTTTGCTTTATGCCGGTGGCCCGGCATGGTGTCTGGCTCGCTTTATCCCTAACCTTCATGGTCAGCGCGGTTGCGCATGTGCTCTTGGCTTTCATGGCCATCGGGAAGTGGAAGCTTTCGATCATCTGCGGCGCATTTTTTCTGGCGCAACCGCTCCTCATCTTCGTCGAACGGCAAATGGCGGTGCGACGTTGGCCGCCAACTGCCGGGCGGATCTGGGCGGTTACAGCTTTGGCCATCACTTCGCCACTGTTGGTTGAACCGGCGCTTCAAATCATTGAGCGGAGCTGGGGAGCGTCAAACAGCGTCCTGCTGCCAGACGTCACCACGCTTGGATTTGTGACTGCCTTCTGCCTTTTCATCGCGTTGGCTTCACTCGGCTCCTGCTCCGAAGGCCAGGCCAGGGAATAATCTGGCAATTCCTTGCCATCCCGTCCGACGCGCCGCCGGATCCTATCCGCCGCCTTAGCGCCTTAAGCTCAACTTGAACGCCACCGGAATTAGAGCAAGAAACCCGCGAGGCACGCGGTCATGTAGGCGGCGAGCAGGCCGCCGACCATCGCGCGGAAACCGAGCTTGGCCATTTCGCTGCGGCGCTCCGGCGCGAGCGAACCAATGCCGCCAACTTGAATGGCGATGCTGGAAAAATTCGCGAAACCGCACAGCGCGTAAGTTGCGATTGTGAAACTGCGCGGATCGAGCGCGAGCGTCTTGGCGTTGGTCGTGAGATCGAGATAGCCGACAAATTCATTCAGCACGATGCGCTCGCCGAGAATTTGCCCGATGCTCAAGCAGTCCTGCACCGGCACGCCCATGAGAAAGGCGAACGGCGCGTTGATCCAGCCGAAGAACATTTGCAGCGTCACCGGATGTTTGACGCCGAGGTGCGTTTGCGGAAACCCGACGACGTAATTCGCCAGCGCGATGATGGCGATGAAGGCAATGAGCATCGCGATAATGTTGAGCGCGAGATGAAACCCGTCGCCGGCACCGCGACAAATGGCGTCAATGGAATTGGCCGTGGTGCGCGGCACCGTGGCGGGCGACGTGCCGGCCGTTTCGCTGACCTCCGTTTCCGGCAGCATGATTTTGGCGATGAGCAGCGCAGCCGGGCAGTTCAATACGGAGGCGGTGAGCAGATGCCCGGCGGTATTTTGATAGCCGGCCGCCATGCCCATCGCCGCATAAACCGCCGCCACGCCGCCCGCGATGTGCGCCATGCCGCAGACCATGATGGTCATCAACTCGCTCTTCGTCATACGCGGAACGTAAGGCCGGATGACCAGCGGCGCCTCGGTCTGGCCCATGAAAATATTCGCGGCGGCGGAGAGCGTTTCGCTGCCGCTGGTGCCGAGCGCCTGGCGCATCACCCACGCCACCGCGCGCACGACGCGCTGCAAAACACCCCAGTGATAAAACAGCGCCGACAGCGCAGACACGATGACTACCGTGCCCGTTACGAGAATGGCGAAGACCAATCCGTGTTCCGCGCCAAACGATTTGCCGAGCACTTCGCCATCCGCGAGCGGGCCGAACACAAACTTGGTTCCGTCCGTGGAAAACTGGATGAGTTTCTGAACGACCTTGCCCGCGAACTCAAACACCTTGCCGCCCCACGGCGTCCGCAAGATCAGCAGCGCCAGGACAAATTGCAGACCGATGCCCCAAATAACCGTGCGCCACGGGAATTTTTTGCGGTTGAACGAGATCGCCCACGCCGCCGCGATCATCGTAAGCCAGCCGAACAGACTGATCAGTTTGAGTTCCATGTTTTCAGTAACGGAGCGCCGGGACGGTGCCCGGCGTGCCGATTATTTTTTGAGAACCTGCTGGGACACTTCCTTGTAAATGTGCGGATGCAGCACGCCGACGAACGGAAGATTGCGATAGCGCTCGGCAAAATCCAGCCCGTAGCCGATCACAAAAAAATCCGGAATCTCGAAGCCCACGTAATCCGCCTTGATATTCTCCACGCGGCGCGCGGCCTTGTTCAGCAGCACGCAGGTCTTGATGCGACGCGGCTTGAGCGCCTTCAATTTTGGCAGCACGCGGCTCAACGTCTTGCCTGTGTCGAGAATGTCATCTACCAGCAGCACATCGCGATTGCGGACGTCAATGCGCAGCTCTTTGGTGAACACCAGTTCGCCGGATTCCGTGCCCGCGCCGTAGCTGGAGACGCCGATGAAATCCAAACGCAAGGGCAGGTTCAGGTGGCGGATCAAATCGGCGAGAAACATCACCGTGCCGCTCAAGAGGGAAACCACGACCATTTCGTGTCCGCGAAAATCGTCTTCGATTTCGCCCGCCAGAACTTTGATGCGGCGGGCGAGTTGGTCCTCGGTGATCAGGATGCTCTCCACTTCCGCCCGCAAGCGCGGCGGGACGGAAGTATTGGATTTTGAATTCATGGTCTTGAGTTGGGTGTTCACAAAATGCCGGCTCGGAAAGCGTAGGGCTTTATTTTCATTTGCCGAGATTTTTTTCCGGCGCGGCCGTCCTCCAGCTATTTGCCGGGCCGCAAAAAAGCACGGGCAGCGCAAGAGAAAACACGCTTTTTTGTGGTGCTCGTGGCCGCCGGCAAAGACTCAGCAAGCCAAAGAAGTCCCCCGCCGAAACGGAATGGATTCACCGTGGCCGGTGGGTGGCGCGGCGGCACAGGCGGCCGCGAAACTCGGGTGCAAAGTCAAGCGCGGGCCGTCAGATCAACGCAGAGCCGCGGAGGGCGCTGATAAAATGCCTTTTCCATCCGTGCTATCGGCGTCATCCGCGGTTGAATTCGGTTACGGCGCGGCGCGACGGGGACGGAGGCGAAGCCGGAACGATGCGGTTGAAACGCGGCCGGAGCGCGGCTTTTCGCCCGCTTCAACGTAGCGTAATCCCAGGGACTGTAAAAAATGGGCCACCCGGTTTCGCTTGGACGTTGCCACCCATCAAACCACCGGCAGCGGCGGAAATCGTTTGCCTAGTATCGGCTCGCTTTTGGTCTTGAGCCAGTGCTCCAAAACGCCGGCGTAGGCGCTGCGGAAATCCACATTGTATTTGATGTCGCCCTGAAACAGATCGGCGGGCGCGAGGCTCGGATACTGGCCGAGCAAGCCGGCTTTCACTTTGTTGCCAACGATGAACATCGGCGCGGCCGCGCCGTGGTCGGTGCCGCCGTTCGCATTTTCGGAAACGCGCCGGCCAAATTCGCTGAAGGTCATCACGAGCACGCGCGACAGGTTGCCCTGCGCCTTCATGTCATCCACGAAGGACTTCACGGAATCCGCCAGATCGCCGAGCAAGCGCTGTTGCGAGCCAAGCTGGTTGGTGTGCGTGTCATAGCCGCCTTGCGAGACGTAATAGATGCGCGTGGGCAGACCGCCGCCGATGAGTTTGGCGACGAGCTTGAGACTGGTGCCAAGCTGCGAACCGGGATACTCCGCTTGATTCTGCACGCGCGCGGCGATGGCCCGGACTTCGTCGGAACTATGCTGCGCATCGAGCGCCGTGCGGGAAACGAAATCCACCGCGCGCCCGCCGGTCATGGGCATTCCCGCCGGCAACATGCCAATGCTGCCGCCGGAGTTTTCCTCGGCCAACGGACTGGACATCTCCAACTCATTTAATTTTTTGTAGGACTCTTCGGTCGAGCCGCCATTGGACATGAAGCGATAGTTCTGCGGATTGTTGAACACGATTCCCTTGGGTTGCGCCGCGAAAAACGCCTGCGGCAACTGGCTGCCAATAGTCACGCCCACGGCGGGATCGGCTCCGGCGCAGGCGGCATCGAAGTAACGGCCAATCCAGCCGTGCTTCTCCACGCGATTCGAATCGCTCGCCGTCTGCCAGATTTCCGTGGAACGAAAATGCGAGCGGTTCGGGTTCGGATAGCCGACGCCTTGGATAACGGAAAGCTGCCCGGCGTCGTAAAGTTCCTTGAAGCCTTTCATCGCCCCATGCAGGCCGACCTGCTCATTCAGCGGCAATACCTTCCCGGCGTGGAGACCAAGCGTGGGCCGTGCCTTGTGATAGAAGTCATTCGTGAACGGCACAACGGTGTTGATGCCGTCGTTGCCGCCGGCCATTTGCAGCACGACCAGAATCGTCGAGTCTTTGCCCGTGACGATTTGCGTGGCGGAATCCGCCGCCTGGCTGTGCAACGCGGAGAACGTGTTGGCGAGGAATGCCGGCACCGTCCACGACAGCGCGCTGCCGAGCACGGTTTGGCGCAGGAATTCCCGGCGCGTCTGGAGAGAAATTTCGTTTTTCATATGCGTTTAAGTCACTTGGTAATCGGGCGTGGACATCATCAAACGGATGGTCGTGACGATGTCGGCATTGGACATTTTTGTCTTGGCTTCGAGAAAGTCGCGCAAGGTCTGCTGCTGGTCGTGGCTGAGGGTGGCTTGAAACAAACGGCGTTCCAGTGCGGTGACGATCGCATGCTTGTCGGCCCGTTCCTCGGGTGTGAGAATCTTCTCCACGTTCACGCCGCCCAGGCGGATGCGTTGCATGGCCTTTTCCAATTTCATCCCGCCCTGCCCGCCCGGCTTTTTGGCCAGATCACCAGCGCCAAAGGGCGGCACCGTGCCTTCCACTAATGATTGCGCGTCGTTGTAGCGCGTCAGCAACGTGTTCGTCGTAATCCAGGTGACGCCGCCGTCCCAGCCTTTGACGTTGGGCGGCGCGAACAAATCCTGACCAAGCTGCCGCAACATGCCCCAACTGATGAGCGGCGGCGGCAACTGACATTCCAGCACGCGCACGCTGCCAACGAGCCATTGCACCGGACTCTTGACTTGGTTGCGCATCACCGCATCGTGAAAGAACTCCTCGCTGCGGAACATTTCGCGGAGGAATGGTTTGAAATTATTTCCGTGTGCCCGAAAGCTCGCCGCGAGCGTTTCGCTTAATTCCTCCGACGGCACTTGGCCGGCGAAATAATTCCATAACTTCGCGGTGATGAACCGCGCCGCCTGCGGCTGGGCGACGATGATTTGGATCACCTCATCGCCGTCGAAATTTCCGGTGCGGCCGAGAAAGGTCTTGGCGCCTTCGTCGTGAATACGCGCGCGGAAGATGAATTTTTGTTCCTCCGGATTCATGGACCAGCCGGTGAGCGCGCGCGCCGCCTCGGCGATATCGTGTTCGGTGTAATGCCCCTCGCCGAGCGCGAAAAGCTCCATGACCTCGCGCGCAAAATTCTCGTTCGGATGATCCTTGCGGCTCTGGCCTTGATCGAGCCAGATCAACATCGCCGGATCCTTGCCCGCCTCGGTGAGCAAATGCTGCCAGTTTTCGGTGGCGAGCCGGCGAAACAACTCATTCTGCCGCCACATGAAATACGGATTTTTCACCTTCTCAATGCTCGTTGCAAAATGGCCGTGCCAGAACAACACCATCTTCTCCTGGAACGGACGCGGGCCGTGCATCATGCGTTGCAGCCACCAGCCGCGCAGTTCCAGCATCCGGCGCTGGAACAACTGCTGCTGCTCGCGCTGGGCCTGCTTCTTTTCCTCCGGCGTGCCGTTCTTGATCGCCGCGCGATACTTGACGATTTCCTCCGGATTGGGTTTGGCCCAGTCTGGATTGGTCGTCGGGTCGGGAATGGTTTCGTAATCCACTAAAAATGCAACCGCCTTGTCCAGGCCAAGGTCTGCGAGCATTTGAATTTCGGCGGGCGGACCGCCAAAGCCGGCGCGGTTCAAGAGATGCGCCGCGGCGGCATAGTTCCACCGGTCGGATGAAAGCGGCTTAAGCATATGATTCAGCAGACGAATGTCCCCGACCCGAGGTTTCAGGCAATTGGCAGCCGCCGCGAGCTTGGAAATGGGTGGCGGGCGTCGCACCCGCAGCCGCCCGCGGATATATCCGTTAGGTGTTTGGGGAAAAGTTTGTGATAATGGCAAAGTCGGCAAGCGGGTTGCTAATTGTAGAATTGAATGTTCAAACGCAAAGCCATCGCGGCAGTTCAATCGTGCCCGCAGATAAGCCGGAACCGCACGGTGGCAGCGGGTCAAGCGTCTGGCTGTAGATTTTTATGCAGCCGCGCAAAGACTGGCAGATGCGACTAATGACTGGCGGAAATTGCCCAAGGCGTAAAAAAAACAACTGGTTACCATGCTCAAAGATTACAAGTTAAACAGCGGGTTCGATGAAATGCTGGATGAACAAACTGGCGTGCGGTCGCATTACAGCAAATTCCACCAACTATTTGAGGGCCTGACACCGGCTGAATTCCAGGCCAAGCGGCAGGCGGTGGACACGGCGTTTCTGCGGCAGGGCGTCACGTTCAATGTCTATGGCGACGCGGCGGGCGCGGAAAAAGTTTTTCCGTTCGACTTGCTGCCGCGCATCATTCCAGCCAAGGAATGGGAGCACATTGAACGCGGACTGGCGCAACGCATCACCGCGCTGAACCTCTTTCTGCACGACATTTATCACGAGCAGAAAATCTTGAAGGACGGGGTCATTCCGGAGTTTTACGTTCTGTCGGCGCGGCATTTCCGGCGCGAGTTCGTGAACTTCAATGTGCCCAAGGATATTTACATCCACGTCTGCGGCACGGATCTGATCCGCGATGCGCAGGGAAACTATTTAGTGCTGGAAGACAATGGCCGCTGCCCTTCCGGCGTGAGTTATGTGCTGGAGAATCGCCGCGCGCTGAAGCGGGCGTTTCCCTCCATGTTCGAGAACATCGGCGTGCGCCCCGTGGATAATTATCCACAGGAACTCTTAAAGTCGCTGAAATACATCGCGCCCGCCGGCGTGGCCGATCCGACGGTGGTGGTGCTGACGCCGGGTGCTTACAACAGCGCCTATTTTGAACACACTTATCTCGCTCGGCAGATGGGCATCGAGATTGTGGAAGGCCGCGATTTGTTTGTGCGCGACTCCCGCGTCTTCATGCGCACGACCAAGGGGCCGCAGCCGGTTCACGTCATTTACCGGCGCATTGACGATGATTTTATTGACCCGACGGTGTTCCGCCGAGATTCCATGCTCGGCGTGCCCGGCCTCATCAACGCCTACCGCGCCGGCAGTGTGTCGCTGGCAAACTCCATCGGCACCGGCCTGGCGGACGACAAGGTGATGTATTATTTCGTGCCGCGCATGATCAAGTATTACCTCGACCAGGATCCAATTTTGCCGAACGTGCCGACATATCTCGCCAGTGAGGAAAAGGATCTCAAATACATTCTGGAAAACCTGCCCAAGCTGGTGGTCAAGGCGGCCAATGAATCCGGCGGCTATGGCATGTTGATGGGACCGAAAGCGTCCACCGAAGAAATTGAGAAGTTCCGCAGCCTCATCATTGCCGACCCGCGTAATTACATCGCCCAGCCGATGATTTTTCTCTCGCAGCATCCGACTTATTGCGACGATAATTTTGACGGTCGCCATGTGGACTTGCGACCGTTCGTCCTATCCGGCGAACGCATCAGCATCATTCCCGGCGGCCTTACGCGCGTCGCGTTGCGCAAGGGATCGCTCGTGGTCAACTCGTCGCAGGGCGGCGGCAGCAAAGACACCTGGGTGCTTTATGGAGATGAATAAAAGAAAGGATGAAGGAAAAATAATGAATGATGAATTTTCACTTCACCCGCCGCATCCGTTAAACCGTTCGTCATTCATCATTTATTATTCATCATTATCATGCTAAGCCGTGTCGCTCACTCACTCTACTGGATGGCTCGTTACATCGAGCGCGCCGAAAATATCGCGCGCATCGTGGACGTGAACCTGCAACTGTTGCTCGACATCCGTCACCTGGATGAAAAAGGACTCGCCGACTACTGGCTCCCCATCGTGCAGGCGACCGGGGACGAGGAAGGGTTCTTCAAATTGCACCCGCACGCCACCGGCCACGCAGTCACGGAATTTCTCGTGTTCCAAGTGGAGAATCCGAACTCCATCGTCTCCTCGATTTTTCAGGCGCGCGAAAATGCCCGCATGGTGCGCGATCAAATCACACTAGAGCTGTGGGAGGAATTGAACCGGCTTTACTGGTTCGCGCGCACCCCGACCGCGCGGCAGGTTTGGAAAGACAGCCCGAGCGATTTTTTCCAGCAGATCAAGGCCTCGTCGCTCCACATCATCGGGATCATCTACGCCACGATGATTCACAATGAAGGCTGGTGGTTCGCGCAGGTCGGCAAATTCATCGAGCGCGCTGACAAAACGTCGCGGATTCTCGACCTGCGATACAAATCGCTTCCAGAAAAAGGCTTGCCCACAGCCGTCAATCAGACGGACGTGCTGGAATGGTCGGCCATCCTGCGCTCCTGCAGCGGCTGGGATGCTTACAAATCCATCCACGGCGCGGATGTCAACCCGCGGCTCGTGGCCGAATTTCTGTTGTTGAACGAGGACTTTCCGCGTTCCGTCCGGTTCTGTGTCACCGATCTCAACTTTGCGCTGCGGCGGATTTCCGGCGTGGCCGAAGGCAAGTTTTGCAACGACGCGGAAAAGCTGGCGGGCCGACTGGTCGCCGAATTGCAGTTCGGCGCGATTGATGAAATTTTTGAGGCGGGTCTGCACGACTATCTGGACTTAATCCAACTGAAGTTAAACAACATCGGCGCGGCGATGTTCAACACCTATATTTTCCAGCCGTTTAGCACCCTCGAGGAGGAAATCATGGTGCAGCAGGAAGAACAGCAGCAGCAAAGTAGGAAGGATGAATTATGAATGATGAAATCTACCGCGCTTGGCGCCTCGGCTCCTTCATAATTCACAATTCATAATTCACCCTTTTTTCAATGTCTATCCACGTCGCCCTCCACCACAAGACGCTCTACAAATACGACCGGCTCGTCAACCTCGGCCCGCAGGTCGTGCGGCTCCGGCCGGCACCGCACTCGCGCACGCGGATTTTGAGCTACTCGCTGAAGGTTCGCCCCGAAAAGCATTTCATCAACTGGCAGCAAGACCCGCAATCCAATTACGCGGCCCGCCTCGTCTTTGAAAAGCCCACGCGAGAGTTCTGCGTCGAAGTGGATCTGGTCGCGGAAATGGCGGTGCTGAATCCGTTTGACTTCTTCCTGGAGCCGAGCGCGCAGAAATTTCCGTTCGCCTATGATCCTTCGCTGGACACCGAACTCGCGCCGTTCCAACGCAAATGCTGGCTGACGACGAATTTCTCAAAGTATCTCACCGAGCTGCGGCGCGACTTGATCGGCGAAATCAAACGGCGGACCAAGCAAGAACGGTTGGCCATGCCCGACAGCGAGAAGCAGCCGACGAATGATTTCATCGTCGCCATCAATCAGCGGCTGTGGAAGGACATCAAATATACCATTCGCCTCGAACCCGGCGTGCAGACGCCGGAGGAAACGCTCACGAAGATGAGCGGTTCGTGTCGCGACTCGGCGTGGCTGCTCGTGCAACTGATGCGCCACTTCGGCCTGGCCGCGCGGTTTGTCAGCGGCTATTTGATCCAGCTCAAGCCCGACGTCAAATCACTCGACGGCCCGAGCGGCGCGGAAAAGGATTTCACCGACCTGCACGCGTGGACGGAAGTTTATTTGCCAGGTGCGGGCTGGATTGGTCTCGATCCCACCTCCGGTTTACTCGCGGGTGAAGGACATATTCCACTAGCTTGCACGCCCGACCCTTCCAGCGCCGCGCCGATCAGCGGCGGTGTGGACGAGTGCGAAACGGAGTTTGAATTCGAGATGACCGTCAAGCGCGTCTATGAATCGCCGCGCGTCACCAAGCCTTATACCGAGGAGCAATGGGCGGACATCGAGAAGCTCGGCCACGCGATCGATGTTGATTTGAAAGCAGGCGACGTGCGTCTCACGATGGGCGGCGAACCAACGTTCGTTTCCGTGGATGATCCCGATGGACCTGAATGGAATTTCACCGCGATGTCGCAGAAGAAGCGCATTCTCTCCGGCGAACTCATCCGGCGGTTGCGGAATAAATTCGCACCCGGCGCACTGCTGCATTACGGCCAGGGCAAATGGTATCCGGGCGAACCGCTGCCGCGTTACGCGCTCGCTGCGTATTGGCGCAAGGACGGCGTGCCGGTCTGGAAAGATGATTCGCTCATCGCCGATGAATCGAAGGACTACGGTCACGGCCCGAAGGAAGCGAAAGAACTCGCGACCCGGCTCGCAAAAACGATTGGCGTAAACCCCGAACATCTCATTCCCGCTTACGAGGACGCCTTTTATTACACTTGGAAAGAGCGGCGTTTTCCGACGAATGTTTCGCCGGAAAAATCCAATCTCAAGGACAAGCTGGAGCGCGAACGCATCGCGCGAATTTTCCAGCAGGGACTCGGCTCGGTCGTCGGCTACACACTGCCGATCAAACGCGCGTCCCTCGGCCAGCAACACGGCTGGGTTTCCGGCAATTGGTTTTTGCGCGACGACGACACGCTGTGGCTGATTCCCGGTGATTCCGCAATGGGCCTGCGTTTGCCGCTCGATTCCGTGCCGTGGGTGGCCGAAAAGGATTTTCCATGGCTGCGCCCACAAGATCCGTCGGAACCCAATTTGCCGGAGTTGCCGAAAGAATTTCCGTATCGGCAACAAGTCGTGAGCCGACGCAATGCGCCGGTGCCGCCCGGTTACGGACCAGGCCAGCGCGCCCAACAACTCGAGAAGCCAGACGAAAATCCCAATCGCCGTCCCGCCCCAGGCGAGAGCGCGCCTTGGATCATTCGCACGGCTCTCTGTGTGCAGCCGCGCGAAGGCCGCCTGCACGTCTTCATGCCACCCGTAGAAAAGGCTGAAGATTACCTCGACCTCATTGCGGGCATCGAAACGAGCGCCGCCGAAACCGGTTTGCCCGTCGTCATCGAAGGCGAAACGCCGCCGAAAGATCCGCGTCTGAACAAGCTCGCCGTTACGCCCGACCCCGGCGTGATCGAGGTGAACATGCACCCGAGCAAAACGTGGGAAGAACTTGTTGAGCGCACGACCACGGTCTATGAAGAAGCGCGGCAGACGCGGCTTGGCACGGAAAAATTCATGGTGGACGGTCGCCACACCGGCACCGGCGGCGGCAACCACATCATCATCGGCGGCGAAACGCCGACGGACTCACCGGTGCTGCGCCGGCCCGATTTGCTGCGCTCCCTGCTGACGTATTGGCAGAACCATCCGTCGTTGAGTTGGCTGTTCAGCGGCCTGTTCATCGGCCCGACGTCGCAGGCGCCGCGCATTGACGAGGCGCGCAACGATTCTCTTTACGAACTCGATGTCGCTTTCAAGGAGATGGACAAGCAAGTCGGCACCTTCGGGCAGACGCCGCCGTGGCTCGTGGACCGGCTGTTCCGAAATCTGCTGATTGATTCCAGCGGCAACACGCATCGCGCCGAGTTTTCGATTGATAAACTTTACGCGCCGGAAAGCAGCACCGGCCGCCTCGGCCTCGTCGAGATGCGCGCCTTTGAAATGCCGCCGGACGCGCGCATGAGCCTCGCGCAGCACCTGTTGTTGCGCGGTCTTGTCTCGAAATTTTGGAAGGAGCCTTACAAAAACAATCTCGTGCGCTGGGGCACGGACATTCACGACCGCTGGATGCTGCCGCATTTTTGCCAAACCGATTTCAAAGATGTCATCAATGATCTCCGCGAATCGGGATATCCGTTCGAAGCCGAATGGTTCGCGCCGCATTTTGAATTTCGCTTCCCGCGCATCGGCGATCTGGAACAACGCGATTTGCAGATCGAACTCCGCACCGCGCTCGAACCGTGGCACGTCCTCGGCGAGGAACCCGGCGGCGGTGGCACGGTGCGTTACGTGGACAGCTCGGTGGAACGTTTGCAAATCAAGGCGAACGGCCTCGCGGGCGATCGCTTTGCCATCACCTGCAACGGCCATCGCGTGCCGCTGCATCCCACCGGCACGAACGGTGAAGGCGTGGCGGGCGTGCGCTATCGCGCGTGGCAACCGCCGATCTGTTTGCAACCGACCATCAAATCACACGCGCCGCTGCGCTTTGATCTTTACGACACTTGGAACCAGCGTTCGCTCGGCGGCTGCACCTACAATGTCGCGCATCCCGGCGGCCGCAGTTACGACACGTTCCCGGTGAATTCCTACGAAGCGGAGTCGCGTCGTCTCGCGCGGTTTTTCCGCCACGGCCATCAGCAAGGCAAGTTCACGCCGCCGCCGGAAACCGTGAACAGCGAGTTCCCGTTTACGCTCGACCTGCGCAATGTCTGACGGGACTGGCAAAAGAGCCGATCCACGTTTAGATTCCACGCCGCCGATGATTCAATCGCAATCTCAATCCGCGACGGACGACACCAGCTTTGCCCAAAAGGCGACGCCCGTCGGCCTGTTGTCCGGCTATAAACGCAGTGCCGGCGCGTTCGATGAACTGCTCGCGCCGGCTGGAGAAATCTTTCCGCATTACGCAAAACTGCTCGGCGATCTGGAGGAGTTGGGGGCAACCGAACTGGCGCGGCGCGCGGAGGCGTGCCAGCGTTTTGTCCACGAACACGGCATCACTTACAACGTCTATGGTGACCCGCACGGCATGGAACGTCCGTGGCGACTGGACCCGATCCCCCTGGTCATCGCGCCAGAAGCCTGGCAGAAACTCGAAGCCGGATTGATCCAGCGCGCGACGTTGCTGAACAAAATTCTCGCCGACTGCTACGGCGCGCAGGAACTCATCCGTTCGCGCTGGCTTTCACCGGCGCTGGTTTTTGGCCAGCCGGATTTTCTGCGGCCCTGCCACGGCATCCGGGTGCCCGGCGAAAATTACCTGCACCTTTACGCCGCTGATCTCTCGCGCTCCTCCGACGGCCGCTGGTGGGTGGTTTCCGATCGCACCCAGATTCCGACGGGGGCGGGCTACGCGCTGGCCAACCGGTTGGTCACGTCGCGCATCCTGCCCGAATCGTTTCGCGACAATCACGTGCATCGCCTCGCCGGATTTTTCCGCACGACGCAGGCCTCGCTCGCGCAACTCGCGCCGCAACAGGCCGACAAGGCGCGCGTCGTCATGCTCACGCCCGGCCCGCACAACGAAACCTATTTTGAGCAGGCGTATCTCGCGCGTTACCTCGGCTACATGCTCGTCGAGGGCCAGGATTTGACGGTGCGCGACAACCACGTTTTTCTGAAAACCTTGAGCGGCCTCGAGCGGGTGGACGTGATCTTGCGCCGCGTGGACGATGATTTTTGCGACCCGCTGGAATTGCGCAACGATTCCATTCTCGGCGTGCCGGGCCTGGTCGAGGTGGTGCGCGCGGGCAATGTGGTCGTCAGCAATGCGCTCGGCAGCGGCCTGGTGCAAAGCCCCGCGTTCATGGCGTTCCTGCCCGAATTGTGCCGGCATCTGCTGAACGAGCCTTTAAAACTGCCGTCCGTCGCAACGTGGTGGTGCGGACAGAAAGCCGCCCGCGAACATGTCCTCAAGAATCTCGACGAACTGGTGGTGAAACCGGCGTTTCGCACGCACCTGAAAATTGCCGACGCCGAGCGCGAGGAATTGAAACGCCGGATTGAATTTGATCCGGATCTCTTCGTGGCGCAGGAGCGCGTGGAACTTTCCACCGCGCCATCGTGGGCCCAAAATTCGCTCGTGGCGCAGCCGGTCAGCCTCCGCGTCTTTCTGGTGTCCGACGGTAATGGAAGTTATCGCGTGATGCCCGGCGGCCTGGTGCGCGTGGCACCCGATCACCGCAACAGTTTTATTTCCATGCAGCGCGGCGGCAGCAGCAAGGACGCCTGGATTCCCTCCGCCACGCCCGTGGAAGAAGTGACGCTGCTTCACGGCACCAGTCAAAGTGTCGAGCTGCGGCGCACAGGAAACAACCTGCCGTCGCGCCTGGCGGATAATTTTTTCTGGCTCGGCCGCTACTCGGAGCGTGCCGACGCCACGTCACGATTGTTGCGCTGTGCCCTGCTCCGCTTCAATCCCGAGCGCACGGGCGGCGCCAAGCCGCTGATTGCGCCGCTCTTGGAAACGCTCGAAATGCAGGGACAGTTGCCGGGCATTTCCGCGAAGCGGGAGTTATGGCGGAACGCCGAGGCGCTCGAGGCGGAATTGATCGCGGCCATTTTCGACCCGGAACGAGCGGGCAGTTTGCGGCACACGGCGGAACAATTGCAGCGGCTGGCGATGCTCGTGCGCGACCGCACGTCGAATGATATGTGGCGCGTGTTGAGCCAGATTGACGACCGGCTCAGTGGCGGCGACGCCTCGGTGCCGAGCCTGACCGCGACGCCCTCGTCGCAGGCACCTGAAACTGGCCGGAGCGACGGGGCGTCACGCTCACCCGCTGGGACGAGGGCGGCGCAGCCACACCGGGTGATGCTCGCGGGTGATGCCGTGGGCGTGCTGAACCAGACGTTGCTCGGTCTCGCGGCGTTTCAGGGACTGGCGCGCGAGAACATGACGCGCGCGCAAGCGTGGCGTTTTCTCGACATCGGTTTGCGCCTCGAACGCGCCATGTATCTTTGCACGCTGCTGGACGCGACGCTGCGCTCGCCCGACGCGGAAAACCCCAGTCTGCTCGAAGCCGTCCTCGAAGTGGTGGACAGCAGCATCACGTTTCGTTCGCGTTATAATTTGCTGCCAACGGTGCCGGCCGTGTTCGACCTGGTGCTGCTCGACGAAAAAAATCCACGCTCGGTTTTGTTTCAAATCAAGCAACTCGTAAAACATTTTGACCGACTGCCGAAAGAACGCGGTGACGCCGCCGGGGCGGGGAAGATGATCCTGCTCAATGCGCTGTTGCAGTTGGAAAAGTCCGATGCGCGGGAGCTGGCGGGGCCGGCGGCAGAGTGGCCGGACTCGGGCATTGCCAACGCCATTCAGGCAACCTTGCGCGCGCTGCCGCAATTGTCCGATGCCATCGCCGCCAGCTATTTCGCGCACTCGACAATCTCAAGAACCGGTCGGGGGGATGCGCCATGAATTACCACATCACCCATCGCACGCTTTACGAATACGCCGCGCCGGTGTCGGTGTCGCATCACGTCGCCCGACTGGAACCGCGCGCCTCGGCGACGCAAGCGCGGGAGAATTTTTCGCTCCAGATTTTTCCCGAACCTACGCTGCGCAAGGCCCGCGTGGATTATTTTGGGAACTCGCTCTGCTTTTTTGCCATTCAGGAAATCCACAACCGGCTGGAGATCATCTCGCACAGCCGGGTGAGCGTGAATGCAAGAAAGCCCGTGCCGCCTGAATCCACGGCCCCGTGGGAGTCGGTCGCCGAGATGTTCCTCGACCCGGTCTCGCCCGAAGTGATCGAGCCGTATCAATTTGTTTTTGATTCACCGCAAATCCGCGCGTCGCAGGAGCTGGCCGATTATGCCCGCGAAAGTTTTGGCAAAGGCACGCCGCTGCTTGTCGGCACCCGCGATTTAACGGGCCGCATTTTCAGGGACTTTAAATTTGATCCGCGTGCCACCACCGTCGCCACGCCGCTGGAGGAAGTCTGGCTGAAACGGCGTGGCGTCTGCCAGGACTTCGCGCATCTGGGCATCGCGTGTCTGCGTTCGCTGGGTTTGCCGGCGCGTTATGTGAGCGGCTATCTGCGCACGCATCCGCCGGCGGGCAAGCCCCGGCTCGTCGGTGCGGATGCCTCGCACGCGTGGTTCCGAATTTTTTGCCCCGGCACGGGCTGGATGGATTTTGATCCGACGAACAACGTCCAACCGACCGAGGAACACATCATTGTGGCGTATGGTCGGGACTTCGGCGATGTCAGTCCGGTGGCCGGCATTCTGACCGGCGGCGGCAAGCATGACGTGAAAGTTTCCGTGGATGTGGAGCCTTTGGATTAATTCATGAAATACGACATTCTACATCGCACCCGTTACGACTACGCGACCCCGGTCCGGGACAGCTTCAACGATGTGCGCCTCCAGCCGATGCCCATCCCGGAGCAGACGGTCGAATCGTATTTGCTCAAGGTGCTGCCCGCCGCGCGGCTGACGCATTTCACGGACTTCTATTCCAACTGGGTTCAGCACTTTGAGATTGCAGAGCCACACAGCTATCTCGTGATCGAGGCGCAGTCGCGCGTGGTGACGCTTCCGCCGGCGCCGTTGCCAGCCGAGAAAATTTGTTCGTTTGCGCAAATGCGGGAGACGCCCAAGATTGCGAACTGCTTTGATTACCTGCAATCGAGCCGATTCGTGGAATTGTCGCCGGAGGTGTGGCGGCTGGCGGTGGACGCGATCAACGACACGGACGACGCCTGGCTCGCGGTGCTCGCGATGATGAAATTCGTGCATCAGACGTTGAAATACGAATCCTATTCCACGCACGTTCACACGCACATGAGCGAAGTGCTGCGGGACCGCCGTGGGGTGTGCCAGGACTTCGCGCATGTGCTGATCGGCATGTGCCGCACGCTGAAAATTCCGGCGCGCTACATCAGCGGTTATCTGGCCACGGAAGCCGCCAGCGCGACGCACGCGTGGGTGGAGGTGTATGTGCCGGGCTACGGCTGGCGCGGCTTGGATCCGACGCACGACCGCCAGATCGGGGAAACCTATGTGAAGCTCGGTAATGGGCGGGATTACGCCGACGTGCCGCCAATCTGCGGCAACTATCGCGGCACGCGCGAGCACAAGATGCAGGTGGAAGTAAAAATCATCGCGGTGACCTGAGCGGAGAAGCGTTTCTTCCCATGGTCACGCACCGGCAACCGCAGTCGTTGGATCCGGCGGATTGGATTTTCAATTGACAGGCCGGATTGGGAGCCGCTGACTATGACACAGGAAGGAAGCAATATTGTCCGGGCGTTTCGGCGTGCTCGTAAGTTTGGTCCTTGCGGTGGCCCGGCCGGCGGCAGCCACCAACACCATGGTCACCGTCAAAGGTTCCCACTTTTCTCCGGCCGCGCTGACAATTGAACTTGGCGACACAGTGGTCTGGGAAAACACGGATGCTTTTTTTCACATGCGATTACCGGCGATCTTCCTTCGTCCGATCCGAACTTCTGGAATGGTTGGTTGTTCGACGAGGGCGACACCTTCAGTCTCACATTAAACAACGTGGGAAGCTTCACCTATCATGACGGTTTGGACCCCAGCGTCACTGGCACCATCACCGTGACTTCGCCCGGAATCGTGCTCGAATCCGCCCGCAAGGAAGGCAGCCAGTTTCTATTCACGGCCTCCGGTTAGACGGTGGGAAAAACCAACCTGTTGTGGGCTTCCACCAATTTGACGAGTTGGGTGGCGATTCAAACCAACGTCGCCGCCACGCCTTCGCTCACATTGACCAACGCGGCCGCGCGGCCGCGCCGTCTCTTCCGGGTGTTTGAACTGCCTTGAAAGCAGGCCAAGTCGTTGCCAGCCGTGGTGATTTGCACGAAGATCGAACCGAAATATTTCTTCCGTTGGACCCGCATCCGCCCTGAGCGGAGCGGTGGCTGCCATCCAAAGTGGACGCGGATTTTATTGAGCTAATGCAAGCGGAATTGAAAATTTGAATTCTAATACATGCAGCATTGATGATTTTTGAAAACAATCATTGCGCATGAAAATGAAATGAGTAAAAAATAAGTGAACGCAGGCTTATCCGCCGCGCCACAACAAAATAATGCAGACCGCTAACAAGATTGGTCAGACGCCTCCGGGCGCACCGTTGAAACAAGGACTCTACGACCCGCAGTTCGAGCACGACTCGTGCGGCATCGGTTTCGTCGTGAACATGAAGGGCAAAAAATCCCATCAGATCGTCACGGACGGCCTGCAGATCTTGGTAAATCTTGACCATCGCGGTGCCGTCGGTCACGAACCGAACACGGGTGACGGTGCTGGCATCCTCATTCAGACCCCTCACGAATTTCTCGTGAAGGTGACGGCTAAACTCGGCATCAAACTGCCGCCGCCCGGCCAATACGGCGTGGGTATGTTGTTCTTGCCGCCGAATCTGCTGGAGCGCAATGCTGTCAAGACGGCGTTTGCCAAAATCGTTTCCGCCGAGGGGCAGACGCTGCTCGGCTGGCGCGATGTGCCGACGGATAATTCTTCGCTGGGCAAAACGGCCGTTTCCGCCGAGCCGCACATGGCGCAGGTTTTCATCGAGCGCCACCCGGAGCTGAAAGACGAAGCGGCCTTCGAACGCAAACTTTACATCATCCGCAAGCAGGCGGAGCAGAAGATCCGTTACGGCAGCAAGATTGACGGCGGCAAATGGTTTTACGTGGCCAGCCTGGCGGTCCGCACGATGATCTACAAGGGCATGCTCATGCCCGAACAGTTGGCGAAGTATTATCCGGACCTCACGGACGAGAGCATGGTCACCGCCATGGCGCTGGTGCATTCCCGTTTTTCCACGAACACTTTTCCCAGCTGGGATCGCGCGCATCCGAACCGCTTCATCGCGCACAACGGCGAAATCAACACGCTGCGCGGGAACGTCAACTGGATGAAGGCGGCGCAGGCGAATTTCAAATCGCCGCTG
The DNA here is from genome assembly GCA_903850425.1 of uncultured Verrucomicrobia subdivision 3 bacterium. Lineage (GTDB taxonomy): Bacteria > Verrucomicrobiota > Verrucomicrobiia > Limisphaerales > UBA11358 > UBA11358. The sequence continues at coordinate 58,829 of CAINLR010000176.1, read as the reverse complement.
TTCGGCAAGGACATCAAGAAAGTCATTCCCGTCATCAATGAAGACGGCAGCGACTCGGCGCAGTTTGATAATTGCCTCGAACTCCTCGTCATGGCGGGCCGCGAATTGCCGCACGCGATGATGATGATGATTCCCGAACCGTGGGAAAATCACGAGAGCATGGACGCGGATCGCAAAGCGTTTTACGAATATAATTCCTGCCTCATCGAACCGTGGGATGGTCCGGCTTCGATGGCGTTCACGGACGGCATCCGCATCGGCGCGTGCCTGGATCGCAACGGCCTGCGGCCGTCGCGCTATTACGTCACGAAAGACGACGTGGTCATCATGGCGTCGGAAGCGGGCGTGCTGCCGATTGCGCCGGAGCGGGTCGCCAGCAAAGGCCGGCTGCAACCGGGGCGCATGTTTCTGATTGATACCGAGCAGGGCCGAATCATTGCCGACGAGGAACTCAAAAAGAAATACACCTCCGCGCAACCGTATCGCGAGTGGCTCGATAAATATCACGTCCTGCTCGAGGATTTGCCGGAACCGGCACTGGACACCGAGCCGTCCCACCGGAAAATCTTGCAGCAGCAGCAGGCCTTTGGCTACACGTTCGAAGACTTGCGTTTCATCGTCGGGCCGATGGCGCGCGACGGCGTGCAGCCGCTCGGCTCGATGGGCACGGACACGCCGCTGGCCGTGCTCTCGAACAAGCCGCAGTTGCTTTACAATTATTTCAAGCAGTTGTTCGCGCAGGTCACCAACCCGCCGATTGATCCGATCCGCGAGGAGATCATCACCGCCACGCACACGATGGCCGGTTCGCGCGGTGGTCTGCTGAATCCCAAGCCGGACAGCTGCGCGCTCATCCGCTTGGAGCAGCCGATTCTGACCAATGAGGAATTGGAAAAACTCCGCCAAGTGGACCGTCCCGGATTCAAGGCCGCGACGCTGCCGATTCTGTTCAAAGCGGCGGACGGCGAAAAAGGTCTGGAGCAGGCGCTGGAAGAAATGTTCACGGCGGCGGATAAAGCGATCGAGGCTGGTGCGAACATCTTGATCATGTCGGACCGCGGCGTGTCGCCAGAACGCGCCCCCATCCCAGCGCTATTGGCGACCGCGGGCCTGCATCATCATCTCATCCGCAACGGCACGCGTGGCCGCACGGGCCTCGTGCTCGAATCCGGCGAACCCCGCGAGGTGCATCACTTCGCCCTGCTCATCGGCTACGGCTGCAGCGCCATCAATCCGTATCTCGCGTATGAGACCATTGACGATCTCATCAAGGAAGGTTTGCTGCTCAACACCGACCACAAGAAGGCGGAGAAGTATTTCATCAAGGCGGCAATCAAGGGCGTCGTGAAAACGATGGCCAAGATGGGCATCTCGACGGTGCAAAGCTATCGCGGCGCGCAAATCTTCGAAGCCGTCGGCCTCAACAGCGAAGTCGTGGACAAATATTTCACCTGGACGCCGTCGCGGATCGAGGGCATTGGCCTCGGCGTGATCGCCGAGGAAGCGCTCGCACGCCATCGCCGGGCTTTCCCGCGCGAAAACGTCAATGCCGAACTCGAAGCCGGCGGCCAGTATCAATGGCGCGACAGTGGCGAATATCACCTGTTTAATCCGCAGACCATTCACAAATTGCAGTCCGCCTGCCGGCTCGGCAGCGAAAAGATTTACCGTGAATACGCGGAGCTAGTGAACAACCAAGCGAAGAATCTTTGCACGTTGCGCGGCTTGCTGGACTTCAAATATGCGGAGACGGCGATTCCCTTGGCGGAAGTGGAATCGGTCCAAAGCATCGTCAAACGCTTCAAGACTGGGGCAATGAGTTATGGCTCCATTTCCAAAGAAGCGCACGAAACTTTGGCCATAGCCATGAACCGCCTCGGTGGAAAATCCAACACCGGCGAAGGTGGCGAAGATCCGGCGCGCTACACACTGGAGGCCAACGGCGACTCGAAAAATTCGGCGATCAAGCAGGTGGCCAGCGGACGTTTCGGCGTCACGAGCAATTACCTGATCAACGCGCGCGAACTCCAAATCAAGCTGGCGCAGGGCGCCAAGCCCGGCGAAGGCGGCGAACTGCCCGGTAAAAAGGTTTTCCCGGACATCGCCAAAACGCGCGGCACCACCGCTGGCGTCGGCCTCATTTCACCGCCGCCGCATCATGACATTTACTCCATCGAAGATTTGGCGGAGTTGATCCATGATCTCAAGAATTCCAACCGCAACGCGCGCATCAGCGTCAAGCTCGTCGCCGAAGTCGGCGTCGGCACGGTTGCCGCGGGCGTGGCGAAAGCACATGCGGATGTCGTCTTGATTTCCGGCCACGACGGTGGCACCGGCGCGTCGCCGCTGTCTTCCATCAAACACGCGGGTGGACCTTGGGAACTCGGTCTGGCCGAAACGCACCAGACGCTCGTGTTGAACAATCTGCGCAGCCGCATTTATGTCGAAGCGGATGGGCAGTTGAAAACCGGTCGCGATGTGGCCGTGGCCGCGCTGCTCGGCGCGGAAGAATTTGGTTTTGCCACCGGCCCGCTGGTCGTGATGGGCTGCATCATGATGCGCGTCTGCCATCTGAACACCTGCCCCGTTGGGGTCGCGACGCAAGATCCGAAATTGCGCAAACGCTTCACCGGCGATCCGGAACACGTCGTGAATTTCATGCGCTTCATCGCCATGGAACTGCGCGAGATCATGGCGAAACTGGGCATTCGGAAACTCGAAGACATGGTTGGCCGCACGGACCTGCTGGCTCCCTGGAAAGCCATTGAGCATTGGAAAGCCAAAGGTCTCGACCTCACGCCAATTTTGTATCAGCCCGAAGCCGGACCGGAAGTCGGACGTTTTCGCTCGCAGGCGCAGGATCACGGTCTCGACAAATCTTTGGACATCACCAAGCTGCTGGACATCTGCCAGCCGGCGATTGAGCGCGGCGAAAAAGTTCGCGCCGAAATGCCGATCAAAAACGTGGACCGCGTCGTCGGCACCATCACCGGCAGTGAAATCACCAAGCAACACGGGCCGGCGGGCTTGCCCGAAGACACCGTGCAGCTCAAGTTCCACGGCAGCGCGGGCCAGAGTTTCGGCGCGTTTACGCCCAAGGGCATGACCTTGGAATTGGAAGGCGATGCCAACGATTATTTCGGCAAAGGCCTGAGCGGCGGCAAGCTGATTGTGTATCCGCCGAAAGGCTCCACCTTCGCCTCCAAGGACAACATCATCATCGGCAACGTGGCGCTTTACGGCGCGACCGCCGGCGAAATCTATGTGTGCGGCATGGCGGGCGAACGCTTTGCCGTGCGCAACTCGGGCGTTGATGCGGTGGTCGAAGGCGTGGGCGATCACGGTTGCGAATACATGACCGGTGGCCGGGTGGTGGTGCTCGGCCGGGCCGGTCGTAATTTTGCCGCCGGCATGAGTGGCGGCGTGGCCTATGTGTTGGACGAGGCGGGCGATTTTGCCACGCGCTGCAACCTGGAACTCGTCGGTTTGGAAAAACTCGAGGCTGCCGACGAGATTGAGTCGCTCTGGAAATTGATTCAGCGGTATCAGACTTACACGAAGTGCGAACGCGCTGCAACCATGCTGGAGGACTGGAAGAATTTCATCCCGAAATTTGTCAAGGTGATGCCGCAGGATTACAAGCGCGTGTTGCTGTCGCTCAAAAAAGTGCAGTCGCAGGGTTTGTCCGGCGACGAGGCCGTCATGGCGGCATTCGAAGAAAACGTGAAGGGCGGACACTGAACCTAAACCTTAGAACCAACGACTAAAATAAGATGGGAAAACCAACCGGATTTTTAGAGTTCCAACGCGAACTGCCCGCCGATCGCGCGCCGCTCGAACGCGTCGCCGATTACCAGGAATTTCACCACCACCTGCCCGAAGCCGACCTGAAAAAGCAGGGCGCGCGCTGCATGGATTGCGGGATTCCGTTCTGTCACACCGGCCAGCTCGTCAGCGGCATGGCCAGCGGCTGCCCGGTCCATAATCTGATTCCCGAATGGAACGACCTGGTTTATCGCGGCCTCTGGCGCGAAGCGCTGGAGCGTCTGCACAAGACGAATAATTTCCCCGAGTTCACCGGTCGCGTCTGCCCCGCCCCGTGCGAAGGTTCGTGCGTGCTGGGCATGAACAATCCGCCCGTGACGATTAAGAACATCGAGTGCGAGATCATTGACCACGCCTGGGCAAGCGGCTGGGTCACGCCAGAACCGCCGAAGAAACGCACGGGCAAGCAGGTGGCGATTGTCGGCTCGGGTCCGGCGGGTATTTCCGCGGCCGCGCAATTGAACAAGGCGGGGCACGAAGTCACCGTGTTCGAGCGCGCGGATCGGCCGGGCGGCTTGTTGATGTATGGCATTCCCAACATGAAGCTCGATAAAAAAGAAGTCGTGCTGCGCCGGCTTGCCGTGCTGGAAAAAGAAGGCGTCAAATTTATCTGCAACACCGAGATTGGGAAAAATTATCCGGCTGAAAAATTGTTGAAGGAATTTGACGCCGTCGTGCTCGCAACCGGCGCGACCAAGCCACGCGACCTGCCGATCGAAGGCCGCAATTTGACTGGCATCCATTTCGCGATGGATTTTCTGACAGCGAACACCAAGAGCATTTTGGATCAGCACAAGAACGGCGATTTCATTGATGCCACGGGCAAAGACGTGGTGGTCATCGGCGGTGGCGACACCGGCACGGACTGCGTTGGCACTTCGATGCGGCACGGTTGCGCCTCGCTGGTGCAGGTGGAGATTTTGCCCAAGCCGCCGCTCGAACGCGCCAAGGATAATCCGTGGCCCGAATGGCCGAAGACCTACAAGATGGATTACGGCCAAGAAGAAGCCGCCGCGAGATTTGGTGCCGATCCCCGCGTTTATTTGACGACGGCAACAAAATTTGAAGGCGACGACAACGGCCACGTCAAAGCCGTGCACACCGTGCAAGTCGAGTGGACCAAGAACGACAAGGGCCAGTTCATCCCGAAAAATATTCCCGGCACGGAAAAAGTTCTGCCGGCAAAACTCGTGCTGCTCGCGATGGGCTTCCTCGGCCCGGAACAGCCGCTGCTCGAAGCGCTCGGCATCGAACGGGACGCACGCAGCAATGCCAAAGCCGAGTTTGAAAACTATGCGACGAACCTCAAGGGCGTCTTTGCCGCCGGCGATTGTCGGCGTGGCCAGAGCCTCGTCGTCTGGGCGTTCAACGAAGGTCGCGGTGCCGCCCGCGAATGCGACCGCTTTCTGATGGGCTCGACGGACTTGCCGTAACCATCAGCGATTATGCCCCAACCCCTCGCTTTAGTGTTCTACGAACGGCTCATGCCGGGCAGCCAGTTGGTGAACCGGCTGCAGGATTTGAATTATCGCGTGTTGGTGTTGAATAGCATCGAATTGCTGGTGGCCACCGCCAAACGAGAAAAACCATTGTTACTATTGACCGACCTCCTCACGGCGAGTGATGTTTGTGGAGCGATTGCCAGGATCAAGACCGAGACCGACACCAGCCATCTGCCGATCATAGCCTTCGCGCCCGAAAGCGAAACGGCCTTGATCGCCGCCGCGCAAAAAGCCGGCGCCAATTTTGCCGTCACCGAAACCGGGCTAAACAGCCACCTGCCGCACATGATTGACCGCGCCTTGCAGGTGGATTAGTCAAAACTTTTACTTGACGCACGCATCAATTGAAATTATTAAAGCCACACAAATAGAGGTCAGAGTGTCGTTTTAAGCGAAATCGTGGATCCGGCTAAACTTTTGCAGGTTCTTTTTTGCTTCTAACTCCGCCTCGCAACCGGGGAGGTTCTATGGCCAGCGGAAAAATAAAGTGGTTCGACAACAAAAAGGGGTTTGGCTTCATTGCCGACGAAACCGGACATGATGTCTTTGTGCATCATTCGTCCATTCTGGGGGCGGGCTTCAAAACTCTGAACGAAGGCGAGGCGGTGACCTTTGAAGCCGTATCCAGTGACAAGGGCTTGAAAGCTCAAAACGTCCAGCGCATCCATCCCGCCTGATCGGTCCGGGAGAAATTTCATTCACGGACGCCCCCGGTTTCCGCTAGCCTAGCGCTATGCCGGATACCGTAACCAACCTTTACCTCCATGTCCCCTTCTGCGCGCAAAAATGCGCGTATTGCGCCTTCTATTCGGAAGCCGCCAGCGGCGAACTCGTCAACCGCTACACCGCCGCCCTCGTCCGCGAACTTGAAATGGTGGCCGCCGATCTGAAACCCAAAACGATTTTCTGCGGCGGCGGCACGCCGTCCTTGCTCAACTTGCGCCAGTGGGAGACCATCCTGCGCGCGATGGAAAGATTGGAGCTGCTCGGCGCGACCGAATTCAGCGTGGAATGCAATCCCGCCACCGTCTCCGCCGACAAGGCCAAACTGTTCCGCGACTTTGGCATTAACCGCATTTCCATGGGCGTGCAGTCGCTGGATGAACCACTGCTCGACCGCCTGGGCCGCATCCACTCGCGCGCGATGGTTTTCAAGTCGTTCGACATCCTGCGCCGCGCCGGTTTTGAAAACATCAATCTCGATCTCATGTTTGCCATTCCGACCCAGACCATGGACATTTGGCACGCGACTTTGAACGAGGCCATGGCGATGCAGAGCGAGCACCTGTCGAGTTATGAAGTCATTTACGAGGACGACACGCCGCTCTTTGATCAACTCCAGGCCGGTGAGTTTTCCGTGAATGAAGAGCTGGCCTGCGAGATGTATGAGGAATTAATTTCACGCGCGACCACCGGCGGTTTTCACCAATACGAAATCGCCAACTTCGCCCGCGATTCCAAATCCATTAATCCAGCCGGCCAGCCAGCCATTCCGGCATTGGCCTGCAAACACAACCTGAACTACTGGCGCGGCGGTTCATATTACGGACTGGGGCCGAGCGCGACGGGTTATGTTCGCGGCGTGCGCACGAAGAATTGGTCCAACACGCAGCTTTATTGCGACCAACTGGAAAAAGGGAAACGCGCGATTGAATCCAGCGAAGAACTGTCGCCGCTGCGCCGCGCCGGCGAAATCGCCGCGTTCGGTTTGCGCATGAACGCCGGCTGGCCGTTTGCCGACTTCCAGCGCGTGACCAGTTTTGATTTGCGAAAGGAATGGGCTGCGGAAATGGAGCAGTTGACCGAACGCGGCCATGCGATACGCAACGATGTGAAATTTCACCTCACCCATCAGGGACTGCGCTTTGCGGATGCGGCGGCGGCGCTGTTTTTGCGGTGAATGAATTTGTCGGCGCCGAGGTGGGGCGGCTCAAACGATATGCAAAAGCCGTCGCTCATTCAGGAACGCCTCACGCCCTCTCCGGCATTTTCAGATTGGCAACCGCACGGAAACAGTCGTCCCGACCTTGACTTCGCTCGCCACTTCGATCGTGCCGCCGTGGGCCTCGACGATGGCCTTGCAAATCGAAAGCCCAAGGCCGGTGTTGCCCGCCCCCGTGCGGGACGAGTCGGCGCGAAAGAAACGGCCGAACACACGCGGCAAATCTTCGGCGGCAATCCCCTGCCCCGTATCCGCAATCGTCAACACCGCCAGACCGCTGCGCGTTTCCAATTTCACGCGGACCTCACCCGCAAGCTCGTTATATTGGATCGCGTTGGTGAGCAGATTGGTGACGACTTGCGCCAGCCGCTCGGAATCGCCGGTGATTTCCAGCGGTGGCAACCCGGAAATAATCTTCACCGCGCGCTCCTCCGCCAGTGACTGCACGAGGTCAACGGCCTCACCGATGATTTTTGAAAAATCAAATCGTGTGCGCCGCAATATTTCCTGGCCGGCATCAAACCGCGCCAGCGCCAGCAGCGATTCAATCAGCGTCCGCATCCGCTGCGCGGCGCGCTGGCAAGCCTCGACGGTCTGCTTGTAGCTCGCCGCCTCGCGTTCGCGGTTCAGCGCGGTCTGGGTCTGCGTGAGGATGACGGACACTGGTGTGCGCAGTTCGTGGGCGGCGTCGGCGGCAAATTGTTTCTGCTGCGCGAAGGCGGTTTCGAGCCGCGCGAAGGTGGAATTCAAAACCGCCGCCAACTGGCCGAGTTCGCTTTCCGCCTCGGCCACGTTGATGCGCTGCGACAGATCGCCGGCGGAAATTTTCACCGCCGCGGCGCCAATGGATTGAATCGGCCGCAGCAAGCGACCGACCAGCCACCAGCCGCCCGCCAGGCCGAAACCCAGGATGACCAGACTCGCGCCGGCAAGCTGAAGGGCGATCAACCGCAGTTCGGCGAGATCCGTCACCATGTTGCGCCCGACCAAAATGCTTTCCTGCGTCGGCAGGACAATTTCGACTTCGCGAAATGTCCCGCGCGAATACGGCGGAAACGGCTGGCCGGCGGGCACGCCGTTGGACGGAAACTGGTCGTATTTGAACTGGCCACCACCGTATTTGACGCGATCATCGGGCAGCTGGGGAAAGGCAGTGAACCGGTTGAGCTTGCCGGTGGCCGGCGGTCCTTCTACATACATCACGGCCGTCGGCGCATTGGTGGAGCGGGCGATTACCCGGGCGTCGCGTCCGGTGATGACAAAATAATAACCGTTGGCGGCGGCGGCATCGAACAGCACTTCGTCGCGCGGTTGCAGATGAAAATCTTCCGGTCCCCGCGGCGGGCGGTCCCGGTCAAATTCACCCGCTGGCGGACCCGGCGGCTGGTCAAAATCATTGGGTCGCGGCGGCGGCCGGCGCTGTTGTTCGCCCCGGTGCAGAGTTTGGAGCACGACATTGACCCGGCGCTGCAATTCGTTGTCCGTGTGGCGAAACACCTTGTCGTGTTCCAGCTTATATGCGGTGATGCCCAAGCCCAGTAAGACGCCCACGAGAATCAGCCCATACCAGATTTGCAGCCGCCACTTGATGGACTTAAACATCTTCATTCGATGCAGTAGCCGTGGCCGCGCCGGGTGGCGATGAATTCCGCGCCGAGCTTTTTGCGGACATTGGAAACATGAACGTCGAGCAGATTGGACAGCGAACTTTCATTTTCGTCAAAGAGATGTTCATAAAGCTGCGTGCGCGTGACGACTTCGCCGCGATGCAGCGCCATGAATGCCACCAGCGAATACTCGCGCGCCGTCAACTCCACCGGCTTGTCCTTGAATAAAACATGGCGGGCCGCAGTGTCAATTTTCACATCGCCGATTTCGAGGACGTTCGTGGTCTGGTTGGCGCTGCGGCGAATAATGGCGCGGAGCCGGGCGAACAGTTCTTCGAGATCAAACGGCTTCACGACGTAATCATCCGCGCCGGTGTCGAGGCCTTTCACGCGGTCGCGCGTCTGGTCGCGCGCGGTGAGCATGAGCACAGGCGTCTTCTTGGATTTGCGGAGGCGCTTGAGAATTTCCCAGCCGTCCAGGCCCGGCAGCATCACATCAAGGACAATCGCGTCGTAGTCTGTGCCCTCGGCGTTGAAGAGTCCGTCGTCGCCATTGTCGGCGGTGTCCACGGCGTAACCTTCCTCGCGCAGCGCCTGGGCGAGGCTCGCGAGCAGATCCGGTTCGTCTTCGACTACAAGAATTCTCATATGCGGGCGGCGGAGTTTTAGCACGCGCGCGTGGAATCCGCCAGTGCCGGCATCTTCGCAGCCACCACCTTAAGGCAAGATGAAGAAGAATTTTGCGCCCCGGCGCGAAAAAGTTTCATGCTTCACGTCCGCTTAAGGTTCGCCGGCGTAAAGTCGCGACATGAAACTTGATCTAATCCCAATCATTAACCAGGCTGTGGTTTGTGGCGCCCTTTGCGCCACCTTAACGAGTTCGGCCGCCGACCCGCGCACGAACTCGTGGTTCACCGCCTTCTCCGGCAAATACGCGCGCAGCTTCACCAACGCGGCGGCGCAAACCGCCGGCAACGCGGCCACGACGTGGGGCAACGGTTCGCAGACGCAGGCAGCCCCGGCGTATTGCGGCGTGCAGGAGGTTTACTCGTCCGCGAACTGGGTTTACTTCCGCACGACCGGCCTGGCCGGCCAGACGATGGGCGCTTGGGCGGCGGGTTTTCCCAATTTGCCCGCCAATCAAAAGGTGCTCTATCGCATTCCCCGCACCAACCTCATCACCGTGCCAGTGACAAAATCGCTGACCGGCCTCGGCGCGATCGGTTATTTCGTGGATGGCGTGGCGATGTTTGATTCGCGCGACGGATTTGTGTGGACCGGTTCCGCCGAGAGCGGCAGCGGCACGGGCTATTGGAACCGCGACGCGTTTGTGAATGAAGGGGCGACGTTCGATCCGTCCTATGCCCATCAGGAGCAAACCGGCACCTATCATTATCACGCCAACCCCATCGCGCTCCGCTATCTGATGGGCGACCATGTGAATTACAACGCCGCCGCGAGAACGTATGCCGAGGCGACAAATGGTGTGGCGAAACATTCGCCGCTGCTCGGCTGGGTGCGCGATGGTTTTCCGGTTTATGGTCCTTATGGTTATTTCATTTCCAATAACGCCGCGAGCGGCGTGCGGCGGATGATTTCTGGCTACGTTTTGCGCAACGGACAACTCGGCACGGACAATCTCACGAACACCTTGCGAACCAATCTGCCGGCCTGGGCGCAACGGCTTTACGGCCTTAATTCCGCCGGGCCTGCGGACATCAGCACTTATCCGATTGGCCGCTACATGGAGGATAAGTCGTTCCTCGCCGACCTCACGAATTCGGCAACTGGTCAAAAATTTGTGCAAGGCGTGGACTTCGATCTGGACGAAAACAATGGCCGCTGGTGCGTCACGCCGGAATTTCCCAATGGCACCTACGCCTATTTCGTGAGCATGACGTCGAACGGCATTCCCACTTTTCCCTACAACATCGGCCGCGCATTCTACGGCTTTCCTACCGGCGCGGTGGTCTCGGCCGTTACTGAGACCGTCGTGACCAATTTCCTCGGCGGCCCGAATCTTACGCCTTGGCTTGACGCGCCCAAGGTAAACAGCGGATCCGTCACGCTCACTTGGAGCGCAGCGGAAGGCGGAACTTACATGGTGCAATCCACCACCAACTTCTCCGCGTGGACAATCAATTCAACGAATGTCGCCGCCGTGTTGAATACCGCGAGCTTCACGACGAATACCCTGGATAACTGGCGCTTTTATCGCGTTGCGCGCACGGGCTTGGCGAACTATGACGGCGGCAGCGGTGCGAGTGGTGGCGCGACCTATCCAGTTCCCGGCGGCAGTGTCAGCCGCGCGAGCGTCACGAACATCACCTTGAGCATCACGCTTTCTGGTCCGCCCTCGCCGCCCGCCGGTGCTCCCATCACGAGCGTCACCCTCGGTTCGCTTACCGCCACGGGCGCGGCCATTTCGTATCTGACCCAAGGCACCGTGCTGGCGACCTTCAACCTTCAATCGTTCAGCGCGACTGGTCCGCAGACGGTGGTGGTGACCTTTCAAAACGGTCCGCCGCCCTACACGTTTAATGGCGGCTTTACCATCAATCCATGATGAAAACGTTCCACGCGCCAACCTCCAAGCTCCAGTGAAAGGAAAACTTCCAGGACCCAAGCTTCACGCATCAGCGAACATCCAAACATCAAGAGGCCATCGCCGCCCGCTGCTGGGCGGTTTGAAGCTGGGGGCTTGGAATTTCTCTGGATGCTGGATGTTGGTGCTTGGAGCTTTCGTGATTCCGAGCTTGGGGCTTGGTGCTTCTCTGCAAATTCAAATCACGCCCAAAGTCTCGGGCGACAATCTCCAGCCGGCGTCGTTCCGTTATCAGACCTCGGCGGGCGAGACTTTTTCCATCACGCGCCTCAGCTATCTCGTCAGCGATTTTGCGCTGCAGCGCAACGACGGCTCGTGGTTGGAACTTTCGAATTCGGTCGCGTGGCTGGACTTTGACGCCAACCGAAATTCCATCCGGCTCGAAAAAGTTCCGGCGGGCGAATTCTGTTCCGTGCGTTTTCTAGTCGGGTTGAATCCCAATTTGAATCACGCGGACATCGCCGGTTTTCCCGCCGGCCATCCGCTGAATCCCAGCCTCAACGGATTGCATTGGAGCTGGCAAGGGGGCTACATTTTTTTGGCGCTCGAAGGGTTGTGGCGCAATGCCGCCGGGCAACTCGACGGCTGGGCCTATCATCTCGCGCGCGACCTGAACGCCACTCGCATCACGCTGGCGGCACCGCTGCTCATCACCAACCAGACCAAGCTGGAACTGGATTTTGACCTGGCCACATTGTTGAACGCGCCGCGTCCGTTGTCGTTCCGCCAGGATGGCTCGTCCACGCACTCGCGCCCGGGCGACCCGGTTGCCGCCACGCTCGTCGCCAATCTGCCGGGGGCCTTCCGCGTGCGTCGCATCGTGCAGTTGAGCGCGACGGAAATCGCCATCGCGCAGCCGCCGCCGCTGTATCTGCCGGCGAAATTCACGCCGTATGAATTCCAGATGAGCGCGACGTTTCCGCTGCCCAATCTGCCGCGTGACAATCCGCTGCTCGTCGAGCGAGTGGCGCTGGGAAAAACTTTGTTCTTCGACAAACAAATTTCGATCAACAATGCGCAGTCCTGCGCGGATTGCCATTTGTCGGAAAAAGCGTTTGCGGACAATCGGCGCACGGCGCGCGGCGCGCAAGGCGAAATCGGCCCGCGCAACACGATGCCGCTTTTTAATCTGGCTTGGAAAAGAGAATTCTTCTGGGATGGCCGCGCGAAAAACCTGCGCGAACAGGTCTTGCAGCCGATCCAAAACCCGATCGAGATGCACCAGTCGCTGACGAATCTCGTATTTAAATTAGTTAGCACAGGCCTCCGGCCTGTCGTTTCCGGCGTCGCGTCTGAAACCGTCGGGGCGCATTCGCCGCAAAGTTTGTCAGACGAACCCGCCCGGCCATCCGTCACGCCGCCGTCGGGCGCGACGCCCGACGGGACAGGTGGGACGCCTGTGCTACCACAAAAATCTGATTACCCCGCCCTGTTCGCTACCGCGTTCGGCTCGCCAGAAATCACACCGGAAAAAATTTCACTCGCACTGGAAAACTATCTGCTTACGTTGACATCCTTCAATGCCAAGTTCGACCGCGTCCAGCGCGGCGAGGAAAAATTCACGGCGGAAGAACAACGCGGGTTTGAGTTGTTTTCCACGGAATACGATCCCCGGCGCGGGCAGTTCGGCGCGGACTGTTTTCACTGCCACGGCGGATCGCTGTTCCAAAGCCAGAGCTTTGCAAACAATGGTTTGGATCTGGCCTTCAAAGACCTCGGGCGCGAACAAGTCACCGGCAAAACGGCGGATCGCGGCAAGTTCTCGGTGCCGTCGCTGCGCAATGTCGCGCTGACCGCGCCATATATGCACGACGGGCGGTTCGCCACGCTGGCGGAAGTGATTGAACATTATTCCACGGGCCTTCAGCGCAGCGCCACGCTGGATCCGAATCTGGCCAAGCATCCCGACGGCGGCGTGCCCCTGAGCGCAGCGGACCAACGCGCGTTGGTGGCATTTCTGAACACGCTGACAGACGCGAAGTTTGAGGTTGGTGCGGCCCGCTGATTTCCCCGGTTTTCTGAAAGCCGTGCGCCGTCGCTTCCGGCCAGACGCTTCGTGCCAATGGCGAACAACCGCTCCACGCGATGGCGTCGGGCGATGGAAAAAGAAATTGCAAAATATTTTTCACTTCACGTTTGCTTAAGGTTGCTTCGGGTAGAGTGCTCACATGAAAAGTGAAACGAAGCCACAGCGGATCGCCTTAAGCCAGCAGGTGCGGGTGATATTCGTGGTCCGCGTGACCTTCAAAAAATAAAGCGAACCGATATGAACACCTTTTATACGACCACGGAAAATTCGCGCTGGATGATCGTGGATGACGATCAAAAAATCCTGGCGCTGCTGGCGGCCGTGCTCAAGAACCTGACGCGGGCGGAAGTGGAATGTCACGCGTCGCCGGCGTCGGCGCTCGCGGCCTTCGCCGCCAGGCCGGGGAAATACGAACTGATCATCACGGATTTCGACATGCCGGGGATGGATGGCGTGGAACTCTGCCGCCGGGTGCATGACATCGCGCCGGGCCAGGAAATATTTCTGGCGACGGGCAGCGGAGTTTTTACGGAAGACGCCGCCTGCCAGGCCGGGTTCGGCGCGCTGCTGAACAAGCCGTTTCCAGTGTCGGCTTTGCAAGCGGCCCTGAACGGAGCCGGCTTGGCGACGCAAGCGATCAGTCTAGCCGCCTGATTTTTACACCCCAAACAAAACAACACGAAAGGTCATATATGAAAATGAAAAACACACTCCTCCTCGCGCTCATGGCGCTGGGAACCACCGCGCTGCTCGCCAGCGCGCAAGACAATCAAGATGGACCGCGTGGTGGCGGACCCGGCGGCCATCGGGGTCCCGGCGGCCCGGGCGGCCCGCACCGTCACCCGCCATTGCCCATCGTCTCGGTCCTCGACGCCAACCACGACGGCGTGATTGACGCTGAGGAAATTGCCAACGCGAGCGCCGCGCTCTTGACGCTCGATAAAAATGGCGACGGCATCTTGACGACAAACGAATACCTGCCGCCCGTGCCGAAGGATGCGCCGGCAGATGCGCCACGGCCGCCCCTGCCGCTCATCATCAAGGCGCTTGACGTCAATGGCGACGGAGTGATTGACGCCACAGAAATTGCCAATGCGGTTGGCGTGCTCAAGACGATGGATAAAAACGGAGACGGGAAATTGACGCAAGATGAATATCTCGGCAAACGCCCCGGTCCTCCGCCGCAGGATGGCCCTGGCGGCAATGGCCCGGGTGGCCCGCCGCCCGAGGAAGGTCCCGGTGGCCCGCCGCCACAGCAATAAGCTTCCGTTCTTGTGAACGGCAAGGCGGCGGATTGGCAAACGTCCGGGTGTAAACAGCCAGTCCGCCGCTCCTTTTTATTTGGGAACATCCAACATCGAACATTCAACATTCAATAACCAGTGAACCGGCAATATGGAAATCATTGGCTGTTCGTTGTTGGGTGTTGAATGTTGGATGTTTCCCAATTCATTTCCCACCGAGGCGCACCGCCGCCAGCAGCGCGGCGAGGATGGAAATTCCACCGCAGACGACATACGGCAGGAACGGGATGTGGAAATAAAGCGAGGCGGCAAACAGCGGGCCGACGATGCGCGCCAGCGCGCCGGCGCTTTGGGCGACGCCGATGGTGGCCCCCTGCTCATTGGCGGGCGTGAGGTTGGAAAGCAATCCGAACAAGGGAGCGCGTGTCAACGCCGAGCCGATGGCGAGCAGCGCCAGGGCGAGCAGCATTTTAATCCACGGACCATTCGCCAGATGCACGACTGCCAACCATTTCAACGCGCCGTCGCCTTTGATGAAGGGCAGCCATGCGAGGGCGATGCCGGTGAGCAGCAGGCTTAACGCAATCAGCTTGGGTTCGCCGAACATTTTCACGAAGCGTCCAATCAAACCACCTTGGATGAACGCGCCGATGATTCCGCAAAACACGAACAGAGAGATGACGGTGGTCGCGGGCATCGTTTCGTCCACCGTGATGCCGAGATTGAAGTTGTCGCTTACCAGCAGCGGCAGCGTGCTTTCAAAGCAACTGAAGGCGAACGTGGCCAGAAAGAAAATCAAAACCAGCAGCCCGATTTTCGGTTGGGACAGGGTATGCTTCCATTGATCCAAGTGCGGACGATTATTGGCGTGGCCGGAATCGGGCTTCAAACTTTCGGCGAGGATGAAGTAGGCGAGGAAAAAGTTCAGCGCGCAAAGCGTCGCCGCCACCCAGCCGGGCGCGGTGGCGCCACCGAATTTCAGCGCCACGCCGCTGATGGCCGGACCGAAAATGAAGCCGAGACCGAACGCCATGCCGATAAGGCCCATTCGTTTCGAGCGGTTTTCCGGCGGCGTGATGTCGGCGATGTATGCCTGAGCCACGGTGATGTTGCCGCCGCACGCACCCGCAAAGATGCGCGAGACCAGCAGCGCCCCGATGGCCAGGGAATGGCTTTCAAAGCCGGAACCAATGGCGAACAAAACATACGATAGCGCCGCGCCTGCCGTGCTGATGAGCAAAATCGGCCGCCGACCATGGCGGTCGGAAAGCTTCCCCCAGATGGGCGAGAAGATGAACTGCATGGCGGAGAACGACGCGATGATCGCGCCGATGAGCCAGCCGCTCGCGCCGTAATGCCGGCTATACATCGGCACCAGCGGCACGACGATGCCGAAGCCGATCAGGTCAATGAAGACGGTGAGGAAAATGACGAGCATGGACGGTTTGCGATTCATATTTGAAACCGCTGGAGGATAGTGCGGGCGGCTGGAATTGACAGGCTTTTCCGAACGAACTTCCGCCTGCTCGGGTAACAGTTACTTTTGGCAGACGGCGGCCTGCGGGCGGACGCGCCGAGGTGGCCTCACCGCTTCAGGCCGGGGGCAGATTCAGAAGCTTGACTTCTTCGGCAATCAGCTCGATCACGCGGTGCTTGGCCAGATACACCTGACTGATGGGGATGCCAAAGGTCGCGGCAATTTTTTCCGGCGGCCACTGCTTATTCACGTAAAAATCATAAATTTGATATTTTTGCGGATCCAATTGGCGCTTCACTTTCTTGCGGACCAAGTCCATGACATATTTTTCCCATTCGGCATCCCACATGGCTTCAAACGCCGGGCAGACCGGGTCCACCGGCGACTCGGCCCCGCGCACGTCAACCACCGAGTCAGTCGAGGTCTCCGGAGCGGGTTGTTCGGCGAGGTGCGGCGAACGTTTGCGCACTTGGTCGGCAATGCGCCAGCGGGCCAGGTTCAAGAGCCAACCCTTGAAGGAACCAATGGACTGGTCATATTTGAATGAGGGCATGTGCTTGGAAACGGAAATGACCGTTTCCTGCACCACCTCCTCGGCTTCCGTTGCACTCAAACCCGCCTTGGTCGCGACGCCATGGATCAGATTCTTGTAAGTATCAATAAACAACTGCCAACTGGCGTTATCCTGATGATCCTTCAGCCGGTGCAACAACGTCGCGCGCGTCGGAATTAATTCATCCGTGTCTGGTTCCATGTCTGGGATAATGTGCAATAGCTCAATTGGTTGGCAATAATATTTCGACTCTGCGCTGTTTTTGTTGAATCCGTCAGGCGGTAGGCTGGTGTGCGTTCTTATGTCTTGGAAATATATCCTTACGTTCGGGTAGCACATCTTTATGTTCGGAGAGTGTATTCTTACGTTTGGGGAGTGCATACTTATGACCGGGGAGTGCGCTCTTACGTTCGGGGAATGCATACTTATGACCGGGGAGTGCGCTCTTACGTTCGGGGAATGCATACTTATGACCGGGGAGTGCGCTCTTACGTTCGAGGAATGCATACTTATGACCGGGTAGTGCGTTCTTATGTTAGGGGAATGGACTCCCCGGTTCGGGGAACGCATTTCCCAGACACGGAAAAGCGTTTACTCATTCGGGGACGACACACTGGTGCCGTGAGGGCGGCAGCTGCGCTGAAAATAGCCCTGCCTTTGAGTGCTGGGACTGTCGCCAACCCAATTCCCCAGTCCGGTCAGGGACGGCAGTCAGCTGCTTTGGCCCCCCGGCGGGACGGCGGAAATGAGCCGGAACGATTTCTCGTTCCGGCTGGCGATGCAATTCCCGTCCGTTCCAGTTTGAAACTACGGTTTCCAGATCATGTCCGCCACGGTCTTGCCGGCGGGAATGAAGGGGATGACGTGCGTGCTGTAAGGCACCACCACGTCGAGCACATAAGGTTCATCGGCGTCGAGCATCCGCTGCATGGCGGCGCGCAAATCCTTCTTGAACATCACGCGTTCGCATTTCACGCCGAAGGAATTGCACACGGCAACATAGTCGGGATAAATGTCCGGGCGATGTTTCGGGTCGCCGAGGTAGGTGTGACCGCGATTGCCGGCGTAGAAATTATCCTCCCACTGCACGACCATGCCGAGGTGCTGGTTGTTCAGGATGATCGCTTTCGCGGCAATTTTTTCGATGTGCGCGGTGGCGAGTTCCTGAATGTTCATCAGAAACGAGCCGTCGCCGTCAATGTCCACGACCTGTTTGTCGGGCAACGCGACCTTCACGCCGAGCGCGGCGGGATAGCCGTAGCCCATCGAACCGAGACCGCCGCTGGTGACGAACTGGCGCGGGTATTTATACTTATACCATTGGCCCGCCCACATCTGATGCTGGCCGACGCCAGTGGTGATGTAGGCTTCGCCCTTGGTCAGTTCGTAAAGCGTCTCGACGACCATCTGTTGCAAAATCACTTCGCTCTCCTTGCCCTGCATGTGATCCACCATGTGATCGCTGTT
Source organism: uncultured Verrucomicrobia subdivision 3 bacterium (assembly GCA_903850425.1). Taxonomy (GTDB): domain Bacteria; phylum Verrucomicrobiota; class Verrucomicrobiia; order Limisphaerales; family UBA11358; genus UBA11358. Next base: position 40,578 of record CAINLR010000176.1, on the reverse strand, counting down.
GGCGATTTCCGGCGTGATGCGATAGGCGAACGGACCTTTGGCCTGCCACTCGGCAATCTGCGCGAGCCACGGTGTGTGCTTCTTTTGCAGCGGCCGTTTGGCGACCAGCTTATTCAGGCGCGTCAACGCGTCCTTGATGTCGCCGACGATGGGCAAATTGGCCTTGCGGTTTTTGTTCAGCTCCGACGCGTCAATGTCCAGGTGGACAATCGTGCCATGCTTGCAAAATTCCTCGAACTTGCCGGTGACGCGGTCGTCGAAACGCACGCCGAACGCGAGCAGCAAATCCGCGCCGTCCTTCAGCTTGATCATCGGATCGTTGAAACTCTTGCGGTATTCGTATTCGCCGTTCACCGCCCAGTTCGCCGAAGCCGAACCGTGCATGCCGAGCCAGCGCAACGACAGCGGATGCGTCTCGGGAAAACCGCCGATGCCCATGAGCGTGGTCGTGACGGGAATGTTGGTCGCCTCGGCAAACTTCTTGAGTTCCGCCGCCGCGCCGCTGGTGATGATGCCGCCGCCGCAATAAATGACCGGGCGTTCCGCCTTCTCGATCAGGCCGATGATTTCGTTGAGCGCAATGTCATCCGCCTTCAAATCGGGTTGCGTGTAGCCGGGCAAACCTTTTTTGACTTCTTCAAACGTCGGCCAGACGGGCTGCGCTTTGGCCTGCTGAATATTTTTCGGCAGATCAATGACCACCGGGCCGGGGCGACCCGATTGCGCGATGTAAAACGCTTCCTTCACAATGCGCGGAATGTCTTTGATGTCCGTGATCAGGTAGGAATGTTTCACGATGGGCAGCGTGACGCCGATGATGTCCGTCTCCTGAAACGCGCCACGCCCAATCATGTTCTGGTTCACCTGCCCCGTGATGGCGATGAGCGGGCAGGAATCCATGTAAGCATCGGCGATGGCCGTGACGAGGTTCGTCGCGCCGGGTCCGCTCGTGCCCATGCACACGCCCGCCTTGCCGGTCACGCGCGCATAACCTTCGGCGGCAAACGAACCGCCCTGCTCATGGCGCGGCAGAATGGTGCGAATTTTGGAATGCGTCAGCGACTGGTGGATTTCCATGCTCGCGCCGCCGGGATAGGCGAAAATGACTTCCACGCCTTCGCGTTCCAGCGCCTCGACGAAAATATCGCGCCCGAACATGGGCGCACCGACTTCGGCGCGGGGTTTGGTTTTCGCGGTGGCGGACTTCTTAATGGTCTTGCTCATACTATTGTTCTTGGTTGTGGCGGTGCGGCCCAGGGTAACAAAAAACCCACAGCCGTTTCCAGCCGTGGGTTTTGTTAAAGACTTCGTTCAACAAGCGCCAACGGCATCGCTGACTACTACAGCGACTACCAGAATGACAGCTTGCGACAGGTTTTTCAACATTGCGGACGCAGTTTATTGAAATCCCGCGTGTGGTCAAGTTTGGAGTCGGCACGATTTGGTGGCGACCATCTGCCCAAGCGACCTCAAGGCTGGCCGAGGCGGAAAAATTGCGACGCGCTGGAAGGGTTAACCGGAATGACATACTCGCCATTGGTAATCACTGGGTCTGGCAGCATCGCGGTGTTCCAGCCATTCGTTACGGACACGTCGGGGTTGGCTTGCACGGCCAAGCCGGCGGGATAGACCGGCCATTTCAATAAGAGCGCACTTCCCGACCAAGAAACCGTGAGCTTGGGAGCAACGAATGAAAAAGCCAGCGCATAGGGTTCCGTTGCACTGACGATGCCGGCCCCACCCGCTTTCCACACCTGCAAATCATAACGCCCCGGCGCGAGTTGGGTGGCAAAAACATGTTGCACGTTATCCACCAGGCTGGTGCTGCACGCGACCAGGTTGCTGTTGGCACAGTTGTAAAGAAACAGCCCCAGATTGTTGATGTTCGTCTGGCCAAACTGCCGGTTCCAAGCCAGCGTGGCGGTGCAAAGGTATGTATCCGGACTGTTCGTGGCGTCGAAGTAATAATGATTCACCCCGTCGCGGGCAGTGGGCGTGCTGGCGCTAAAATTGGTGCTGAAATCCCAGCCAGTCAGCACTGGCACCGTGCCGGTGCCGGCGGCGGGCAGATGGGCGCTGCCACTGGTGATGAGATTGGAAATATTGTAACCGTGTTTGCCGCCGGTGAGCTGCGCGTAAGCATTATAAGCGTTCACCACCCCGGCGCCATAACGCGCATCGAGCGGCGTGGCACGGCCGTTCGTCCAGCCCACGGGCTTCACCGCCCCATTCAGCAATAATGCCTTGAGCGTGCGGAGGTCGGATGCCGCATTGGTGCTCGGACCGCCGTCGCCGCGCAAGGCCGCCTGCAACAACACGGTGGCCGAGCCGGCCACTTGCGGCGTGGAAAAACTCGTCACGTAATCCGGCGCGCAAATATCCGGCTTGCAGCGGCCGTTATCCACCGTTGGCCCGATGCTGGAATTGTCTGTGCCGTAAGCCGCCACCCCGATGCCGTTGTAGCAGGTGGCCGGCGCATGCACGCCATTGCCGTTATCCACGGCGGAAACAAACAAGGTTCCAAAACGCACGGCGTAGTCGTCGAACATGGAGTCATACCCCTGTTGAATGGCTGCGGGCAAGCGGCCGAGGCCATAGCTCTGATTGACCACGGGATCGCCAAGCGCCACCTGGTCGCCCGCGATATAGGCGCTGATAAAATAATGATATTCAAAATTATCCACATGCGCGACGTGAGGGGCGACACCGTCGTAGGAACCGTAAAATATCCCGCCAACCCAGCTCGCGTGAAAGGAACCGACGCCGAGCACATTTGGAAAAACATTGGTGGAGCCAGCGGATGAAGTGTAGGTAAACAGGCTCTCCGATTGGCCAATTTCAGCCGGGTCCACGACCCAGGCCTGCGGATCTCCGGCATCCAAACCATCCTCCGGCTGCGCCACCCGAATGCCGGTGCCGTCCAGATTGGTAGTCATCGCCCGCAAAGTCGTGACGCCTATGGCATCCCAAGCCAAAACATGAACTGGCAGCATCACCAGAAAAACACCCGGGCCGACCACCATGAGGATCTGACGAATAAAATGGTTCATTGGCGCATTATTACGAAGCCGCGCGAGCTTAACCGATCGGACCAAAAAATCCAGTTTGTTGTGTGCCAGGCACACCTCAGCGCTCCACGTCGAACTGGGCGCGCATGCGCGCGATCTCCGCCGCGAGTTTCCAACGTCGCCTCAACCAAGACTACGCCAAAATCTGCTCGATGCGCGCCAGCTCGTCATCGGTGAAATTCAGATTCTTGGTCGCGCCCGCGCAGTCATCCACCTGGCTCACGCGGCTGGCACCGATGAGCGCGCTCGTGACCATCGGGTGCCGCAACACCCACGCCAGCGCCATCTGCGCAAGCGTCTGGCCGCGGGACTGCGCGAGGTCGTTCAGCTTTCGAGTTTTCGCCAGCACGGCGTCGGTGATGTCAGCCGGACGCAAAAATCGGGGATCGTGACCCGCGCGCGAATCGGCAGGAATGCCTTTGAAATAGCGGTCGGTCAACACACCTTTGGCAAGCGGCGAGAACACGATGCTACCAATGCCTTCGGCCTCCAGCGTGGCGAGCAACTGCGGCTCCACCCAGCGATCCAACATGCTGTAACGCGGTTGGTGGATGAGGCACGGCGTGCCGAGGTCGCGCAGGATCTTCGCGGCCTGCACGGTCTCGGCCGGTTTGTAATTGGACAGACCGGCATAAAGCGCCTTGCCGCTGCGGACGGCCTGCGCCAACGCGCCCATGGTTTCCTCCAGCGGCGTGTCAGGATCAGGCCGGTGCGAATAGAAAATATCCACATACGGCAAGCCCATGCGCTTCAGCGATTGGTCAAGCGAAGACAACAGATATTTGCGCGAACCCCATTCGCCATATGGCCCGGGCCACATGTAGTAACCCGCCTTGGTGGAGATGATCATTTCATCGCGCCACTTCGCCAGATCGTCACGGAGGATGCGACCAAAGGTTTCCTCGGCGGAACCGTCCGGCGGACCGTAGTTGTTCGCCAGATCGAAATGGGTGATGCCCAAGTCGAACGCGCGGCACGCGATGGCTCGCGCGTTCTCGTAAGAATCCTGCGCGCCGAAATTGTGCCAGAGGCCGAGCGAAATCAGCGGCAGGCGGACGCCCGAGCGGCCGCAGCGGCGGTAAAATTGGGGTGAATCGTAGCGGGTGGCAGCGGGTGCATACATGATGGCTCAAGCTTAATGAAGGCACGATTCCGCTTCGATAAAAATCTCATCAGCACCAACGGCACCTTTTGGGCGACGCCTCAGATCTGAGGAGGTCGAGTGCTACCGCAGAAAATCCCGTTGCAGCCGCGTCATCAGATCATTCACGGCCAGCATCAATTCGCCCCGCTGCTCGCCCCCGTCCTCGTCGGAAAAATCCAGCGGCTCATTCATCACTGCTGTGTAACGATGCGTCAACGCCATCCGCTCGTCTGCCTGGCCCAGCGAACGCAGCAACGTCCGCACTTTGTCCGCCTGCTGTTTGGCCGCAGAAATCTTTCTCAAAGCGGCGCTTGCCGTCAGTTCACCGGCTTCAACTTTCTTCAGCAAGCCGCACTCGAACAAGCGACAGCGCTTCGGCCGGTCGGCGTAGATCCCGCACAGCTTGCCATCGAAGCACGCGCATGACTGATTGAATGCCAGTTTCGCCGGCGTTTTTTTCAGAATCGTCAATCCCAGTTTCTTCAATCGCTTTGGGTCGTCACCGGCGCGCAGTTCCACGTCGGCGAACAGCGTGCTGTCGCAGCACAAGCCGCACTGCGGACAGAGGTGGTCAATGGAGTCGTTCATCCTGGAATGATAGGACGTAACCGCCGCGCCGCCAACGGAAAGCCAGCGCGTGAAAAACTCACTCTTAAAAGTGCAGCGAACCGCCAGCATCACGCGGCGCTAGCATGCAGGGTCTGCCTAGTTTTTCAAGAGTCGGTAAAAGCGCGGGCTGTTCGTGGCCTGGTTGTCCACGATGGGGAAATTATTGGACGAGAGCTGGAAGGTCACGAGGTTCGCCCAGTTGGTGCCGGCGAGGTTGGTCGAGACTTGCACGGAGTAATTGACATTTACGGAGCCAATCACGTCAAAACCGAATTGCGTGGGCGAAATCCGCGCCGGCTGGCTGAGGCGCGGGGTGCCGGCGGGATAAACGGTGAGATTGAGCATGGCGTTGGTTGGCGGGATGGCCACATTGTAAGGCCCGAACAAATCCACCAGTCCCTGATGCGCCAGATCGTGGTTGTCCCCAAAGCTGAAATCAACCAGCCAGGCGCCGGTGCCTACGCCCAGGGTGTAGTCGCCGGAATTGTCCGTCCGCCCATTCAAGGAAAAGAAATTATCATAGCCGATCATTTGGCCGGCATAGAGCGAGACGCCCGCCACCGGGTTTCCAAAGTTGTCCTGGACCCGGCCGGAGATCTGGGCGGTGATGGGGAGGGCGGTGAAATTTTGCAGGATGGCCTGGCCGACCAGGACGTTGGTGTTGTTAGCACCGTTCAGAATGTGGTTGGCGAGCGCGGTGTTGGCCTCCGAGAACGGGTTGCAATTCCAGATGTTGGTGGGGGACAGGAGATTGGTGTCTCCGAACACAGAGACGGTAAAATTCCCATTGGCGTCCGAGTAACCCTTGGCGTCATAAAGACTGTTCGTATCACTGCCGTCGAACTCGATGCCGGCAAAGGGCGCGTTGGCAACATCCGTGATGCGGCCATAGAACAGGGCATTGCCCTTGTTGAGGGCAATGTTGGCATTAGTCACATCGCCGACGGTGGCGTTCACCTGGAAGTCTTTTTGGGGAACGACATAAGCGCGGCGCGGGAGGCGTTCCTTGTTCGGTTTGACTTTCCAGTAGCCCGGCGCGACGGCGGCGGCGTAATTGCCGTTCGCGTCGGTGAACCCGACGCCAAACAGACTGCCGGATTCGAGTTGATACATCAGTCCGCCGATCCCGTTGCTGTTCGCCGGGTCATAAATCGCGCCGGAAATCGTGACCGTGCCATTGGTCAGCGACAAGTCGTTCGTAGCGGACATGCCATTGGTCAAGGTCACCTGCGCCGCGAGGTCTTGATCAATAAAAAAGTTGGGCAGGGTGGCCAGCAATTGATAAGTGCCTGGATTGACATTGATCCGGTAATGGCCAGTGCTGTCCGCCACCACTGCGCCGACGTAACCGTTGCCATTCGGCGGCAACACCACGACGACGGCATTGGGCAGCGGCGCGACGCCGTTGCTGTAAACCGTGCCGCTCAACGCCTGGCCAGTGGCGGCGTTGGTCACCAGCAAAGAAGCGGTCACCGGCGCAAAACTGCCGTTCGTGCTGACGAGCTTAAAGATTTGTTGCCCGACGATATTCTCCAGCACAATCGGCGGCGCAAACACGAGCGTGGTGGTGATCGCCCCGGTGGCGGCATTGCTATCGAACGGGACGTTGAGGTTGGTGATGCCGCCAATGATCATTGCCCCGCCGTCGGCGATTTTGAAGGCGTCCATCATCGGCTCGCCGGCGTCAATCGAACCGTTGCCGTTCAAATCCAGGTGCTTTTGCACGGTGACTTTTTCACCGACGGCCAGGCCGGTGATGTTCAAAGTGATGAACCCGTTGTAGGTATTCCCGACAACCGACGGGGTCACCGAAAGTGTCGGGGTCTCAAGTGCCCATCCGCCGCCAACGCCAAACCACATTGCCGTCATCATCACGGATATTTTCTTCAGGCTGAGTTTCATAATGCAATTAGTTTTATGTTCCGAAAAGCAAGGCCAGCTTACTCTGTCCGGCTCGACAAGCAAGCGGTTGTCAGTTGGGCGATGCGGTCGTCACCGCCATAAATGTTTCGGATACTTCCGCGCCAACTCGGATTTGATTTTGGGATACTGCTCGCGCCAGAAGCTCGCCAAGTCCTGCGTCACTTGGATCGGCTTCATGCCCGGCGTGAGAATATGAACCGTCACCGGCACGCGGCCCAGCGCCACTTTCGGCGTCTGGTTCACGTCGTAAAGTTCCTGGATGCGCAGCGAGATGAAAGGCGACTTGCCGTTTTCATAATTCACTTTCGGCGTGCGGCCGTTCGGCAGCGTGAGCCGCTCCGGCGCGTGCTTGTCCAGCAATTCGCGCTGCGGGTGCGAGAGCCACGACATCACGACCGGCTTTACCTCACGCTCCTTGATGTCTTTGTAGCTGATTGCGCCATGACACAACTGCTCGATGATGGCTTGCTTGTCGTCGTCCGTGATGGCGGGCAACTGCAAATCAGCGCACTGCTGACAGAGCAGATTCAGCCGCGCCAGCCATTGCTCGACGTGATGATCCCAATTCGGCAAGAGCAGGCGTCCCGCTAAAATTTCATTCGCCAGCAGGCGGGCCGCCGCATCGGCAGGCGGCGGATCAACGCGTTTGGCCGCCAGCGCCAGATCGCGGAAGCGCAACCTCTCGGCGGCCAAAACACGTTTCTGCTGCGCATCGAATTCGACGTGCAAATCGCTCTTGATGTCGTCGGGGAAAACTTCGCGCAGCCAGTCGGCTTCGATCGCCGTGCCGAGCGAGAGGATGGTGGTCACCTCGCGGTCGCGGCCTTCGATCTCGCGGATTTCCGCCGCCACGAAGAGCGGGCTGTGATGCACCACGCTCTCGCGTGCCAGCACACCGCGCCGGCCATGCACCAGCTCGCAGCGCAACGTCCCTTGATCCAGCCGCCGCGCCACGCGGTCGCTGAAGCCGATGAGAATACACTTCTGCAACGCCTCGTCTTTCACCTCGTGAGGCCGCGTGTCGAGTCCCTCGTCTTTGGCGATGCGGAGAAATTGATCGAAGAGCGGCCCGACTTGTTTGGCGGTGACGGAGTGAATGCCCAACTTGCGACAAGCGTCCAAGCGGAACTGGTTGTTGAACGCATAACTCCACGCGCGCATCAAAACCCAGAAGTCGGAACTCGCCTTCTCACCCAGCAAATCTTCGCGCGCGGAATCCACTTCCTTGCCGCAATTGCGCAGCAGCAAATCGCGTCCCTGCGTGAGCGCGGCGACGAGACACGCCTGATGCACACAGCCGTATTCCTGCGCTGCGAGCAGCATCCGCGCATATCGCGGGTGCAATGGAAACGCCAGCATCTGGCGACCAATGGCGGTGATTTTGTGGTCGCGAATCGCGCCCAGATCCGCCAGAAGTTCCTCCGCGTGCGTCAGCGAAATCTCATCCGGCTTTTCCAGCCAGCGGAACGTTCGCAAATCCTCCACGCCCGAAGCTTTCAGAGTCAGCACGACTTCGGACAAATCGAGCCGCTTGATCTCGGGCACCTCCTGCACGGCACGATGAGCGTGTTCCTCGCGCGACCACAATCTCATGCAGACGCCCGGAGCCGTTCGGCCTGCGCGGCCCGCGCGCTGGTCGGCGCTGGACTGGGAAATTTTGTCAATCAACAGCGTGTTGATGCCGCGGTTCGCATCGTAGCGCGCCACGCGTGCGAGGCCGGAATCAATCACGAGTCGCACGCCATCAATGGTGAGCGACGTTTCCGCGACGTTCGTGGCGACCACCACTTTGCGCTTGTCGTAGCGCGCCACCGCCGCGTCCTGATCGCGCGGCGGCAGTTCACCATGGAGCGGCAACAAAATAAATCCCTTCGCCTCGCTCGTGCGGCGGATGGCTTCGATGGTTTGGGCAATTTCAAATCCACCCGGCATGAAAACGAGCACATCGCCCTCGCCGCCGCCATGAACGTATTGACCGAACGCGTCTGCCGCCTGTTCCCAAACCGGACGTTTGTCGCTGTAAGCAGGCACCGTGGCGTATTCCATCTCCACTGGAAACATGCGACCTTCCGACGCGAGCACGGAGCAGCGAAATTGATTCGTAGCAGACGACGTGAGGAGTCTCTCAGCTTGTTCCGTTTTAGCATGCGCCTCGTCACCTCGGCTCCGACGTTCGGAGAGATAATTTTCGAGTTCCCCCGCGTTCAAGGTGGCCGACATCACCGCGAGCATCAGGTCAGGCCGATGCTGCTCCTGCTGATCCAGCGTTTGCGCCAGCGTGATGTCGCCGTAGAGATGCCGCTCGTGAAATTCGTCGAACAGAATCGCCGACACGCCGCGCAACTGCGGATCATTAATCATCTGCCGCAGTAGCACACCTTCGGTCACGAAGCGGATTTTGGTTTTGGCCGACGTGACGTTCTCGAAGCGGATTTGATAACCGACCTCGTCGCCGAGTTTGACGCCGAGTTCCTGCGCAACGCGCGCGGCGAGCAGACGCGCGGCTAGCCGACGCGGTTGCAGCACGACCACCTGACCATGGCCGAGCAAGCCATGTTTCAACAGCATCTGCGGCACCTGCGTGGACTTGCCGGAGCCGGTGGGCGCCGACAAGATCAGCCGCTTGTCGCGTTGCAGGCGCGCGATAATGTCGTGCTCGATTTCATAAATGGGCAGGGGGTCGTTCATGGGCAGGCGCAAGTTACAGGTTCCGACGCCGGGAGAAAAACAAAAGGTTTCGCGGGCCAAAATCATTTCGTGCCGCCTGCGCAGCCAGGCAGAGTCCCATAAGTTTTCAAAAATCAAGCTTGCTCCATATCCATCGGGTGCGTATATTCCGCACTCTTTTTACAACGAATAGATTTATGCGACGTCCAAAAGGCATCAAAACGAAGAAGTCCGTCTCGAAACGGTTCAAGATCACCGGCACCGGCAAGGTCATGCGCTCACGCGCCGGCCGCCGCCATCTGGCTCAAACCAAAAATTCCAAGCGCCTCCGCAGCTTGGGCAAATCCGTGCAGGTGGACAAGACCGATACCTACCGTATCACCCAGAGCTTGCCCTTCAGCCACTAAACCCTTTTTACATTTAACGAACCATGCGTGTCACCAACTCTCCTGCTTCCCGCAAACGTCGCAAACGGATGTTGACGGCGGCCAAAGGCTTCCGTCTCAAACGTTCCAAACTTTACCGCTACGCGTCCGACGCCGTTGACCACGGCCGCCAATACGCGTATCGCGATCGCAAGACCAAGAAGCGCACCTACCGCTATCTCTGGCAGATTCGCATCAACGCCGGAGCCCGCGCCGCCGGCATCACCTACAGCCGTTTCATGGAAGGCTTGAAAGCGGCGAAATGCGCGCTCGACCGCAAGGTCATCGCCGATCTCGCCGCGACCGATGCCGCCGCGTTTGGCGAACTGGTGACGCTCGCTCGGAACGCTTTGAAAGCCAAGCCCGGCGCCACGCTGGCCAAAGCTTAAAAAGTTCTCCGTTTCAAGTTTCAAGTGGCGACTGGCAACAGTCGCCATTTTTCGTTTGTGGCAACTGAAAACTTGAAACTTGAAACTTGAATCTCGACAATCTTCTCAAATGTCCTTCCTGAACGAAATCGAACCGCTCAAACAAACCGCGCTCACGGAACTCTCCGCCGCGCCTGACTTGGCCGCTTTGGAGCAGACCAAAGGCGCGTGGATCGGGCCGAACGGCAAGTTCACCGCGCTGATGAAACAGCTCGGCACGCTCTCGAAAGAGGAAAAGCCCGCCGCCGGCAAACTCATCAACGCCGCCAAGGTGGAACTCGAAGCCGCGCTCATTTCGCGCCGCGAGGAATTGGAATTGAAAGCCGCGCTCCCGAAAGAGCCGACCGATTTCACTTTGCCCGGACGCCGCCGCGCGCTCGGCAAGCTGCATCCGCTCACGCAAGTCACCGACGACATCGTCCGCGCATTCCGCAAAATCGGTTTCGCCGTCGCGGACGGACCCGAAATCGAGGACGAGTATCATTGCTTCGACGCGCTCAACACGCCCGCCGACCATCCGGCGCGCGATTCGCAGGACACGTTTTATCTCAACACGCCCGACAAGCGCCTGCTCCGCACGCACACTTCATCCGTCCAAATCCGCGTGATGGAAAAACAGCCGCCGCCGGTGCGCATCATCGTGCCGGGCCGCGTGTATCGCCGCGACAACGCCGACGCCACGCACAATCCCACGTTCCACCAGATCGAAGGGCTTTACGTGGACAAGAACGTCACCGTGGGCGACCTCAAGGGCACGGTTGAGTTTGTTTTCCGCGAACTCATGGGTGACGACGTGAAGATCCGTTTCCGGCCGCATTATTTCAGCTACACCGAGCCGAGCTACGAGATTGATTTCACCAACGCGCTCGTGAAGAAGATGGGCAAGGACTGGCTGGAGATCGCCGGCTGCGGCATGGTGCATCCGCAGGTGTTTGAGACCGTCGGCTACGATCCCGAAGTCTGGACCGGCTGGGCGTTCGGCTTCGGCATCGAACGCATCGCCATGCTTCGCTACGGCATCAACGACATCCGCCTCTTCTACGAAAACGACGGGCGGTTTTTGAAACAGTTTTGATTTGGCGATTGAAATTGCCTTCCATTCGGCAATTGGTTTTTCACTAAATGAGATTGAAATTAATATCCGGCCTATTGCTCGTTGGCAGACTGCTTGGATGCGGCGATTTGTCCGCCGCCGCCGATTTGAGCAACAGCGTGATCATCCTCACCGCCGACCACGGATCGCATGACATCAAGGACAAGGACGGGAAAACCGTCGGCACGCATGGCTCAGCGGAAACCAGCGATGTCAAAATCCCATGGGTCGCGTGGGGCAAGGGCGTGAAAAAGAATTTCACCATCACCGCGCCGGTCGTGCAATACGACACGGCCGCCACCGCGCTCTGGCTACTGGACGTGCCGTTGCCGGAAAGTTTTTGAGGCCGCCCGATCACCAGCGCCTTTGACTGATGACGGTTGCCGGATCCAACCGTGATTGAAGGTTTCCCGCCTCATCAAATGTCCCGCTTGGAGAGGGTGCTGAGGGACTGAACGCGAACCGCCGGATCATGAAGACGCCCGCCCCGGCTCCGTGTGGGCAAGCGACTCTTATTTTTGTATAGACGGCCCGCCGGACCGCCTTCATGCTGTTTATGGCGATGAAGCTGGCTTTTGGCAAGAATGCCGATAACTGGACTTCCTGGGCGGTGTGCGGAATCCATCCGCGCCGCCAGCGTCCGTGGCTGCGCCAGAATTTGTTTGTCTAGACGTCGCTTAATTCAATTGTGCTGTCCGTGTAAAACCATTTTTCACTATGCGCTCGCCTCCCCACGCTATTCGCATCAAGCAGGTGTTTCTTTTCGTCCTGTTGATGCTCTCATGGATTTTACCGTTGCAGGCGCAGAGCGATACCTTGATTTCCTTTGGCTCCAACTGGCGTTATCGGAAAGGCACCAACGAGGTTTCCATTCCTACCAGCGCCTGGCGCACCAATGGGTTCGATGACTCCAGTTGGTCGGTCGGAACCACGCCATTCAGTTACGGCACCAATAGCACCGGCCGGGATGACGGCGTGACGTCGGGAACGGTCCTCAGCGACATGATCAATAATTATCACGGCATCTTCCTGCGCCGGACGTTTGTCGTAACCAACGTGGCGGAGGTTCAGTCGGCCAGCTTCACGGTTTATTATGACGACGGGTTCGTGGCGTGGGTCAACGGGACAAATATATTGCAACTAAATATGCCCACGAATTCACCTGCTTACACGAGCTTTGCCAGCGCCGCCCACGAGGCTGATCCAGCGGTGGTGATTCCAGTTTCCATTCCGCCGCAAAACTACCTTGTGTCGGGGACGAATGTGATTGCCGTGCAGGTTTTCAACAATCAGATCGCCAGCTCTGACCTCCGATTTGAATGCCAACTACAAATCGCCAAGGCCACCAACGCGGCGACACAAGTCGCCACCATCCTGCCAGCCACCAACAGCACGGTCACTTCGCTGACCCAAATCACCGTGACCTTCAACAAGCCTGTGATCGGGGTGAGTGCGGACGATTTGTTGATTAATGGCCTGCCCGCCGCCACGGTCCTCGGCAATGCCCCCACGAACACATATGTCTTCAGCTTCACGCAGCCGCCACCCGGTTTGGTGGTCGCGAGTTGGAACGCGGCGCAAAGCATCGCGGACTTGACCGGCAGTGCGTTTCAGCCCGGTGCCGACGGGGCCGCGTGGAACTATACGCTGATTGACAGCCTGCCGCCGCAGGTCACCGAAACAACTCCCCCGCCGGGCGTGCGAGTGAGTCGTCTGAATCAGATCGAAGTTCTGTTCAATGAACCCGTGCAAGGGGTGGATGCCGCCGACCTGGACATCAATGGCCAACCCGCCACCAATGTGACGGGCGTGGGCTCCGGCCCTTACGTCTTCCGCTTTCCGCAGCCGGCGGCCGGGCTGGTGCAGTTCTCCTGGGCGGCCGGCCACGGCATTACCGATGTCGCGGCGGTGCCCAACGCGTTTGCCGGTGGCACCTGGACGAACTTATTGGATCCGGCAGCAGGATTGCCGACGGTGCGCATCAATGAATTCCTGGCGGCCAATGAAAATTCGAATGGATTGCGCGACGAGTTCGGCAACCTGGAAGATTGGATCGAATTGTATAATTATGGCAGCAATCCGGTGGATCTGAACGGGTGCGCATTGACCGACAATCCCAATTTTTCCGGCAAATGGATTTTCCCAGCGATGACGATCGGACCGGATCAATATCTGGTCGTGTTTGCCTCGGGACTGGATCGCAGGACGGTCGGCGGCACCAATCGGCTGCACACCAATTTCTCGCTGGATACCGGGGGCGAATATCTGGGGCTGTTCAACGCGGAATCACCGCGCGCGCCGCTGGATGAATTCGCGCCGGCTTATCCGGAGCAGCGCAACGATTTTTCCTTCGGGCGCGATGCCACCAATGCGCTGCGTTATTTCAGCGTGCCGACGCCCGGTGCCAGCAATGGCGACAGTGCCATCGCGGGTGTGGTGGGGCCGGTTCATTTCACGGTGGGGCGCGGCTTCTTCAATCAGCCATTTACACTGCTGCTCACCACGCCGACTTCCGGCGCGACGATCCGTTACACCACTGACGGCAGCCCGCCGACGGAAACTTCCGGTTCGGCCTATGCGAGTCCCCTGACGATTTCCAACACGACGACGCTGCGAGCAGCGGCATTTCAAACGAATCTGTTGCCGACGCTCGTGCAGACGCACACTTACATTTTCCTGACCAACGTGCTGAATCAACCGGCGAATCCGCCGGGCTTTCCGTTGACCGGCGTGTGGGCCCCCAACAATCCATCCTGGCCGCCAGATTATGCGATGGACCAACGCGTGGTCACCAACTCCCTGCACAGCGCAACCATCGCCGGCGATCTGCTGGCCGTGCCCACCCTGTCCATTGTGCTGAAGACCGATGATATGTTTGGCGCCACGAACGGAATCTACACGCACGTCAATAGTTTGCTGGAAGTGCCGTGCTCCATGGAGTTGATGTTCCCGGACGGCAGCCAATCAGTGCAACTCGATGCCGGCATCGAGATCCACGGGGGTGGCAGCCGCGCCAGTCCATTGAAGCATCCCTTCGGACTGCATTTCCGGGGAACCTACGGCTACGGCAAACTGCTCTATCGTTTTTTTCCGGACTCGCCGGTCGAGGCTTTTGATTCGCTGGTGCTGCGTGCAGACTACAACAACCATTGGACGCATGGCATCCTCGCGCAGCGGGCCCGCGGCGGTTTGGTGCGCGACGCGTTTATCAAGGACGTGCAAGCCGACATGGGGGCGTTCTCTTCGCACAGCCGTTACGTCCATCTCTATATCAATGGGCTCTATTGGGGGCTTTACAATCCCTGTGAAGACCCGGGCGGCAGTTTTGCCGCTGCCTATTTTGGCGGCACGAGTGATGATTACGACGCCGTCCGCTGGGGTGATACGCTCACATACAACGGCGATCCAACCCATGCCGCCTACAACGCGATGCTGGCGCTCAACACGGCGGGGCTCGCCGGCGCGGCCCAATACGCGCAAATCCAGCAGTATCTGGACGTGACGCAATACGCCGACTACCTGATTCTGCAACTCTACGCGGCCAATCTGGATTGGGGCACGACCAAGAACTGGGCGGCCTTCCGCAAGCGCGAACCTGGGGCCCAATTCAAATACATTCCGTGGGACAACGAGCGCACCTTGGAAATCACCAATGACTCGGTGGTGAACTCCAGTCCCAATGATCTCCAGAACAATCTCATGTTGAATTCCGAGTATCGAATACTCTTCGCCGACCGGGTTCACAAACACTTTTTCAATGATGGCGCGCTCACCACCAACCGGGTTGCCGAGCTATGGCAGATTCGGGCCAACCAGATTGACCGCGCCATCGTGGGCGAATCGGCGCGCTGGGGCGATACGGTGCCGGGCGGCAAAACCGCACTGAGTCCATTGCCTTATCCCGGCTACACGACTGGCGGGCCTTACACCCGCGAAGAAAACTGGCTGGGCGAACAAAGCCGTTTGCTTACGAACTATTTTCCGCTGCGCACCGACATTGTTTTAAGTCAATTCCGCACGAAGGGATTTTACCCGACGCTTGCCGCGCCGGAATTCAATCAGCACGGCGGCCGCGTGGCGGCAGGATTCAATGTCACGCTCGCCGCGCCTGCGGGCACGATTTATGTCACGACTAACGGCACGGATCCGCGCGTTCCGGTCACCGGCGCGGTTTCGCCTCAAGCGGTCGTTTACTCGGGCACGCCGATCAAGCTCAACCAATCGGCCTTGCTGAAAACGCGGGCGCTCAGCGGCGGCACGTGGAGTGCCCTGGACGAAGCCCAGTTCGACGTGGGTGAACTGGGGCTGCCGCTGGGCATCACCGAGATCATGTATAACCCGCCCGGCGGCAATCAATACGAGTTCATTGAACTCCAGAATTTCGGCGGGCGGAACCTCGACGTCAGCGGGTTCAGCTTTCAAGGCATCACCTTTGTTTTCCCGGAAGGCAGCAGCATCGCCCCGGGTGCGGTGTTGGTGCTTGCCAACTCCACCAGTCCGGCGCAATTCGCCGCGCGCTATCCGGGGGCGGTGGTCTTTGGGTATTTCGGCGGCAGCCTCGACAACGGCGGCGAACGCATCGCCATTCTCGATCGCGATGGCAACACCGTCACCGCCGTCAATTACGATGATGAAGCGGGCTGGCCGACCGCGCCGGACGGCGGCGGCTATTCCCTGGAAGTCATTGATCCGCGTGGCGATTTGGATTCGCCGGCGAACTGGCGCGCGAGTTCGGCGTTGAATGGCACGCCCGGTCTGCCGCCCGCCGCCCCCGCCGCGAGCACGGTGGTCCTGAACGAAATCGCCGCCGACAATACCGGTAGCGTGACCAACGGCGGCGTGTTTCCCGACTGGATCGAACTTTACAATCGCGGCACCAACGTCGTGTCGCTTGCCAACTGGAGTTTGACCGACAGCGGCAACGCAAGAAAATTTGTCTTCCCCAACACCAACCTCCCGGCCGGCGGCTATCTAGTGGTCTGGTGCGACACGGCGACCAATGCGCCGGGATTGCACGCCGGTTTTGCCCTGAGCAAGCGTGGCGAAACGGTGAGTCTCTACGATGCGAACACCAATCGCGCGGATGCCCTTTCGTTCGGCGCACAAATCAGTGATCGCACGCTGGGACGCGTGGCCGATCAATGGCAACTCACCCAACCCACGCCCGGAGCCACAAATGTCGCCGCGCTCCTGGCCGCTTCCTCGAATGTGGCCATCAACGAATGGCTCGCCAATCCGCCGCCCGGCAGCGAGGATTGGATTGAACTTTTCAATCGTTCTTCCAACGCGCCGGTGGCCTTGCGCGATCTTTATCTGTCCACGAGCAACGTGGTCTTTCAGCTTCGCGCCCATTCTTTTCTCGCGCCGCGCGGATTCATCCAGTTGTTCGCCGATGAACTGCCCGGCCCCGACCATCTGGATTTCAAACTGCCGGCCGCCGGCGGCATGGTGGCGCTGTCGGACACCACGGGCCTGGAATTGGAACGCGTCACCTATGCCGCGCAAACACAGTCGGTGACGACCGGCCGCCTGCCGGATGGTGCCGCAAACCTCACGGCGTTTCCCGGCAGCGCCAGCCCGGGCACGACGAATTATCTCGCCGCCTGGTCCGGTCCCCGGTTGAACGAGATTCTCGCCCGCAACGATCGCGCCGAACTGGCGCCGTGGAATCGCTATGCGGATTGGATTGAACTTTACAATCCAAGCAACAGTGCCGCCAGTCTCGCCGGCATGGCGCTGGGCAAATCCACGGACCTGGCGGGACGCTGGACTTTCCCGTCCGGCGTGACCATCCCCGCCCTTGGCTACCTGCGCGTGTGGTGCGACAGCGCGCTCGCCGCGTCCACGAATTCGGGCGCGGCCATGAACACCGGCTTCGCGTTGTCCGGCGACAGTGAAGACATCTATCTTTTCAACAGTGCCGGCCAGGCGGTGGACTCGGCAAGCTACGGCTTCCAGTTGCCAGATCAGACCATTGGCGTCAATGGCGGCCAGTGGACGCTGCTCGCCACCCCCACTCCCGGCGCGGTTAATTCCGCCGCCGCCGCTTTGGGCTCGCCCCATTCTTTGCGCATTAATGAATGGATGGCGGCGCCGCTCGCCGGCGATGATTGGTTCGAACTTTACAACCCCACTGCGTTGCCGGTGGCGCTCGATGGCTTATTTCTCACGGACGATCCCTCCAGTTTGGGCATGACGCAATTTAGGGTCGCGCCCCTGAGTTTTATCGGCGGCGGCAAATGGGTGAAATGGGAAGCCAGCGGCCATCCGAGCGAGGGGCGGAACCACGTTAATTTCAGTTTCGACTCACAGGGCGAAGCCATCCGCCTCAATGACCCAAACACGAACCTGATTGATGCGGTGGATTTCGGCATCCAGAGCGACGGCGTGTCGCAAGGTCGTCTGCCGGACGGGGCCACAAACATCGTGAGTTTTCCGGCCACCCCCACGCCGGACGATGCCAATTACCTGCCCCTTGGCAGCGTGGTCATCAATGAAGTGCTCACTCACACCGATCCACCCCTGGAAGACGCCGTGGAGCTGCTCAACCTCTCCACCACCAACGTGAACCTCGGCGGCTGGTATCTCAGCGACAGCGCGAGTGATTTGCAGCGCTATCGCATTCCGGATGGAACAGTTATTTCCGCCGGCGGTTTCAAAGTGTTTTATCAAAATCAGTTTGGACCGGCGGACGGCGAGACCGACACGCCTCCGTTGTTCACGTTCAACTCCGCCCACGGCGACGCGGTGTATCTCTCCGTAGCCGATGCTGACGGCAAGCCCTCCGGCGAACGGGCGGGAGCAATTTTTGGAGCGGCGGCAAATGGAGTTTCCTTTGGGCGCTATCCGACCAGTGTGGGCTCAGATATGGTGGCGATGCGCCAGCGCACCTTTGGCATGGACAACCCAGCCACGCTGGCGCAATTCCGGAGCGGCACGGGGGCGACGAATTCCGCCCCGCTGGTGGGCCCGATTGTCATCAGCGAAATCATGTATCATCCCGCCGATAATGGCACCAACCCGGCCGACCAGGAGGAGTTCATCAAATTGGAAAATATCAGCCGCACCAACGTGCCGCTGTTTGACCCGGCATATCCCTCGAATGTCTGGCGGCTGGCCAACGCGGTGAGCTTTGATTTTCCAACCAATATCGTCATTCCCATCAACGGCAGTCTGGCCATTGTGCCTTTTGATCCGGCCACGGATACCGCCGCCCTCAATGTCTTCCGCACTCGTTACGGCACGAACGGCACACTCGCCGGTCCCTATTCCGGCAAACTGGACAATGCGGGTGAAACCTTGGAACTCTGGCACCCGGATACGCCGCAAGCGCCGCCCCATGCCGACGCCGGTTTCGTGCCGCAGATTTTGGTCGAAAGAGTGGCCTATTCTGACGTGTCTCCGTGGCCGACCGGTGCGAATGGCACCGGAAATTCGCTCCACCGAATCAATCCCGCCGCCTACGGCAATGATCCGCTCAACTGGGCCGCGCTGCCGCCGGTCGTCGGGCCGTCGTTCGCCACCGCTGATGCGGATGGGGATGGCCTTCCCAATGGTTGGGAACTGCTCCACGGCACCGATCCGTTCGTTCCAGATGCCGACGCCGACCCCGATCATGACGGCATGTCCAACTGGCAGGAGTATCTGGCCGGCACCGACCCGCAATCCGCGAGCAGTTATCTCAAATTGGATGCCACCATCGCCGCATTGGGAATTGTCCGGCTGCAATTTTTGGCTATCTCAAATCACACCTACACCGTTCTCTACAAGCCTCAACTCGACGCGGGAACCTGGCTCCGGGTGGCCGATGTTGAAAGCCGCAACACCAACCGCGTGGAAACCATCACCGACCCGGTGGGGCTTACCACCAACCGCTTTTACCGGCTGGTAACGCCGCAGTGGCCGTGAGGTTCGGAAATTTGGACTCCGGCTTCGACCCGCGCGCATTGACCGCCTTCGGTTTTGATTTAGACGTAGCAACGTATTGACGGTTGTTCGCCTGCCATTTATCGTGATCGGCCTGATGAAAGTCACTCTAAACTGGCTCAAACAATACGTTGATTTTAACTGGTCGCCCGAGGAACTGACCGAGCGCCTGACCATGCTCGGTCTGGAAGTCGAAGGCGTGCAGAAAATCTCCGGCGCGTTCGACGGCATCGTCGTGGCGCAGGTCATCACACGCGACAAGCATCCCAATGCCGACAAACTCTCCGTCTGCCGCGTCAACGACGGCAACGGCGAACGCCAGATTGTCTGCGGCGCGCAGAATTTCAAGGCGGGCGACAAAGTGCCACTTATCCTGCCCGGCGCGTCATTGCCCATGAAGCCCGGGGACAAAGAGCCGTTCACCATCAAGGTCGGCAAGATTCGCAGTGTAGAATCGCACGGCATGA
Source organism: uncultured Verrucomicrobia subdivision 3 bacterium (assembly GCA_903850425.1). Classification (GTDB taxonomy): domain Bacteria; phylum Verrucomicrobiota; class Verrucomicrobiia; order Limisphaerales; family UBA11358; genus UBA11358. The sequence goes on along the minus strand of CAINLR010000176.1, from coordinate 20,828 downwards.
TGTGCTCGCATGAGGAACTGCTCTTGGATCCCGAAGCCATCGGCCACAAAAAGGAAGATGGTCTGCTCATCCTGCGCGAAGACGCGAAGGTCGGTCAATCCTTCGGCGAATATCTCGGCCGCAGCGGCAGCGACGTGGTCTATGACCTCGAAGTCACGCCGAACCGGCCGGACCTGAACAGCGTCATCGGCATCGCGCGCGAAGTCGCGGCGGTCACCGGAAATCCGCTGCGGATTCCGGAATTAAAAATTCAAAATGCAAAATTAAAAATTGAGGACCTCGTTGCGGTGCGCATCGAAGACGCGGAATTTTGTCCGCGTTACACGGCCCGCGTCATCAACGGCGTGAAGGTCGGGCCCAGTCCTGACTGGCTTAAGAGCACCTTGGAGAAAGTCGGCGTCCGCAGCATCAGCAACGTGGTGGACGTGACCAATTTCGTGATGATGGAAAGCGGCCAGCCGTTGCACGCGTTCGACTTTCATCTCATCGCCAAGGGCACGGATGGCAAACCAACCATCGTCGTGCGCCGCGCGGCGGCCGGTGAAAAGTTCAAGACGCTCGACAATCAGGAACGCACGCTGACGAACGAAATGCTGTTGATCGCCGATGCAACCAAAGGCATCGCGCTGGCCGGGGTCATGGGCGGCGCGAACACGGAGATCAATGAACAGACGGTGGACGTGCTGATTGAGAGCGCCTATTTCGCCCCGGTGAATATTCGCCGCACGAGCAAGCTGGTCGGCCTGCGCAGCGAGTCGAGCTATCGCTTCGAGCGGGGAGCGGACGTGGGCATCTGCGATTGGGCGAGCCAGCGCGCGGTGCAATTGATTTTGGAAACCGCCGGCGGCCAGTTGGCTGAAGGGGTCGTGGACGTGCAGCCGAAAGCCCGCGAGCAAAAAGAAATCACGTTGCATTTTGCCAAGTCGAAGGATTTGCTGGGCATCGGCATCTCGCATTTGGACCAGGTTTCGTTTCTCACCAATCTGGGTCTGACGGTGACCGAGCAAACTCCTGGGGTCTGCACTTTCGCCATTCCGTCGTGGCGGGTGGATTTGAAGCGCGAGGTGGATCTGATCGAAGAAGTCGGCCGGCTCTATGGCATTGAAAAAATCCCCAGCTCGCCGCCGCGCGGGGCGCTGGGCGCGAACGCGTTTGATGCCGTGTATGACCAGATTAGCGAAGCGCGCCGGATCCTCACCGGCCTCGGCTTGAATGAAGCCCAGGGACAAACCCTGGTGGGCAAGGACGAATGCCGCATGACGAATGACCAGATCGTGGCGTTGGCGAACCCGTTAAGCAGCGACATGGATGTCTTGCGCCCCAGCCTGCTGCCCGGTTTGCTGAACATCCTTCGTCACAATGTCAGCCGTAAAAATTATGACGTGGCGCTGTTCGAAATTGGCCGCGTCTTCACGAACGTCAATGGTCAGACGAAAGAAAACCGCAGCGTCGCTATCGCCCTCACCGGCCAGCGCGCCCTGCCCTTCTGGAGCGGCGGCGAACGCGATGCCAAGTTGGACAACTATGACTTGAAGGGCCTCGTTGAGGAAATGCTGGAGCAATACGGTTTGCGCGGCCTCGCCTTCGGCAAACGCGCCGACAGCACGGCGCTGTTCCTCGAATCCGCCGCCGTGACGCTCGGGGGAAAATTGCCGCTGGGCGAACTCGGCCAACTCTTGCCACCGCTCGCGAAAAAATACGATTTGCGCGACGCGGTGTTTCTCGCGGAGTTCAATTTGGATTTGCTCATCGCGCGGCGCAATCCGGCGAAGGCGTTCAAGGCGTTGCCACAATTTCCCTCGAGCCGCCGCGACGTGGCGATGCTCGTGCCAGAAGCCACCACGCATGAAGCCGTGTTGCAAACCGTCAAGCAGGCCAAGGCGACCAACTTGGAAAGCGTGGAACTGTTCGACGTGTTTCGCGGTCAAGGCGTGCCGGCCGGTCAGAAGAGCCTGGCGTATGCGTTCACCTATCGCGCCCCGGACAAGACGCTGACCGACGCGGACGTGAACGGCGCCCACTCAAAAATTTTAGAGATGTTGAAAACCCAATTAGCTGCGGAACTGCGCGGCTAAACCGGAACCATTGCCAGGTTTTGGTTCCGGCCCCGTGCCGCGCGCCGCCGAGCAAACGGTTGAAACGGTTCCGCCCCATCCCGCCGCCGCCACACCGGGTTGAGACCAGTGGCTAAGGTGACTTCCACACTTTGCAAAGTGTGGAAGTTCGGTGCGGCAGGCCACTGGCTGCGCCCCGGCGCGTGGGCGTGGGCGGCACCTCGGCGGCCAGAAAAACGCGTTGCGCCCATCTCATTCGGCGCTTGAATCTTGGAAGCGGATACTTGTAACTTCCAATTATGTCATTACCTGCCGATTATCACATGCACACGCCGCTGTGCCGCCATGCCGTGGGCGAGCCGGTGGATTACGCCCGTCGCGCCGTCGAACTTGGCCTGACCGAAATTGGGTTCTCCGATCACTCGCCCATGCCGCGCGATGATTTTGATGACTGGCGAATGTTGGACCGGCAACTCGCTGACTACGTCGCCAAAGTCCGTCTCGCCCAGCAAACATTTCCGCAGCTCACCATCCGCCTCGCGCTGGAAGTGGATTTTCTGCCCGGCCACGAAAAGTGGATCAAACAACTGGCCGCGCGACATCCGTGGGATTATCTCATCGGCAGCGTGCATTACGTTTCCGATACTTGGGACATAGATAACCCCGCCAAGCTATCCGAATGGAAAAATCGCGACCCCTTCATGGTCTGGCAGCTTTATTTCGACCGCCTCACCCTCGCGGCAAAATCCAATTTGTTTGACATCATCGGCCACGCGGATTTGCCGAAGAAGTTCGGCATCCGTCCGGTGGAGAATTGCCGGCCGCTCTATGTGAAATTTCTGAACGCCGCCGCGCAGGCCGGTTGCGCGATTGAGCTCAACACTGCGGGCCTGCGAAAGGATTGCCAGGAAATTTATCCATGCGCCGAACTGCTCCAGATTGCCCAGCGCAAATTCGTTCCCATCACCTTCGGCTCCGATGCGCACGCGCCGGACGAAGTGGGGATGAATTTTGCCGAGGCCGTGGCGCTGGCCCGCAGTGTGGGCTACCGGGAAAGCTGCCGGTTCACCCGCCGCCAGCATGAATTCGTTCCGTTTTAAGGCAACCTGGCCCGGTAAAAGCGCCCTGGGAAATTAGTCGCGGTGGGATCAAAGAAATAAACCGAGTTGGTGTCCACGGTGTTGGTGAAGAGGGACGTCCAATCCACAAGATTGGTTGAACCTTCCACCACCACCGTCTGGCCGACGACACCGCCGAGATTGAATCCAAAGCCGGACCCGTTGGTCGTAAAACCGAAATTGGTTCCGCTGGTGACGATCCGCGGTGGAACGATGACGGTGAGGGAAACCACCGAACTAGTCACGCTGCCGTAGGGGCTGGTGACGACCACCGAGTAGTTGCCCGCATTGGTGGCGCTTACGTTGGTAAGCACTAAAGTTGGATACCCGGCAAAATGAACTTCGCGGATGCGAGAGTCGTTTTGGGTGGAAATATACAAGTTGCCTGCGGCATCGAAGGCCACGTCGTTGATATAAGACAGGCTGACGTTGGTGGCCGCGCCGCCGTTTCCGGGATTGACGGAGCCACCGCCCGCTACGGTTGTGATGATGCCGTTGGTGGCCACCTTGCGGATGCGTGAATTGCCACCGTCAGCAATAAACAAATTGCCAGCGGCATCACAGGCCACGCCTTTGGTATAGTAAAGACTGGCATTGGTGGCCATGCCGCCATCTCCAGAATAGCCAGAAACGTTTTTGCCCGCTACAGTGGTGATGATGCCGTTGGCCACCTTGCGGATGCGTGAGTTGCCACCGTCAGAAATGAATAAATTGCCGGAGGCATCAAAGGCCACGCGTGAAGGATTCAGCAGGCTGGCGTTGGTGGCCGCGCCGCCATCCCCGGAAAAGCCAGAAGTTACTTTGCCCGCCACGGTCGTGATAATGCCGTTGGCGTCCACCTTGCGGATGCGACTGTTTCCAAAGTCAGCAATAAACAGGTTGCCGAAGGGATCGAAGGCCACGCCGGAGGGTTCATTCAGGCTGGCGTTAATAGCCGCGCCGCCATCCCCCGCATAGGTTGCACTGCCATTGCCCGCCACAGTGGTGATGATGCCTTGGGTGTCCACCCTGCGAATGCGACAATTGATGTAGTCGGCATAAAAAAAGTTGCCGAAGGCATCGAAGGCCACGCCAGTGGGACCACCCAATATGGCATTGGTGGCCGCGCCGCCGTCTCCAGAAAAACCTTGGACGCCGCTTTTACCCGCTACGCTGGTAATGATGCCGTTGGCATCCACCCTGCGAATGATGGAAGAGTAGTCGGCAACATACAGGTTGCCGAAGGTATCGAAGGCCATGCCGTTGGGATAACCAAGATTGCCCACCGCCACGGAGGTGATGATATTATTCGGAAGATTCGTCCCGTCGAACTGCCATTGATAGGTGAATGGGCCGGCATTGACCGCCGTTACCGCTATGCCAAAACTCACAGCGGTTCCCGCCAGATTCGTCTGACTGACCGGTTGAATGGTCACCACGGGTGGCAACGCAAATGTCAGAGTGGCAACCCGGCTGGTCACGCTCCCGTAGGCATTGCTGATGGCCACCGAGTAATTGCCGGCATTATTTGTGGAAACGCCGACCAGCGTGAAGGTGCTATTGGTGCCACTTTGGAGCAAGTTGGTGCCCGCATAAAACCACTCATAGTCAAAGGGTCCCGAACCCGCGACTGCCACGGTAAAACTGGCATTGGTTCCCACCGCTACTGCCTGGCTGGCAGGCTGAATTATGATGGCAGGTGGCGCGGCCACCGTCAGTGTCGCTACGGCGCTCGTCACGCTGCCATATTGGCTGGTGATAATCACCGAGTAATTGCCGGCCTTGTTGACGCTCACATTGGTTAACGTGATGGTGGGAAACCCACCCAATTGAATTTCTCGTATGCGATTGTTGTTCTGATCCGCAACATAAAGATTGCCGGCCGTATCAAAGGCTATGCCGGCGGGATACCAAACGCTGGCGTTAGTGGCCGTGCCGCCGTCCCCAGAAAAGCCGGTGGTGCCTTTCCCTGCCACGGTAGTGATGATGCCATTAGTGTTCAGCTCCCGAATCCGGTTGTTTTGTGTGTCTGCAATATACAGGTTTCCGAGGGCATCAAAACACACGCCGCTGGGATAATAAAGGTTCGCGTTCGTGGCAGCGCCGCCGTCACCAGAATAAGATGGTCCGCTACTTTTTCCCGCAATGGTAGTGATGATTCTATTGGTGCTCACCTTGCGGATGCGGTTGTTGCCATAATCAGCAATAAATAGGTTCCCGATGGCATCGAAGGCCACACCGGAGGGAAAATAAAGGTTGGCATTCGTGGCCATGCCGCCATCCCCGGAATAACTGGAACCACTTTTACCAGCCACGGTGGTGATGATGCCGTTGGCGTCCACCTCGCGGATACGGTTGTTGTAAGTGTCGGCAATATACAGGTTGCCGGAGGCATCCAAAGCTACGCCGGAGGGAAAATAAAGGCTGGCATTGGTGGCCGCGCCGCCGTCCCCGGAATAACCGGAACCACTTTTACCAGCAACGGTAGTGACGATGCCATTGGTATCCACCTTGCGAATACGGTTATTTGAACGGTCAGCAATATACAAATTGCCGATGGCATCGAAGGCCACACTTCTAGGAAAATAAAGGCTGGCACCGGTGGCACCGCCGCCGTCGCCAGCAAATTGTCCCATACCATTACCCGCCACGGTTGTTGTAATACCGTTGATGTCCATCTTGCGGATGCGATTGTTGTCAATGTCTGCGATAAACAGGTTGCCAGAGGGATCAAAGGTCACGCCCGATGGATAATAAAGACCCGCATTGGTGGCCACACCGCCATCCCCGGCATAGGTTTGGCTGCCATTTCCTGCCACGGTAGTAATGATATTGTTGTTATTTGGCAAATTAGTTCCGTTGAGCTGCCATTGGTAGCTGAACGGCCCGGCATTGCCAACCGCCACGTTAAAGCTCACTCGGGTGCCCGGCACGTTCGTCTGGCTCGCTGGCTGCATGGTAACAAAAGGTGGCAACGCAAATTCCAAAGCAGCAATCTGACTGGTCACGCTGCCATAGCTGTTGGTAACCACCACCATATAATTGCCGGCATTGCTTGCCGAAACATTAGGCAACGTCAGAGTGCTGTTCGTGCCGCTTTGAAGCAGGTTGGTGCCGGCGAAAAACCATTCATAGTCAAATGATCCAGAACCAGCGGCCGTCACAAAAAAACTGGGATTGCTACCGATTGCTGCTATCTGGCTAGCGGGTTGAACGGTAATGACGGCTGGTGCGGGCACGGTCAGAGTCACAACGGCGCTCGTCACGCTACCGTAGGGACTGGTGACTACAACCGTGTAATTGCCGGCATTGTTGGCATGTATATTGGTTAGCGTGAGGGCTGAATGCCCGGCCAAATACACCTCGCGGATGCGATAGTTATTTTCATCACCGATATACAAGTTGCCAGAGGAATCCAACGCCACGCCGATGGGATGATTAAGGCTGGCGATAGTGGCCACGCTTCCATCACCGGAGTAGCCCCCGATGCCATTGCCTGCCACAGTTGTTATAATGCCGCTGGTGCTCACCTCGCGGATGCGGTTGTTGTCGTCATCCGCAATATACATGTTGCCGAAAGCATCAAAGGCCACACTTTCCGGCTGATAAAGGCTGGCATTGGTGGCCGCGCCGCCATCCCCGGAATAAGCACCCGACAAAGGCACGCCAGCGCCAACCCCATTACCTGCCACGGTGGTGATTATGCCATTGGTGTCTACTTTGCGAATACGGTTGTTGAAAGAGTCCGCAATATACATGTTGCCGATAGCATCGAAGGCAACGCAGCCGGGATAATTAAGGCTGGCGTTAGTGGCGACGCCACCGTCACCTGAATAGCCACCGTTGACATTATTGCCTGCAACGGTGGAAATGATACCATTGGTATCCACTTTGCGAATGCGGCTACTATCATCAGCAATATATAGATTGCCGATGACATCGAAGATCACTCCTCTGGGATAATAAAGGCTGGCATTGGTGGCCGCGCCACCGTCACCAGCGTAAGCTCCAGTGCCGTTGCCCGCCACGGTGGTGATGATGCCGTTTATGTCCACCCTGCGGATGCGGTTGTTGTCGCCATCCGCAATATACATGTTGCCGAAAGCATCAAAGGCCACACTTTCGGGATGATATAGGCTGGCATTGGTGGCCGCGCCACCGTCACCATTGTAAGCTCCAGTGCCGTTGCCGGCCACAGTGGTGATGATTCCGTTGGTGTCCACCCTGCGGACGCGGTTGTTGAAAACATCTGCAATATATAGGTTGCCGATTCCATCAAACGCCACACCGTTTGGCTCATAAAGGTTGGCGCTCGTGGCTGCTCCACCATCGCCGGAATAACCGTAATTGCCATACCCCGCAACGGTGGTAATGATGTTGTTTGGAAGATATGTGCCGTTGAACAGCCACTGGTAGAGCAGCGAGCCGGTGCCGGTGGCTCCCACGCTGAAACTCACCGTGGTGCCCACCTGATTCGTCTGGCTGGCCGGCTGGGTGGTGATGGTGGGGGCGGTCTGCGCGGGGAGGTTCCAGGCGCACCAAAACAAGATGCTGGCGATCACAACAAGCGGCTTTAGCAAAGGCTTTTTCATTTTCATTCCAATCGGTTCTAACTGAATTCAAAATTGGTTGGTGATCACTTTGAGGCCAGGTGGCTAGTTTAAGCAACCTTGAACCAAACGCCATTGCAATCCCCTTGCAATATTCAGGAATGTCCCTTACCCGTGCTTGATAAAACGGCCTCTGTTTCCAGAGGCCGTGCGCCTGCCTACGATTTGATATTATTTCGGCGGCGGCGGGACCGGCGCGGCGGGACCGCCGCCGCCGGTGGCGATGATGATGCGGGCACTCTTATAGGCATTCACAAAATCCATGCTGATGGACTCGAACTTGGGCAGCAAGGGGTCCATCCGGTTCGCCAGAATATGCAGCAGGTCAGCAATGCCGGTGGTGATGTTGGTGGTGGCGGTGCTGCGGCTCACGCGCGCGTCGGCGGGCGCGCTCAAGGCCTGTTTGTAGGCGTCAATCTTCTTGGCCAGATCGGTCAGGTCCGCCGCCGTGACGGCATAATCGGCCAGTTTGGCCAGGTTGGCGGTGGCGGCGTCGCGGATGTTCTGGCACACGCCGATAATCTCGGTGTCGCGGGTTTCTTTCAATTCGGTGAGGGTAAAGCTGACTTTTTCGGCCAGCACGCTGTCCTTGGTGGTGGCGGCGTAGGAGCTGACGGCACTGGCGATTTCAAACGCCTTTTTACATAGGGCGGTCTTGAGTTCCTTTTTGTTCATGGTCAGGCCGGTAATCTTGCCGGCCTGAATCTGAGCCTGGGCCTGAATGGTTTGCACTTTCACCCCGGCATCACCGAGGGCGGTGACAAAGCCGGGGATTTGAGCGGTGATGGCGGGGTAGCGGTCGCAGGTCTTTTGGAGAGTCAGCGCCGCGGTGATTATGTCTTCTTGGTGGGCGGTCATGTGGGCGACATTGCGCCCAGGCTGGCGGGTTGTCTCAACCTTTCTTGGTAAAAGCCAAGGTTGTATTGGCATTATTCTAATGCGCGTCAAGTTGAGCCTATCATTAGCACCGGGCTTCAGCCCGGTGGCTTGATGGCAAAATGAAAGTGAGCCGCTTCAGCGGCTTTTCATCATTGAGTTAAGCCGTTAAAACTGTGGCCTCCGGGCAACCCCTGCCACCGGGCCGAAGCCCGGTGCTAATGGGAAAGTTAGATTAGGCTCAACTTGAACGCGAACAAGAATTATTCCAGCGGCAGCCGGCCGGCAGCGGGCAAAAGTCAATCACGATGAGGCAAACGCCAGGCGGAGCGGCCAAAAGTCGGAGGCTCGGCCCCATCAGTCCGTGCCCTGCCGGCAATCGTCCGCTGGCCAGCCGTATTCATGTATGTGAGCCGGTAAAAAGCTGGCTCAAAGCCGGCGAAAGTTGATGCGAAGCACGCAAAAGTCAGATTGCAGCACGCAAAAGTTGCTATGAAAACGGCCTTAATCAGGCATCACCAAGTCTTCGTCCGCCCGGAGAGGCACGTCACTGTCTGCTTGCGCTCGCTGGTCAACCTGGGTGCCGCGTTAGAAATCAGACTGAGAGCGCAAATCAAAATAAAGTGGCGATCCGGCACGGGCGAGGATGGAACCGGCATTTTTCGCTTGCCGGACCCAGCTTAGTTGGGGAGAGTGGAGCCGAAATCCATTTAACCAGCAGAGGAATTTTTATGTATTCAACTCTTCAAAAAATCACGGGTGGCCGCCCTCAATTGTTCGCGCCGGTCCTTGCGGTTTTCGTCGGGGTCTGCGCGGCGGGCGCGCAGGATAAAATCACGATTCGCGGCTCGAACACCATTGGCGAGGAACTCGCGCCGCGCCTGATCACCGAGTATAAAAAGAATCATGCGACCGTGAGCTTCGACTTGGAATTCAAAGGCACGGGCTATGGCATCGGTGCGTTGATGGGCGGCTATTGCGACCTGGCGGCCGCGTCCCGGCCCGTGCTCAAGGAGCAGGAAACGATCTCGCAAATTCACGGCGTCCACTTCAAGGAATACATCATCGGCACCTACACGGTTTCCATTTTGGTGAATGCGGCGAATCCCGTCAGTAATCTCACCAGCAATCAGGTGCAGTCGCTGTTCGCCGGCAAGATTAAGAATTGGAAGGAGGTCGGCGGGCCGGATGCGCCGGTGCATCTCTTCGTCCGCGATCCCGTTTCCGGCACCTATCTCGGCTTCAAGGAAATGGCCATGGGCGCGCAGGATTTCGAGGAACACGTCCAGCTCTTCACGAACTATCTGGCCATCGCCGACGCCGTGGCCAAAGACCCGCACGGCATTGGTTACACCGGCCTCAACCTCGCGCCACACGAAGGCACCAAGGCGGTTGCCGTGGAGGGGGTCGTGCCGACCGCCGCCAGCGTGAATGGCAATAAATATCCTTACGCCCGCGCCCTCCGTTTCTATACGGACGCCGACAAGGAGCCGGCGAAGGTGAAAGACTTTATTACTTTCGTGTTAGCTCCCGGCGGACAGCAAGTGCTGACGCAGATGGGTTACGCGCCGAAGCCCTGATCCCAGCCGCCGCCGGCCTCAAAATTTCAGGAGCGCACCCAGGGAAACCAGGTTTTGATTAAATTCCCGTGTGGATTCATTCGGAACGCCCGCCACGGCGTTGCGCCCTAGATTAAGCGAGTAGGCGAGGTTCACGCTGAGATGACGATTGACGGCATAACCCAGGCCGGTGGCCACCCCATAATCCCAATCGTTGCGGTGACAGGTAGCCAGATTGCCGCTGGTATAATCGGACGATAAGATCTTTCCGCCCAGATCAAAGCCCAGTTTATCCGTCAGCTTGCGGTGATAGCTCAGGTCAAAGGTGCTGTCGAAATACGGCACCTTGCCAGTGCTGGCCAGCCATTGCCATTGCTTGTATTTGAAAGTAATCAAGTCATTGGTCGTGACCGTCGCCGTCAACCAAGCCTCGCCATAATAAGTAACGAGGTGCGGGTCGCTGACCGGCGTGATGTGGGTGGCGGTGTTGCCCATATAATCTCGGAAGTCCGGGCCGCCCTGGATTTTCACATCCAGCCAGGACCACGGCTTGCCTTCAATCCCAAACAAGACCCGCTGATAATCGCTCGATGAACTGTAAGGTGTAAAAGCATATTGCTGCTGGTATTGATGCCCGTAGCGGTAACCCAGGGTCAACGCCAAGTGTGAGGAAAGCTTACCGCCCAGATCCGCGCCGCCATTGACATCGTAACGATCCGCAAAATTCTGATAACCGGGCACGTTCATCAACTCGGTCATCAGTTCGTAATAGGTGAGAGCCGCCGTGGGCCGGACGAAAAAGTCCTGCCAGTCATATTGAAAAGTAACCGCCGCCTTGTCCTGGATTTGTTCACGCCGTTCGCGGGTGGCGGCCATGGCATAGGCACTGAGCAGTCCGCCGGGATAGGTTGGCCCCGCATTGTTACCGTTGATGTAAGCGAACGTGTTGTCCGCGCTGAAGGAAAAAGCCCCGGTTTTGCCTTTGATCGCACTCATCACGCGGTGCGCCGCGTAATTTTCGGAAGTCTGGTCGTGGTAGCCGACCAAGTCCGGGGCATAAGCCAGCGACAGAACCTGCACGGTTTTTTGATCGCCGAGGAGCGGGTTAAAATTGAGGGCCACCTTCGGCGAGACAGTCGTCACCCACGACGCACAATCCTTCAGCGCAGCCACGCTGCCGGCCGGCACGGTGTAAGTGGGCGGCAGATATTTCGCGTCCGCCCCGGCCAGGAAGACGTTGTCATCATAGCTCTCCTTGATTCCGAGGGAAAGTTCCGCCAGCCAGGCCGGCTTCTGACTTGGTTGGATGACCGGGACCGCATCCGCCGCCGCCGCGCTGGCGATGGAAGCAATTCCCAAGACTAGGGCGGTAAGCCCCGTAAAAGTGACACGCAAAAGATTCATAATGGCGGGGACAGCCGGAACGGCCGATCCTAAGCCGGCGCACAGTGTTAAGAATGTGCCGTTAAGTGGCCAGCGGCGGCTTGCAAACTACCGCCCCTTTCTTGCCATCACCTCCAGCCGCCATTTCGCATAAACGCTTTCCTTGAAGCGCTGGACATGCCCGCCGCTTTTTGAAAAACTCCGCCCGCGTGAAACAAGCTATCGTTACTCTCGACATGGAAGGCGTTTTGACACCCGAAATCTGGATCGCTGTCGCCGAAAAAACCGGCATCCCCGAACTGCGCCGCACCACGCGGGACGAACCAGATTATGACAAGCTGATGAACTACCGCATTGGCATTTTGGATCAACACGGCATCAAACTTTCGCACATCCAGGAAGTCATCGGCACGCTCAAGCCCCTGCCCGGCGGCAAGGAATTTCTCGATGAGCTCCGCTCGCTCGTGCAGGTCATCATTTTGTCCGACACCTTCGAGCAGTTCGCGCAACCGCTGATGAAGCACCTCAATTGGCCGACGTTGTTCTGCCATCGCCTCATCGTGGAGAACGACCGCATCGCCGGTTATCAATTGCGCCAGCCGAACCAGAAACAAAAATCCGTCGCGGCCCTGAAGTCGCTGAACTACCACGTCGTGGCCGCCGGCGATTCCTACAACGACACCGCGATGCTGGGCGAGGCGAACGTGGGCTTCCTCATTCACGCACCGGAAAAGGTGAAATCGGAATTCCCGCAGTTCCAGGCGGTCGAGTCGCACGCGGAGTTGCTCCGGCTCATCAAAGGAGCGCTCTAAATGCCCACAAACAAAGGCGCATTCAAGCTGTTTTCGCTCGCGGGGATCGGTGTATTCGTTCACTGGTCGTGGTTTCTCGTCGCCATTTATTCCGTCCAATATCGCACGCACGAATATTCCTCGATGATCTGGAACGTGCTGGAGTATCTATCGCTGTTCGCCATCGTGCTGATCCACGAATTCGGCCATCAACTAGCCTGCCGCCAGGTTGGCGGACAGACACACGATATTGTGCTCTGGCCGCTCGGCGGCGTGGCTTATGTCTCGCCTCCACAAAGGCCCGGCGCGCAACTCTGGAGCATTGCCGCCGGTCCGTTGGTCAACGTGGTGCTGATTCCGGTGCTCGCCGTGCTGGTGTCGGTAAGTTCTCACCTGCATTGGTATGACATTTACCCCAACGCGTATGAATTGATCCATAACGTCATGATCATCAACCTCGCGCTCTTGATCTTCAACTTAATGCCGGTCTATCCGCTCGACGGCGGACAAATTTTGCGTTCGCTGCTGTGGTTTCCGTTTGGCCGTGCCAATAGTTTAATGGCCGCCAGCATCATCGGCTTCATCGGCGTCGCCGCATTGATTGGCCTGGCCATCTTCGCGCAATCCATCTGGCTGGGCATCATGGCCGCCTTCATCCTGATGAATTGCTGGGGCGGATTGAAGCAGGCACGAGCGCTGGCGAAGATCGCCAAAATTCCGCGCCGCGCGGGTTTCGCGTGTCCGTCCTGTAAAACTGCACCACCGCTGGGTGCCTTGTGGCGCTGTGGCAAATGTGGCCAGGGCTTTGATACCTTCCTCACGAACGCCGCCTGCCCGCATTGCGGCACCCAATACAGCGCCACCCAATGTCTCGACTGTGGAACCTCGCGTCCGATCGGCGACTGGATGACGGTGCCACCCAGCAATAATTGAAAACCGAGTTGGCTATTCTTTCACCCGCAATGATTTCAACGCCGCCTTGAAATCCGCCGGCAGCGGGGCTTCAAACGTCATCGGCTGCTGGGTGCGCGGATGGGTGAAGGTCAACTGTTTCGCGTGCAGCATCACGCGCGGCGCGGCGTAGTTGGTCAGTTCCTTGACGCGAATATTTTGCCGCGCGCCGTAGGTGTCGTCGCCCACGAGCGGGTGGCCAATGAATTGAAAATGCACGCGGATCTGGTGTGTGCGGCCGGTATGGATCTGCGCCTCCATCAAGGTAGTAGCGTAAAGGCGTTCGAGAATCTGGTAACTGGTGTGCGCCGCGCGGCCGTCACTGTCATCGCGCACGGCCATGCGTTTGCGGTGCGTGGGGTGGCGCGCGATGGCGGCGTGGATTTCCCCGGTGGCGCGGCCCGGCTCGCCGCAAACGAGCGCGTGATAAATCTTTTTCACCTGGCGTCCGGCGAATTGTTCCGCGAGCGCCACATGCGTCTCGTCGTTCTTGGCGACCACCAGACAGCCGCTGGTCTCCTTGTCGAGCCGGTGAACGATGCCGGGGCGCGCCACGCCACCGATGCCGCTCAAGGACCCGTCGCAATGATGCAGCAGCGCGTTGACCAGCGTGTGTTCCTCATGTCCGGCGGCGGGATGCACCACGATGCCAGCGGCTTTGTTGACCACCAGCAGCGATTTGTCCTCGAACAAAATCTCCAGCGGAATTTTCTCCGGCTGCGCCTCAGCCGGCTTGGCTTCCGGCCAGTGAACGTCAATCTGTTCGCCCGCGTGCGGATGATGCGTGGGCTTGACGGCCTGGCCATTGACGCGGATGTGGCCTTCCTCAATGAGCCGTTGCAACGTGCCGCGCGTGACAGCGGGAAATTTTTCGCAGAGAAACTTGTCCAGCCGCGCGGACGGCAAAGATTTCTCTATGATGAACTGTTCGTTGCGTTCAGACATGGGCGGTTAACGGCGCACAGCCAACCTCACTTGGCGGCCGAGGTTTCTGCGGGTGGACGCGCACTTTCGTTCTTCCAAGTGATGAGGAATATCAGCGCCACCCCGGTGCAGATGGCGGAGTCCGCCACGTTGAAGGCGGGAAAGCCGAGTTCGCCGCCGCCGCGTGGTTGCAGGTAGAAATAGAGGAAGTCCACCACCGCGTGCCGGCTGTGCAGCAGCCGGTCGGTGAGGTTGCCGGTGATGCCGCCGAACACGAGGCCAAAGGCGATCTGCCCGAACCGGGTGTGCGCACTGAAATGGCGGCGCGAGTAGAACAGCGCCACGAGGGCCACGAGGGCAATGATGGCGAGCACGGTGTTGTTGCCGGTGAACAGGCTCCACGCGGCCCCGGTGTTGTCGCGGTGGACGAGATTAAAGAAGCCGGGAATGATCACGCGCTCGTCGCCCGTCGCGAGGGAACGCAGCACCAACCATTTGGTCAACTGGTCCAGCCCGAACACGGTGGCGGCCAGCGCGAAGATGCGCCGGGTGGGCTTTTCAATAATGGAGGCGGCAACAGGGTTCATGCAAATTTACGAGCCACCATTCTAATCGGCTTTGGCTCAGAAAGACAATGCGTTTAACTCAATTTGGCCTCAATGGGTGAAGGCTGACACTGGGCTTGGTGAGGCTCCCTCGCCAGCCACCGGCTGGCAGAGGGTCGGGGAAGTCATTCCCCGATGAAATCGCGCATGAACCTGAACCTTAGCCGCCGACGTAAGGATGCTCCCTGTGAAATAATTCGAGATCAGTTTGAGCCTTTTGACGCCGGCGGCTGACACGGTTCATGCAAAGCAGTTGCCGGAAGCGAGCAGGAAAACTCGCCCAAAGCAATTGCCGCTTGGCAAATAGCCATAAAGGGAGAGCTTGCCAGCAATGCTTTTGGTCAATTAATGCCGCTGGGTGCCAAAGCCGATGCACGCAACAGGCGGGACTTGCCGCAAGGTGATTTTTGCTTGAAAAAATGGAAGCTACTGCACTGGCTCAACAACTCTTTGGGGAACATCAGAAGGAACAATATGGGCGTTGTAAAAACAGCCGGTTTGCAAGGTATCATTTCGGAACAGGTGCCAGCGGTTTTGAGTCTCTACTCAAGACATTTTCCGACATTGCCCCCACCCCTCATTGACAATAGCCCAGCCATTCATGGCTGGGTGGTGATGGCTCGCATGAAAAGTCCCTCCAGGGACGGCAGAAAAAATCTTTCGTCCCGGCCGAGACTTGGCGGTGGGTGGGCAACGCATCCCAGCCATAAATGGCTGGGCTATTCTCACCACGCTAAATCGCAGGATCACTCAACAAACTAATTTAAAGGCACGCAACAATCAACCATACCGAACGAGCGAATGAAAACAATAATACAATGGGCAGAACTAAGAGTCTATGGCTTGGCCGCGTTTGGCTTGGCGCTATTCCTGCACTGCTTGGTGCCTGCCATGGGGCAAAGCATTACGGTCAGCAATGCCACTTCCGTCCCCGGCACAATCGCCATCGCGGTTCTGGGCAACCAATATACTTTGGCTCAGAGCCAAACGGTCCAAATCCCCATTACCAATGCCACTACGTTGTCCATCTGGATGTGTGTCACCAATTGCAATTGGGTGAATTTTAATGTTTATCCGAACCAAGCTTACAAAGTCGTCGACTCTGGACCGCAATGGGGTATGACACTGGTGCAGTTGAGTAATAATCCCAATTTCCCTTACCAAACAGGTTTTGAAACCAACCAAGGTTTCAACACAAGTTCATTTTTGGGAGGACAAGCAGGGTGGTTGAATAGTTGGGATAATGGCAACGGGATTGTGAATGACTTCTTCCCGGGAAAAGGCCAGCAAGCCTACCTCGGTTACAATCCGCCAATCAGTTCCAATCAATATGGCAATTATGTTTGGTATCCGCTCAATCTGACAAACTTTATTGCCAACCAGCCGATCCAGTTTTCAACCACTATGGCAATCGAAGATTCCTCCAACGGCTATTACGATTGGTTTTACTGGAACGTTTACGACACAGCCGGAAACCAATCGTTAAGTTTGGCATTCGGAAATACCTCGATGACAATATGGTCGGTGTCTGGAACAAATGATTGGGTTTTAACCCCGCTAACTTTTACCAATGGCATCCAATACCAACTCGTCATTCAACTGGACTATGCACAAAACAAATGGAGTGCCACTTTAGGCGGACTGGTGCTGGCTACCAATCAACCAATTGGCAGTCCGGGTCAACTTAGGGACCTTTGGACCATTGCCGCTGGATGGGATTACACCGATCAGGCACATCCCGGCGACAACTATCTGCTTTTTGACGATTACAAGGTTGTCTCTTTAGCCATGCCGCCTGTGATCACCGGCCAACCCCAAAGCCAGAGTGCCATTGTGGGAACCAACCTAAGTTTCACCGTCACTGCCACAGGAACCGCGCTCGCCTATCAATGGCGTTTGAATGGAACCAATCTCACCAATGATGTTCGCATCTCCGGCGTTCAAACCAACGTCTTGAACATCGCCGGGGTGCTGATGAGCGATGCCGGCAATTATTCCGTAGCCATTTCAAATGGCGGTGGCAGCACCAACAGTCCGCCCGCCACTCTCGCTGTGCTCAAAGCTTCGCCGGTATTGACGTGGACCAATCCGGCAGCCATCAATTACGGCACTGCGTTAAGCTCCAATCAACTTAACGCCAAGGCCAGTTTGCCGGGTGGCTTTGCCTACGTTCCAGCCTCCGGAGCAATCTTGAATGCAGGAACGAATCTGCTTTCAGTGGCGTTCACACCTACGGATACAGTTAATTACAATTCGGCGACCGGCAGTGTGAGCTTGGCTGTCCAACGAATGCCCTTGAGCGTAACAGCCAGCAACGCCACGCGTGGATATGGGGCCGCTAATCCGGTGTTTGGCGGAATCATTTCGGGATTGGTCAACGCGGATAACATCACCGCCAGCTATGCCTGTAGCGCCGTCACGGCCAGCCCGGCGGGGTCTTATCCTATTGTGCCCAGCCTGATTGATCCCAACAGCCGGCAGGGCAATTACCTGGTAAGCCTGGTGAATGGAACGCTGACGATTACCAATGCCGTCAGCAATACCTTGAGCATCATTACTCAACCACAAAGCCAGACAGTGGGTTACCTGAGCAATGCCACCTTTACGGTGACAGCGACGGGAACTGCGCCTTTGACTTACCAGTGGTTTTTCAATGGAACCAACATCATTGGGGCCAATGCCACCAACCTGATTGTGCCCAATGTTTCGCCAACCAATACGGGCAATTATTTGGTAGTGGTAAGCAATATCTCCGGTTCGCTAACGAGTCAAGTGGCCAGCCTTTCTTTACCAATCCTTAATCTTTATAACAGCTTTAATCAGGATGCCACGTTGAGCAATCCGACCAGCGATCCAGTCTTTCAGCTTTCCAAACGAACACTGATCACCTCCATTTATAACTACCACTACAATTCCGGGTCCGGTGCTACTCCTGGAACCATTGGTTTGAAACAGATTATCACGGGGGTTTCGACGAATGTGATCGGGCAATGGCCAGCGGTGGGTTTTACGGCCTATGGTGGGGTTGTCAATGGCAGTTGGTATGCTTACCCTAACATAATCCTTGCCCCCGGCACCTATCTGGTGACGGATTCCAGTCACGCCACCTGGTCATATACGACCACGGCATATTTTGGTGCGGGCGGATCAAACTGGGCTCCTGGATTAGCTTTCTCAGAAATTGAAGGCGTATTGCTTTCCGCAACCAACCTGCCCACGCCACCGACCATCACCACCAATCCCGTGACACAAGTTGTGAACGTGGGCGCAAACGCCAGCTTTACCGTGGCAGTCACCGGTTCAATGCCGCTGAGCTATCAATGGTATTTTAACAATAGCATCATCAACGGAGCCGTGGGCTCCAGTTACAACCTCAACAGCGCCGGGGCCACCAACGTGGGCCAATATACGGTCACGGTTTGGAATTCGTCGGGCACCAACACCAGTGCTGCCGCGAGCCTGTGGTTGACCGCAACCAAGAAATATGCCGGCGTGAATATCAATGGTCCCGTGGGCGGTGCTTGCCTGGTCCAATACATCACCAATCTAACCTACTCGGCGGCCTGGGTGCCAATCCAGAGCGCGACTATCGTTTCCAATCCTACCGTGATTATTGACTACGGTTCGCCGGATAAGCCACAACGCTACTATTCTATAGTGCCCCAATAAAATGCAACAATTACCCACAATGTTACCAGAAGCCCATGCTATCAGAGAATCCGTCCTGACACAAATCCAAAGTCTTATTCCACACAACCAAAGTAATTCTTGCAGCAAGTTAAGAACGCACTAAGAGCACACGATCAACTAACACCAAAATGAAACCTCCGAAATACTCAATACAAAGCCTGGCCGCGTGCGGCTTGGCGTTATTCACACTCACCCAAACCGCCTCGGCCATCACCACATCCGGCGTGATGGCGGCGAATGAAACGTGGTCCGGCAATATTGAACTGACCGGGGATGTAACCGTGCCAAATCATGTCACATTGACAATTCTGCCCGGAACTCACATAGCAGCATGGAACAATTATGACGACACTGCCAGCGGAACAGATAGTTCCCGGATCGAATTGGTCGCTGGCGGCGGCATTATTAATGCGGTCGGGACGCCGAGCAACCAAATTTATTTTACCTCTTCACCCTTAACCCCGCCTGCAAAACGCGGCGACTGGTATGGTGTCAGACTTGGTGTATCAACCAATGGCGAGTCGGTCTTGAATTGGTGCGTGGTTGAGTATGGCGTGAAAGGATTAACCTTCGAAGGTGGAAATCCAACTGTCCAGAACTGCACTTTCCGCCACTGCTCGCAATTTGGAGTAGGGATCAGTTCCACGGTTGTTTTGACAAGTTGTCTAGTTTCCAGCAACGGAGTAGGTGTGGGTGCTGGATATTTAACTGGTGGACTTGCTCCAGTTTTTATGACTAATTGTGTTGTGGCGAATAATTTTGGGGGAAGTGTCTATTATTATAATTACATTTACAATCCTGGTATTGCCGGCGGTCAGATAACGCTAATTAATTGCACAGTAACAAACCATTCTGGCTGGGGAGTGATAGTTTACGCGCAAGAATCTGATAATGTTGTAGCCAAAATCAACCTGCAAGGATGCACTATCAGTAACAATTCAGGAGGCGTTGCTGCTGCCTCAAATGGATACTCCGGATCTGGACCCGGCGGAGACATTACAGCGACAAATTGCTCAATTATTGGAAATACAGGCAATGGGCTTAGCTTTACTAGATCTGCCTCAATCCAGAATTGTAATATTTCATCGAACAACGGGTATGGTGTTACGGGTGGTCGCTATGCAACAATCGTAAACAGCACGATGAACAACAACAACGGATGGGGTATATCCTCTGGCGATTGGGGTGGTGGCGCAGCATCCTTGATGGTCAGTAATTGCTTCGTAAGTTTCAATGCGAATGGAATACAATACTCTGGTCCGACACCGTTTATTTATGCCAGCACGATATCCTATAATTCAGGAACTGGCGTTAATATTGGAATGCCAGTAATGACTGGCTGTTCTGTTGACCACAACAATGTTGGCTTGAGTATCTCAGCATATTCAGGAACTACTTTCAGCGGAATAGTGGGCAACCGAATTGCCAACAACTCAACCTACGAGTTGCAAACCAGTGGCGCAGGCGCAGTTTGGGTTACAAATAACTACTGGGGCGAACCAACCACAACTGAACTAGCCAACAATCTCCGCAACCTGACAAAGATTTACGACAGTCAGGATAACGCCAGCGTGGGCCAAGTGCTCCTGAAACCCTATTTGGCCACCGATCCTTTTGCCATTCCGCCGACGATTGATCCCACCACGCCTGCGGATCAAGTCGCTGCCCAAGGCGGCACGGCCACCTTTACCGTCACGGCCACCAGTGGTGCTCCCTATTCCTATCAGTGGCGCAAAGGCACCGGCAATCTCTCCGGCCAGACCAATTCCTATCTGACCTTAAATCCGGTGCAGCCAACGGATGCGGCGGCCAATTACAACGTCATTGTCGCCAATGGCAACGGTTCCGTGACCAGCCGCTGGGCCACGCTCACGGTGTTGTTGCCGCCCATCATCACCAGTTCACCCACCAATCTGACGCTGCTGGCCGGCAGCACGGCGGCCTTCCACGTCACCGCTACAGGCAGTCCCACCTTGGGTTATCAATGGCAAAAAGGCAGCGTGAGTCTGGCCAACAGCGGCCGCATCAGCGGGGCCTTTTCACCTGACCTGCTCGTTTCCACCATTCAAGCCGCCGATGCGGATTTGTATCGCTGCGTGGTCTTCAACAGCGTGGGGACTAACACGAGTGGTGCCGCCACCTTGACCCTGCTAGTGTTGTGTTCTCGAATACAGTGGACATAACATGATATTTGTTTAAACTGGGTGCATGGCAAGACCCATACGCGGTTTGGAACTGGATTCGGATCAACGCACGGCGTTGGAAGCGTCGGTGCGGGCACCAACGAC
>CAINLR010000175.1 GCA_903850425.1 uncultured Verrucomicrobia subdivision 3 bacterium | reverse complement strand
GTTGCCTGGCATCGTCGCGCCAGCGCGATGACATGATTTTCCGACTCCCCGCCGCTGGAGCGTAGCGGAATGATGGCCGGCTGATGGGTGCATGGCAGCCGAGACAGCAGGCCGCGAAGCCCAGCGCCGGGGTGTCGGTCTAATTTGGTTTTTCCAGCGGGGTCGGCCAGTTTCGCAAACGCAGCCTGCGGAGTGCCGCGAAGGCTGGCCGTCCCCGCGACTATTGCTGACGTCTTGCCCGTGCGAAGCATCGCGGGCTAATTCTTGGTCCTCGGCGACAGGCAACGCCTCGCGCCGTATTGCTGGTCTTGGCCGGACGTAGTCTCGCGGCCATCTTTCAGGGCGCGGCCGGTTTCATCCGGTCTCGCCAGTTTGCAGACTTCGGAATGAGCGGGAGCGATCTGCGTAATCTGTGAAGCAGTCGCGTTAGTGAATGGAGAGGCGGCAAACTGGCGAGTCCGGCCAGGTCGCGGGCGGAAGCGGGCCGATACTTGGTGCGAGGCACGAGCACAAGTGGCGGCTCGGTGACGCCGGGGTGCGAGCCGCACTGGCAAACTTACCGATTGCCGATGGAATCGCCTGGTTCCTCTGCGGGTGGCTGTTTCGGTGCCGGCATTTCTTCCGCCGCCTGGGCCATTTCATTGATCACGCGTTTGAAATCGTCCAGACCCGTGATGGGAATGATGACCGTGTTGCGTTTGGTTCCAGCATCCTCCGTGATGCGCAAAAACCGGCCCCGTGGATTTTCCTTGAGCGTGATGGTGAAAATCTTGCGCTCAATCTGAAGCTCGGTGGTTTTGATGGTGTCTTCCTGGACGAAGGGCCTTGGCGTTTGTTGGTAGCCCGATGCTTGATAGGGCCGCCGACCGTAGGGCGATGGACGTTCGTTTGAGATCATAATTTTACTTTTAGCAACTGGCCGCCCGCCTGACAACCCCCGATTGAATTTCCAATCCAAGGCGAACGCGAGTGACAGCGAGCGTTCGCCGCCGCGAGCCGCGTAGCGGCGAGACATCAACCCACTAACTTTTCTTGCCGACCCCGCGCCAAAATCATCCGCCAACCTGAAGCGTTGGATAATCCTGAAACCATTCGATAACCCGCGACGCCCAGATCGCGCGCGGGGTAGCGAAAGGGCCGCCGTGAGAAACCGTTCGCCAACCTGCGATGGCGGCCCGGTGCTGGCGTCGCGGTGGCGTTAGCCGCCGCCGCCAGCATGAGCGTCGGCAACCGCGCGCGGCCCGCATCATCCGCCAAGGGAAACCGTGGATGGGTTGCGCGCCGTCACTATTGAGCAACGCGAACACTATTTGCAGTAGCCTGGCCGGCGATTGAGGCGGGGCGAGTTGGCGAGCTTGGGGAAATAATTTTTCGCGGCGAGATGAGGCACGAGGCGAAGCCGCGAAAAATTTTAGCGTTCGCCGCCGGTGGTGTTGCCACCGGCGGCACTAAATTAAATTCCGTGGCCGTCGCCGGTCACGATCTCAGCGGCTTGTTTTCTCTGCCACTGTTTCGCGTGGTCGTTGGCGTAAAGGTCGCGGACTTTCGCTTGCGCATTTTCGTCGAGCAACACGGCGATCCGGTGCGCCATGTCGTAAAACAGATGCCAGCGGGCGCGTTTGTAGATTTTTGGATTCTGTTCGTGCAGCCAAAAGAACACGGTGCGGAGCGTGTCGGCGGTGGTGTGGGTCAAGTGATAGCGTGGGTGCGAAACGTCGGGCGCAATTTTGGCGATGGCAGTTTTTTCGTCGGGGAACAGTTCGGCGGCGAGCCGTTGCGCCTCGGCTTTGGTCTTGGTGTAGGCGGGAAAATTCATAAAAAGATGGGGCCGTGCGCCTGTCACGCGCACGGCGTTGGTGGTGGTGGTCAATCTTCGTCCGGCATCATCACCGTGATGGCGGGTTCGGGTTTGTCCATGTCGAGCGGGCCGCACTGGGCAATCAACTTCACCAGCTTGGCGCGGTGATTGTCGTTACGAACATACAAGGCGACGGGCACGCGATCTTGTCCGCTGCGGCTGCGCAGAATCGCGAAGCGCAACATCCAGACAATATCCCAAAGCCGTCCGGCTTCATCCTGGGCTTGCACGCCTTCCGGCACGGCGACATAGGCATCAAACACTGTCCGTGTCAGGAACACCGGAAAACTGATTCCGGCTTCCTTGGCGGTCTTGGTGACTTCGACTTGCACGCCATCGGCGACGGCTTGCGCTCGTGTGTAGGCGTAGATGACGGGGCCGAAGGGTGATTCGTTTTGTTCTGTGTTCATAGTGGGTTAGCGGTTAAGGATGGGAATTTCGGAGTTAGGAGAAATCCAAGCGTGCTTGGGGCTGGGCTGAATTGTCACCGGCTTGCCGAATCTCGGCGTGATGGTGCGCGGCTTCTGAATCACCGCCACAACGGCGGCGGACTCGGTCACGCGGATAACTTGGCAGGGCTGGCCGGCATACTCGACAACGTCGCCAGCGCGTAGGGTGTAAAGATTGGTGATCATAAAAATCCTGTGGTGAAGGTCACGCGGGGCGCTCGTCGCCGGGGTAGTAGCTGGAATATTTTTCGTGCGGGTCGCCAGAACCACGCAAACGAAATGCGCCGCAAGGGTGCTGCCACGCCTGCCGCTCACGGTTCCAATGAAAGCCAAGCTGCGCTAACTGCTGCCGCAAGGTCGCGGCGGGCTGCTCGTTGAACTGAACCCAAATCCACTTGCCGACAACCTCGGCGAGATTGAACAGGTCGGGATTGACGGTGTGTAACAAGGCCAAAACCTTGTCGGTGGGCAAGGTGCGGTTAGCCTTCCGCGCTTCCGAATCAATCGGCAAACGCGTGTCTTGCTTCGGTGTCTCTGGTGTCTGCGCCTGCGGCACTACTAGCTTCGATTCTTGAGGGAGCCTGTTCGGTTTTTTTTGTGATGTAGTTTTCATAGTCTTTTTTTTATGCACTGCTCGCCCCTCATCCGTCGGTCGCCTTGTTCGC
>CAINLR010000174.1 GCA_903850425.1 uncultured Verrucomicrobia subdivision 3 bacterium | reverse complement strand
TTCGCCTTGAAACTATTGGTCGGATACACCGTCCGCACCAGTGTCTGCGCGCTTCCCTGACCCACGTTGGTCGTCTGGCTGTAACCATCGTTCCACGTCACCACCCACGGGCCAATACCCGTCAGCGTGTTCGTCAACACATAGCTCGTGCCAATGTTGCAGTCAGTGCTGATGAACGGCAGCAGCGCCGCCGTCGGCCGCGGATTCACTATGTTGGTCACCACTCCGGTGATGTCGCCCGGCAGATTGCCAATGCAGCTGTCCGCGTTGCTCACGCTCGTCACAAAATACACATTGTTGCTCGCCAGGTTCGCCTTGAAACTATTGGTCGGATACACCGTCCGCACCAGCGTCTGCGCGCTTCCCTGACCCACGTTGGTCGTCTGGCTGTAACCATCGTTCCACGTCACCACCCACGGGCCAATACCTGTCAGCGTGTTCGTCAACACATAGCTCGTGCCAATGTTGCAGTCAGTGCTGGTGAACGGCAGCAGCGCCGCCGTCGGCCGTGGATTCACCTTCACCAAATTGATGCCGGTAATATCGCCGGGTTGATTGCCAATGCAGGTGTCCGCGTTGCTCACACCGGTCACCCAGTAGGAATGATTGGTGAATTGGTTGGCAAATTCATTGGTCGGGTTAAACGCTCCATTGGGAATCGTCAGCGTATCCGCGTATGGCCCCGCAGCCGCTACCGCAACCACCTGGGTGTAATTCGTAAATCCATCCGTCCAATATACCGTCCACGGTCCAAGTCCCGTCAAGTTGGCCTGCAACACGGTCGTGTCTCCGTTGCAGATCGCGTTCGTCGTCACCAGCGTCGCCGTCGGCCGCGGATTCACCGTCACCAGATTCGTGCCGGTGATGTCGCCCGGTTGGTTGCCAAGGCAGGTGTCGGCGTTGCTCACGCTCGTCACCCAGTAATAATGATTGGTCAACTGGTTGGGAAACACGTTCGTGGGGTTGAACGCACTGTTGGGCAGGTTGAGCGTATCAACGTAAGGACCTGCATTGACATTCACGACCTGGGTGTAGTTGGTAAAACCATCCGTCCAATACACGGTCCACGGCCCGAGGCCCGTCAGGTTGGCCTGTAATACCGTCGCAGCTCCATTGCAAATCGTATTAGTGGTCACGAGTGTCACCGTCGGCCGCGGATTCACCGTGATATTTGCGCGTCCGGAAATATCGGTTCCATTGGCGACGCAATTGCCGTCCACCACACTCGTCACCCAGTAATAGTGATTGGTTAGCTGGTTCGGAAACTCATTCGTCGGGTTGAAGACGCCGTTGGGAATGGCCAGGTAATCCGCGTAAGGTCCGGCGGCATTCACTGCCACCACCTGCGTGAAATTAGTAAACCCATCCGTCCAATACACGGTCCACGGCCCAATGCCCGTCAGGTTGGCTTGCAATACTTGCGCAGCGCCGTTGCAAATCGTGTTAGTTGTAACGACGGCCGCCGTCGGGCGCGGATTGACCGTCACCAGATTCGTGCCGGTGATATCGCTGGCAACCGTCAGGCAATTACCGTCCGTCACACTCGTGACCCAGTAGTAGTGATTGGTGCTTTGATTCAAGAACACATTCGTCGGATTGAATGCGTTGTTCAGAATAGTCAGATTGTCCAAATATGGCCCCGCCGCATTGACATCCACGCTCTGCGTGAAATTAGTAAACCCGTCTGTCCAATGCACCGTCCACGGCCCCAAACCGGTCAAGCTGGCCTGCAACACGGTCGCATCTCCGTTGCAGATCGTGTTGGTCGTCACCAGTGTCGCCGTCGGGCGCGGATTCACCGTCACCAGATTCGTTCCGGTAATGTCGCTGGCAACCGTCAGGCAATTACTGTCCGTCACGCTCGTGACCCAGTAGTAGTGATTGGTGCTCTGATTCAGAAACACATTCGTCGGATTGAACGCTTCGTTAATGATGGTCAGATAATCCGTGTAGGGGCCGACAATATTGGTGCTGACCGTTTGTGTGTAATTGGTGAACCCGTCCGTCCAATTCACAGTCCACGGCCCGATGCCCGTGAGGTTGGCCTGCAACACGGTCGCATCTCCGTTGCAGATCGTGTTAGTCGTCACCAGCGTCGCCGTCGGGCGCGGATTGACCGTTACCAGATTCGTGCCGGTGATGTCGCTGGCAACCGTCAGACAATTGCTGTCCATCACGCTCGTGACCCAGTAGTAGTGATTGGTGCTCTGATTCAGGAACTCGTTGGTTGGATTGAACGCGCTGTTCAGAATGGTCAGATTATCCAAATATGGCCCTGCCGCATTGATGCTCACGCTCTGCGTGAAATTGGTAAACCCGTCCGTCCAATACACGGTCCAGGGCCCGATACCCGTCAAGTTCGCCTGCAACACCGTCGCATCCCCATTACAAATCGTGTTGGTCGTCACCAGCGTCGCCGTCGGGCGCGGATTCACCGTCACCAGATTCGTCCCGGTAATGTCACTCGGATAGCTCAAGCAATTACTGTCCGTCACGCTCGTGACCCAATAGTAATGATTGGTGCTTTGATTTAGGAACTCATTAGTCGGATTGAAGGCACTGTTCAGAATCGTCAAGTTGTCCAAATATGGCCCGGCGGTATAGACGGTCACGTTCTGCGTGAAGTTCGTAAATCCGTCCGTCCAATACACGGTCCAAGGTCCAAGTCCCGTCAAATTCGCCTGTAAGACCTGAACATCCCCGTTGCAAATCGTGTTGGTCGTCACCAGCGTCGCCGTCGGCCGCGGGTTCACGGTGATATTGGCAAGGCCGGAAATATCGCTGGGGACGGCAGAGCAGTTCTGATCGGAAACTCCTACGACCCAGTAAAAATGGTTCGTGATCGCATTCAAGAATAGGTTTTCCGGGTTGAACGCCTCGGTAGGAATGGTGAGGTAATCGGTATAGGGACCGGCCGCATTCACAGGCACGGTCTGGGTGTAATTGGCAAAGCCGTCCGTCCAATACACGGTCCACGGCCCAATGCCCGTCAAGTTAGCCTGCAACATCTGGGAATCACCATTGCAAATGGTGTTGGTTGTCACCACCGCCACGGTCGGCCGCGGATTCACGGTGACCAAATCAGTGCCGGACAGATCGCCAGCCCAGTTGGCACCGGAGGGATTCAAATTCTTAGGATCATCCATCGGGAAATAAAAATCGGACAACTTGGACACCCAGTAGTAGTGATTGGTGGCCTGATTCAAAAACACATTCGTCGGGTTGAACACGCCGTTCGGGAGGGTCAGATTCGTGAGGTAAGCATCACTCGTGTGAAAAACACCACCAGCACCCACTGTATTGGTGTAGGAAATAAAACCATCCGTCCACACGTTCGTCCAAGGGCCATTCCCCGTCAGCACGACCTGCACCGTGGTCGAATCGCCGTTGCAAATCGTGTTCGTGGTAATCATGGTGGCCGTCGGGCGCATGAAATTGGTGAGCACCATTTTCGTCCAATTGGTGTTGATAAAGCCCGTGCGCAGATCGCGCGCCTGCGCGTAATAGGTGTTGGTGACGTTGTCCGCGTTGTCGGTGATAAATGGCGGCGTATAACTAAACATGCCGTTGGTGATAAAGACGGTGCCGCTGGCAACCGGTGTCCGATCGGCATTAAACCAATCCACAATGACAATGTTGGTTCCCCAACGATTGGTTACTTGCAGCGTGTTCGCCGGCAACGTGACGTTCGTCCCTACTTGAACCACCTCGGTAACCCCGATGGAAATCCATTTGTTTCCGAGACTGTTGTTGGTCGGCGGCGGCTCGGCGGCGAGAATCACATTGCCATTCGCCCCGACAATTTCACCGACATCATGCATGTAATTAGTGGTGGCAAAGGTGACTCCGTTCAAATCCAAGCCAGCCGTGGGAACCGAGGTTGAGTTCGTCGAATTGTAAATGTAAGTGCTGAAATTGGTGATCTGCGACCATGACAAACCGTTGGAACTGGACAGCATCAAACCACCTTTGCCCACCGCAAGGTAGCCGGAGCCGGTATAGGCGACGGATTTGAGCAGGGTGTTGGTGGCAGAATTGAAGTAGGCCACCTGCCAATTGGCTCCTGCATTGGTGGAAACTAAGATCATGGCATTCGGCGTGGTCGTGGCATTGGTGGCCCCAACGCAAACCAAAGTCTTCACACTGTCGGAAGCGATCCCATACAAGTCAGGCTGGCCAATCTGGCCGTAAACCTGGTGCCAAGACGCGCCGGAGTTCGTGGAGATGCGGACCAGACCGAACACCCCGCAGACTGCGAAACTATTGGACCCAAACGCCGTCACACCACGGTAGGACTCGAAACTGGGATTGCCATCAATGCTGGCGGAAATCCAGTTGGTGCGAAAAGCCGCCCCGGCATTGGTAAAGCCGATGGTGGGAGCGGTCGCCACGGTGACAAAATTGCCGTTATTATAGGCCAACCCGGCGGCTCTGGCCGTCGTGGCGAAAATCTTAGCATAGTTGGTGCTCCATGCCTTCCCGTTGGTGGAGCCGAACAACAGATTGTTGTCCCCGCTGGCCAGAAAATAATTACCGCTGGACGCCACCGCCGTCAGATTTGTGAAGGCGGCAAAGCCATTGGCAATTCGACTCGGAGTCCAGTTTGGTAAGGTAATAAAAGGCTGGGTGGCCACAAAATTCCCCGCCACATAGGCAGCATTATCCCCGACCGCCACAAAGTTCGAGGTGCCGCCATAGGCCACGGTATTCAGCCGGTTGGAGTAAGCGGGAAATAGCGAAACGGTTAGGTTGGTGAATTGGAGCGCGGCGGACGAAGTTAACCCCGTGCCCATGCCCACCAGGAGGACTGCAAGCCATTTAAGTTTCATATGAAATATCCTAAAAGATTAAAAGTCGTAACGGATGCCCAGTTTGGCATAGGGTCCATAAAGCATTTCATCCGGAGCCCCGGCTCCGGGATATTCAATCATCGTGTATCTCCCCTGGACGCCCAGATCGCCGAAGATTTTGAACAGGCCCGATTGTCCTAAACGATACTCAAAGCGGATGGTGGCGCGGCCGATGCCACCGTAAAGCGTATTATCAATGCCGGCGCGCACGAAGGCTACTTGTTCCACGGCGGACAGATTCTCCAAACTGTCTTGGGAGCGGGTGCCAAAAAAAGCTTCACCTTCAAGCTGCAGCCCAATATTAAAGTTCCGGGATTTGGATTTATATATTGAATAACCCATCCCAAAGCCTAGGTTCACCAGCATGTCCTGCGTGGTATCCTTTTGCGTATAGCGGCCAACGGCCGGGCTGCTGGAGTCATCGGTAAGTTCCGACTGAATAAAACTCGCGCCCGCCCGGAGATAGCCCGAAAAGCGTTTCCCCCGGAGCGAGGGAAAAGTGTAGCGGACATAAGCCTGATACCAAGTATCATTGAGGGTGAAATTGGACTGCATCGGCCCAAGGGAACCGGTATCAATGATTTGGCTGCCCGAGGATTGTCCCTGTTCATAGGACAAGTCCACATACCAAGCCTGACCATAGGAGTAGGAAACGGTTCCACCGTAATAAACTGAATCCCGGGGCACCGAGAAAGCCGCCGGCTGCAGGTTGGCCCCGCTACCGCCCAGCGATTTCTTTATGGAATAGCCCAGCGGCAAGGTTACCGTTCCTTGACCCAACATGAAGTCGCCAGAAACGGAAATCTCATTTTTCGTTCCTTCGGGTGCGGCCATCAAAGCCGGCGCCGGAGCCGAAAGGGCTGTGCCCGGCGAACTGGCGGGGGGCTGGTTTTGCGCAACCGTTGAAGCGTCGGTTGAACCCGAAGCCTCGGGCGGGGACGGCTGATTTTGGGCCATCACTCCGGCGGCACCAAAAAATGACAGGATTGAAATAAGGGTGAATTTGAAGTTCACGCGGCGTGAAACAAATGTCCTTCCAAAATAATTTCCATGATTCTGATTCATAATAAATTAAACACTGCCCGCAGTTTTCCAAAGAATTTTTTAGCCGAAAAACGAGTCCCTGTCCATGATTATTTTCTGAACTGAGGTTATTTGTAAAATTAAGACAAGGAGGTC
Organism: uncultured Verrucomicrobia subdivision 3 bacterium; assembly: GCA_903850425.1. Classification (GTDB taxonomy): domain Bacteria; phylum Verrucomicrobiota; class Verrucomicrobiia; order Limisphaerales; family UBA11358; genus UBA11358. The sequence goes on along the minus strand of CAINLR010000174.1, from coordinate 727 downwards.
AGCGAAAACCGAGGAAAACCGTTTCAGCGGATCAATCCCAATTATCGATGGCCTTTCTCAAGGCGGCTATGCTTGGCTGCCGATTGTTCTCTCCCAGCCATTTTCCAGCCTGGTATGCGTTCTCCAGTTGATCAACTTGACCTTGATATTGTTTTGCCGAAGACCCGAGGGCACCCAGACGGCCATGTTTTTTGCCCCCCGGCGACCGAATCCCAGTGGGCACGTTAACACCGAAAGAATCCAGCAATATCTCCAAGGTTTTGTCCAATTGTAGAAGTTGATCTGCCGCCTGTTTATCCTTCGCTGCCTGAATATCCAGCGCCTGCTGCGCATTCTGCCGCATCGTCTGCGCCTGAGCGTTGCTGGGATCCAGTTGCAGCACCGCTCCCGCCTTCGCCACCGCCGTCTTATTGTCTCCCCCGGCAACGGCGTCCTGCCCTGCCTTCAGCAACTCGCTGATTTGCTTCTGCTGCGCGGCCTTCGCCGCCTGATCATCCAAAATCTTCTGCGCGCTTTGCGCACTTTGCCGCAACATCGTCGCTTCCGCGTTGCTGGCATCCAACTTCAAAACCGCCTCCGCTTTCGCCACCGCTGTCTTGTTGTCCCCTCCAGTTAATGCCGCCTGCCCAGCCTTCAGTAGCTCACCAATCTGCGCCACCTTCGCCGCCTGATCATCCAAAATCTTCTGCGCGCTTTGCGCATTCTGTCTTAGCGTCACTGCCTGCGC
>CAINLR010000173.1 GCA_903850425.1 uncultured Verrucomicrobia subdivision 3 bacterium | reverse complement strand
CGGATTGAATGGGGGTGGCTTTGGTGAATGAAGGATTGATATGTTTCATGCACCGGCAGTATGTTGGAATCAAACTGAAGGACGATCAAACCTGTGAAAGAAGACTCAAACCTTCGTCGCCGCGCAGCGGCTTCGTTCAACCTGCCGGTGGACACCAACGGTCTGGTGGGCATCTGCACCAGCACGCCAGCGGCGGGATTGCAGATCACCAGCGGCGCGGACATAACCACGCTGTCGGTCGTTATTTAATTGTAAAATGGCCAGTAAGGTTGAACGAATTCGGAGTATCGCGACTCGACGTCTCTCAACGCTGGGTGGTTATTAATTGGGCCACGCATCCTCATTGGCGTTTGCTGGCAACCGGCTGGCCATTGACAACGGTTATGGTTCGAGCGACGAATTTGCGGTTACCGTGGTGGACCTGACCAGTCCCGCCTGCCTCGTGCTGCTGGCAACGGCCATTGATGGCTTGAGCGTTGCGGATTTCTTGTGGCAGCCGACCGGGATCGCCATCGCCGACACCAGCGGGCTGTGTTTGCCCAGGTCTCCTTTGGCGACCCGCGTTTCGCCGGCCATGTCACTCAGGCAGTGATTGACCAATACGATGACGGATCCCTCGCGGACAACTTCTGGATCGGCCGACTGACTTCCACCTTCAACCCGTGAACAATTTAACTGTGAAAAACAACCAGGCGTTAATCGCCCGGCTGTTTGCAGGAATGCTGCGGGCCGCATTCAGGCCAAGTTGGATGATGGACTGAACCGCAGGCCAATACGCCGTTCGGCGTATTGCCGGATCGCTGCTGGCCCAGCATTATCGCCCGTGAAGCACAGCATTATGAAATTAAAACTCCAAAAACTACTCCTGCTGGCAGCCCTGGTTGCCGGCACCACCCTGCAAACCCAAGCCCAAGGCACCGCCTTCACCTACCAAGGCCGGCTGAACACCGGCACCAATCCCGCCACCGGCCCCTATGACCTGACGTTCTCCCTGTTTGCGGCGAGTTCCGGCGGCGCAACTTATGCCGGACCGGTGACCAACACGGCCGTCGGCGTGACGAACGGCTTGTTCACCACGATGATTGATTTTGGTCCCGGGGTCTTCACCGGCGGCAGCAACTGGCTGAGCATCGGCGTGCGCACCAATGGCGGCACCACCTTCACCACGCTTACCCCGCGCCAGCAATTGACGCCGACGCCCTATGCGATCTTCGCCAACAGCGCCAGCAATCTGCTGGGAACTGTGCCGGCGACGCAACTGAGCGGCACCGTGGTCAACGGACAACTGGCCAACAACTCCGTGACCGTGGTGGCCGGACTTGGTCTGAGCGGCGGTGGCGCGATCCCGTTGGGCGGCGCGGCGGCTTTGGCGAATGCCGGGGTCCTTTCCGTGACTGGCGATACTGACGTCACGGCGGCACCCGGCACCGGCAATGTCCTGCTGGGCACCACGGCCACCGATCTCAACACCGCGAACCGGATCGTCAAGCGTGATGCGAGCGGCAATTTTTCCGCCGGCACCGTCACGCTGGCGGGCAACTTGAATCTGCCGGCAACTTCTACCGGTGTGGGTGCCATTTATGCCGGCGGCAGCTTGCTGCTGCATGAGGCTGGCAACCAAAACATTTTCGCCGGTTTGAACGCCGGGGCGCTGAGCGCTGGTGGCGCTGCCAACGCGGCGCTCGGCTACTATGCACTGGCGGCCAACACGAACGGCAATTACAATACGGCCGTTGGACAGCTTGCGCTTACTAGCCATACCAGCGGTTACGACAACAGCGCCCTGGGCGATTGGGCGCTGCGGTTTCTCACCAGCGGTTACGACAATACTGCCATTGGCAATCAGGCACTGCAGAACATTACTAACGGAGCGTTCAACACCGCTTTGGGCAGCTCCGCCGGCATCAACCTCACCACCGGCAATTACAACATTGATATTGGCAACCCGGGCTACGCGGGCGATGCCAGCAGGATCCGGATTGGCACCGTGGGCACCCACTTGAACGCCTTTATCGCCGGCATTTATGGCTCGCCGGTGATGACCGGGCTGCCGGTTTATGTGGACGCAGCCGGTCAGCTCGGCACTGCGGCCGGCTCCCCGGTGGCGTTTCTGGGCGCCGCCCAGACGTTTACCGGCACGATCACGTTCAATCCGGCGGCAGGTGCACCCTTCGCCGTGGGCAACACGAACGTGGTGGTGAATCTGAATGCGGATCTGCTGGATGGCCAAAGCAGCAGTGCATTCTGGAATGTGAACGGCAATGGTGGCACCGCCGGCACAGCCTTCCTCGGAACCACGGACAACCAACCGCTGGAGTTCAGAGTCAATAACACCCGCGCGCTGAAACTCGATTATGCTTCCGGCCTGGCCAACCTGACCGTGAATCCGGCCAACAATTTGATTAATAGCTATGCTGCCAGCATCGCCGGCGGGAGTCTCAATCAAATCCAGACGGGGGCTGCCTACTCCCTGATTGGAGGAGGATATAATAATCAGCTCCAGACCAACTGCTCCTATTCCGTCATTGGCGGTGGCTCGGGAAATCAAATCCAAGTCTCCGGGACCACCAGCGCGGCCTACGGATTCGTTGGCGGCGGGAGCGGCAATGTCCTCGAAGCCTATGGATATTACTCTGTAATCGCCGGCGGCTCTGCCAACCGAGTGCAATATGATGGCGATGATGCCGTCATCGGGGGTGGTTATAGCAACCTTATCGGAACCAATGCGGATTATTCGACGATTCCCGGTGGCTATAATAATACCGTCAACGGTCAAGCCAGCTTCGCTGCAGGCTCCAGCGCCACCGCGACGCACAACAACTCATTTGTCTGGGGCGACGGCTTTGCCACCGCCAGTTCCACCAACCGCGACTTCACTGTCAGCGCCCACGGCGGCGTAAAAATGACCACGCCGCGCGGCATCGGTCTGGAAGCCTCGGATAATCCGATCATCACCCGCGGCTGGGATATGTTTGCGAACAATGCGCCGGCCAACAAGATCGGGCTGGGCCGCTGGGGTATGTTCATGGAACCCTCGCATCTAGTTTTGGGCATTCCTGGCGATGATCTTTCCAATCGCTATTTTACCGTGGCCAAATACAGCACGAACGGCACTTACTCCGCGTTGATCACCGTGAACCAGGCCGGTAATTTGCAGTGCAACAGCCTGACGATTCTGGGCGGCTCGGATCTGGCGGAGCCGTTCGCCATGTCGCACAAAGACATTGCAGAAGGCTCGGTGGTGGTCATTGATGAAGAGAATCCGGGTCAATTGAAGATGAGCGATGTGGCCTATGATACGCACGTCGCCGGCATTGTCAGCGGTGCCGAGGGCGTGCGTCCCGGCATCCAGATGAAGCAGGTGGGTTTGCTGGAGAGCGGCCAAAACGTGGCCTTGACCGGGCGCGTTTATGTCAAGGCCGACGCCAGCAACGGCGCCATCAAGCCGGGTGATTTGCTGACCACCTCCAGCCTGGCAGGACATGCCATGAAAGTTTCCGATCATGCCCAGGCGAACGGCGCAATCCTGGGCAAAGCCATGACCGGTCTGGCCCAAGGCAAGGGCATGGTGCTCGTTTTGGTGACGCTGCAATAAACCAACAACGCTGTTTTATGAAGCACAGTTTACTGAAACATCTTTGCCTAGCCGGAGCAACCTTGTTGGCCTTTTCCGCCGGGGCGGCGGAGCACAGAACCTTATCCGGGCATGTGCCCGCCGCCGTCAGCAGGTTAAATTTGTCTCCGCTCGGCCGGTCACTGCCGGCCAGCCAGTTGAGTCTTGCGATTGGCCTGCCGTTGCGGGACAAGGAATCGCTTACGCGCTTGTTTGAGCAAATGTATAATCCGACCAGCACCAACTTCCACCGCTTTTTGACCTCGCAGGAACTGGCGGAGAAATTTGGCCCAACAGCGCAGGATTATCAGGCGGTGGTGCAGTTCGCCGAAACCAACGGGCTGAAAGTGTTTGCCCGGCATGACAACCGCATGTTGGTGGACGTGATCGGCAACGTATCGGACATTGAAAGAGCCTTTCACACCACGCTGCGCACCTATCAACATCCCACCGAGGCGCGGGACTTTTTTGCGCCAGACGTGGAGCCGACCGTGGATGCAAGCCTGCCGATTCTTAATGTCAGCGGCCTCAACAATTACTCCATTCCGCATCCCAATATGCACATCGAACCGGTGGCGGCGGGCAAAGCAACCGGCACGGCGGCCGGTTCCGGTCCCAGTGGAAATTATCGCGGTTATGATTTTCGGAACGCCTATGCGCCGGGCACGACCCTCGATGGCTCTGGGCAGATTGTCGGCTTGTTCGAAATGGATGGCTATTTCACCAGCGATATCACGACTTACGAAAATCAATCGGGCATTTCGCCGCACGTCCCGCTGCAAAATGTTTTGCTGGATGGGATGAGCGGCACGCCTTCCGACACCAATGCCGTGGGCGAAGTTTCGCTGGACATCGAGATGGCGATTGCGATGGCCCCAGGGCTGTCCAAAGTGGTGGTCTTCGAGGGCAACAACTGGGACGACATTCTGAATAGCATGGCGTCGCACAGCGAAATCAAACAGCAAAGTTGCTCGTGGGGATTCTCAGGAGCCACCGACGCCACGATGGACAACATATTTTTGCTGATGGGCGCGGAAGGCCAGTCCTTTTTCCTGGCGTCGGGCGATGGCGATGCCTTCACCGGTGACTTGATGGGACCCGACGATGACACGCACATCACGACTGTCGGCGGCACGCAGCTTTCAATGGTTGGTTCCGGCGGTTCTTATAGTTCTGAATCGGTTTGGAATTGGGGATTGCGATCAAAACCCTGGTGGTATGGCGGCGGCGGTTATTGGGGCAGCAGCGGCGGCGTCAGCACCCGCACGGCCATTCCGCTTTACCAAAAAGGCATCAGCATGGCCGCCAACGCTGGCTCCACCACCATGCGCAATGTTCCAGATGTGGCGCTGACCGCGACGGGAATTTACGTCATCTACTGGAACGGCCTGAGCGGTGGTTTCGGCGGCACCAGTTGCGCCGCACCGCTCTGGGCCGGCTTCACCGCGTTGGCCAACCAGCAGGCCGCGAACAACGGCCAGCCTTCACTGGGATTCTTGAATCCCGCCCTTTATCAAATTGCAAAAAGTTCCGCCTACGCGACTTGTTTCCATGATGTCACAACCGGCAATAGCACCAGTGCCGGCAGTCCGGGAAACTTCTACGCGGTCACCGGTTACGACCTGTGCACTGGCTTGGGCACGCCCAATGGCACCAACCTCATTAACGCGCTCATGCCTTACAGCGGATATAGCAGCGGGGTTTGGGTGGATTACACTTACGCTGGCGCTCTGCAGCTAGGCACTTATGATGCACCCTACAAGACCTTTGGCCTGGCCGCAGCGGCGGTCCCTTCGGGTGGGGACATCTGGTTTCGCTCGGCCGGATCAAAAGTCGAAACCATGACGGTCACCAAATCCATGAGCGTAAATGCGCTGGTTGGCCCAGTTACCATCGGTCAATAAAAACCAAATCTGAGGATGAACCTATGAAACTTGTTTTGAGAATCTGCTTTCTCCTTTTCGCCACTGGCTGGCTGCCTCGCAATGCGGTGGCGCAAAGCTATTCCATAGATTGGTATAAAGTCGCCGGCGGCGGCGGCACCAGCACCGGCGGCGTTTTTGAGGTGAGCGGCACCATCGGTCAGCCGGATGCGGGCCCAACGCTGACCGGTGGCAGCTCTGCGGTGACCGGCGGCTTCTGGGCGCTGTCTGCCTTGCAAACGCCCGGCGCACCGACACTGCGGATATATCTCTCCAGTCCAAGCTCGGCAGTAGTGGCCTGGCTCGCGCCCGCCACGGGATTTGTGCTCCAGGAAAATTCCAACTTGAACACCACGAACTGGATTACCTCCGCCGCCACGGTGACCACGATCAGCGGCACGAATCAAATCAGCGTGGCCCCCCCCACCGGCAACAAGTTCTTCCGGCTGTATCATCCCTGATAACTTCACGGCGGCGGCCAGCTCGAAAGTCTGGTCGCCGCTTTGCCTCCGCCCCAAACCGGGGAAGGTCGTGGGGCGGGTGCGAGCGACGCGGCAGAGAGCGAAGATCTGCTTTCACTTAGCTCGCCGGCGCTGGGTGGATATTCATGCGGTAAATCACATCCACAACGTTGCGAAGATATTGCTCATCCGCGACGCCGTCCGTGGCTTCCGCAGGGAAATCAACCTTGGTGCGAAAGTGGGCCGCCAGTTCCGTGAACAATTCCACGCGCGCCACGGGCTCAAATTCATCGCGCCGCAGCAAGGCCTGCAAGGCGACCCCCGCTTCGGCGGCGGAAACATTCTGCCGCAGGCGGGCGGCCAGGTGCGGAAATTGCCGGAGCGAATTGAATTTCCCGGCGAGCAGTTGATCCAAGTCCGGTTCGGTGATGCGCGGGGCATGGACGACAATCGTGTTGGCCGCAATGTCCCCGAGCCGCTGGCTTTTCGAATTCAGCCAGCAGGTCAGTCCGCCCACCAGATACAATACCGGCAGCGCGTCCACGAAGCGCAGCAGATTGCGCACGACAATTTGGTTGAACTGCAACCGCATGCCTTCCACGTCCGTGACCCGGAGGCGAAACAGTCTTTTTCCAATGGTCTGTCCACGCCAGCTCCATTCGAAAAAAATCCCATACCCGATGCTGACGACGAAATAGGCCAGGACGTAAAAGGCCATGGCGAAATTCGAGTTGATGACCATCACCAGCGTAATGACAAAACCCACCAGCGTCATGGCGGCCTGAATGCAAAGCTGGTCAATGAACCACGCGAAAAACCGGGTCACCGGCCCGGCGAGCAGTTGTGCAAACACAATGCCCTCGGGCGTGCGGATGATCAACGTGCTGGTTTTCATGCGCTGGATTTCTTCGGCTTTCTCACCATGCCGGTTCCCGATTTGGCATAAAAGAGAAACAGCAAAATCAATTCGACGACCCCGAAAGCAATTTTGGCAACGTAGGGAATCACCGGCTCGTGATACTGCGAAAGAAACGCCTCGATAAATCCCGCCCAGACCAGCATCAGGCCGACGCCGAAAATGAGCGTGACGATGTCGCGGGAGATTTCACGCAAGCGCGCTCGCAGCGGCACGCGGTTTCCCCGGCCAATCAGGGCCAAGGCCAGCAGCAAACCCGCTTGACCGGCAATCAGAATCGCCGGGATTTCAATCACGCCATGCGGCATCAACCAGCCCAGCAAAAATTTCGTTTGGCCCGCATGGATGTAGTCCGCCGCCACGGCGCCAAGAATGACGCCGTTGTAAAAAAGCATGATCGTGGTGCCCACGCCCCAGGTCATTCCGAGCGCGAGCGTAAAGACGGAAACTTTCGTGTTATGCGTCATCAACTCCGCCGAGAACGTCGTTTTGTGATCCGCCAACCGGTCGTGCGTCGCTTTTTCTTCATCCGCCACGCGCTTGGCCGGATCTTGTTGCAAATGTGAAAACGGCATCAACACCGTCTTGGAATCGGGATCGAACGAAATGGCCAAGCCGCCAAACGCACAACCGGCCAGCGTGATGGCCAGCGACAGATAAAAGGCCCGGATGTGCCGCCGAAAAGTTTGCGGCAGCGTGGTGAAAAACCACTCAAGCGGGAAGAAACGTCTTTGGATCGCGCGCGTCTCGTGAATTTCGCCGTAGGCGCGGGCGACGAGATTCTCCAGATAGCGCCGCGTTTCCGGCTCGGACGCAAAGGTCGCGATCTTGGCGAGGTCGGCGGCCGTGCGTTCGTAGAGCTGGTGAAACAATTGCAACTGGGCGAGCGGCATCGGCAGATTCGGCTCGGCTTCCATCCGGTCGAGCAGCTTTTCCAGCTCGTTCCAAAAGGGCCGGCCGTTGGCGAGGAAGCGTTGCAAATCAATGATCACAGCAATTGCCTTTGTTTGACGCTCAAGTATTTCGAAACGAGTTCCGCGCTCAGTCGCTCGTTGTCGAGCAGCGAAAACTGCACCCCGCGCCGCTTCAGCGTGGTTTGCAACGCGCGCAATTTCTGCCAGCGCAAATGTCCGCCCAGCTCCTGATACAAATCATCCAAGCCCGTGACGTTGGGGTTGGAAAAGAGCGGCGCGACGCCCGGCGGCTGCACCATGTTGACCAGAATCAGATGCTGGTGCCCGATGAGTTGGATGTTGCGGACGAAATTTTCCGCGATGGCCGGGTCGTCGAGCGCGGTGAGAAAAACCAGGAGCGCGCGGCGGCGCAAACGCAGCCGGATGAAGGTGCCGAGCTCATCGAAATCCGGGGTAACGATTTTAGGTTCGAGCGTGTAAAGCGCGTCGCGGCAGGCGCTGTAATGTGCCTGCCCGTTTTTGGCGCGCACAAATCTGTCCACCTTGTCCGTGAAGGTCAGCAGCCCGAACAAATCACCTTGCTGCTCCGCCGCCAAACCCAGCACGAGCGCGGCGGTGACGAAGCGATCCAGCGTGCAATCCGCCGCCGCATCGGGATTCGTTTTCCGTGCGCTCAAGCGCGAGGCATCCAGGATGACATAGACCTCCTGCGTCTTTTCAATCTGAAACACCTTGGTGATCGGCCGGCCGCGCCGCGCGGTCGCCTTCCAGTGGATTTCGTCATAGCCGTCGCCCGGAGAATATTCGCGCAATTTTTCAAAATCGCGCCCCTTGCCGATCAGCCGCTGGGCGTGCAAACCAAAAGCGCCGCGATTCAGAAACAGCGCCGCGAGATTTTTGCGCTCGGTGAGCAGGTTGGGATAAACGCGGATTTCGGATCGCAGCGGTTGGGTTTTGCGCACCGACCAGAAGCCGAGCGGTGAGCTGCCTTCGAGGAAAACCGCGTCGAGTTTGTAGCGGCCACACTTGATCGCCGTGCAAAGCCAGGTGAGGCGCGACCATTCGCTGGCCGGTGGCAAGATGGTTTCCCTCTCCTCGTTGGCGGGCTTGAATTCGCCCGGCCATGCCAGCGCGATCCGCAGCTTTTTCTGAAGCTGCCGTGCGTTGCGAATGCGCACTTCCAATTTTCCTTCCCGGTCTTTGGCGAGCCGCGTGACCGGCGCGAATTCAACGCCGATGCCGGCCAAACTGGCGCGCGCGCCCAGGGCGTCCGCGATGGCGAGCAGCAACATCCCGCCGATAAATAACGCTGACACTAGCATCGCCGCTGGCGCGACGGCACCCAGCAGCGCGAACGGCAAGACGACCGCCGCCACCCAGAATATCAATTTGGAACTCGGGACGATCATCGCGGCACGGCAATTTGCTGCAAGATTTGTTGGATGACTTCGGCGACGGCCAGGCCTTCGATTTCAAATTCCGGCCGCAAAATCAACCGATGTTCCAGCACCGCCGGGGCCATGATCTTGACGTCGTCCGGCGTCACGAAATCGCGGCCGGACATGGCGGCATAGGCGCGCGCGGCCATGATGAGCGACTGCGTCGCGCGCGGACCGGCGCCGACCAGCACGCTTTCGTGCGCGCGCGTCGCCCGCACGATGTCCACGAGATAGGCGATCAATTCGTCGCGGATGACAATGGCCACCAGACCTTCGCGCAATGCCACCAGATCCTCCGCCTTGATGACTGGCTGCACCACGCCTTGCGCGAGCAAGGTTTCCGGCGCGTCCTTCGTCATGGTCCGCTGCGCGAGCGAAAGCTCCTCGGCGCGATCCGGCGCGGTCATCGTGATTTTTAGCATGAAGCGGTCTTTCTGCGCTTCGGGCAGCGGATACGTGCCTTCGTATTCAATCGGGTTTTGGGTGGCGAACACCGTGAAGTTAGGCGGCAGCAAATGAGTTTCGCGGTCAATCGTCACCACCCGCTCCTGCATGGCTTGCAGCAAGGCCGATTGGGTTTTGGCGGGCGCGCGGTTGATTTCATCGGCCAGCAAAAACGATGTAAACACCGGGCCTTTGATGAGCGAAAACTCATTGCGTTGCAGATTAAAAACATTGGTGCCGGTGATGTCGGCGGGCATGAGGTCGGGCGTAAACTGAATGCGCGCAAAGTCCGCGCCGAGCACATGCGCGAGCGTGCGCACCAGCAACGTTTTGGCCACGCCCGGCACGCCTTCGATGAGCGCATGGCTGCCGGTGAAAATGGCAATGAGCGCCTTTTCGATAACGTCGTGCTGGCCAATGATGACCTTGCCGGTTTCGTGCCGCGCCTGGGTGAGAACCTCCTTGAGTCGTTCGGTATTCATAAAGTTTTGTTGCGAGTGCCGAGGGATTTGGAAATGTTTTTGTAAGTGGCCATCGGATTGCGCTCCCGGTGGGGCCGAGCGCTTTCGGATTGGAAAATCGCTTCGGCCTGCTGCGTTCGGGCGGATGAGCTCCGGCCGGCGGGGGCGACAGATTTTTTCCACTCGGCAAAACACGTCGCCAGCAAATCGCGCGGGGCGATGCTGCGCCGGAGCAAATTGACAAAGCCGGCGGCCGCATCCTTGCCGGTGACGTAGTCGTCCCCTTTTTCTCCGGCCGGCGGCGGGACGAGGCTCACCGCATTTTTCCAGATAAACAGTCCGGCCAGCAGCACCAAGCCCGCAGCGAAACCGTGCAGGCGATATTTCCGCATCAGCGCCGTCACGCCGGAAGTTTCGACAATACCGAGATGCGCTTCATCAAATACGACGCTCTGGTTTGCGCCGATCAGCCACGCCAGCAAGTCCGCGTGCCGATCCTGCGCCAGGGCCTCGTTGCTCACCAGAAAGGAATCCGTGGCGATGACGACGGAGCCTTTGCCGAAACTCCTTTCGATGACGACGGCGTTGGTGCCGCGCGCGTAAATGGTCCGCCAGGCGCTGCTGCAATTCGTCAAGATCAGCCCGCTATGCCAGTCCAGTTCCGGGGGCAGCGGCAACTCCGTCTGGTTCACGATGCGCACCGGCGCATACGTTCCGTCGGCCTCCGCCAGCTTTTCAAAACTGGGATGAAACCCCCACTCTGCTTCCAACGAAAGCTCCCAATCCTCGTCGGTCAGTTGCTTCTTTTTGTGCGCAGGCTTTTCGGGCGTGAGCTTTTTGTCTTTTGATTTTGCCCCGGGGACAGCATTGGTTTTCTCCGTCACGTCCAGAAAGTTCAACCCATGCGATTCCGTCTGCGGAAAGAAAGTGATGACGAGTCGGTTGCCGTGCGCGAGAAAATTTTGCATTTCACGGAGCAGGTCCTTAGGCGTCGACTTCCATTCCGAGCGTGAACCGGCGAGATGCAAATACACGGTCTGCGGCGCTTCGGGCAGACGGTTTGCGTCGCTGAAATCGCGCCGCGCCGAAATGCCGGGGAGCTTCTCCAGACTTTCATAAAGTGCCATCGTGCCGAGCGGATCGGCGCGCAGGGACGAATACGCCGGATACACATCGCCGTTCTCAAACCGCAGTTGGAACAGTTGCACGATGCCGAAGATGAAGAGGGCCGCGCAGCCGAGCAGGACGATGATGGGCAGAAACTTCTTCATGCGGCAGATTTTATTTTATCCACGTTCGTCGCGAACTGGCTGACCAGATCGCGATTAGCCTCGTGCCGGCCATACCAGGTCCGCTCGAAGTCAAACAGGTTGTCGCCAAAGGTCGCAAGCAGGTTCGGAAACGCGTGCGCGCGGCGGCGCAGTTCCCGCTCGTAGTCGCGGTTGGACTTGAAGCGCGCGATGCTGATCAGATTCCGCGCCGCCAGATGCGCCAGGCTGGCGAGGTAGAATGCGCGCATGGCGAGACGGAATTCGCCGCGCTCCAACAGTTCGCGGGCGAGTTGCGTCCAGCCGTCCTCCGGCAATTGATCGGCATGGACATTTTCATCGGCGAGATCGGGCACCGGTAAAATCGCCTCGGCCACGGCGGCGACCTTCTTTTGACGTCCACGCCAGACGCGATAGAGAAAGATCGCCAGCGCCACCAGTGCCGCCGCGACGAGGGCGTAAAGTAAAACCTCAGCCGCCATGATCCAGCCGTATCCAGATCCGCCATTTCCGCTGGAATCTTTTGGCTGGCGGTCAAAAAATTTCCGCAGCCAATGTTCGAGCCAGTCTATGGTTGCCCGGACACAACGCCGAATCAGCGAGCCGGCTTTTTCCAAAAATTTAGCCAGGACGCCTTCGTTGGCATCCGCTTCCACCATTTTTTCGCGCGGCATTCGCCAGGTGTATTTCTGTTCGTGAATGGTCTGATTGATGGCGCGGTCCAATTCCGGCGGAGCAATGGTTTGCTTCGCGAGTGGCGTGGCCGTCGGAATTAAGCTTTCCGCATTTGCTCCCGAAACGGACAGGATCGCCAGCAATATCAATAATGTCGCCGCCAGCTTTGGTGAGGCGAGGCCAAAGGGTTTCAGTTCCGCTTTCAAATCGTCTCCGCTCTGCAACGACTCGCCATAAAAGCAGCGGAGCGCGTAAATGGTTTTCAAAATTGGGTCAACCGACAAGTAGGTCAGGCTGAACATGCCCGCAAAAAAAGTCGTGTTCAAGAGGGCATACGGGCTTTTGGAAAAAACGGATTCCACGCCAAAGAGCATTTTGATTAAGGCGGGCAGCATGAGGCCGGCGGTCGCCCAGTTTAGAAAAACGCAAACGGTGAACGCCAGCATGACGGCCAGCATGAACCAATTCTGGCGCGGCCATAGTTTCGCTTGTTGCCAGGACTGCTTGAGGAGTTTGGTGGCGTCGCTGTGGTCGCCCTCGGCGAGCGCGGTGACGTTTTGAAACACGGCATAAACCCAGGCAAACGGAATGATCGGAAGCAGTGCGCCGGGCAGGAAGAACAGTCCCAGGGGTTGGAGAATCGTTTGCGTCACGAGCATGTTCGCGGCGCGGCGGAGCTTCATTGCGGGCGGAGGTTCGCCGGCGAGGTGGGCGCGCATGCGCCGGGCAAACACCGCTTGCCAGAACTTCATCCACAGAAAGAGCGCCCCCAGGCCGAGCGCGGCTTCGGCGAGGTGCTGATGGGCAAACGGACTCCGGCTCATGTCGGCCCAGAAATAAAGGAGGCCGAGCATGAACGGGACCGCTCCCAGATAATATGTGGCGAGCGTGGCGAGGGGCACCGTGCGAAGCAAATGCGTGGCGGCTTCGATGAGATCGAAGGCGCCCTTGCCTTGTTGTCGCCGCGCACGTTTCATTCCTGGTTAATCCAGTGGACTTGCCACAACGTGCCTTCATGGAACGAGGCGGGCAATTTCAACAAGCCTGCCCCGATCAAAAAAAAGAAAAACCAGACCAGCACAATGCCGGCGGCACATTGCGCCAGGCGCAACATTTTGGCGAAGGCGAAGCGTTGGGCGAACGGCAGGCGGGTCAGTTTTTTCAGGCAGGTGGTGCAGAGGACGCGGTCGTCGTGTTCCGTGATGCACTCGCGACAGAAAAACTGCTGGCATTCCGGGCAGCGCGCCGCCGCCTCGCGCGCGGCATGGTTGAAACAACGCTGATGGAGGAGGGGTTGCATTTGCTCAGGACATTACCGGCGGCACATGTTCCGATTGCGGCGAGGTGGGCGGGATCGCTGCCGACAGGCCAGCGGAAATTTCCGCAGCGCTGAGCTGGCCTTGCGCGGCCAGGATGAGCGGGAGGACTTTTTCCAAAACTTTGCGCGTCTGGCGGACGCGGCCAAGCGACGGTAAGGTTTCAGTTTGAACGGCTGTCCGCAATTGCACCAGCGCGGTGGGACCGCGAAAATAATTGATCAAAAAACCGATAAAAAAGAAGGCGGCCGGAATGCCCCAACCAAAGAAGCCGATGAAATCATCGCTTTGCATGGGACGGTGGGCGACCTCAAATAAACCGACGATCAATACCAACGCACAAACCGCAAACAACCCAATCCAAACTACGCTCCAGATTTTCCAACGGTTGGTTTGTTGAGTCGTGATCGCCTGAATGTCACGGAAATAAAACCGTTTATAAGTTTCCGTGTAGCCGTTCGAGTTAATGACCAGCAGATGGTCGGCTCCCAGCCACAAGCTCGTGCGGGTGACGGCGGCGACGGCGAACCCACCGCGCGAGCGGCTGCGGGTCAGTCGTTGATATTCAGCGTTGGGCATGGCATCAAGTGTGGCGTCCGTTGGCGAGAGCAATGAACAGAATCACCCAACCGGTGAGTTGCAACAGCGCCAGGATGATGGCGATCACGAACCGGATTTTGCTGCGGCGCACGAGGCCCAGCGGCGACTTCCAGTAACGGATGGCGAGGAACAGACTCATCGGCGCGGTGATCACAGTGAAATAGAAAATCAACAGCGGATACACCGCCAGCGCCAGGGCGATGCTGTCATACAGCGTCCGCTGATTGTCCAGGCTTTTGATCTTGCCCTTGGTTTTGCCCGTCTCCAGGCAGGCGGGACAGAAATGCCGGCCATTCAGTTCGCAGTCACACAGAGCGCACAGGAAGCGTCCGCAACTGTCGCAGGGCAGCACCGCTTTTTTGGCGGGATGGTAAAAGCAACTGGATTCGCCTTCCACCATGACGGCTTCGCCATTTTTCCCCGGATTGATTTTGCGAAAGCAGGCGGGGAAAAGGTTCACTTGCAAGGGCACACGGCACCCGGGACACGGCGTCATTTCCGGCTGGTTGCAGGCTTCCGGCAATAGCGGCACCCGGCATTTGGGGCATGGCACCTGTGCGCTCATCGGCTATTTCATGACCACGCGCGTATTGCAGATGTGGTCGTGCAGCGCGCGGTGCTGCGGCTTGTCAAACGGGGCGATGAAGTATCCGATCAGGCAGGTAAAGGCGCTGAGCATTTTTGCAAAATAGCGGCCCAAGGCTCGCGCGTAAGAAACCCGGCCGCCATCGGCCGTCACCACTTTGATTTTGCAGGCCATTTTGCCCAGCGTCGCGCCATATTTTCCGATCATGAACACTTCGTAGCCAATGCCAATGGCCGTTTGGACTATGATCAAACCGATTTGCATTTTCATGGCTCCTTGCGGCTCCATGCCGATCGCCTGGGCGGCACTCAATCCAACGATCAACCCGAGGCAAAAATTAATAATAAAGAGCAGCAACCCATCCACCACTGCAGCGGCAAAACGGGTGAGAATCCGGGCATAGTTCAAGGCACCTGTTTGCATCGGTGCGCCCTCGGATAGTTTCTGCATGAAGACCGGTTTGCAGTTGGCACAGATGCTGGCGCCGCCATGCTGGATCATTTCATCCCGGGAAAATATTTTGCCGCACTCGCTGCAAACCGCCTCGGAACTGTTTCCCGTGGTTCCCGACGCTAGGTCGGCGGGTGGAAGTTCGGAGGGTTTTAGTTCCGGTTTGACTTGCTGGTAGGGCAGCCAATTGGGCAGGCCTTCATGCCACACCAGCGTGTCGGCGTTAATCTTCCCGGCGCGCACCAATTCGGCGAGTTGTTCATCGCCGACCGGTCCGATTTGTTGTCCTTGCTCCGCGTAGTGCCAGTTCATAAGGGAATCAGAATTGATTTTCCACCGACCCAATTAAGCGGAATTGAGCTTGGCAGATTCAAGGGGCCGATGGCAAAATAAATCTCAGCGACCGTGGGTTTTGCATCGGCTTCCAAAGTTGCCGGCGGATGGATTTTATGGCGGGCTCAAGGCGCCGGCCATTCCGGCAGGTCGGCCAGAAAATCGCGATGAACGCCCCGCACCCAGACATTTTCCTTGGTGATTTTCGCCGCCGAACCCATGGGCGCTCGCAGTCCGCTATAGATAGCCGCGCCGATGAAGAGTAAGATGCCAGCCAATACAGCCCAACCGGATTCAAACGTCACGCCCCCGACAATCGCCAAGGCGATGCCGCCGAGGGTGCCAATCCAGCCAATTAAAAGCGCCAGTTTTCGTTGGGCGCGATGTTTGGCGCAGACGCCCACATGGAGCACCGCTTTCTTCCGCACGATCAGCACGACGATGATCAAGACCAGAAGATTGCAGAGTATCAATAGGTAATAGGCCGGATGCTGCCAGTATAAAACGCGTTTCAAGCGGAAGCCATTGGCCGGCGCATTGCACTTGATACACCGATCCGGGAAAGGAGTCTCCGAGCGCGTGACCAGTTGTTTGTTCATTCGCCACATGCTGACGGCGGTTCCGGTCGGCGCGGCCCCCTCGCTCATTCGTTGCAAGAATACGGGTTTGCATTGGGCACAAACCCAGGATCGGTTCAATTGAATTAGTTCACCGGCCGGAAATTTTTGACCGCATTCGGCGCAAACCATGGGGGCCGGGCGATGGGTGCGCACCAGATTTAGTGGTTGCCAGTCCTTCATGCCTTCCCGCCATACCAGGGTGGTTTCGTTGATTGCTCCTGAATCAAGCAGGGCATCCAGTTGCAAATCAGAAACCGGGCCGGCTTTTTGGGCGTCGATCAAATAGAACCAATTCATTCCAGAGACTAATGTCCAATAGGACAAACACAATTGAAAAATGATTTCCAATTTCCCATGCGCCTGAAGGCGGTGGGAGCAAACCCCGAGAGCGAAACTCGCGCTCCATGAATCCGGGTGCAATGCGAGACAAACGCTGGCTTTGCGAAGTCCAATTTGGCTGGACGCGATTCTGTTTCCATCGCCTTGGAACCGGTGGCGAACGCAGTTGGCCCGCCAAACTTTTTTCGGAAAGCTTTTTATTGGCACTCCCTGTAAAGACATTATGATGAATTTCATGAAACGCTTCCACGTCTTGATCCTGGAGCTGCTACTCGCCGTCATTTTGCAAACTCCCGTCTTCGCCGGTCCGCGCGACGCACAATGGAAAGCCGTGCAAGACGCCGTCAACAAAGGCCTGCCGCAAACCGCCATCACCAATCTCGAACCGATCATCACCGCCGCGATGAAGGAGAAGGCCTACGCCGAGGCGACCAAGGCCATCGGGCAGAAGATCGCGCTGGAAGGAACCATTCAAGGGAACAAGGCCGAGGAACGTGTCGTGCGCCTCGAAACCGAAATCGCCAAGGCACCCGCCGAGATGAAGCCGGTGCTGCAAACACTGCTCGCGCACTGGTATTGGAGTTATTTCCAGCAGAACCGCTGGCGCTTCATGCAACGCACGCAGACGGCGGAAGCGCCGGGCAAGGATTTTACCACTTGGGATTTGCCGCGATTGTTCGCGGAGATTGACAAACATTTCCAAGCCGCGCTCGCCGCGGAAAAAATTCTCAAATCCACGCCCATCGCCGCGTGGGACGGCCTGCTCGAAAAGGGCACCATGCCCGACAGCTACCGCCCGACACTCTACGATTTTCTGGCACACGAGGCGCTGCAATTTTACACCAGCGGCGAACAAGCGGGCGCGAAATCCGAAGGAGAATTTGAACCGAGTGCGGACAGCCCCGTTCTTGATGACGCGGAAAAATTTTCGCAATGGCAGTTAGCGAATCCGGCCACGTCGCTGGAAAAAGCGATTGTTCTCTACCAACAACTACTGAATTTCCATCAGGCGGACCAGGACCGCTCCGCTTTCTGCGATGCCAATCTTGAACGATTGGTCTGGGGCTGGAACACCGCCCGCGGCGAAGAAAAAAATATCCGCTTCAAAACTGCTTTGAAAAACTTTGTCGCCAAGTGGGGCGACCACCCACTCGCGGCAATGGCGTCGTGGAATCTGGCGCGCGTGGTGAAGGACGAAGGCGACTGGGTCGAGGCGCGAAAAATTGCGTTGTCGGCAAAGTCGGCGCATCCCGGCACGCCCGGCGCGAAGAACTGCGCGAATCTAATCACGGAAATCGAAGCCAAGTCCGCCAGCATCGTCACTGAGCGCGTCTGGAATCCCAGCGCCGCCATCACCGTTCACTACCGCAATGTGGACAAGGTTTATTTCCGCGTCATTGCGGCAAACTGGGAATCGTTCCTGGATCGCAAACGTCCGCGCCCGGAAAACATCAGCCTGCAAGAACAGCGCGCACTGCTCGCCAAGACCGCCGCCTGCGAATGGTCCGCGTCACTGCCAGCCACGGTAGATTTCAAGGAGCACTCGTTCCGCACGCCTGCGCCAACGACGCTCAAGCCGGGATTCTATTTCATCTTCGCCAGCCACAATCCGCAGTTCAGCGACAAAGAAAATCAAGTTTCCATGACCACCGTGTGGGTGAGCGAACTGGCGCTCGTCCTGCGCACGCGCGCGGGCTTGTTCGAGGGCTTCGTGCTGGAAGCCGCTTCAGGTGAGCCTATCCCTGGCGCGGAGGTCAACGCTTGGTATCTCGATCAAACCGGGAATCGTGTGACCAGCGCGCCGCTGACCACGGACACAAATGGTTTCTTCAGCCTCAAGCCGGTGCCGCAGCGCACCTATTTGTTTCGCGTGCGGCATCAAGGCCGCGAACTCGCCTCCGCTCAGGATCTCTGGAACTACGAATGGCACGGACAGCGCGATGAACAATGGCCGCAACGGCAAACCATTTTCTTCACTGACCGCGCGATTTACCGCCCCGGCCAGACGATTCAATACAAAGGTATTTGTCTCCAGAAAGATCAGCTCAGCGACAATTACGTGACGCTCGCTGGCGAACCAATCGAAGTGGTCTTTCGCGACATCAACGGCCAGGAGATCGCCCGCGCCAAACATCGTGCGAACGACCACGGCTCCTTCGCCGGCAGTTTCACCGCGCCGCGCGACCGCGTGATGGGCCAGATGCGCATCGAGGCGCAGGGGCGTTGCAATGGAGTCGCTTCGTTCAGTGTGGAGGAATACAAGCGTCCGAAATTTGAAGTCACGCTCGACGCACCGAAAATCGCGCCGAAGCTCGGTGAGAAAGCCGTCGTTCCCGGCAAAGCCGCAAGCTACACCGGCGCGGCCGTGGATGGCGCCACGGTGAAATGGCGCGTGGAACGTCAGGTGCGCTGGCCTTGGTGGTGCGGTTGGTGGCGCGGTGGTTTTCCGTCCAGCCCCGCGCAGGAAATCGCGCACGGCACCGCCAAGACCGGCGTGGACGGCGCGTTCACGGTTGAGTTTGTTGCCAAGCCGGACCCAGCTATTTCGCCGACGAACGAGCCGACGTTTGTTTATTCCGTGACCGCCGATGTGACCGACAACGCGGGCGAAACGCGCTCCGCCAACCGCAGCGTGCGCGTGGGCTACGCCGCGTTGGAAGCCGTGCTCACCGCAGATGATTGGCAAGAAGCCGCGAAGCCAGTGGAAATAAAAATCGCGACCACCACGCTCGACGGCGAACCGCAGGTCGCCGAGGGCGCGGTGAAAGTTTACCGGCTGAAATCGCCTGCGAAAGTCGTTCGCGCCCGCATCGGCGCGGAAGACAACGACGAGGACGGCAAGCCGGACGCGGATTTGTCGAATCCGAATAATTGGGAATTGGGCAACGTTGCGGTCGAGCGTGGCTTCACAACGGACACGAACGGCACGGCGAAATTGTCGTTCAAGTTGGACGCGGGCGCATATCGCGTGATGGTCGAGATGCAGGATCGTTTTGGCAAAAAAGTCACGGGGCGGCTACCGTTGCAGGTGCTCAAGCCGGATGCGCCGGCGTTCGCAATTAAAATTCCGAATCTTGTCGCCGCGCCGGAATGGGAGGCGCAGCCGGACGGGGAATTCACGGCAGTATGGGGCACAGGCTACGAAACGGGCCGCGCGTTCATCGAGATCGAGCAGCGCGACAAATTCATCCAGCGCTACTGGACCGCGCCGGGCCGCACGCAGCAGCAGATCAAGCTGGCGGTGACGGAGGCGATGCGCGGTGGCTTCACGCTGCACGTCACGCAGGTGCGCGAGAACCGCGGCTACCTCACGTCGCGGCAAGTCAGCGTGCCGTGGAAAAACAAGGAACTGGATTTGAAATGGGAACATTTCGTCTCGAAGCTGACGCCGGGACAAAAAGAAACGTGGAGTTTGGTTGTGAAAAATCCAGTCGTAGCGGCTGACGGCAGTCAGCCGCCAACTGATCAGCGGCGCTCTGCCGAGACGCCGCTACGAGCGGCGGCGGAATTGGTGGCGACGCTTTACGATGAATCGCTGGATGCCTTTGCGCCGCACGGCTGGCCCAACAGCTTTGGCGTTTTCCGTCAGGATTTCAGCACGGCGCAAACGCAGTTCGGTAACAATGCTCAGTCGTTTCAACATGAATTCGGCGAGTGGAGCCAGCGCTGGCGAGAAGTTGAAATCACCTACCGCCATTTCCCGGAAGACCTGACGCAACGCATGTGGTTCTACGGCTGGAGAAGCCGGTTGAATAAAATGCCACGCGGTGGAATGCCTGAACCGGTGCTGATGGATTCCTTGGCTGTGAATTCTGCCGCTCCCGCTCCGGCGGCCATGCCAGCGGCACCAGTCAGTGAGATGGCCTTCGCCGCAAAGGTCACACCATTACCGGGGAAGAGTGACAGGGAAATGCCGGCGATGGTGGCGGGACTTGGCGGTGGTGGCGGCGGCGGTGCCCGCGCGCCCAAGCCCGATCTCAGCAAAGTTGCCGCGCGCAAAAATCTCAACGAGACGGCGTTTTTCTTCCCGCAGCTCACAAGCGATTCCAACGGCGTCGTTCGCATGACGTTCACCATGCCGGAGGCGCTGACCAAATGGCGTTTCCTCGGCTTCGCGCACGACACGCGATTGCGCGCGGGCCTGCTCGAAGCCCACGCGGTCACGGCCAAAGACATCATGGTGCAACCGAATCCGCCGCGCTCCTTGCGCGAGGGCGACACGCTGGAATTCAGCGTGAAAATTTCCAATCAGAGTGACCAACCGCAGCACGGCGCGGTGAAATTGGCGTTCTCGGACGCGGCGACGCAGCAATCGGTGGATGCGCTGCTCGGCGTGAAGCCCGTAGCGGCGACTCGGGAGAGCGCCGCAAACTTAAACAAAAATGGCGGCGCTCTGCCGAGTCGCCGCTACGAAGATACTGAACAATCCTTCGACATTCCCGCGAAGGAATCGCGCAGTTACTCCTGGCGCATCAGCGTGCCAGACGGCGCGCCGTTTCTCGTTTACAAGGCCGTGGCTTCAACCGGCACGTTGAGCGATGGCGAGGAAGGGTATTTGCCTGTGCTCTCGCGGCGCATTTTCGTGACGGAATCGCTGCCGTTGCCGATTCGCGGCAAAGTCGGCGGCGGCGAAGTCGTGAAAAAATTTGATTTCACCAAGCTGCTGAATTCCAGCAAATCGTCCACGCTTCAGAACGAAAGTCTCACCGTGCAGATGGTGTCGCAGCCGGCGTGGTATGCCGTGCTGGCGCTGCCGTATCTCATGGAGTTCCCGCACGAATGCAGCGAGCAGACCTTCAACCGGCTTTACGCCAATGCGCTGGCCCGGCACATCGCTAACAGCGATCCGAAAATCCGCCGCGTTTTTGATCTGTGGAAAAACACGCCTGCGCTGGATTCGCCGATGGAAAAAAATCAGGATCTCAAATCCGTGATGATCGAGGAAACGCCGTGGTGGCGGCAGGCGAAAAACGAAAGCGAAGCGCGCCGCAACGTGGGCATTCTTTTCGACGACAATCGGCTTAACGCCGAGACTGCGACCACGCTTAAGAAGCTGGAGGAGATGCAGCTTGGCGACGGTCGCTGGCCGTGGTTCCCTGGCGGCTATGGCAACGACTACATCACGCTCTACATCGTCACGGGCTTCGGCCGCCTGCGGCACCTCGACGTGGACGTGAATGCGGCCCCGGCGATCCGCGCGTTGCAGCGCCTCGACGAATGGATGCGCGAAAGCTACGACCGCATCCAGAAGGATTGGAAACATCCGGAGGAATACGTTCCCAGCCCGACGGACGCGCTGTATCTCTACGGCCGCAGCTTTTTCCTGAACGACATGCCGGTTACCGCGCAGAATAAAAAGGCTGTGGAATTTTTCCTGAAGCAGTCGCACAAATTCTGGCTGCAAACCGACAATCGCCTGACGCAGGGCCATCTGGCCATCGCGCTAAAACGCTTCAACTCATTTAACTCATTTAACGATTCAACTCCGGCCGACATCCTCAAATCGCTCAAGGAGCGCAGCGTGACGAATGAGGAGATGGGCCGGTTCTGGCGCGACACTGAATTGAGTTGGTGGTGGTATCGCGCGCCGATCGAAACACAGGCGCTGATGATCGAGGCATTCGACGAAGTGGCAGGCGACGCGCAGGCGGTGGATGATTGCCGCGTCTGGCTGCTCAAGCAAAAGCAGACACAGGATTGGAAGACCACCACCGCCACGGCGGATGCGGTTTATGCGCTGCTGCTACGCGGGAAAAATCTGCTCGTGAGCGACAAGCTCGTGGAAGTCAGCGTGGGTGGAATCAATGTGACGCCGGGAGCAAAATCAGAAAGCAGAAAACAGAAAGCAGAAATTGAAAGCGCGGTTGAACCCGGCACCGGTTTTTACGAACGCCGATTCACCGGTTCCGACGTGAAAGCCAAGATGGGCGAGATCACCGTGAAGAAAGTGGACGAAGGCGTTTCATGGGGCAGCGTGCATTGGCAGTATTTTGAGGACATCAGCAAAGTGACGCCCTACGAAGGCACGCCGCTCAAGTTGAAGAAGACTTTGTTTACCAAAGTCAACACCACCAAAGGCCCGACGCTGGAACCGGTGAAAGGCACGCTCGCCGTCGGCGACGAACTGGTCGTGCGCATTGAGTTGCGCGTGGATCGCGACATGGAATATGTCCACCTCAAGGACCAGCGCGGCAGCGGCACGGAGCCGGTGAATGTGCTGTCACGCTACAAATACCAGGACGGCCTCGCCTACTATGAGAGCACGCGCGACACCGCGAGCCACTTCTTTATTGATTACCTGCCGAAGGGCGTCTATGTGTTCGAATACTCCACGCGTGTGCAACAGCGCGGCAGTTATCAGACCGGCATCGCGGAAATCCAGTGCATGTATGCGCCGGAGTTCAACAGCCACAGTGAAAGCCTGCCGCTTGTCGTGAAGTGATGGGACACCGAAGTTGCTAAGAGCGTGACATTGCGCGCCTTCGTCGAATCCACATCGAGCTCGCCGCCATAAATTCGTAACCAAGCTAGTGTAGTGTCCTTCAAGACCGTGATTTTAACTGTGTGAGTTTTTGGCGGGCGCGCTGGAGCTTGGCCAGGATGTCAGCGCCTGCGGCACGCCAGACATACCGTTTGGGGTTCAGGTTGCGTTCGGCCAGATAGTCCG
>CAINLR010000172.1 GCA_903850425.1 uncultured Verrucomicrobia subdivision 3 bacterium | reverse complement strand
TTGGAACGGCATCACCCTCACCATCCTCACCAACAGCAGCGTCACGGTATCCGGCGGCGCAGGGAACAACGACTTGGCCAATACCGTGATAACAAACTACGGCACGCTGGCATGGGCGAGTGGAGACATTCGCGGTGGGGCCAGCGGCACGGCCCTGTATAACTATGGTTTATGGGAGGCCCAAAGCGACCATGTTTTAACCACCTCTGGCTATAACGGCAGCATTGTCTTCAATAACTTCGGCACCTTCCGCAAAGAGTTCACCAGCGGCTCGACTGTCTTTGCAGGGGGTGTGACTTTTAACAACAACGGCACGATGAATGCGCAAGCCGGCAACATATCGTTGCAAGGCGCTTATACGCTGGCCAACGGCACCAAGTTGGGCTTCGGCCTCGGCGGCTGGCTCGGCAACGGCTCCATCTCGCTCTCGGGTGCCGCCGCCTTCACTGGCAGCCTCAGCGTCAATCTCAACGGCTACTTCTGGCCGGGCGTGGGCAACTCGTTCAACCTGCTCAACTACACTTCGGAAACCGGCGTGCTGTTCACCAACGCAGTCTTGCCTCCTGCCTTCACCTGGCAGACCAATTACAACGCCACGGCTTTTGCGATCACAGTGGTTAGCCGTCCGGCGTTCACGAATGCGACGCCGACCAACATTTACTCGGCTCCGATCAGTTCCGCCACTCTCTATCTCGCCTGGCCGGGTGATCACACGGGCTGGAAGCTGCAAAGCCAGACCAACTCCCTGACGACGGGCATCGATCCGGCGAACTGGGCCACGCTCGTTGGCTCCTCCGCGACCAATGAGTTCTTTATGCCCATAGTGAAAACCAATGCCACCGTGTTTTACCGGATGGTTTCCCCATCGCCGTAGTGGCAGGCGGCTGCGAATACATCTTGATATGAATGACTAAAGCAAAATGTCGCGCATGGGTTCGATGCGCGACATTTTTTGGCGGAAAAAAATGGTGCCAGCCGCATGGGAAACGTAATATTTTTATGAGCAACCGCATATTGGCTTTCGTTGCATTACTGATCGCGATGGCCGTTGGTGTTAACCCAGTCCACTCAACGCCGCCCCCGGCGCGGTGATTCAAATCAGCGGCGTCGGCGTCACCGGCGTCGTCACCCCCATCATCAACCCGCCGCTGGTGCCGGGCACGCCGTTGACACTGTCGGGCGGCGGACAATTTCAATTCATCGGCAACTACCAGTTGGGACAATTCCTGTTCACCGGTGGCTACCTGTTGTTGCCCACCGACACGATTCCCAATCTGGCATTGCAAGGCGGCACCTTGGCGTTGGGTCCAGGTTTTCAAGGCGGCGCGATTACGAACCTGGCCATCGGCGGCATGCCGCTGACCAACACGCTGCCGGTCACCGGCAATTTCACGGCCATCAACAGCCAGCTTTACGGAAATTTTACGGTGGCCAACGGCGGCACATTTATTTGCGGGAGCACGCTCAACGGCTTGCTCTCCATCGCCAGCGGCGGTTTGCTGGCGGTCACGAACAGCTCGGGCACGACCATCAATCCCATTGGCGCGTTGACGGTGGTCAAGCCATGTGGAATGGATTCCGCAGAGAAATTATGTCTTCGGCTACGAAAGGTCCCAGGACGACGGCCGCACGCAGATTCAATTTTGACAGCGACACCGGCAACCAGTTGGGCATGTTCCAGCACGATCTCGCCGCTGGCAACCACCGCATCACCGTTGCGGAAGTGGCCGGGGAAAGCTCAATTAAGTGAAGCCAAACATTCTGGCGCTTCGGTTCCCGGCTGGTTTGAATGGCGGCCAATGCGAGGCTTGGTGATCTTCGCGTCCAACCCACCCCAAAGTTGCAGAGCCCCGCTTTCTCGCCTTTGGCCGGCGCTACGGCAATGACATCCAGAGTCTGCTGCACTGCGTCGAATACCTGAGTCTGAATCAGTCTCCGCGCTTCGCTGAGGCGCAGCACGAGATCCCATGTTCGCTAGGCACGGGCACTGCGGGGGCCAACGATCTGGAATAAGAAACCGATGATCCCGTTCGCCGGGTTTGCCATTTGAAATCCAGGCATCGCAATCAAACTTCCTTGAGTGCGCGATTCATCCGTTCGATGGCTTCGTCAATTTGCGCCCGGCTGGTAAAGCCGATGACGATGGCGTCAATTTCCTTGCAGGCCATGGCGAAGCGGATGGATTTCTCACGGTCCTCAGGATTTTTGAACTGGCCGTTGCCGATGATTTTCATGCCGATGACTCCCCGGCCCTTGGCGTGCATGGCCTTTATTTCCGCCATCACCGGCGTCACGTCGTGTGTCGGATCATCGTTGTTCCAGACTTCTTCCGCCAGACCATCCATGCGTTTGCCCTGGGGATTGACGCGCACGAGATGCACCTCCGTCCAGTCGGATGCGGTCGCGGTGCGCAACGCGGGCAGGCTGTGGCACGAGACGCCTTTGGCGCGAATCCATTTCTTTTCCTTCGCTTCGTTGAAACCGTCCAGGATGCGTTTCCAATCATCCGTCCATTGATTTTTGACCATGCAATGAATCAACATACTATCCACAAAGTCGGTGTTGAATATTTTGCGGTGACGATCAATGGCGGCCAGCACGTCGCCCGGCTGGCCGGGAACCTTGGACTGGATGAAAAGTTTTTCGCGGGGCAATCCCTTGATGGCGTCGCCCATCCACTCGAACGTCGAATAGGACTGCGCGCAGTCAAAGTAAGTGATCCCCTGGTCGTAAGCGTAATGGATGAGTTTGATGAAGCCGTCCTTGCCCAGTGCAGCTTGCTCGTGGCCGCTGCTGCTGCCGGTGCCCATGCCAAGCCGACTAAGCTTGATGCCGGTCTTGCCCAAGGCCACCTGATCCACGGCGGTGCGCGCGGTCACCGGCGTGTCCACCGCGCGTGACCGGGCAAGCGACCACGGCGAAAGCAGTGCGGCCCCGGCGAGGGCGGAGGTTTGGAGAAACTGACGGCGGCTGACTCCTTGGCGACGTTGATGTGATATTTTCATGGCAAACTTCTTTCGATCAACTGAAACAAACCCGGCTGCTGGCGGCTGCGAACGCAGGCACAGTCGTTTTGGAACCAGCAGGTTTGCGGCATACGATCACTGATACCACAACCAGCCACAACTGCAATCGGGAGTATTCACTAGGACGGGTTGACCAAGGGCGCGAACCCTGTGCTGGCCACATGCGCAACGGGCGCGATTTTCTAGAGATTTTCCAGATGTTTTGGCGTCGCGAGGTTCAAGCGAGGCTTTACTTACTTTGAAATGCTGGCCGCGCACCCACTGGCACCAAACGACCTCACGCCGTCAAACCCTGCCCTAGCGACGCTCCCTCGATGCCAAACTTTAACCAAGCACCAATCGCTTTAGGCAGTCGCTTCATGCACTAATAACGTTTGCCTCCCCGCGTTGGGCTGGTCATGGGGACGAAGTGGATGGGCAGAACTGCCTGTCGATCCAACCTGCCATCATGCTTGTGGAGTAGCACCAACTCCTGTTTAGTAAATGAACCCACCGGGATGATCATTCGTCCCCCTTCTTTGAGCTGGTCAAGCAACGGTTGCGGCACCTTCTCAGGTGAGCAGGTGACAATGATCGCATCGAAGGGGGCGGCTTCCGGCCAACCCTTGTAACCGTCACCCACGCGCGGGTAAACATTGGTGTAGCTCAGGCGTTGCAGAGTGGACCCGGCCCGGTTGGCTAAATCTCTGATGATTTCGATGGTGTAGACCTGAGCCGTTAGTTCCGCCAATACGGCCGCCTGATAGCCGGAACCAGTGCCAATCTCTAGCACGCGATCCGTCGGTTGCAGTTCAAGCTTTTCGGTCATAAAGGCCACGACGTAAGGTGCCGAGATGGGTTGGCCATGACCGATGGGAAGCGGACGATTTAGATACGCTTGGGATTGCCATTGAACCGGCACAAACTCGTGCCGCGGCACTTTGCCCATTGCGGCCATAACCCGTGCGTTGGTGATGCCTTGCTTGCCCCTGGCCAGTTCAGAAACCATGCGCTGACGCGCCAACGTAAAGGAGTCTTCAGCCTTGGCGGTTAACGGGCACAGCATGACATTTACGACGGCGAGCAGAATCAAAAGCACGCGTAAGGGAAACATCACAATTCTCATAAATGAATCAAGCGGGTGCCGCCAATACAGCAAGTAGGCATGTTCAAGCAGTTGGCGCAACGGGCGACAACCAGGATGTCGGTAAACAAGCAAATCATCAAACATGCCTCTGGAAACGAATACCCTTCCCAACACTGAAACGCAAGCACGCGTCCCGCAACGCCAAGGCTCGGGGTGGCTTGGCACGCCGATCATTTCCGGATGGTCCAGAGGTGCGATGGTCAATCCCCGCGGCGCCGTCGCGGGCCAGCTCGTCCGCCAATAAGCCGGCGCCGGCACTTTGGAAGAAGCTCCCAGCGTCACCGGTCCTTGGACCCAATCCACCAATCAAGCCAGTCCGCAAATCATGCTGATGGCCGGCACCAAATTCCACCGGTTGCACCAATCGGAAGTTCTTCGTAATGTTAAACTCCGGCGCGCAAGTTACGGCAGCGGAGTTTGAGTCAATTCAAGCTGGCGGCGGCAGTGGGCTTTGGGAAAAATTAAAGCAGTCGGCCATGTCATCTGCGGCCGCATCGCGGGCATTGAGTGGTGGCAGACCAAAGGTCACCTCGCAGAACTTGACCAGACTCACATGGGAATGAAAGACTTTGGAAATGCCTTGCTTGGAGTAAGGACTGATGACGAGACAGCCCACCCGCGAGCCATAACTGAACTGCGAGTTGGTGTAAGTTGATCCCGTCTTTGGACCGCCGCCTGCCCAAGTGTCTTTGAGTGGCGGGGTGACGTGATCATACCATCCGCCGTAATCATCCCAAGTGACAAAGATAGCCGTGGTTGCCCAATATTTGCTTTGGGCCACCGCATTGACCCGCGCCACCGTCCACGCCATTCCCAGCTTGACGCTGGCCGGCGGATGTTCGCTTAGTTCGGTCGGCGAACCAGGCGCATAAAGCCAGGAGGCATTCGGTAGTGTGCCCGCTTTAATGTCCAGGTCGAAACGTGTGGATGGTTTTATATGCGGACTTCCTTTGAGCGCCGAGACTTCACTGAAATAATTCTTCTTGGGCCCATAACTGCCCCAAGTTAGTCCGGCCTTGGCCAGACTCGCCGGCAGGGAATTGAGCTTGAACGGCGGTTTGGGCTGGTAGTTGCGGCCAGCTTCGGTGTCATCAATGACCGGTGAAGCCGCCGCAATCAGCATCAAGTGGTTCGGCTCGGACTGACTCGCCACTTCGGTAAAATAATTGTCACAGAGTGTGTATTGCTGGGCGTAAGCGAAATAGTCTGGGATATCCGCCTGTTTGTATTGTAGCTTGACCGCGATTTTCGCGCGATTCAGCCACGCGGCATGGTTGTGTGGATGGTCACTGGCCGGTGGATCGCTGGCCGTCGGCAACGTCACGCCGTTCGCGCCGGGGAAGGTGCCAAAGTAATTATCAAACGCATGATTCTCTTTGACGATGATAACCACATGTTCAACTGGGTTGTGAGGTTTCATTACGGTTTTGGTGAAGCTATGGCAACCTACACCGAGTTGAATTAGTTGCAAGAGGCAATTGACGCTACCAGCTCGGCAGTTCGAGCCGTGAATTCTGCCTTCACTGAAACCATGACGAAGAATACCGACACATTCAAGCCGCGGAACAGGCCAGTCTAATCACCAACCGGGTCACCGTCACCGCCACCGTGGTGCGTGCGGGTCAACCCCGGGAAACCCGGAGTTGGGCTTCGGCAAAGGTCGTGGGGCGCTGCTCCTTCAAGAAGTCGCCCAGCCGCAGGAGGGTTTTTGGAATCGACGTCAGTCCGGAGCTTGCGGCGAACAAGCTTGCCGCCAACTTTCACTCGCGCATAATGCAAGTCCGTGCTTATGTATTGCAGCAGGTTTGAACTTTTGGAAACGACTTTCATTTCCCGTCCGGGGAAATCCGGGGGAGAGGCGGACCGGCGGCCGCTTTTGGAGGCCGGCTCGGTGGGTGTCGTCGGCTTTGGCATGGCAGAATCCTACGGGATACACTGCTAAATAAACCCAGCTTTAATCGCGTTTTAAGTGTTTAGCTTTTAAAAAATTGCGCCTGTAGCTCAGTTGGATAGAGCATCTGCCTTCTCTTAAGAAACTAGGCGTATAAGTTTATGAGGCTGAGACCAATGTGAGGCCGAGTGCGGCGGCATTTTGTTGCAGCCGTTTGAGTTTTTTCTGGTTGGAGTGAGCGATGGCTTGGTCC
>CAINLR010000171.1 GCA_903850425.1 uncultured Verrucomicrobia subdivision 3 bacterium | reverse complement strand
TGACCGGAGGGTCACGCACAATATGTGTTGTGTAATGTCCCGGAAGCATCCTGCATGACAACGGAGCCGCGAAGTTTACGCGATTTTGTCGGGGCGTCTGGACTCGTGCCCTGGCATCGTCGCGCCAGCGCGATGACAAAACCACTGACTCTCCGGCAAATCAGCGTAACGGAATGACGGCCGCTCCCGTGGGAACATGGGGGGAGCCGAGACGGCAGGCCGTGAAGCGAATTGCCGGAGTGTCGGTCAAAAATGGTCTTCGCAGTGAGTCCGGCCAGTTTTGGGAGTGCAGCGCTCTGGAACGGAGCTTGCGCAGTGGAAGATTAGCGGAGCGACCAAAAGCTGGCCGGTCTCACGGTTAATGCTGGTTGCTTGCACCGGGCGAAGCCTCGCGGTGCATATTGCTTTGCCTTCGGCGATAGGCAACGCCTCGCGCCGTATTGCTGGTCTTGGCCGGACGAAGTCTCGCGGCCATTTTTGTTTTGAGCCGCCTCGCGCTCGCGGCTGTTGCACATCAGGCGAACCCGCAGCGTAGCAAGGGTTCGCCGCCGCGAGCCGCGAAGCGGCGAGGTCTTTGCAGCCTGCCACCTTGGGTGCGGCCGGTTTCATCCGGTCTCGCCAGTTTTTGACCGTCGGAACGAAACGATAGCGTCCGCGCAGCGGTTCGCGGCAGTGAAGTGGAGCGGTCGGAAAGCTGGTGAGTCCGGCCAGGCCGCGGGCGGAAGCGTGCCGATTCAGACCGAGCGACGGGCGGAGCTTGCGCAGTCCCTGAGCGAAAGGATGATGAGGCTCGCTGACGCCGGGCTTTTTTGGGTGGAGCGATAGCGACAGGGAATCAATCCACTAACTTTTCTTGCCGACCCCGCGCCAAAATCATTCGCCAACCTGAAGCGTTGGATAATCCTGAAACCATCCGACAACCGACGACGCCCATATCGCGCGCGGGGTAGCGAAAGGGCCGCCGTGAGAAACCATTCGCAAACCTGCGATGGCGGCCCGGTGCTGGCGTAGCGGTGGCGTTAGCCGCCGCCGCCAGCATGAGCGTCGGCAACCGCGCGCGGCCCACATCATCCGCCAAGGGAAACCGTGGATGGGTTGCGCGCCGTCACTATTGAGCGAATGCGAACACTATTTGCAGGAGCCTGGCCGGCGATTGAGGCTGGGGAAGTTGGATGCGCTGCTGTTTCTGGTGGCGTCGAAATTGCGAGCGGTGACGCAACGGAAATTGCGGAGGTTGTGAAAACGCAACCGGTCACTATGTCATTCAAGGCGATGACCAAACTGCTTCAATAGGTATTCTTGGATTTTGGATGATTTGACTTCTTGGAGACGACTCAATAACTGCCCATACATTTTTGGCTCTGGAATGCCATCCATCAGAATGTTTTCACCTCTGACAATTGGCGTCCTTAAAACATAATCCAGGACAGCGACACTATCGAAATGGGGAACAAGGAATTTATTGTGTATCTGCATATAGCATCCCGGAGTATAGCAGTCTATGAAGTGAATGAGGACTTGTGGCGAATAAACCTTCAACGTCCTGATTTGGACATCGCTGAGCTTGTCCGAAAAAATTATTTCAACCGGCGAACGACCTTCAAGGTCGGCAATTTCTTCGACTGCGGGGACACCAGTATCAACTGGCGGAAGACATTTATCGTCGCAGATCCAAGCATAATTCAGCGAAGGCATTCGCAATAGTTGCGTTGCTTTTCCACACTTGAGGCACACTAAATCTACGCGCGGATTCATGTGATTAGGCTGCGCCGGTGAAACTGCGTTGTCGAGAATTTTGAGGCATGGAGTCCAGAGGTCGCTGACCTTTGGCGTTGGGGTTCGGGGATGCGCAATCCCCGATGAAAAAATCGCGGCGAGCCATCAAGGCGAAGCCGCGAAAAAATTTTGCGCCCGCTGCGGTTGGCAACGGGCGCGTGATGGTCGGCGGTCAATCTTCGTCGGGCATCATCACGGTGATGGCGGGCTGCGGGTCGTCCATGTCGAGCGGGCCGCATTGGGCAATCAACTTCACCAGCTTGGCGCGGCGATTGTCGTTGCGAACATACAAGGCGACGGGCACGCGGTCGCCGTGGCTGCGGCTGCGAAGGATGGCAAAGCGCAACATCCAGCAGATGTCCCAAAGGCGTCCGGCTTCATCTTGGCCGGTCACGCCTTCCGGCACGGCGACGAATGAATCAAACACCGTGCGTGTCAGGAACACCGGAAAACTGATTCCGGCTTCCTTGGCGGTCTTGGTGACTTCGACTTGCACGCCATCGGCGACGGCTTGCTTGCGTGTGTAGGCGTAAATGACGGGGCCAAAGGCGGTGATGCCGTCGGCTACTTGTTTCGGCTCGCCGAAAACGGCGGCGAGAGCTTCCAGCGGATTTATATTTTGGTCTGTGTTCATGGTGGTCAGCGGTTAAGGATGGGGATTTCGGATTGTGCGGAAATGCGCTCCAGCTTGGGGCGCGGTTGGATGGTGACGGGCTTGCCGAATCTCGGCGTGATGGTGCGGGGTTTCCGAACCACCGCGACAACGGCGGCGGACTCGGTCACGCGCAAAACTCGGCCCGGCTGGCCGGCATACTCGACAAGGTCGCCAGCGCGAAGCGTGTAAATGTTGGTCATAAAAATCCTGCGGTGAAGGTCACGCGGGCTTCTGGTCGCCGGGGTAATAGGTGGGATACTTGTCGTGCGGGTCGCCTGCGCCACGCAAACGAAATGCGCCGCAAGGGTGCTGCCACGCCTGCCGCTCACGGTTCCAATGAAAACCAAGCTGCGCCAACTGCTGCCGCAAAGTCGCGGCGGGCTGCTCCTTGAACTGAACCCAAATCCACTTGCCGACAACCTCGGCGAGATTAAACAGGTCGGGATTGACGGTGTGTAACAAGGCCAAAACCTTGTCGGTGGGCATGGTGCGGTTTTTCTTCCGCGCCTCGGTATCAATCGGCAAACGCGTGTCTTGCTTCGGTGCCTCCGGTGTCTGCGCCTGCGGCACTACTAGCTTCGATTCTTGAGGGAGCCTGTTCGTCTTTTTTTGTGATGTAGTTTTCATAGTCTTTTTTTTATGCACTGCTCGCCCCTCATCCGTCGGTCGCCTTGTTCGCGAAAAAGCC
>CAINLR010000170.1 GCA_903850425.1 uncultured Verrucomicrobia subdivision 3 bacterium | reverse complement strand
GTCGCGTTATGTTGAGTCTTCAAAAATGTTGAGTTGCGATGGATTCCCCCAGTTCCCC
The DNA here is from genome assembly GCA_903850425.1 of uncultured Verrucomicrobia subdivision 3 bacterium. Taxonomy (GTDB): domain Bacteria; phylum Verrucomicrobiota; class Verrucomicrobiia; order Limisphaerales; family UBA11358; genus UBA11358. The sequence goes on along the minus strand of CAINLR010000170.1, from coordinate 3,510 downwards.
AATGCTTCGGCGTTGGGGAACTTAACATTTTTGAAGGCGCTCGCCGGGAGTCATGCTGGCTCCCGGCATGAAAACAATAACTACACTCGTTCAAGTTCGCCCTCGGGATCATGATCATTATCGGCGGCTTCCGATTTTTGGATGCTTCCTCGATGATTTTGTCCCTTGGGCTTTCGGTCGTGGCTACACGATTCACACCGTCTACCTCCAATTGGACGCCGTCCGGCATGTGTCCGCATGGTTTTGGCGGCGGGGGCGGCGATCCATCGCTCAGTTGACTGCGGATGATATGGTGGCAGCACAGCACTTCTTTTTTACGCGCCGCCGCGATCCGCGTTACGCATGTGGTCTGAAAACATTCAGCGATTTTTTGCAGGCACAGGGAAGCCTCAAGGCTGGCGTTCCAAAAACGCTCACCTATTCCGAACAAGAAGTGTCTGGTTTTATGGAGTATCTGCGCAAGGATCGCGGAGCGGCTGACAGCACCTGCGATTCATGTCAACGGCGTGTGCGCCACTTCCTGAAGTTTCTGGGCTTCGAGCGTCACAAGCAGGCGCTCAAAACTCTCACACTGATGACCGTGCATCGGTATCTGCGCAGCGTCTCGGGTCAGTATCAGCGGAAGACCATGCAGCATGTCGTTGGATCGGTGCGGGGATTTTTGCGTTACGAGTTTATGCGGGGCGTCCTCGACCGGCCACTGCATGCGCAAATAGATACGGTGCGCATTTATCAGGACGAACACTTGCCATATCCGGTGCAATGGCCGGAGTTGCAGCAACTGCTTCGGCGCATTGATCGTTCCACTCCGCTGGGATTGCGTGACTATGCCGTCCTGCTGCTGGCAGCCACCTATGGGTTGCGCGCGTCGGATGTGGCGAACCTAACCTTGGATGATATTGATTGGAACGACCGAACGATCAAGATTGTTCAATGCAAAACACGGCAACCGCTCGCGCTGCCGCTGACTAATGAGGTTGGAGCGGCCTTGGCCGCCTATCTTCGCCGGGCGCGCCCCACCGCTTCGTGCCGCTGGATTTTCTTGCGCCGATGCGCCCCCATCGGACGGCTCAGCCTGCCGGGAATGGCCAACACTTTGCGACGCGCGAGCCAGACCGCCGGGGTTACTTTGAAGGCGGCTGGCTTTCGTTGTCTGCGGCACGCCCTCGCGTTGCGATTGCTGCGGCAAGGATCCTCGATCAAAGACATCGGCGACATCTTTGGTCATCGCAGCACCCGTTCGACCGCCACCTATCTCCGCTTGAATGTCGAGGATTTGCGGCCGGTGGCCCTGCCGGTTCCCAGCCAGAACAAGCGCAAGGCGCTGCGAAAGTCACCGATCCCTGGCGCGTCGCCGCGTCGCCGCAAGGGTGCGCGGACGGCTCCGCTGAATTGGGGTTGGCGGAGTTTCTTAAAAAAGTCCATGACGGATTATCTGGCGATCCAGCGGGCTCTGGGACGTGACTACGAAACGCCGGAACGCACCTTGCGTGGACTCGACTTCTTCTTGGTCCGTCATTATCCGAAGGCCAAAAATTTAACGGCCAAGATGTTCGCGGCGTGGGCGTCTGGTCTGCACCAACTTTGTCCGACCACAGCACGGATGCGAATGTTGTCGGTGCGAAAGTTTTGCATCCATCGTGCGCGTTCTCATTCTGGCGTGTTCATCCCGGACTTGAGAACCTTTCCAAAAGAACTGCCGCATCAAGCACCTTACCTGCTTTCCGAGTCGGAAGTGGCGCGTCTGCTGGCCGCCACCACCACAATCCGTGCCACCCGTAACAAGCCGCTCCATCCGCAAACGATCCGGCTGGCGTTTCTGCTGCTGTTCTGTTGCGGGCTCCGGCACGGCGAGGTGCTCAAACTGCGGCTGACGGACATCGACACCGAAACAATGGTGTTGCGGATCAACGAAACCAAATTCTACAAGTCACGGCTCGTGCCGGTCTCGTCATCGGTGGCCGATGAACTCCGGCAGTATCTCGCGCAGCGCCGCCGCACCAACATGCCGATGGAACCGACCGCACCGCTGGTCTGGAATGGGTATCCCCGCCGCAATGGCCAGGTGTTTGCCCTGACTTCCGCACCGTTCTGGGCCAACTGGCAACGTGTCTGCCGGTGCGCCCAAGTGTTGGACCATCGTGGCCGGCCACCACGGATTCATGACCTGCGCCACAGTTTCGCCGTGGAAGCCTTGCGCCGCGCTTATGGCACCGGTCAGAACGCCCAGGCCGTGCTGCCGCGCTTGGCGCGTTACATGGGACACGCCGGCATCCAGTTCACCCATTACTACCTGAAGTTTACCGAACCTTTGCGCTGCGTCGCCAGCGACCGATTCCGTCACCACCTGTCTGCGGTCGTCGTGCCAGCAACTGCTCCCAGGCAAGGGGGTGCGTCATGAATAAATCAAACGTGCTGGCATTGGCCGTCCGCCGCTTTCTGGGCGATTACCTGCCACAACAACGCGCCTTCAGCACCCACACCATCCGAAGTTACCGCGACAGCCTCAAATTACTGCTCCAGTTTGCCGCCGGGCCAAAGCGGCGCGTCGCCGATCTCACCGCCGGCGACCTGGTGCCGGAAAAAATCATCGCATTTCTCGACAACCTTGAACAGCATCGCGGCAATGACGCCGCCACCCGCAACGTGCGGTTGAGCGCCATTCACAGTTTCTTCGATTACCTCGGTGCCGGGTGGCCCGAGCATCTGGATCAAGCCCGGCGGGTCCTGGCCATCACGTTCAAACGCACCGACCATCGCACCATTGATTACTTGGAAGCTGAAGAGTTGCGCACGCTGCTGGCGCAGATTGATCGGCGCACTGTCTGGGGAAGGCGCGATTATGTGTTGCTGGCACTAATGTTCAACACCGGGGCGCGCGTCCAGGAAGTTGTTTCACTTCAGACGACCGACCTGCGACTGACAGCGCCTCCCAGTGTGAAGTTTTTTGGCAAAGGCCGTCGGGAAAGAATCTGCCCACTCTGGCCCGAGACGGCTCGATTGTTGCAGCAACACATTGCGGACACCGGGCTTGATTCGCAGGCCGCCCAAACTTTATTCCGCAATCATCGCGGTGCCCCATTGACCCGTTTTGGCGCACGACTGATCCTGCAGCGGCATGTGCAGCGAGCCACTGCGGTGCTACCAACGCTGAAACGTAAACGCATTCACCCACACAGTCTCCGGCACAGCACCGCCGTGCATTTGCTAAAATCAGGCGTGGATCTCAGCACCATCGCCCACTGGTTGGGACATACCAGCATCAACACGACACACAAATATGTCACCATTGATTTGGAAGCCAAGCGGGCGGCCATCGCCAAAGCAGAGCCCGTCACGAAGTCGAAAAAGTTGCCTCGCTGGCGAACCGACAACGATCTGCTGACCTGGCTGGAATCACTGTGAGGCGGATTTGAACGCCCTCAAAAATGTTAAGTTCCCCAACGCCGAAGCATTGGGGAACTGGAGGAATCCATCGCAACTCAACATTTTTGAAGACTCAACATAAGG
>CAINLR010000169.1 GCA_903850425.1 uncultured Verrucomicrobia subdivision 3 bacterium | reverse complement strand
TGCTCAGCGGCGGCGGCAGTTTCACCGGCGGCACGGCGACGAATCTGGTGGGTTTTGTTTACTTGAACGGCGGCGCGTTCAACATCAACGGCACGGTTACCTCTACCAACGTGCAATTGGCGGGCGCGGTGTTGGCGGGCACCAATGTCATCAGCGGTGGCTTTAACTGGATCGTCGGCGATTGGAACAATTCCGCTTCGGAGACGATTGCGACCAATTCGCTTTTGCTCATCTCTACCGGAAATAATCACAACCTGCAGAACTGCACGGTGACCAACAATGGCACGGTGGCCTGGCGGGAGGGAACCATTCAAAGCGGCGGCACTCCCGGCACGTTGATCGTCAACAACGGCGTCTGGGATTTGCAAAGCGACCAGACTTTGAATGCTGCCTACGGCGGCCACGGCACGGTATTCAACAATCGCGGGACGTTCCGCAAATCGGGTGGCGCGAGCGAATTTGCCAATGCTACGATCCTGGCTGGCGGTGTGATGTTCAATCAACTCGCGGGGATGATTGATGTTCAGAATGGCACCAATGGCTTGGAACTCGCCTTGCAAGGCGGCGGCAATTTCACCGGCGGCTACATCACGACCAATCAATTTGGTTTGACCGTTTTGTCCGTTGGTAGTTTCAACTTGAACGGCACCGTGACCGGGACCAACACGTGGCAGAATAATGGTAATCTGGTGGGCCTGAATATCCTCAAAGGCGCGTTGACCTGGGTGGGCGGCGTGTGGAACGGCGCGGCGGTCACCATTCCGGCCAACAGCCTGGTCATCGTTATCGGCGGGGCCGGCGTCAATGACATGAACGCGGCGGTCGTGACCAATTCGGGCACGCTGAAATGGGTGAGCGGGCAGATTCGCGGCGGCAACGGCACGGCGATTTATAATTATGGCCTGTGGGACGCGCAGAGCGATCAGCAACTGAACAATGGCTATGGCGGGGCCAGTTTGATGTTTAATAATTACGGCACGTTCCGCAAGTCGGGCGGGGGGCCTGAGTTCACCGCCGCCACGCTGGTGGCCGGCAGCGTCGTGTTCAATCAGCTCGCCGGCATGATTGATGTGCAGAACGGCACCAATGGTCTGGAGCTGGTCTTCCAGGGTGGCGGAAATTTTACTGGTGGCTATATCACCACCAACCAATTCGGTTTAACGGTTCTGTCCATTGGAGGTTTTAACCTCAACGGCACCGTGACGGGCACCAACACTTGGGAGGACAATGGCAACCTGGTCGGCACAAACGTGATCACCGGGGCTTTGACCTGGGTGGGCGGCAATTGGAACGGAGCGGCTGTCACCATCGCCCCCAACAGCACGGTCATTGTGGTCGGCGGCGGCGGGGTCAATGACCTGGCCAATTGTGTCGTCACCAACAACGGCACCGTGAAATGGGTGAGCGGTCAGCTGCGCGGCGGCAGCACCCCCGGCACGGCGGTTTACAACTACGGCTTGTGGGACGCGCAGAGCGACTACTCTTTTAACAATGGCTATGGTGGCAGCGGCACGGTGTTCAACAACTTCGGCACCTTCCGGAAATCCGGCGGAACGACGGCGGGCAGCACAATTCTCAGCAGCGTTTTCCTGAATCAACTCGCGGGTGCGTTGGACGTGCGGTCGGGAAATCTCGTGTTGCAAGGCAGCGGCAATCTGACCGGCGGCACGGCCACGAATAACGTTGGCACCTTGTATCTCTCCCTCGGCAACTACACGCTGAACGGCCTGACCACAGGGAACAAAGTGATTGAAAATTCCGCCAGCCTGGTCGGTGACAACGTCATCAACGGCGCGTTGACTTGGGTCGCTGGCAACTGGAATGGAGCGACGATGACTATTCTCACCAACTCCACCGTGGTCATCGCGGGCGGGGGCGGGGTGAATGACCTGGCCAACTGCTCGCTGACCAATTATGGCACGGTGAAATGGCCGAGCGGCGGCATTCGGGGCGGTGGCAGTCCATTGGGAACGACCCTCTACAACTACGGTTTGTGGGACGCGCAAGGCGATTATTACATCAACAACGGTTACGGTGGGGTTGGCACGGTGTTCAACAATTTCGGGACTTTCCGCAAGGAACTGACGAGCGGCATGACCGCGCTGCAAATTCCCTTTAACAACACCGGCAAGCTGGACGCGCAAGACGGCAATATCGCGTTGCAAAGCAGTTATACGCTGGCCAACGGCACCAAGATGGGCTTCGGCTTGGGCGGTTGGCTGGGGAATGGCTCCATCTCGCTCTCGGGTGCCGCCGCCTTCAGCGGCAGCCTGAGTGTCAATCTCAACGGCTACTTTTGGCCGGGCGTGGGCAATTCGTTCAACCTGCTCAACTACACTTCGGAAACCGGCGTGCTGTTCACCAACGCGGTCCTGCCCGCGCCATTTATCTGGCAGACCAACTATAACGCCACGGCCTTCGCGATCACCGTGGCTGGCCGCCCGGCGATGACGAATGCGACGCCGACGAACATCTACTCCGTCCCGATTAATTCAACGACTCTCTACCTCGCCTGGCCGGGCGACCATACGGGCTGGAGACTCCAGAGCCAGACTAATCCGCTGAGTGCGGGCCTCAATACGAACTGGGCCACGGTGGCGGGTTCGTCCGCGACCAACGAAGTCTATATGCTAATAAATAACACCAATAGCTCAGTGTTCTACCGGATGGTTTATCCGTAACCAAGACCTGGCCGAGGGGCCGGCCGGGTCGGCTTGGCCCATAAGAATTACGTGAATGCTGAACACATTGAAATAACCCGCCGAACTTTCGGAGAAGTATAATGTGCCACCTCGGAGCCGTGGAAACTCAACATATATTATGAACCAACGCAGACCTAACCTCGTAGTCATCCTGATGGCACTGGCCATCGGCGGCAGCACCGTCCGCTCGGCCACCATCAACTGGATCAATCCCGCCGGCGGCTTGTGGAACGCGGCGACCAACTGGAACCCAGGCACCGTGCCCGGTCCAGGCGACACGGCCATTATCACCAACGCGGGCGCAACGGTCTTTCTCACGAGCAGCACGACCGTTGGCGGGATCATCCTCGGCACAAATGGTGTAGGCACCGTGACGCTCGCCCTCGCCGGCCAGACCCTCGTGGTCAACGGTCCTCTGACCATTAATCCCAGTGGCTCCTTCACGGTGGACAGCGGCGCGCTGGCGGGAAACACTGTCATCAGCGGCACCGTGAAATGGACGGGTGGTTTCTTCGGTCTCGGAAATTATGGGCTGACCATCGCGACCAACGGGACGGTGATCCTAGCGGGAACCAACGGGGGCACTTACACCATTTCCTCATATCTCACCAATGCGGGAACCCTGCGCATTCAAGGCGGCAATTTGTCCATCAGCTATTGTGGTGGCAGCGGTTATGGCGCGCTGAACAATTTGCCGGGGGCATTGCTGGACCTCGCCGCCGATGGTTCCATTGCCACGCCCTGCGGCGGTTCCGGGCTTATCAACGGCGGCACGATTCGCAAGTCGGCCGGCACGGGCACGAATTTCATCCTCGCCGCTCCTTTCAGCAGCACCGGCACCGTGGACGCGCAGGTCGGCACCATCTCTTTGAATGGCGGCAGCGGCGGCGGCTGGTTTGCGGCGGAGTCCGGCGCGACGTTGGCGTTTAGCAGCGGCACCTTCACTTTGACTGGAAATGTAATTAGTTCTAACGCCGTGCTCGCGGGAGCCACGGTGGCGGGTAATTTCAACCTCAGCGGCACCCTGACCTGGACCAGCGGCAACTTCGGCTCCGGCAATAATGCGCTCGCCATCAACCCCGGCGCGTTGCTCGTCCTGGCGGGAACCGCTGGCAACAATTACAGTCTCGGTGAATCCGTCACCAATGCGGGAACCGTGCGGCTGCAAAGCGGGAATCTGCTGATCAACTGGTGCAGCTTCTACGGCAAATTTTTGAATCTGCCCGGCGCGCTAGTGGACATGCCGGCGGATGTTTCCATCACGGTGGACGCGTGCAGTCCCGGGTTCATCAACCAAGGCACCGTGCGCAAATCCGGCGGCACCGGCACCAACTTTATTTCGGGGACGTTCAGCACCACCGGCACCGTGGAGGCGCAGACCGGCACGATCAATTTGAACGGCCCGGACAGCGGCAGCGGTTGGTTGAATGCGATGGCGGGCGCAAATGTGGTGTTGGGCGGCGGCACCTTCGCGCTCAGTGGCAGCCTCATCAGTTCCAACGTCACCCTCGCCGGTGCCACCTTGTTCGGCAACGGCACGGTTGCCGGCGTTATGACTTGGAACAGCGGTGTCTTCGGTTCGGGAAACAATACACTGACGATCGCCTCCAATGCGCTGCTGATCCTGGCGGGAACGAACGGCGGCACTTACACCCTTGGCGAAGCGGTCACCAACGCCGGCACCGTGCGGGTGCAAAGCGGGAATTTGCTGGTCAACTGGTGCGGCCTCTACGGCCAGTTCATCAATCTGCCGGGCGCGCTGGTGGACATGACGGCGGATGTTTCCATCGGCTGCGACGGTTGCAGTCCGGGCTTCTTCAACCGCGGCACCCTGCGGAAATCCGGCGGCTCCGGCACCAATTACATCACCGGAGTGTTTGCCAACACCGGCACCGTGGATGCCCAGACCGGCACGATTAGCTTCAATGGCACCGACAGTGGCGGCGGAGTTTTTGCCGCCGCGTCGGGCGCGGCGCTGGCCTTTAGCGGCGGCAACCTGACCCTCAGCGGCAATCTGATCAGTTCCAATGCCACGTTGGCGGGGGCCACGCTCGCGGGCAACGGCACCCTCTACGGCACCCTAAAGTGGACCGCCGGCATGTTTGGTGCCGGCAACAACAGTCTGACCATCGCGAGCAACGCCGTGTTAATCTTAGCAGGCGTCAACGGCAGCAATTATTTGATTCAACAAGTGGTCACCAACGCCGGCACGGTGCAATTGCAAAGCGGAAACATCCAAATTAACTGGTGCGGCAGCGGCCGATACGGGCAGTTCATCAACCTGCCTGGCGCCTTGGTGGATTTGAAGGCGGATGTTTCCTTCAATGATGACGGGTGCGGACCGGGGATCTTCAACGCGGGCACCGTGCAAAAATCGGGCGGGACGGGCACGAGCTACCTCAACGGCGTGTTCGCCAACGCGGGCACTGTGACGGCCCAGACCGGCACGATCAGTTTCAATGGCAGCGACAGCGGCAATGGGTTGTTCGCCGCCACCTCCGGCGCGACGTTGGCGTTTAACAGCGGCACCTTCACTCTGAACGGCAACGTCACCACTGCCAACGCGGTGCTTGCCGGTTCCACGCTGCTGGGCAATGGCACCATCAACGGGACGTTGATTTGGACCGGTGGCATGATTGGTCCCGGAAATTATTTCATGACGATCGCCAGCAACACCGTGCTGGTTCTGGCGGGCACGAGCGGCAGCAATTATTTGATCGGGCAGGCGGTCACCAATGCCGGAACCGTGCGGGTGCAAAGCGGCAATTTGCAGATTAACAACTGTGGCGGCGGACAATACGGCCAATTCATCAATCTGCCCGGAGCCTTGGTGGACCTAGCGGCGGATGTGGCGATTGGCGACGATGGCTGCGGTTCGGGTTTCGTCAACGCGGGCACCTTGCGCAAATCGAGCGGCAGCGGCACCAGTCCGATCAACGGAGTATTTCTGAACACGGGCACGATTGACGCCCAGATCGGCACCATCTCCCTCCCCGGAGCTTACACCTTGGCCAACGGCACCAAGTTGAGCTTTGGGTTGAACGGCCCGGCCAGCAACGGTCAGATCTCACTGTCCGGCGCGGCGACTTTTCTAGGCAGCCTCAGTGCAAATTTTAACAATCCCTTCTTCTGGCCGACCGTGGGTAGTTCCTTCAAGTTGCTCAACTATACGTCCGTCTCCGGTGGGCTGTTCACCAACACCACCCTGCCCGCGTTCATCGCTTGGCAAACGAATTACAGTCCCACCAATTTTACTTTGAGTGTGAGCGCGCGCTCCACCAACCCGGCACCGACCAGTCTGTTCTATTCACAACCTACTCCCACCAACCTATTCATTGAATGGTATGGCGACCATACTGGCTGGAAACTTCAAAGCCAGACCAACCCGCTGACGATCGGGATTTATTCGAATTGGGCCACGATACCGGGTTCGGCGCTGACCAACATGATCTACCTGCCGATGGTCAAAACCAACGGCTCGGTGTTCTTCCGGCTGGCCTATCCCTAACTGACAAGTAGCGGAGCCTACGCGGCCCGGGTTAGCCAACGATGCCGTAGGACCGGCGCGAAGCTGGTTCTAAATGTGGGATGGCATCTCAACGCCACACCCTGGTTTGCTTCATCCCGCCGGAGAAGCGCAATCTACTTTCCAACCTGTCCATCTGGTCATGGTCTTTGTAGCCTTAGTTGCGGCGGCTCACCCGCAAACCAATTTTTTCCTTGGCGGTGGCGAAGGAGAGAATTCCTTTTTGCGAGGTGACTCCGGCGAACGGATCGTTGGTGATCAGAATATTCCCATCAATGTCCAGATGGTCGGCGAGTTCGGCGAGGTGCGCGGCCGCCGTGACTTGCACGCTGGTTTCGATCATGCAGCCGATCATCGTTTTCAATCCGGCCTTGCGTGCGGCTTGCAACGTCGCGTAGGCGACGCTGACGCCACCGGCCTTGACCAGCTTCACGTTGACGCCGTGAAAACATTCGGCACAGCGCGGAATGTCCTGGATCGTGTGGCACGATTCATCGGCATACAGCGGCAGCGGCGAACGCGCTTTCAGCCAGAGCAAATCCTTGGTGCTGGTCGTGCGCGGCATGGGCTGTTCGACAAATTGAATCCGGCCATCGCTGGCGAGCCATTCGAGTTGGCGCAGCGCTTCTTCCTTGGTTTTCCAACCTTCGTTGGCGTCCACGCGCACGGCTTTTTCCGGCGCGACGGCGCGGAGCGCGGCGAAATTTTCATGATCGCGCGGATCGCCGACCTTCAATTTCAACACGGGGTAAATCGCCGCCTCCAAAACTTTTTTACGGATGATGTCCGGCGCATCAATGCCGATGCTGAACGAGGTGACGTGATGATCGTTGCGAAAACCGAGCCCGAGGAAATCATACACCGCCTGGCCGGCACGCCTGGCCGCCCCGTCCACGAGCGCGAGGTTCAGCGCGCATTTGGCGGCCATCGGGATGCCGGGCTGCGCCTCCAGAAACGCCATGCTGCCCGGCACGTCGTTAAACGAAAGGCCGGCAGTGTCCAGGTCGTGCAAAAACTTCAGCACGCCCTCGGCGAATTCGCCATAGGTGCTGGAGGGCGCGGCTTCGCCAATGGCGACGAGGCCATCGGCATCGGTGAGTTCGACAATCACCGTCTGGTGGGTGCCGGAGCCTTTGGAACTGGCGATCTTCCACGGGTTGGCCAGGAGCAGTTCGCAACGATATGCTTTTAATTTCACGCGATGGATTGAAGTAAAGTTTTCGCCGCTTGGCAACAGGTTTGAATTCGCGCTGTCTTTGCAGGTTGAACTTTGTAACCTCAAAACCCATGGCTGACCTGGCAAAAATTGTGGCGCAAGCTGTCGCGGCAACGCTGGAAAAATTTTCGGCGGCAAAGCTGCGGGCGGATGAAATCGCGGTGACGCTCGTGGCATTGGGAGATCATCCGACTTCGACCCAACATCGCGGCGATGCGCTGATTTATCCGGCGAGTGTGGTGAAACTTTTCTACCTCGTCGCAGCGCAGCAACAGATGGAGGACGGCGTCATGGCCGACACGGCGGAGCTGCGGCGCGCGTTGCACGATATGATTGTGCATTCAGGCAACGAGGCGACCGGTTATGTTCTCGACGTGCTCACCGACACGACGAGCGGCCCGGAATTGCCCGCCGCCGAACTGGCGGCGTGGCACGAAAAGCGAAATGCCGTGAACCGCTATTTTCATGCCCGTGGCTACCCGGAAATCAATGCGAACCGGAAGACCTGGCACGACGGGCCCTATGGCCGCGACCAGCAAGCCGTCAGGCAGTTCACGCCGGCGAAAAATGCCCTGACCACGAATGCGACTGCGCGACTGTTGGTTGAAATCGCCACGGGCAAGTGCGTTTCGGCGACACGTTCGGCGCAGATGCTTGATTTGCTGAAACGCGATTTCTCCAGCCAGGCAGATCATCAAGCGTGCGAGTTCATCGGTGCCGCGTTGCCGCCGACGGCGAAGCTGTGGTCGAAGGCCGGCTATATGAGCGTGGCGCGGCACGACGCCGCCTTGATCGAACTGGCGGACGGCGCGAAATTCGTGCTCGTCATTTTCACCGAGCAGCATTCAGAGCAAAAAGAAATCATCCCAGAAATGGCGCGGGCGATTCTGGCCGGATGGACGAGCTAAAATCAAGCGGCCGGCGGGTGGTGACTTTTCATGCGGTAGCTGGCGGGAGTGGACTTGGTGACGTGCTTGAAGACGTGGCAGAAATACGGCGTGTCATGGTAGCCGCAACGGGCAGCGATGTCGTCGAGCTTGAGATTGTAACTGCGCAGGAGATGTTTCGCGCGGTCAATGCGGACGTGCGTGAGGTAGCTGCTGAACGTCATCTGGCCATGCGTTTGAAACAGCCGAGACAGATGGTTGGGGCTGATACCGAACTGGCGCGCCACCGAGTCGCGGGTGATTTCGTATTGGTAATGCCCCTGGAGATAGACGCGGATGTCTTCGAGCAAGGTGTGCGCGCGGCCGGCGGGCTGCGAGACCGGTTGGCGCAACAAATCTTCAACGCAGCGCATGAGCGCGCGGGTCAGTTCGACAAACGTCTCGTCCGAACCGGCGTTGGCTTGGAGTTCCACGAGCGCGTTCACGATGTGCGGAATCGGGCCGGTGAGCGGACGCGTCAGGGAAATTTTCTGGGCCGTCAACCGGGTAAAATCCTTGGAGCGCGCCGAAATCAGGCTGATGCCGAGTTGCGTCCGACCAAATAGGATGCTCAACAACTCCAGGTCCGGCTGCCATTCCGGCAGGTTCCAGCAGTTGGGCGCGGCGAACAGCGCGGTGCCGGGGCGCAGGGTGACGGCGGTGATGGTATTGCGGATTTCAATCTGGTTTTTGTAAAGGCCGCGCAGGGGAATTTCCAAACGCGGGAAGTTGACCACATGACTGTAAAGCGGCGGATGCAACTGCCGGTCGCACGCAAAAACTTTCCGCACCGGGTGCTGGCGCAATTGCCGGGCGGGCCACCAGCTTGGATTGGTCGGGGAATCCATCCCTGTTTTATGTTACAAAATCCCAAGAAAAGCCACATCTTTTCACTTTGTAAAAACAGATACGGCCCTAAAAATTCAGGGCCGAAACGATCGCCGCAGCCACGGTGCAACATTTCCGGCCCAAACGACTTAAGCCATGCCTGCTCATTTGAACCCGGACTCCGAATTAAAAGGGAGCGCGCCCACCGCGGGCGCGCTCACTTACTTCGTTGCGATTGAACAGTAGGATTCGCCTTTCACATGCTTAATTCAACGCCACGGCCACCGACCAAACGAGGTTACAACCGGCTGCTGCTGCTCGTGGCCGGACTCGGTGGGCTGCTCTTCGGTATTGATGTCGGCATCATTTCCGGCGCGCTGCCGTATCTCGAAGCCACGTCCGGCCTGAACGCCAACCAGCTTTCCTTCATCGTCGCCGCCGTGCTGCTTGGCACTGCGATCTCAACGTTGTTCGCCGGGACATTGGCGGATCTCTTTGGGCGAAAAAGCATGCTGACGCTAAGCGGCATTCTTTTTGTCGTTAGCGTGCCGGTCATCGCGCTCTCGCATGGTTACGGCTGGCTGGTGGGCGGACGGCTGCTGCAAGGTATCAGCGGCGGCATGGTGGCGGTGGTGGTGCCGCTGTATCTCGCCGAATGTCTGGCGGCGGCGGATCGCGGCAAAGGCACCGGCGTTTTTCAATGGTTGCTCACGCTCGGCTTCGTCGTGGCGTCCGTCATCGGCTATTATTTCAGCGGCCGCGTGGAGGAGGTGGCCAAGCTGGGCGATGCGGCGAAGTTGTTTGCGTTCCAAGACACGGCGTGGCGCAGCATCTTCTGGGTGTCGCTGCCGCCGGGAATCCTGTTCGTGCTCGGCAGTTTCCTGGTGGCGGAATCGCCACGCTGGCTGTTTAGGCGTGGCCGAAAAGACGCGGCCCTGCGCGCGTTGCGGCGGTCGCGCACCGAGGCGCAGGCGCAAATCGAGTTGCAGGAGATGGAAGCCGTGGCCGCCACGGAAAAATCCAATTCGGTTGCGGCTGGCAAAAAACATGAGTCGCTGCTGCAACGCAAATACGTCATCCCGTTCGTCCTCGCGTGTCTGATCCTCGCCTGCAATCAGGCCACCGGCGTCAACTCCATCATCAGTTACAACGCGATGATCCTGCTCCAGTCTGGCTTGGATGACAAAACCGCGCACCTCGGCTCGCTCATTCTCACGGTGGTGAATTTTGTCATCACCATCGGCGCGGTGCTGCTGGTGGACCGCAAAGGCAGAAAATTTCTCCTCTCCATCGGCACGGCGGGCGTCATCCTTTCGCTGCTCGGCGTCGGCGCGGTGTTTCACCGAACGGAAGCCCGGCAGGTGGATCTGCAAGCCGAAGTGCAAAGCCTGGTCGAACCCTCTAATCAAACGCTCAACTTGGAAATGAAATCGGAAGCCACGCGCAAGGTGATCTTCCGCGGCGCAACGAATGCGCAGGAACCGCAAACGCTCGTCGTGATTTATTCCTACGGCGGTTTTAATGCGGCCACAAAAGTCGTCCGCTCGGATGATCTCAACGGCCGGCTGACGATTGACCGCGCCAGTTGCGTGCCCGCGACGCCGGTGGCGGCGTTTTTCAAAAACCCGTTCGTTGAACTCGCCGCCGCGCGGATCGCGCCGTTGAAAATTGAAAACGCGCTGCTGACCCCCGTGCCCTCCAAACAAAACGGCTGGCTCACCGCGATTTTGATCTATTGCTTCATGGCTTCGTTCGCCATTGGGCCGGGCGTCTGCGTCTGGTTGGCGCTCTCCGAACTCATGCCCACGCGCATCCGGTCCAACGGCATGAGCGTCGCGCTGCTGCTCAAAAGCATCGTCTCCACGACCATCGCGGCGAAGTTCCTGCCCGCCGCCGGCCGCTATGGCTACTCGACAATGTTCTTCATTTTCGCGGGCTGCACGGTGGTCTATTTTATCACCGCGACGTTTTTCCTGCCGGAGACCAAAGGAAAAACCCTGGAAGAAATTGAAGCACATTTCGCAGGCAAACATTGATGCATCGTTCCGCCGTAAAATTTGTTTTCGCCGCGCTGGTGCTGGTGGCTTCGGCAAACCTGGCCGTGGCGGCGGCGCGTCTCGAAGTCATCACGCTGCACAGTCGCGCGCTGAAAAGCAATCCGTTGCACGACCCCGACACGCGGCCGGTGCCGGTCTTCCTGCCGGCGCAGGCAACGAATGGCGCGCGGCTGCCGGTGATTTATTATCTGCCGGGCTATGGCAATTCAGCGGACAATTTTATCCGCGATTCCAACCGGTGGCTGAAGTTCACTCAGCAGATCGCGGACGAAATCACGCCGATGGCGCTCGTGGTGGTGGACGGCAAGACGCGCTGGGGCGGCAGCCAATATTTGAATTCCGCCGCGCAAGGAAACTACGAAGATTTTGTCTGTGATGAAATCGTAGCCGCCGTCGAGTCGAGGCATCCGGCGACCACGAACGGCGTGCGCCGCATCATCGCCGGCCATTCCAGCGGCGGCTTCGGCGCGCTGCGGTTGGGCGGCGCGCGGCAAAAACTTTTCGACGCCATCATCGCGATGAGCCCGGATTCGGATTTCCCGACCAGCCATCTGCATCTGGTGCAAATCGCCGGGGTCTCCAACGTGCCGCTGGCGGAAATCCACCGCATCGTCCGTGGCGAGGTGCCGGTGCCAAAAAATGGCGACCTGACATACGCGCTGGGCTTGTCCGCCGCTTATGCGCCGCGCGGCTGGCCGCATCGCGGCGAAACCGCCTGGCTCTTCGACGCACACGGAGGGTTTCGCCCGGAAGTGTGGCAACGCTGGTTGGACAACGATCCGCTGACCATCGTTGAAAAAAATCGGCACGCGTTCGGCGTGAACCAATCCGTTTATCTCGAAGGCGCGGCGCAGGATGAATATGCGGCAAACATTGGCGCGCGAAAAATCTTTGAAGTGTTGCGCCATGAGCCAATCCGCTGCACGTTTTACGAACCAGCCGGCCACCATTCCGACCATGTCCCGGAACGGTTGCAACGCGGACTGGCCTGGGCGTTTTATGAAAAACTGACGGATATCAAATGAGGACAAATTTATGAACGACCTGCCAAGAATTCAATTTGTCGCGAGCCCTTCTGGGGGCGCGGCGCAGAGCGGCAGAGGCCTGCCGCACTCCAGGACGCTGACGCGCGGGCGTGGACACCTGACCTGCGCGAAGCGTCTTGGACTGCGCCAGTCCTCTGGCGCTTTTCCACGACCAACTGTGTGGCTGGTCTTTGCGCTACCATTGCTTCTCACTTTGATTGGCTGCACCACCACCCGGGTTGGACAGATTGAACCGCGCCGGGGTGACGAGATCGTGGCCGCCGGACAATTTTTCCACACCGGCACGCCCGTCGTGCTGTGGCTCGATCCGGGCGGCTATGACGGCTACCGCGTGGAACGCCGGTTCGCGCCGATTGAAGTCTCCGACTGGGAGACGTCGCATGAGGAAATCAAATCGCTGAAGACGCCGAACCGCTACGGCTTGCGCCAAAAATCTTTGACCGCCGAAGAAGTCGAGCGCGTGCGCGGCGGCGGCTGGGATTTGCCGCTGCTGCAAAGCGTCGTTGACCAGTTCGTGCTGCACTTCGACGTGTGCGGCATCAGCCGGACCTGTTTCCTGGTGTTGCAAGACGACCGTGATTTGAGCGTGCATTTCATGCTCGATCTCGACGGCACGATTTATCAAACGCTCGATTTGAAGGAACGCGCGTGGCAGGCGACGACGTCCAACGACCGTTCCATCGGCATTGAAATCGCCAACATGGGGGCCTATCCGGTGAATGGAAAAAATCCGTTTGGCCAATGGTATCAAACCAATGCGAACGGCCAGACAACCATCACGCTGCCAGCCCGTCTGGGCGATGGCGGCATTCGCACGAAGAACTTCACCGGCCATCCGGCGCGACCGCAGCCGGTCCGCGGCACAATCCAGGGCGAGGACCTGATCCAATACGATTTCACGCCGCAACAATACGCGGCCTTGACGCGGCTGACGGCGGCATTGACAAAAGTTTTTCCAAAAATCAAATGCGCCTACCCGGTGGATGCGGCGGGTAAATTGATTCCGCGCAAACTGCCGGACGCCGATTTGAAAAATTATTCCGGCGTGATCGGCCACTATCACATCCAGACCAACAAGACTGATCCGGGGCCGGCGCTGGACTGGGAGCGCGTCATCGGCGGGGCGAAAAAAATTCTCGCGGCCGACGCGCCGAAGCCGCCCCTGCTAACGCCGCGTGCGGCGGCGGCGCAGCCGACGCGCCACCCGTAAAGCGATTGTGTTGCTGGCGATTGTTTCCTAATTTTATCGAATGCCGCCCATGTCAGGTATGAAATACACCCTCGCCGAACGGCTCGCGGTTTGCAGTTGGTCGTTGCAGCCAACCAGCCCGCAGGATTTGATTGCCAAGCTGGCCGCCACCGGCATCCGCCGCGTGCAACTGGCACTGGACCCGCTGCGCGAGTCGCCCAAAATCTGGGGCGAGACCGAGAATTTATTTCGCGCAAACGGCATCACGATCGTGTCCGGCATGGTCGCCTGTGTCGGCGAGGACTATTCCACGCTCGATTCCATCCGGCTCAGCGGCGGCATCGCGCCGGACGCAACGTGGGAACAAAATTTGAAAAACATTCGCGCGTGCGCCGCGATCGCCAAAAAGCTGGGCCTGAAACTCGTGACGTTCCACGCCGGTTTTCTGCCGCCGGACGAATCCGATCCGACGTTCGCCAAAATGCTACAACGGCTCGATGAGGTCGCGGATATTTTCATGGTGCAAAATATTTTGGTTGGCCTGGAAACAGGCCAGGAAACTGCGGCAGAGCTTGCCGAGCTGCTCCACAAATTGAACCATCCCAACATTGGCGTGAATTTCGATCCGGCGAACATGATCCTGTATGACAAGGGCGATCCGGTGAAGGCGCTGCATGTGCTCGCGCCGTGGATCCGCCAGGTTCACATCAAGGACGCCAAGCGCACGAAAGCTCCCGGCACCTGGGGCCAGGAAGTTCCGGTCGGCACGGGCGAAGTAAACTGGCGCGACTTTTTTTCGACGTTCAAGCACGTCATCTTCAACGTGAATCTGGCCATCGAACGCGAATATGGAACGGAGCGTGTCGCCGATATTCGCACCGCGCGTGAACTGGTCGAAAAAACTTATATCTGAAAAGGGATTCTCATGGCCGCCAAAATCAAAACGTCCACCCGCAAAATCAACATCGCGGTCGCCGGCCTCGGCTTCATGGGCGTCACGCATCTGCGCGCCTATCAACAGTTGCGGAATGCGCGCATCGTCGCGGTGTGCGACGCGGTGCGGCTGCCGGTGAACGGCGTGCTGGCCGGTGTCAAAGGCAACATCCAGAATTCCGCTGACATCCAACTCGGCGCGGGCGTGAAGGCGTATCGCGAATTCAGCGAACTGCTGGCCGACCGCGACGTGGACGTGGTGGACATCTGCACGCCCACCGCGCTGCATTCGGCGCAGGTCATCGCCGCGCTCAACACCGGCAAACATGTGCTCTGCGAAAAGCCTTTGGCGCAGGCCGTCGCCGACTCTCGGAAAATTTTGAAGGTTGCCGCCGCGTCCGACAAATTTCTGATGCCCGCCATGTGCATGCGCTTCTGGCCCGGCTGGAGTTTGCTGAAGAAAATCGTCTCGGAAAAAACCTACGGTGAAGTGCGCGCGGCGAACTTCCGGCGCGTCACCGCCAAACCCGCGTGGGGCAACGCCGGATCACACGTCGGTGGCGCGTTGCTGGACCTGCACATTCACGACACGGATTTTGTGAATTTCCTGTTTGGCCGCCCGGCTGCGGTTTATTCCACCGGCGTCACGGACGCAGCCGGCGCGGTGGATCATGTGGTGACGCAATATCTTTATCCGCACGGCCCCACGATTCATGCGGAAGGAAGCTGGCTGCTGCACTCGGGTTTTAACATGAGCTTTACGCTGCATTGCGAAGGTGCAACGCTGGATTTTGATCTGGCGCGCGGCGGCGCGGCGTTGCGGCTGGAAGTGGCGGGAAAGCAAGCGCAGTCGGTCAAACTCGAAGCTGGCGACGGTTACAGCGAAGAGATTCGCTACTTCGTGGACTGCGTCGCGCGCGGCGAACGGCCCACGATGGTGACCCCGCAAGACGGCGTGACGGCGCTGGAAATTTGCGCCGCTGAGGAAAAATCCGTTCGGACTGGCGCAATGGTGAAAATGTGAGCAAATATTTGTGGCCATGAGTGACGAGAATTTCTCCCTCACCCTGACCCTAACTTCGTATGGTTTTTGCACAATTCTTCAGAAGATGGCAGATGCGAGAATGTTAAGTCAATTTCGCCGTCGCCAATCGTGATCTTTTCAATGAGTGATTCGACGACTTTCCGTTTGTCCGGCGTTGGCAAAGTTGGCCACCGTTCGTGAAGGGTCGTGGCCTCGTGCAACAGGTCATCCGCCGACAATTGGTTGACCTTGAGCAAATCCACCTCGGCTTCAAGTTTGGGGAGCTCGGTCACAAGCTGGTTCAACCGCACCTCGGCAGGTTTGTAGAAGTCGCCAAAGCCTTGGGCTGTGATCTGCTCCTGGATGTATAGCCGATGCGTCCGGGTCATTTCATCCCGCACTTTTTGAATCTCCCGCTGGTGGGATTCGAGCACGGCGGACTTCTCCGTGAGGTTTCGGCTGGCTGCCTGCATGTGGTTGGCAATCCCGTCGGTCCGACCAAAAAACGATTTCAACTCCTCGCGGACCACATTTTCCAAGTCCACAATCGGAATTTTGTTACAACATTTCCGACAGAAATATTTTGGATTATTGGCAGCAACATACATCCGGTGACCACAGGAACAATGGGCCAAACCACTGAACAAATGCACCGTTGGTTTGCCAGGCTTTTTCCATTTCGACGACTGTTCTTCGATGATCTGATTCACCTTGTTCCACATGTCCTCGGAAACGATGGGCGGGCATTCAGCTCGGCCCCATTCGCTTTCGGGTTTTGCTTCCGTGCGCCATTTTCCCGTAAGGCGCATTGTATTGAACACATACACGCCTTTGGCGCTGGATTCACTCAAAAGTCTTAGAATCGAGGTGTCGCGCCAGATATTTCCCTCGCGGGTGCGGTAGCCGGCGGCGTTAAGCGTCTTGGCGACCTGGCCTTTGCGCCGATACTGCAAAAACAATTCATATGTCTTTTTGCGGATGACGGCTTCCTCGGGCTTGATCAAGAGCTTGCGGTCTTTCCATTGATACCCGTAGGGCGCACTGCCATTGATGGATTTGCCGAGCTTGGCGCGGGTCAGGACGGAAGCGTTCACACGCTCGGTGATTTCTTCCCGTTCCCATTGGGCGAACACGCCAAGCAAATGGAAAAACATCCGTCCGCCTGCCGTGCTGGTATCAATCGCTTCGGACAGGGAAATAAGATCGGCATTATGCTTTTTGAAAAAATCGGAAAAATCCTCCAATTCACGCCGATTGCGGGATAGGCGGGCCAGCTTGGAAAATACCAAACCGGTAATGTGACCCCGTTTGATGTCGGCCATCATGCGCTTGGCTTCGGGATTTTCCATGACCGCCTTGCCGCTCTGACCGGCAAGATTATACAATTCTTTGACCTCCCAACCTCGGCTCTTGGCGTAACTGCGAGCGCGGTCTTCGTGATGTTCCGGGCTTTCACCCTTGGCCTGATCTTCGGTGGAAACCCGAATCCAAATGCCAACCGATTTGTTCAAGACACTATTTTCCTTCATATACTACTTATGCCAGAAAATTAGGGGAGAGAGCAAGATAAAAATGTATTCAAATTGAATGTATTTGTGTAAAAAGTGATGTGTCACAAAATCAACCATTGGCAGAAAATGATTTAATCGCACTCGCCAAGCGATTCCGAAAACAGTCTGGCAAAACTCGTGCGCAGGCAGCGCGGGAAATGGGAGTGGCGCAAACCTCAATTTTCAATGCGGAAGAAACTCCTGGGCAAAGCCTGCTCAAATTACGGATGCGGATGATCGAAACGTATTCACCATTCAAGGTCACTGGTCCGGTGTTTTATTTGGAGAAGAAATAATACTTATGTTATGTCCCAAAAAAACTCGTGACCAAAATAAAATCGCGCATGAACAAATTGTTCATGCGCGGGTGTTTTTTTGGAAACGAAGAAAGGAACTGTTACTGCTCTGACGAATGTTTGGCGTTGGGAGAAGTTGGCGCTGCACTAGCATGAGGCTTGACCACTGCTTTTGCGTCACGTTTGGCTGGCATTGCAATACCGCGAGCCACGTCTCGTTCCCGCCATGACATATCAAGGACAGACTTGTTCCAATCATTGTTGAACGGCGATATGTTTAATAGAAATGTATTCATAAAATAACCTCTGCTTATATTTTCTACCTATTAGCGTCTGAAGTCAAGCGCTTCTCGGTGGCTCCAACTGCGCCACAGATGTCGTGGGGGTGATGGCTTTCAACTGATATTCGCCCCTCATTAGGCTCATAAAATTATACATCTGATCAGCAAACGCTGCCAGCAATTCAAGGTGCCATGTGTTATTCAGACGATTAATTGATTGTGTATCCACACACAAAAAACCGATGTCATTGCTCGCATCCTTTTCTTTATTTCCTAGCTTTAAAATATCAACAGAACGAATCGGGACGATAATGACGTTCTGATAAAAATCTGACCAATGATCGCGTTGGTTTCGATACGTTTTTTCTTGGGTACAGGTGTTGACAGAGTTTGTTAACCCGCCGACACCAATCCAACAACCAGTTTCTGGCAGTGTTGGAACCGATTTGGATGATACCGCCTTAAAATTTGGCAGCGTCACTTTTGGTCACGGCAAGGCCTTTTTGATTGGCAACGCCTCCCAAACAAAGCCTCCAAAGCAAACCGCCCAGATTCCGGTTTACAAAAGCTGGTTGAATTCACAAGGGCGGTCGTTCTTGATTGAGTCGGTTCCTTACAAACGCGTAACTACCCAGTTGCTGACGCTGCCGCTTTCGGGCAGACGATTTACGATGGTCAGAATCGTGTCGTGGCAACGATTTCGCCAATGAATGAAATCAATCAAACTTTTTACGATAACTATAACAACCCGATTCTTACGGTTGACCCGCTGGGCTTCACCAATCAGTTCGTTTATGACAGTCTGCTTAATTTGACTCAAACCGTGGATGCGCGGGGCAATGTCAGCAAATTTGGCTATGATTCTAAATTCCGCTTGACTGGTTCAACAAATGGGGCGGGGGATTGGGTAACATTTACCTACAACACTGATGGAACACTCGCAACAAAAACCGACCTTGGTGGCACCAGCAGCTACACCTATGACACTTTTGGAAATGTCAAAACCATGGCCAATCCGGGGGGACTGGGAACGGTGGGTTTTTTAAATAGCACAAATGGCGATGTTTTAAGCCAGACGAATGCCTTGGGATTTGTGAGATCATTTCAATACAACAATCGCCGACAATTGACTAATTCGTTTACCACGAATATGACCACACATGTGGTGTATGATGCCATTGGCAATGTGGTGAGTGCGACGGATGCGCGAGGGTTCACCACGTCGAGTTCATGGAATGTGCTTGGCCATCTGGTGTCAACGACTTTGCCGGCGACTACAGCAGGAACGGCGACGATTACTAACGCTTATGACAATCGCGATTGGCTGATAAAGACCGTCAATCCGCTGGGCCAGACCACGCTTTACAACAATGATGGGGCGCAACGACTGCTTAGTATAATTGATCCGTTGAACCGCACGGTGGGCTTTGGGTATGATGCTGATGGTCGCAAGCTGACTTCCACGAATGGATTGCTGCAGGTGACGGTGCAGCAGTATGATGCGCGCGGTTCAATGACGCTGACGGCTGATCCAGCGGGGCGCACGGCGCAGTATGTCTTTGATGCAACAGGCAATCAGGTGACTTTAACTAATCGCAATGGCAAGAAATGGCAGTTCCAATTTGATGCGGCCAACCGGTTGACCAATACCGTCACGCCGCTGGGACGGGCGATGAGCCAGGCGTATAATAATCGCGGCCTGCTGGTTTCGAGCAAGGAGCCGTCTGGCCAGACACAGGCCTTTAATTACGATGCGATGGGGCGGGTGACGAATCGCATGGACAGCGTGGGGACGACGCTTTACAAGTATGATGCCAATAGCAATCCGACGAATGTGATTGAGGGCGTCCGGACGAATGGCTGGGTGTATGATGCCTATGACCGAGTAGTGAGTTACAAGGATGCGGATGGTAATCAAATTCAGTATAAGTATGATTTGAATGGCAACGTGACGAACTTGATCTATCCCGGAAATAAGATTGTGGCTTATGCCTATGACAGTTTGAACCACCTGACAAATGTGACGGACTGGTCGGGGAGGAAGACGGGTTTGACGTATGACTTGGCCGGTCGAGTGACGGGTTTGACGCGTCCGAACGGGACGGTGCGGAGCATTGGGTATGACGTGGCGGGTCAGACGACGAACATTGTGGAGAAGACGGCGGGAGGGACGGTGATTGCGTTTTACAAGTTTGGGTGGGATAATGCGGGGCGGATGCAGCAGGAATATGGCGCACCATTGCCGCACGCGGCGACGGTGCCGACGCGCAACATGAATTTTGATGATGACAACCAGCTGACGAGCATTGACGGTAACAGCGTGACGATGGACTTGGACGGCAACATGACGAGCGGGCCGCTCACGAATGACACGGTGGTGAGCTATGGGTATGACGCACGGAACCGGCTGGTGAGTGCGGGCGGGTTGGGCTACAGCTATGACCCGGCTGGCAACCGCACGGCGGTGACAAATGGCGCGAGTGTGACGCGCTATGTGGTGAATCCTAACGTGAAGCTGTCACAGGTGTTACTGCGGGTGCAGAATGGGGTGACGAACTATTACATTTACGGGGCGGGCTTGCTCTACCAGATCACGGAGCAAGGCACGGGGACGAATACGCTGTCATATCATTACGATTATCGCGGCTCGACTGTGGCGCTCACGGATGGCAGCGGCAACGTGACGGATCGCATCGAATACTCGGCCTATGCCACCACAACCTATCGCAGTGGGACGAATGATACGCCGTTCTTGTTCAATGGATGTTACGGCGTGATGACGGATGCGAGTGGATTGCTTTATATGAGAGCACGTTACTACAATCCGTTTATTTGTAGGTTCCCAAATCCTGACCCGCTTGGCTTTGGCGGTGGACTTAACTTCTACGCCTACGCAAATGGAAATCCGGTCAGCTACCTTGATCCATTCGGGTTGTGTGCGAGTGGAGAAAATAGCACTAGCACATGGATTCAGCTTGGGAATGTTCTCACGGAAGGTGATACTTGGTGGGGGCATCTACTTTACACCGGTCAACTTAATCCAGCCCCTGACATAATGGAGGGCGCGGTGGATGCGGCGGGTGATTATGTCTACGGAAGCGGCGGCGTTCGTGGATTCTTCGCAGCCGCAGGCACTGGGGGAAAGTTGGGCAGCGGCACATATATGCCTGGTTACGTGGCGGGGGGCGAACTTAATTGGACTATTGAAGGCGGATTTGGCGGACAACTCGCCGTAGGCGGGGGGCTACAAATGAGAGGGCAGACCACGGTAGTTGGATTTGGCATGACCCCAAAAATAAGCGAACAAATTGGAATTGCTGGAACCTACAACTGGAATGAGGCGTCAGGAGGATTTACCTCTGGCCAATTCGGCGCTCAAGTTTATGGTGGCCAAGCAAACAGACTTGGCGGCTACGGATTCCAGGGAGACTTGAGCAGCGGTCAGGTTGAACTTGGCGTCACGTATGGAAATGCCGGCCTTGGGATTATTGTTGACCCGTCCAGGGTGTGGGTGAATTTTATTGATTCTTTCCACATCATCACCGGCACATCCAGGCCGTCACCGTGAAGCCGCCTCGCATAATTTATCCGCTCTGCGTGGCGGGTTGGGCTTTCGCGATTCTTTCGGCTATTCAGTTTACTACAGGTCGTCTGAGTGGCGCAAAAGGTGTAATAGTCGTCGGTGGAATAACGGGACTCGCAGTTTATTTTTCATTCTTCGCCATCAGGAGGATCAGGTATGATTGCGTCCAAACTGGAAAAGTAATTGAGTTCGCGGGCGACGCCGAAATTGCTCAGGGTGAAACGTTGCAACTATGTCATATTGTGGCCAGTCAAGCGGTCAAATTGCGTTTGAAACTGTTTTGCAAACACTACGAAGCAGACGAGAGTTTTCCTGTGCAAGTAATCGATGGCGAGGGTCGCGTAGTAATCGAGGACAAATTTGTTCCTGCATTTGGCCGATTTCGGTTTGAGGCCGAGGTTGGAAGAGAATCCTTACCTCTAAAGATCCTTGTCAGGAACACCGCGAAAGCTCCACGAAAAATCCAAAGCCACGTCAGCTACGCAGAAATTGCAGCATGAAAATTGCCTCCTTCATAGTCGGGTTAATTGGGTTTCTTCTGGTTTGGTTTGTTGTAGCAGTAGTTATTGGTTGGGTGATGGTTTTGCTCTTTCCGTCAGCTTCTGGAGGTTACGCTATGGTTGGCTTCGGCTTCGATTGGCGAAATCTTCCCGGCACGGTTCTGGGATTGCTGGCCGGCATTCAGTCTTTCCGTGCTTCCGTCAAACGTAACAGGTAAAAGTGCTGTCGGCCAATGGGAACGCTCTTAACACATCGCACCAAATAATTCCTCCAAAATTTTGATTTGCTGTTGGTTGGGTTGGCTCAGGCCCTCCTCCCATGACAAAACCAAGGCTGTTGCAATACCCATTTTCAAAGCCACATGGCCGGGTGTGAGGTTTTTCTCCAGCCGTTTGACTTGAATCCAATCGCCGATTGTCTTTATGCTCGGCTCCAGACGTTTAGACCGGTTCCAATTCCTCGATTTGTGCTTATATTTTACGGAAACTCGGCGTTGTGCAATACCCAGTTGAGCTACTCTCCCGCTGGGAGAGGGGGGAATTACTTCCAACGTCTTGGCAAAATGCCGGTGGTCAGTGGCTCGACAGATTTTCGACGAGAATGAAACGGCCAACTGCTGTTCCCTCTCCCAGCGGGAGAGTAGCCCTGTTGGGTATTGCACAACGGCAAATTCATGTAAATTACTCGATGATTTCTGGTAATCAAAAACGAGATAACATGTTGAAATTGAACACAAAGACGGTTGGTGATTGGCTTAAAGTTAAACGGCTGGAGAAAAATTTGACTCGCAGCCATGTGGCGGCGAAAATGGGTATTGCAACATCCTTGGTTTGCGCATGGGAAAACGATACCCAGCAGCCAGACAATCAGCAGTTGAGGATGTTGGCGTCGGTCTTGGACTTCGATACCAAAGTTTTTAAAACGCCCATTAGCATTCTTCCAAAACGATAAATAAAGGCTGCACGCATTTACAAGGTGCAACGTTCAAAAAGGCAGTGACAACACTTCCACTGTTCCACTGTTTAGCTAGAAACTCATTGAGTTTTACTCAGACTTGTTAAGTGCCGAATTCTCATCGTAAAAAGTGCCGTCAGTGCCGTCCTTCCCTTTGCTATGATCCTGCACAACCGACCTGCAATGGTTAGCCAGTGCGAGACGGCTGCATTTAACCACATACTGAATACGGTTAAGGCCAGTTGAACAACGGCGACGCACAACAAATTCAACGACCAATCTCACGATCCGTTGCTCCTATCCATCGCTTACTGCAATTCCGCCATCGCTCATTGCAATTAATTACCCATTTCACGGTGGGCATGGTCTGACTCGGTCATAGAAAGGAAAAATACTTATGACGATGACCACGATCATTGACGGTGTCGCGGGGATATTGCAATTGCTGGTGGCGGTTTATGCCCTGCGGCTGCACCGGGCTTTCGGCATGGCGCGCGTGGGCTGGTCTTTATTCTGCGCCTTTGGTCTTCTGGCTCTGCTTCACTTCACTCAAGCGGCGGCGATTTATGCTCCCAATGCCGCAGCCGGGTTGGGGTCGATCTTTTTGCTCGTGCCGCTGCTGTTGTTTGTCGGCATGATGCATCTGGAAACAATGTTACAAAAACGGGCGTTGCAGGAACAGGTTGAAAGTCAGCGCCGCGCGGAACTGGAACTGGAGGTAAAAAAGAAAACCGCCTATCTCATGCGGGCGATGGAAGGACTCGATTCGGAGATGGCCGAGCGCAAACGCATGGAGACAAAAGTCACCTGTCTGACCACGATTCAGCCGCGGCTCATTGACAGCTTCGCCGAAATGCTCGCGAACATCCCGACGCAATCCATCATCCGGGTGTTGACCGAGGAGAGCTATATGCTGGGCGTGGATTTGACGCAGCAAAGACAGCTCTTATCAACGGAGGTCGGCTCCATTTTAGTCTTCTCGCAATTTGTCGGTGCGGGCGGAAAATGTCCGCACCCCATTCTCAAAAAGGTTGAACTGCCAGCCGCCCATGTGGAATGCTTCCGCCAAATCGTTGCGCGCCTGACCATCACTGAGGAACTGCCCCGCACGGCCGGCGAGGAGTTTGAAAAAATCTTTGGCGGCAGCACCGTGAAGCCCAAAGTCAGCCAGCCATTGCTCCCGCCGATTCCAGACCCGCGGCCCGACTTTGAACTGGCCGGTCTGGCGCATTGCTGAATCAATAGATTTGTATTTTATGAACAAATTTCTCCTTGGCACGCTTTTGCTCATTCACGCCTCGGCACGGGCGGAAGCCAGCCATCCGGCTCGCAGCCCGCTCAACCCGGCTACCGTTTCGGCTGCTTCCACGCAGAATGTTGCCATGATGAGCATTGAGGATCCGGTTTGGCTGACGCTTGTTATCTTTCTGGCAATGATATTGGCGCTAGCTGTGTTGCGGTGGACTTGGTCGGCTCCCGCGCCGCCCGGCAATCTATAGCCACTCTCGGCAATCTTGGGACACCCGACATCGTTAAGCCAAAGCCGCCGCGGGAGGACCGTCCGGGCGTTTTCGCTGATCGAGCTGATGATCTCCGTGGTGATCACCGCCATCATCTTTGCCGTGCTGTTCACGGGCATCCGCTCCACGTTCGCCCTGATTGACGCCTCGCGGGAAAACATGCGGGCCACGCAAATCCTGGTTTCCCGGCTGGAAGGCTTGCGGCTGTGCACCTGGAGCCAGGAGCAATTGTTCAATACGAATGTGGTGCCGCCCACGTTTACGGATGTGTTTTATCCGCTGGGGCTGCGCGGCTCCACCAACTATGGCACCACCTATTCCGGCCAGATCACCATCAACACCAATTTCTCGCTCAATCCATCGGCGACTTACAACAACAATCTGGCCATGGTCACCATCGCGGTATCCTGGATCAGCCGCAATAGCACAACCACCAACCTACACACGCGCTCCATGGACACCTACGTGGCCAAATATGGGATGCAGAATTATGTGTTTTCCCAATAACCCTTAACCCCACCCAGCCATGAAAATACTCCCCTTAATTTCCTCCCGCCGCCGGATTCAATTTTGCCGGGGTTGGACGCTGGTGGAAACGCTGGTCACGTTGTTTGGTGGTTCCGCCGTGCTGGGTTCCATCCTGACCACCGGCAGCGCGGTCACGAACAGCATGGCTGCGATCCTGAATTACAACGATTTGAACAAAGCCAGCCGGAACACGCTGGATGTCATGAGCCGCGATCTGCGCAACACCGCCGTCGTCACCTGCCTGAGCACCAACCAGGTGACCGTGACCAACTCCATCACCGGGGACGTGGTCAACTATGCCTGGGACGGGACCAACCGTTTTACCCGCACGTTTAACGGCGCCAGCACGGTCATGCTGACGGGCTGCGATACCTTGATTTTCAACGGATACCAGCGAAATCCGACAAGCAACCTGCAGTTTGTGCCGGCGCATACACCGGCCGAAACCAAACTGATCAGCGTGAGCTGGCGGTGTTCGCGCCAGATTTTAGGCGCCAAGATCAACACGGAGAGCGTTCAAACCGCACAAATCTGCATCCGCAATTAAATCTTAAGGAGTCAACACTATGAAAACCCCTATTACCACAAACAAACGAAGCCGCGCCGGGAGTGCTTTGGTGCTCACGGCGGTTCTCGCCTGCTTTTGCGGGGCCGTGCTGGTCACTTACCTGATGGTGTCGCAGAATGAATATTTTCTAGTGGCCCGTTCGCAGACCTGGAACAGCTCCCTGGCCCTGAC
>CAINLR010000168.1 GCA_903850425.1 uncultured Verrucomicrobia subdivision 3 bacterium | reverse complement strand
TTCAGTGAGGTTCCACGTTTCCTTGCGGAACGGATTCACCACACCGCCACCGGCCCCACGGGAGCCTGAGCCGGCGGCACCGCCACCAGCATTTGCTTCAAACAGGTGCGGCGCGTCAGACACCAACGCATCCACCCATTCAGCCAAAGTCAAAGGCGAGAAACCGTCCTTGCCCATCCGGGCCGTCTCGCCGTCAAAAGCCTGGGGCACACCGCCCACCAGCTTGAAAGTTGCGCGCGCGCGGGCCGTCGCGTCAGGAATCGCCGTAGGCCGCAAACCGCGTTTGGTGGCCTCGGTGACGACGGCTTGATCAATCAGCAGCGCGGAAAGTTTGCCGGTCAACGCATCGCGCTCAGCGGCCACGGGACCAACCGCCGCCTTGAGCTTGTCGGCCAGCACTTCCTGAAATTTGCCGTCCTTCAAACGCTGATCTTCTTCCAGCCGGGCCTTTTCGGCAGCAAGCTGACGCACGGCGTCAGGATCAATGCCTTCAAACCGTTTGAGTAGCGCATCGCGCTCCTTCATCACGGTGATATTCGTCTGGCGCAATTCCTCGTTACGTTCAGAGTCCAGCAGCCAAGCGCCGTCGCGCTCGACGTAAAACGATTTCAGTTCCGCCGGGATTTCCCCGGCACTCGCGTATTTATTTTTCAGTGCCATAAATTTTCAGTTGTTGGTTGCTGCCGGAGTTTTTGCCGGAGGCGTTGTTGCGGCTGGGGTAGTGCCAGCCTTAGGAAAGACCCCGGTCGGATTCTCATGACCGATTTTGCCAATGAGATTTTTTTCTTCTGCATCCGTGCGTCCAGTGGGCAGGACTTCACCTTTACGGAAGAGATCGAACATGGTGGCTTGAGAAATGGCACCAGCCTGCCAGGCAGAGACGATGGCAGTGAGTTCCAGACTGGTCAGACCTTTGGCAGTGAAGTCGGTATTGATCTGGAGCAGCACAAGATTTTCACTGATGTCTTCAGGATATTGCTCAGTGCTATTCCACCAATAGACCCAGCGAAGGACTTGGCTGATGGAATCAGACAAGGACAAAGCCAGTGTCATCAAGATGCTGTTCTCACCAGCTTGACGGAGTTCGATGGCATCAGCAGTTTCACCGACACGTTTCGTGTCTTCCAGCATCCGGGAGCCAAGCACAGCCATGAGACGTTCATCACGGTTCTGGGCATTCTCGAAGGTGGACAGACCATGACCTTTGAATTCGAGGAAGCCAGCCACAGCACCAGGAGCCTCAGCCACCCAAGCCGTGCTGCTGCCAATGCGGAGTTCAGAAGTTTTGTCAAAGCCAGAGACCCAAGCCGTCGGCAATGCAGTGAAATGCAGACCATGCTTGTAGTCAGCATCCAAGCGGTAGTGGTCAAGGTTCACATAGATGATGTCGGCGAGCGGCATCTTGTCCACGTCGGGCAGTGCGTTGCGGGGACCATGAAAGACAAAGGGAATCAGTGGCAGCGGTTTGCCGAGGCGAAGCGGGACACGAGTTTCCACCAGCGTCCATTCTGTCTTGGGCTGGCTGGACTTTTGACCAAAGAAGCCAGACCACAAGGAACCACCGATGCCACCACGATTACCAGATGGCAGACGTTGCCAGACTTCGACGACGTAACGAGTGCCACCATCGGGAAGAACTTCCAACTTCAACACCCGGACGGTCTCCGTGATTTTCACAGCGAACGGATCAGCATCGTCAGGCCGTTCCGCCAGCTCGCGAAGACAAACCATCGTCACCACATTGCGGCCATTGATGCGAGCCGCTTGCCAATTCAAAATATCCTCGGCAGCGTAGCGGACAACGTAGGCACGTTGCTCCCCATCATTCTGCCAATCAATCAGCGTGCCACTGCGACCCACGGACAAGACTTCACCCGTGACACCCTTGCAAAAAGTAAAAAGCGAAGTCCCCATCAAATCCACATCATCGGTGAAGACACGCAGGGCACCACCAACACCAGCATGGCGATCAGGTAGTTTGACTTCGGGATCACGGCGAAAAAGCAGACCAAGAAATCCATCACGGGTGCGAGACGTGGCATTGAAGAAGCAAGCACGAGACTTGTAGCCGAGGTATTCGTTGTCAGACTGTGAATCCAAACGAGGGAGATACTTGATGCCACCAACTTTCACGGCATCTTCACCGGCAATGACATCACGCGCACGCAACCACATTGCGAGGTTGGCGTCGTAATCAGGATGTGTGGTGTTCGCCGGCACGAGCGAACTTTAGCACGGGTTTTTTTGACTTTTTTTAACCTCGGAAAATGGACGCGCACTCTCTCGCACGCTTTGGCATCGAATACGTATCCGCACGCAATAAATTGTGCGTTTTTTTGTTTGACGGTTTTTGGAATTTAACATGTCGGCATCGTGCAAATACAACAACCAGAAAATTAGTTCGCGTCGCTCAATAGGATGTTTGTTCGCTACGCTCAACAATGACGAATCGCGCGGCAAATTCACGGTCTCCATTTACGATGATCATTTCCCGCGCGCGGACGCCGACGCTCATGCTGGCGGCGGCGGCTAACGCCACCGCAACGCCAGCACCGGCCAGCCTTCACAGGTTTACGAATGGTTTCTCACGGCTGGCCTTTCGCTGACAGCGCGCGCGATATGGACGTCGCAGGTTGTCGGATATTTTCAGGTATTCTTCACGCTTTCAGGTTGGCGGATGATTCAGCGCGCTGTCCGGCGTTGAACT
>CAINLR010000167.1 GCA_903850425.1 uncultured Verrucomicrobia subdivision 3 bacterium | reverse complement strand
GGCCACCTCCTGACTCAGCAACGCGTCATACGAACGCCACTCCGGCTGCAACTCCGCCAGTTCAATCGGTGACCGCGTGACGGGCTGCAACACGCATCGTAACTCAGCCACACTCCAGGCCGGATACGGCGGGCTCAGGTATGCCTGCGCCCCGGTTCAGATTGAAGATGTTAATGCCGCCCGCTGTCGGCGGGTTCAAAATCAGATTTGAGCCGTCCGAACTGATGACGTTGTTGCCGGGGCCGAGGTTGATGTTGTTGCCCGTCAGCGTAAAGTTGCCGCCGGTCAACGGGTCCGCCGTGACACTGCCGCCATAGATTTGCGTGTTGAACGGACTTTGAAACGCGGCGGGGGCGCTGGCGTGACCGGCCATTGTGGAGGCAACCAACATCGCTGCGCGCCGGCTGGCCGCGATGTTCAAATGTAATCCGTCTTGAAAATCTACCGCGCTGGCCGGGTCAGGAAAGGCCGAGGCAAAATCAGCAACGCCGTCAAAGTTAGTAGAGTTCAAAATCAGCCGGTTTAGCTGGTAGTTGCCCAGCATCACCAAATAATTCACCGCGTTACTACGAAGCATCACTGTGCAGGCGTAAACCTTATCCACGCCGTTGGTGTGGAGGTTGTAGGCGATGCCGTCAAGCTGGGCGGCGTAGGCATTGGCCCCGGCGATGTTGGTGAACGAAGGATAGTCGTTCGCGCCGACTTCGATGATGACGGCCAGATGCTTGCCACTAAAGCGCGGTAGCAACGTCGCCATTGCGCCGGGAATGGCGCTGATCGCGTAGGCGATGCCCTGGCCGCTGGCCGCGTAGTTGTAAAGCGTCGTTCCAAAAAGCGCGGGCTGGTTTGTGAGTGGATAAGGCCAGCAAACATTCGTGCCAACGACAGAGTTTTCTTTGGCGGCGATGCTGTCGCCAAACACGGCGACATTCCAGCCAAGGAACTGCGCGCGGGCGTTGGTCGCAATCTGTGACACGGTCGCGGCCTTGCTGCCGCCGGACTGTGTGACCATGATTTTTTCGGTGCCGTCCAGGACGGACGCCGGGGACATGGCGGAGACTTTGATGTTCGTCGGCTGCGCGGTGGAGGTGAGGGTTGCTCCGACCAGCAAACACGATAGGAGAATTTTATTCATTGGGTGATGACCGGATTGCCGTCTTCGTCGGTCACGACGGCGTTGGCATCTTCGGTCAAGATGCGGATGTTGTGCGGCGTCAAACCGGGCCCAGTGCCGCCGGAACTGCTCGTTGCGCCTCGGTTCGGCGTGGGAATCAACTGCAAATTTTTGGTGCGCTTGCGCATCAGTTGCTGGAGAGAAAGATTTGGCCGACGGTTACAGAGGCGATGCCCAGCGCGCCGGAGAGTTGGAAAACGGAATCGCTGACAATCTCGATTTGCTGCGAGGCATAGATCGTCATGTAGTTGTTGCCGTTCGCGTCCAGGACATTCAGCGGCTTGGGAGTTGTCGGCGACATGCTAAACGTGATGGACTGGCGACGGTGGCCGTTGTTGGTGCTGGGAATCACCAGCGCCATGCCGTCGGTGATTTGCAGCAGGCCGGTCGCGTCACACGCGGGCAAGCCGCCGTTCGCCGCCGCGCCGCTCGCAATGCCCAGATTGCCCAGGCAATAAGTCTGCGCGTTCGCGGCTGAATTGTCCGACGGCTGATACGTCACAGGCTGATCGCCAATAAAACAAGTGAGCGTGACGGCCATGGCGTTCGGATTGACGAAATTGACGTAGCTAAACGGCTGCGCGCTTTTGTCGGTCACTTGGCCGGCTTGCGTTGGTTCGAGCGGGCCGCCGTTGAAACTCGCCTTGATCGGCAGCGTGCAACTTTTGACGGACAGATATTTTCCCGCCGTTACTTGCATGTTCGCGCCGCCCGCCGGGATGGTAAAGGTAGAGTCGAGGATCATACTTTTTTCTTTCGAGCTGCAAACAGATAGACCGCGCCGCCGATGGTCACAACTGCGGCCGCCGTTTGCAGCAGGGTGAAATTGAAGCCCGTGCTCACTGGTTCAGTGTTCACTGGGTCTGTGACCGCCGGGGCGGCCGGGGCGGCAGCGGGAGCGAAGGCCGCCGCCAGTGCGCTAATGGCCGTGGTCACGTCCTCAGACGTAAGCCCGTTGGTAATGGTGGCATTGACTACGGGGGACGAGGCCGTGGCAGCACTGGCTTTAGCAGAGCCATCTTTGCCGGCATCTTGCGGACGCCAAGGCCGATTGCTGCGGCCAGACTGGCCGCTGCCAGAAATGTCGCCGATGATGATTTGATTGCCGCTGTTTGCCTGGTTGTCGTTGCCGCTGACAGCCACGCCGGCAGTCTGCGCGCCCAGGCTGGTGTTGGTCTGCGCTTGGGAGGCGTTGCCCTTGTGGAAACAAAGGATGAGGGTTGAGGAATGAAGGATGAAGCCATCGGCTTCGTCCAACCTCACGCGGCGAAATTGGGGGTGAAAACGTATCATGCTATTTGCCTTTCAACACGCGAAGCAATACCAGGAGACCCACCAGGCAGGCCGACCCGATGATCAACACCGTCTTATTGGCCGCCAGAAAAGCCGTAAACGTGGTGCCAGTGTCCGCCTTGGCCGGCACGTCCGTAGAGGCCGCGCCGCCGCCCAGTGCCGCCGTGTCCTTGTTCGTCGTCGTGGCCGGGTTGTTGCCAAAACTGCCGCCGCCGCTGATTTCGGAATAACCAAAGATCGGCGCGGAGTAGAACACATTGCCGCCGCCGACGGTCCCTTGCGGGTTTATCGGGTTGGCTGTGCTGGTGTCATACATAGCCGGTTCAACCGCGACTACGTTTCAGGAACAACGCGCCGATGATCAACACCACTGCGCCGCCAATCAGCCAGGGAACCAGCTTCATCAGCGTTGCGCTGCTGTTGTTGGCGGCGTTGGCGTTGAGCGCCGCAACTTGCCGCGTGGTCGCACTGCGCTGATTCGAGGCGTCGGCGGCCACAGTGGAACTGTAAGCCGAGCCTGCCGCGCTGAGGAGTGAACCAAAAATGGAAGACCAGCCGCCGCTATTGCCAGACGAGACGGTGGGAGAGGGAGCGTCAACCATGTCGCCGGTGTAGTCGCTGGCACTGCCGCCATAGATTGCCGCGAGAGTTTCCGCCGTGTTGCCGTATTGATCGGTTGCAGCCATAAAAAAATAAAACTGAGTTGGGAGATTGCGCGCCAGCCGTTGCCGACTGGCGCGCGTGGAGTGCGGGCCGAAGCCCTTTTTGTAAGCCTTAGTCGAACGGGCCGATGCGTTCAATGAGCGCAATCACGTTGCCCGCCGCCGCGACATTGAAGCCGACTTGCAGCCACATGGATTGCCCTTGGGCGTAGAGCGCCGAATTGTTCGGATCATCCGCGTCGAGCACGATGTCGTAACCGAAGGCGCTGGCCGTGGTCGAGTTGGCAGCGACCAAACCTTTGCCAATCAGCGCCGCGTAATTGTCCTCGCGAACCACTTGGTCCATGATGAGATCGGTGTTGCGCTTGAGCGAAACCTTGGTGATCAGGCCCGTGGTCGGATGCTTCAGCGCGATGAGCTGGTAAGCGTCCTTCTGGTCGAGCGTGGTCACGTCAACCGTCAAGCCGCTGGCCGGAATCTGCTGGGCATAGACTTTCTTGATGGACTGCGCCACGCCGCGCAACTGTGACGGCACGTCTTCAATCCAGGCATAAGCCACAATCGAACCCGTCGCCGGCATCGCCGTCGCCAGCTTCATTTTCACCTGAAGCGTTTTCCAGCCGTTTTCCGCGCAGACGTTCCACGCCAGCACGTCGGTGTCCACCTTGTCTTTGCGCCAAGGTTCGGCGAAGAAGTGAGTCATCGTCTGACGCATCGCGGCAGCGGTGTTGACCTGTTGCCGGCCATACTGCGAGCCGTTGATGTTGTTGGCGTGGTCCAAATCCGCCGAGGACAAATACGTCCGCTGCGGCGTGCCGTTGCGGTAAATGCCCATGTCCGAAAACATGGCGTTGACATCGGTGGGAGCGCCGCCGCCGTCAATGTAAACGATTTGGAGATCGTGCAACCGGAAACCGGAGCCGATGGGAATGTCGAGCGTGCCGACGGTGCCTACGGGCGAACTCGGCACGATGCCGGTAATCGTCGGTAGAAGAACTCTGCGTTTAGTGGACATATTTTTTGGAGGACTTGGTTGCGGTTGCGGGGTGAGGTTGACTCGCGACTTAGAGCGCGATGTATTTGCCCACGAGGGGGATTTTGCTGCCGACCATTTTCAGCACGGCGAGAACGACGATGATGGTGAGGACAGATTGCACGATGGGATTTTTGAGCATAACGAAGGTGCCTTGCGGCGGTTGATTGACGAACGCTGTGCAGTGATTCGGAAAACCGTTGGCGCATCCGCGCTCGTATCGTCGTTCACACTGCGGCGAACTTTCTGGAGCGACACTAGCGGACGCCAGCGAGTTGGGTAGTCGTGAAATCGCCGAAAATCTACGAAGATCGCCGAAGTGTGACTAAAATTTGAGTTCGCCGCGCGAAATCGCCGTGCTGTCGAGGTTCTGCGCGATGAAGTGGAGCGGGGGCAAGTCCTTCACCTGGTCAACCGGGAAGTCGTCAAAATTTTTCGCGAGCCATTCCAGCTTCAGCCCGCCGTTGAGCGAAAACGAAACCAGCTCGGTGGCCTCGCCGGCAATGGCATCGTTGAGCTTGTTGGGCCGGTGCGTGGTGAGCAGCGAGCCAATGCCGTTTTTCCGTCCGTCCATCAGAATCATCGCCAGCGATTTGGGAATGAAGTTTGGCGAGCAGTGTTTCCACACCTCGTCAACGAACATGATTTTCTGGCCGGGCAATTTCGCCGACACGGTCCAAGCCCACTCACAGAACTTTTCCAGCGCCGTGTTGGGATCTCCGGGAAACAGGTAGGACGGGTCGTAGATGACCCAGCCGGTGCCGACGGCTGCGTGCAACTCTGCCGGAACGCGACAGGCCCGGCGCTTGAGTTTGTCCGCATACTCGCCTCTGGGGTCAAAGATGAAGCGGCAACTGGCCTTGCAGTTGAGCAGGAAGCGAATCGCGTAGGTTGACTTGCCTGAACCGGAACAGCCCACGACGAGCAGCACCAGATTTTTATTTTTATACTGAAGGGACATGTCACGGCTGCGGGGTCACGGTTGACGCGGGTGCAGGCTGTGACAGCCGTTCCTTGCGCGCCTCGCGCAAATCCTTGAGCGCCGTGTAAACGCCAAAGCCGTGAGCCAGGAATCCGCCGACAAAGCCAGACGACTTGACGACGGTTTCGAGTTTATCCGGCGCGCAGTCGAACAGCTTTGCCAAGCCGATGATAACGGGGTCGGAGTTCTCGACCATCAGTGACCGGTTTTCCGGCTGGAGCGAAACCGCTTCCTTGTATTTTTCGACCGTGTCCGGCACTAGCCCAGCTTGCTTGGCTTCGTAGCCGACGATGATCTTGGTTGCCTTATCCACACTCGACAGAATCGAATCAGCAACGCGGTGTAAAAGAGCGGAATCAAAAGCTGTAGCGACCGCAGCCGCAGCCAGAGTTTGAGCTGGCGGCGTCTGGTCGAAAAGTTCGTTGTCAGAATTTTGCGGCAGCTCGAACAGCGGGTTCGGAGCGGGAGCGGCAGCAACCGTTTTAGGTTTTCCGCGCCGCTTGACAGCGCCGAGATAGCCACGGTCACGCGCTGAAAGCGTTTCGCCTTTGGCTTGTTTTTCGAGGATAGCAGCCAGCTTGCTATCCGTGCCAGCCAGCGGTTGACCCAGTGCCGTTGCTTGGCTCGTTTGCTCCATTTGCGTTGAAAATCCGCTTCCTGCTGCCGGCGTTGGTAGTTCGTCAGCCATAGCCTTAGCTTGCGGTGAATCCCATCCATGAAAATTTTTCCTTTGGCGGCTGCGGGGCCGGCGGCTGCAAGGCGGCCTTGAGCTGTTCATTTTCGTTTTCCAGCTCTGCCGCCTTGATCTCGACTTTCCGCTTCTGCGCGGCTGTGACCTTGACGGCCTTGACGAGCTTGGGAACCAGCGCGGCCATCTCCGCCTCGGTTTTGCCGTTCAAGACGATCAGGGCCGAAGCGGGCGGGGCTGGGTTGCCCGCTGGTGATCCGGTGGCGCTCATTGGAAGAGTTTTCCGAAGACGCATTTGACCTTGGTGCGGCGAAAGGTTTTGCAGGCACCCTTGCGCGCGAACCGGCCATTTTTCGTGCGCCGGCACACCAGGCGTTTTGATTTCCAAGTTTTCATAGCAGTCCGATCTTAGCTGTTAGCTGGTTTAGCTGTTTGCCGATAATCGCCGAAAATCGCGCGGTCTAGCTAACGACCGATCCGCCCACGTCGTGCCTTCGTCGAGGCAATGCTGGTAGTCTTCCGGCCACTGGTGAATCGAAAGCCAGCGCGCCTCGGCTTCGGCCTTCGAGCCAAAGCGGTGAGCTTGCGCCTTGTCGTAGGTTATGCCCCAACAGAAACCAGGCTCCGGGTTGGATCGGTAGTAGATCACGCGCGGCGGCTTGTGGCCGGTCATCCAGCACAACAGAAATTTCGCCGGCTTGATCGGCATCGGCAGTTCGTTTTGAAGCACCAGGTTGAACTGCCGGTTCGCGGGCAGCGCCGCCAGGCGCACGCGGTCGCGCTCGCGTTGCATCCGTTTCCGGCACGCGGGGCCGGCGGTCTTTTCCTTGCCGGTCACAGTTGCGCCGCAACCGCACGCGCATTGCCGTTGCGGCGTGACCGAGTTGTCACACATGGCCAGCACGGCGAGCGCGAGCAGGATTTTCGGCGTCACAGCGGGGAAGCGGGCGAGCAGGGTTTGAAGTGTGACCGGCGGAGCTTCCCCCGAAATTGGAAAAAGCGAGCCAGCAA
Organism: uncultured Verrucomicrobia subdivision 3 bacterium; assembly: GCA_903850425.1. Classification (GTDB taxonomy): domain Bacteria; phylum Verrucomicrobiota; class Verrucomicrobiia; order Limisphaerales; family UBA11358; genus UBA11358. The sequence goes on along the minus strand of CAINLR010000167.1, from coordinate 44,962 downwards.
CATGGCCGGACTCGCCTTCCCCGTTTAGTGGGTGCTGAACTCTGAGCGAAGCGATCATAAAAATCAAGAGCTAAGTTTTGCCGCCAGTTCCCGGACTTGTTTGGCGCATCGCGCACGCTCTGCGCTCGTCATCTGCGGCGCAGCCGGTTTGCCATCTCCCGTTCGTTCCTGTGAGCGAAGCGAACTTTTAATTCCACTTCGTTCCTCTGAGCGGAGCGAACTTTTATCTTCCCCACGTTCCTCTGAGCGAAGCGAACTCGATTTTCTTCCATTGGTCTTAATCATTTCTTCCGAAGGAAGAGTAGATATATGAGAGCATTCTTCGCGGACGGTCCTTGGACATTCTTCCTTGCTTGCCCTAGGGCTGTCACGTTTGACGGTGCTTGGTCGCGCAACTGTGACTGCCCTAGGACCGTCTTTGCTGACTGCCCTAGGACCGTCTTTGCTGACTGCCCTAGAATTGTCGGTCACAGCTAGGAAATTCAGCTTGTAGTGCGCGAAGCCGGGACAGCCTTTAACGCCTTCGTAGCTGAAATGATTTTGCTTCACCAGCTCGCGCAGGTTGCGGTAGCACTCGCTTTCACACATCCCCCAGCAAAGGAAGCTGGCGAGCGTCCAGGGCAGCGGGAAAGGCTCCTCTGGCATGATGTGCGGGTCGTTGTGGACGTGGCTGCAAACGCGCAGGGCGAGCGTTCGCGCGCCGTGGCTGATTTTGCTGTCAGCTTCGATCAGGAGCTTGAGCCGGAAGATTCGAGGGTCACGCATGAGTAAAATAATTATTTTAGAAATTCAACCGCACCGATCTAGCGCTGACTGCCGGCCGGAAACGCCGGGTCTAACGCTGTTGGACCGCGTTGAGTAGGTAGCCGCGTTCGCGGGCCGGCATGGCATCGAGCCGCGCCAGCAAATCAATCTGGTGGGCCTTCAGCGCCGGTTCTGGCGCTAGGATATGCACAGCATCCGCGTCGGCGAGCGTCCACACAATCAGCGGACGGCCTCGGCCTTCACTGACGCGCCGCCCGGTGTCGCGCACCAGGCCGGCGATCGCCAGCGCGTTCATGCGGGGTGACACGTTTGCCATCGGCTGCAAGATCGCGGCGGCGAGCGTGTGCGCCGTGGCGGTTCCGCCGAGTTCTTTGAGTTTGATGAGGCAGAGACTTTCGAGTCCCTTTGCCCAGGGCTTTTGATGGGGTGACATATTTTTTTTGGGTGTAATCCGACCAGCGTTGAAACAGGAGATCGGCTTGCTTGCGCGTCCATCGGTGTCCGGAATAACCGCTGAACGTCGGTTTCGTTTTGGTGAGCTTGCAGCGGCTGCGCAGCGTGTCGCGGTTGCAGCCCATTTCCGACGCGACATCTTTGTTGGTGAGCATCAGGCCGGCACTAGTGCTGCGTTAAACGTGACTTGGGTTTCCTGCGGGGCCATCGGGAAAAAGAAAATCGCGCGGCACTGCGGGCATTGATATTTGTAGTGGTCGCCTACGACGCCCACCTTGAGCAGCTTGACTTGGGTGGCCAGGCGCAACGTGGCCGGCTGGCGGCCACTGCGGTCGGTGCGGTAACATTTCGCGCAGTTCATAATTCAGAATTGTCCGTTGTAGTCGCGCGTCTCGCGCATGTTCTCCCCCAGCTCGTCACAGCCCTTGTGCGCCGCCCGGTGCGAGTAATACTTGCCGCACGCCGGGCAATAAAAGCAGACCTTCAACGCCGCTTCTTCCCGCCCGATTTGGTGAAACACTTTCAAGACTTCCGGGTCCAGCAACGCCTTTCCGACGGCGTCCTTCGAGCAGAGATTCGCGAGGTTCGAGAGCAGCCAGGCCAGCCCGAGCCGCCAATCCACCCGCCAGAACAGCACGCCGCAAATGATTTCCAGAATGAGCGCCGCCGTGACCGCCGACGCCAGGTTGATGATGCGCGCTTTCATGGCCAGATCGGGCAGTGGAGAAACCACGCGATGGCGGCGCAGTTGCCGCCGTCCAACTGCCGCAGCGCGGCGAACAGATCAAAATTCCAGCCCTTTTGCTGGCGCGCATAGCCGGGATTCCAGACGTTCAACAGAAAGAGCGACATGTGCCGTTCGCCGTCACTCATGCCGCCGGCCAGGCGCTTGGCGAAAATGTCCGGGTCAAAACTAAGCTCGTTCATCCGGGTCGGATGCGGCACAAGCCAGGAGCGTGGCATAATTTGGTAACGCAATTTGTTGACCACGTCGCCGCGCTCGATGACCTCGATGCCGAGCAGCTCGCACAACGTGTGACTGCGCGAGGCGATTTGAAACAAGATGCGGGTTGGTTCACTGAGCGTGGCTTTCGCCGGTTCGGTGGTGGTGGTAGCATTCATAGGCCGGCTTCGTAATGGGTTAGGGCGGTGACTTTGGTTTCTTGCGGCTCGACGCTCGCGACGAGCTGAAAAACGTATTGCGCCGCCACATTGGCCACACATCGGTTTTGCGCCAGCGTCAGGGCGTCTTGTTTGTTGTCGGCTTGAATGACGTAGGCGGCGGTCTTGGTGGCCAGCCCGCCGTTGTTGTCGAGGTCGTAGAGGATGAGGAACTTTTTCATGGGAGTTGGTTGGTTGAAGTTTTCGGACACGGAAACTTTTTCAGGGAGTTCCGGCATGAGCGGGCCGGAGTTGTAAGGGTGATCTTTTATCATGGTTGATGGGGAATGTGGGTTAAACCGAGCCAGATGATTTTGCCGAGCACCGTGCCGAGGCCGATGCTGACGACGATGGCCGCGCAGACGTTCAGCCATTTGGGAAGCATGGCCATCACACGGCCTCCAGTTTGGTTTCGAGCATCACCAGGCCGCGCTCAATGGCGTTGGTCTTGTTGATGCCGTGTTTGCGTTTGATGCGGCAAAGCGTGCCGCGCGCCGGGGCTGACAATTCCAGCGAGGTCAGCTTCCGTCGTGGTTTTTTGAGTGGGATATCGGACACGCGGCTACTGTAATACACGACTACCCGACAAATCAAGGTAAATCTTGATTATTTTAATTACCCTGTTACAGTATTACCGACGAAAGGAAATTATATGGCTATTGCACCTGCAAATTTCAGACCAACAGAGAAGAATCAAAACCGCTTAAACATGGCGCGGACGCTACACCTAAACGTGTCGGAGATCATAAACGAAATTCTCGAAGCGCACATGGACGCCGAGCTTAAGAAGAGGGCCGAAAAACTAGAAAGACAAATGGAGCGAGCGAAGGGATTTGAACCCTCGACATTCACGTTGGCAACGTGATGCTCTACCAACTGAGCTACGCTCGCTTCCAAGAGTGAGGAGATAATAAGCCAATGGCAGCCGCTGGCAAGCCTGAATTTTTAGATGCTGGGGGCTGCCTCGCCCAAGGTCGCGCGGATGACTTTCAACAAACTGTCATGCTCGATGGGCTTGAGAAAAAAGGCCACCGCGCCGTTGCTCGTGGCCCGCTCCCGCGCCTTCGGATCTTCGCTGCCGGTGATCACGATGACCGGGATTTTCCGCGCCGTATCGAGCCGGTGAAACCATTCCATGATCCGGAAGCCGTCCCATTGCACGCTGCCGACATCCGGGGGAAAGCTGATGTCGAGCAGGATCAAATCTGGATTTTCCTTGCGCGCCGCCGCCACCGCCTCCGCGCCGTCCATGGCTGTGATCACCTGATAGCCGGCGGCCAGCAACTTTAATGAAATTGCCTTGATGACAACTTGGTTGTCATCCACCACAAGAATCTTCCTCGCCGGCGCGGCGGGTGGTTCGGCACTCATAATCAGGACTTCAGCACAACGGCATGGGACCGGTTGCTTCCATCGGCCGGACACTAACAAAGCGGCCTGCGAGCGCAAAGGAATTTCTACGCTTTGCCTTGCGCCCGCCGCGCCGCTAAACTCCGCGCGTGAGCAATGTTTTTTACGACGCCGGCGAAGCGCGCGCCGCCAAGGTCAACGACCTCTTCGCCCGCATTGCGCGGCGCTACGACCTGATCAACGACCTGCAAAGTTTCGGCCTGCACCGGAATTGGAAGCGGCGGGTCGTGGCACTGGCGGCGGTGAAAGCCGACCAGCGCGCCTTGGATTTATGCTGCGGCACCGGCGACATCGCCGCCGCCCTCGCCCAACGCGGCGCCGAAACCACCGGACTGGATTTCAGCCCACAGATGCTCGAAGTCGCCGCGCAGCGGCAGCGCAATATGAAATCTCCAATCTCAAATTTGAAATTCGTTCAGGGCGACGCGCAGCAATTGCCCTTTCCCGAAAACTCCTTCGACATTGTGACGGTGGGCTACGGGCTGCGCAACCTGACGAGCTGGCAGCGTGGGCTGGAGGAGATGCGCCGCGTGGCCCGGCCGGGCGCGCGGATCATCGTGCTGGATTTTGGCAAGCCGGCGAACGCCCTGTGGCGCGCGGTTTATTTCGCGCATCTGAAGATGTCCGTGCCGCTCATCGGGCTGCTTTTTTGCGGCAACGCGTCGGCCTACGCCTATATTTTGGAATCGCTGAAACACTATCCCGCCCAACTGGCCGTGGCGGACCAGATGCGCCAGCTCCAACTGGCCAACGTCCGCATCATCAACCTGCTCGGCGGTGCGATGGCCATCAACTACGGGGAAATGCCGAGGTGATCCGTCCCCAGTCGAATTGACTTGCGGCCGTAATTTCAGTTTGTGCCGGGCGCGCCCCGGCGTAAAATCCGCGCGTGCTCGCAACTCTAGTCCAACACCTCGCGGCCTCACAATCGCTCGACGCCGCGCAAATCCGCGGTGCCGTGGATTTGCTGGCCGATGAAAAAATCGCCGTGGCCAGCAAGGCGGAGTTTCTCATTGCCCTGGCGCAAAAAGGTGAGTCACCCGAAGAAATCACCGCCTTCGCCCGCGCGCTGCACCAAAAATCTATCGCCCTGCCGATTGAAAAATCCTGGCGCGACACCCGCGAGATTTTGGATATCGTCGGCACCGGCGGCGACCGCTTGAGCACGTTCAACATTTCCACCACCGCCGCCATCCTGTGCGCCGCCGCCGGCGTGATTGTGGCCAAGCACGGCAATCGCGCCGTGACCTCCTCGGTCGGCAGCGCGGATGTGATTGAAGCCCTCGGCATCCGGGTGGACTTGTCGCCGACGGCAGCGGCGCACGCGCTGCGTGAGCACGGCTTTGCTTTTCTCTTTGCCCCGAATTTTCACCCCGCCTTCAAGCACATTGCGCCCGCGCGGAAACTTTGTGCGGAGCGCGGCCAGCGGACAGTCTTCAACATTCTCGGGCCGCTGCTGAATCCCGCGCAGCCCTCCGCGATGCTGGTCGGTGTGCCGCGACCGGAACTGTGCGCGCCGATGGCGCACGCGCTGCAGGCGCTCGGCGTCCGGCGCGGAATGGTGGTCTGCGGCGTGGCGGAAGGAAGAAATCTGGATGAGCTTTCCTCGCTTGGGCCTACGCACGTCGCGGAATTTTATCAGGAACGCGGTTTCAGCACTTCCGTTTTATCGCCGGAAAATTTCCCGCTGCAACCGGCGACGCTGGCGGATTTGCACGGCGGCGACAAGTTGGTGAACGCGGAAATCATCCGGCGGATTTTGCGCGGCGAAGACCGCGGCCCGAAGCGCGATGCGGTTTTGCTCAATGCTGGCGCGGCGTTGTTCGTGGCGGGCAAAACCAAATCGCTGGCCGAAGGGTGGGAGCTGGCGGCGACGACCATTGATTCCGGCGCAGCGCGGGCAAAGCTCGCGGAATTAACCGGAAGTTGAACCGGAGTTAACGGAGAAAACGGAGAAGAAATTCAATTCCGAAAAACACCTGCTTGGCTTTCGCGGTGGCCAGCCCATCAGCGCGACTTGTTCCTGGCCGCTTCGGCGGCGGCGATTTCCGCCGCTTCCATGTTCGCGTAATGCAAGCCGAGATTGTGCTGCGCCATCTTGTTGCCTTGGCGAGCGGCTTTGATGAACCATTGCACGGCTTCGCGGTCGCTCTGTTCCACCCCGCGGCCGGTCTGGTAGCACAGGCCGAGATTGCATTGGGCGTCCGCCAGTTCCTGCTCGGCGGCGGCGCGATACCATTTCACCGCCTCGGCAAAATCCTGTTCGACGACCTGGCCGGATTCGTAAAAGCAGCCGAGATTGAATTGCGCCGCCGGATAGCCGCGTTCCGCCGATTTGCGATACAGCTTCACCGCGTCCGGGTAATTTTGCGGCACGCCCTGGCCGGTTTCGTAAAGCATGCCGAGGTTGAACTGCGCCGCCGGATCGTCCTGATCGGCTGCCTCGCGCAGCCACTTGGCCGCCTCGGAAAATTCCTGCGGCAGGCCCGCGCCGTTGAGATAGCAGACCGCGAGATAGCATTGCGCCACCGGGTCGTTCTGGTCGGCGGCCCGCTTGAACCATTTCACCGCCTCGGTGTAATCCTGCTGCACGCCCTGGCCGTTTTGATAGCACACGCCGAGATAGCACTGCGCCTGCGCATCGCCTTCCTGCGCGGCGGTGCGCATCAACTCAAACGAATCCCAAGATTTGCGGATGGTGGACATTAAATTTTTTGACCCCGAAAAGCTTAACGGGCTGGCTGCTGATTTCAAGCCACGAATTCCGCTTCCGCTTCCCGCCGCCGCCTGTTACAAAAGCGGCATGGCAGCACCCTTAAAAATCGGTTTTCTCGGCGCGGGCAAAATGGCCACCGCGCTCGCCCGTGGTTTCATCAACGCCAGGCTCGTCAAAGCCAGCCAACTGCTCGCCGCAGATCCGTTTGACGCCGCGCGAAAAACTTTCACCGACGAAACCGGCGCGGCAACCGTGACCGCCAATCTAGCGGTCACCAAGGCAGCCAATGTGTTAATCCTGGCAACCAAGCCGGATCAAGTCGGCGCGGCGCTCGCGGAGATTTCCGGCGCGTTCACCCAGAATCATCTGCTGATCTCGATCGCCGCTGGCGTGACGCTGGCCAAATTCGAAGCGGCGCTGCCCGCTGGCGCTCGCGTCATCCGCGTGATGCCCAACACGCCCGCGCTCGTCGGTGCCGGCGCTTCGGGTTTTGCGCTCGGCAACCACGCCACCGCTGCCGATGGTGAACTCGCGAAAAAACTGTTGTCCGCCGTTGGCCTCGCCTTGCAAGTAAAGGAAAGCCTGCTCGACGCTGTGACGGGCTTGAGTGGCAGCGGGCCGGCTTACGTCTATCAATTCATCGAAGCCTTGAGCGATGGTGGCGTGGCGGCCGGCCTGCCGCGCGACGTCGCGACCAAGCTCGCCGCGCAAACGGTTTTGGGCGGCGCGAAAATGGTGTTGGAAACCGGCCAGCATCCCGGCGTGCTCAAGGATCAAGTGACCAGTCCCGGCGGCACGACGATTGAAGGCCTTCACGAACTGGAAAAAGGCGGGCTGCGCGCCACCGTCATGAGCGCGGTCCGCGCCTCGGCGGAGAAAGCGAAGAAATTGGGAGAAGGATGAATCTAAAATCTCCCACCGAAAAGCAGGCGCGCGTCATCTGGTTTGCGCTGACCGGTTTGGCCGTGGCCACGGTCATTGCGCTCATCGTGGCGACGGTGTGGGGACTGGGTCGCGTGCTGGACTTATTGAGCCCAGTGCTGTGGCCGCTGGCGATTGCGGGCGTCGTGGCGTGTCTCTTGTCGCCATTGGTGGACTTCTTCGAGCGGCGGAAGATTCCCCGTGTCCGGGCGATCATTTTGGTTTTCATCATGGCCTTTGCCATCGTGCTGGCCGTGCTGGCGAGCGTGATTCCACAGGTCGTCAATGAAACCGCGCAACTGGCCGAGAAGGTGCCGGAATACTCCAAGAACCTGCAGCGGCGCATTCAGGAGATTATCGCTCAGCCCCCGGAATTTCTTCGCCACCTGCTGCCCGCGCCTGCGGTCGGTTCGGATGCGACGCCGACGGGCCTGCCGCAAAATTCCGCGCTCGCCTCCGCGACCGACTGGCTGACGAGCACACTGCCAGCCATGACTTCCTGGCTCTGGGGCCGCATCTCCAAAGTCGCCTCCGGCTTTGGCTTGCTGGCGGGGCTGGCGTTGATTCCGGTTTACGCCTTTTATTTTCTGCTGGAGAAACGCGGCATTGAAAAGAACTGGAAAGAATACCTGCCGCTGCAAGATTCGCGCGCCAAGGAAGAAGTGGTGTTTGTGCTCGATGCGATCAGCGGCTATCTCGTGGCGTTTTTTCGCGGGCAGGTGCTGGTGGCGATCTGCGATGCGGTGCTCTACACGATCGGCTTTCTCACCGTCGGCGTGAATTACGCCTTCCTGCTTGGCTTCGCGGCCGTGCTGCTCACGATGATTCCCTTTCTCGGCGCGATTGTGATCTGCGTCACCGCCCTCACGCTGTCCTTTGTGCAATATGGCGACTGGCAGCATCCGGCGCTGGTGCTAGGCGTGTTTGCCGTGGTGCAATCGCTCGAAGGTCTGTTCATCTCGCCCAAAATCATGGGCGACCGCGTGGGGCTGCATCCGCTGGCCATCATCATCGCGGTGATGGCGGGGACCACGTTGCTCGGCGGCATTCTCGGCGGCATCCTCGCCATTCCGCTCGCCGCCGCGCTGCGCGTGATCATGTTCCGCTACGTTTGGAAAAAATCAGAAGCGTGAAAGCCGCCGGCTCGTCCGCACACCGACGCAGCAACCAATTTCTCTTATGAACGATGAAATTTCCACGCGCCTTGGCCGACTCGAATCGAATGCCGCGCATCTTGAGCACCAGGTCGAGCAGATGAACAGCGTTATAGTTGCGCAAGGCAAGCTGCTCGAGCGATTGAAAAAGGAAATCCAAAAGCAGTCGTCCGCCATGGAAACGCTCGAGCTGGAGCGCATCAAGTCCAATAATACCAAGCCCCCGCACTATCAGTAGCCGCGCCGCCCCTCGACTTCGCAGCGAGATTGGTTAGACTAGCCCGGTGAGTTTTGTCTCTGAATTTAATTCCCTGCCGCTGGAGGCGCTGGTCAAGAAATCCGTCGCCACCAGTTCCGTTGCCGCGCGCGAAACGCTCGGCAAATCCGCGCTGTCGCTGGCTGATTTTGGCACGCTGATTTCGCCGGCCGCCAGCGCGCAACTGGAAGCCATGGGCCGCCGGGCGCACGCGATGACCCAGCAGCGCTTTGGCAAAACCATCCGACTGTTCGCGCCGCTGTATCTTTCCAACGAATGCGTCAACAACTGCTCCTACTGCGGCTTCTCGCGCGACAATTCAATTCTCCGCGTCACGCTCGCGCTTGATGAAGTGCGCCGCGAAGCCGAGTCGCTGCGCGAACAAGGCTTTCGCAATCTGCTGCTCGTCGCGGGCGAGCATCCGAAATTTGTCTCGAATAATTATCTGCGCGACTGCATCGCCATGCTACACGCCGACTGGCCGAGCATCTCGCTCGAAGTCGGGCCGATGGAAGTGGCAGATTATCGCCCGCTCGTCGCCGCCGGCTCCGATGGCCTCATCGTTTATCAGGAATCCTACGACCGCAAAGTGTATGCCGACATGCACACCGCCGGGCCGAAACGGAATTTCGACTGGCGGCTCGAAACGCCCGAACGCGCCTACGCCGCCGGGTTTCGCCGGCTGGGCATCAGCCCGCTTTACGGCCTGGCCGACTGGCGGCTCGAAGCCCTGAGCGTCGCGGCCCACGCGGATTATTTGCTGCGCCATTGCTGGAAGGCCGCGTTGACGATTTCCACCGTGCGGATGCGTCCGTGTGCCGGCGAGTTCGAGCCACTCACGCACATCAGCGACCGCGAACTGGCCCAACTCATTTGCGCGCTGCGCCTCACCTTTCCCGACGTGGGCATCTCGCTCTCTACCCGCGAAACGCCAAAGCTGCGCGACGGTTTGATCCCGCTCGGCGTGACCACGATGAGCGCCGGTGCCCGCACCGAACCGGGCGGCTACACCGGTGCCGGCCGCGAGAAAATCCATCACACCGAACGCGGCATTATCAAGGAACTCGCATCTGGCGCGAGCGAATGGGCACCGCAAGCCCACCGCCCGACGAATGCCACCGGCCAGTTCAACATCGGTGACGAGCGCTCGCCGCAGGAAGTCGCTGAACTCATCCGCCGCCTCGGCTACGAGCCGGTTTGGAAAGACTGGGATGCGGCGCTGACGATGTGAGAGCGCCAAAATCAAAATGCGCCACCTTGCGCTCATTTTACTTTTGTTCGCACCGGCCCTGGGTTCCGCCGCCGCCGAGACGAATTATTTCTGCGTCATTTGCGGCACGGGGCCGTTGACCGGCCGCATCTGGATGTCCCAGTGGGGTGCAGTCTGCGAGAGCTGTTACAAGCTTGAGAACCATTGCGCGCTTTGCGGGTTGCCCATCGGCAAGGACTTCGTCAAGACGGGCGACGGGCGCTTCATCTGCAAGTTCGACAAAACGAATGCCGTGCTGGAGGTGTCCGCGGCGCGCGAGGTTTTCACGGAGGTGCGCCGCGAGTTGGTCGGGCGGTTTGGCCAAGGCTTTGCGCTGGGTTTTCCCGACGTAACAGTGAATTTGTTCGACGTGGATTACTGGTCGGAAACCGGTCGTTCGGACGGCCTGCACAAGTTCGGCTTTGCCAGCACGCGGCGCACGCCGAAGGGCGATTGCACGCACGAGGTCGTTATGCTGAGCGGTCGCTTGCGGAACGAACTGGCGGCCACGGCGGCGCATGAATACACGCATTTGTGGATCAGCGAAAACTGTCCGAAGGATCACGGCATTGATGGTGACACGATGGAAGCCATCTGCGAACTGGCGGCTTACAAGCTGATGGAATCGCGTTCGCAGGCGGCTCAATTGCAAACGATTCTCGACAATCCCTACACGCACGGCGAAATCAAAAAACTGGTCGAGAGAGAGAAGGAAATCGGCTTCGGCTCCATTTTGAACTGGGTAAAAAACGGCACGGGCGCGACGCTCGACACGCCAGCCACTGTGCGGGCGGTGCGCGTGAAAATTCCGGCGCTGGCCTTCACCAACGTGCCGCCACCATTTCCGGCGACGTTAAAGCTGGGCGGATTACTCCTGGACGGCCAGACGCAGCACGCGGTGATCAGCGGTGTTTCGTTTGCGGCGGGCGACGTGAAGCATGTGCCGCTGCAACGCCGCACGGTGCGGGTGCATTGCTGCGAAATCACCCGCGACGACGTGACGCTGGAGGTGGCTGGCTGGCCGGGGAAATTTATTTTAAGAATCGGCGAAGAAAAAGATCTGCCATGAATACCATCCTTGCCAACGGCCAGAAAATCGCGGCGACGCTGCCGTGCTCGATCGAGACCTTTCTGCTCGCGCAAAAACTGTTGCCGCGCAGCGTGGTGGTGGAACACAACGGCGAAGCCGTCGCGCCCTCGGAGTTTTCGCAGCGGCAACTCAACGCCGGTGACAAGTTGGAAATCGTCAAGATTGTCGCCGGCGGCTGATTTTTACAGGCGTTCAAGTTGGGCCTGTCATTAACACCGGGCTTCAGCCCGGTGTCGTGGCAAATCAAACTCAAAGTTGAGCCGCTTCAGCGGCTTGACCTCATTAGGAAAAGCCGTTAAAACGGCTATCGCCTTCGGGCACCCCGACCACCGGGCTGAAGCCCGGTGCTAATGAAATTTGCCAGCAAGCGTGCTGCGCCCCGACTGATTTTCCGCCCGCAGAACACTTGCCGTTAGACAGCAAGTGGCAAATAATCGGCGCGGATGAAACATTTCAGGTTTGATTTTATTTACCGCGCCGGATTGTTGGTCTTGTTTTTGACCGCGTTCTGGGCCGTCTGGGCCAGCGCGCAAGAGAGCAACGCGCCGGCGGCGACTGTCACCGCTGTCACCAGCTCCCCCTCCATGCTTACCTTCAAATTGCCGCCGCACGCCTTGTCCTTCGGGCTGGACCGCTTGGAGGTTTTGCGCGACCACACCTTGCTGGCCCAGCCGCTGTGGAAATATCTGGCCTCGTTGATCTACATCGTCCTGGCGTTCTGGGTGGCGTGGCTGCTGGACTGGGTCGTCAATGTCTGGCTCAGACGGCTGGCCGCCAAGACGGAGACGAAATATGACGATCTGCTGTTGGAATTGCTGCGCGGGCCGGTGAAAGTGGTGACCTTTGTGATTTTTTTGAACGTCGGGCTGGGGATCTTTGAATGGCCGGGCCGCGCTCAGGACTATATGGCGCGCGGTTTCATTGTGGTCGTGGCGTGTTCGATCACCTACGTCGCGCTGAAGGTGGTGGACCTGCTGTTGGACGTGTGGCGAGTGAAGACCGTTTCGGCGCAGGACAAAGCGTTTGCCGCGCATTTGTTCCCGCTCATCAGCAAGGTCGCGAAGGCGTTCATCATTGTCGCCGCCGTGCTACTGACGGCGGAAAACCTGCATTGGGAAATCAAAAGTTTGCTGGCCGGCCTCTCCGTCGGCGGCCTGGCGCTGGGGCTCGCGGCCCAGGACACCATCGCGAATCTTTTCGGCGCGGTGGCGATTTTTTTGGATAAACCATTTCACATCGGTGACCGCATCAAGGTGGACGACGTGGACGGAGCCGTGGAATCCATCGGCCTGCGCAGCACGCGGGTGCGCAACCTGGAAGGCCATCACGTCACCATCCCCAACAAACTCATGGGCAATGCCATCATCACCAACGTCACCCGGCGGCCGACGATCAAGACGGAGATGAATCTGGGCCTCACTTACGACACGCCGATGGAAAAAGTGAAACGCGCCACGCTCATCCTCGAAGAAATTTTCCAGACAAACCCGCGCACGATCGAGCTGATCATCAGCTTCAACAAATTCGCGGACTCGGCGCTGAATATTCTGGTGGTCCATGTCTGGAACGGCACGGACGCGAAGGCGCATTTCGCCGAGATGCAGGAATTGAACTTGGCGATCAAGCAGCGGTTTGACGCGGAGAAAATCGAATTCGCCTTCCCGACGCAGACGATTCATCTGAAGGCGGAGAAATAATGAGCCCCACGCGGCCGAGCTCCTGAGACCCGTTCTCAAAGCGAAACGGTGGAAGGCTCGGAAGGCGCCTCACCCCGTCCCAACTTGAATTTTATCCGTCCCGGTGTATTTTTGCGCACGCGGTTTTGGCCCGTTGTCCGGGCCGATCCACGCATCGTTTGACCATGTCGCAAAACATTCACAGTTTGGCCAAAGACGAGACGGGCAAGCGCTCGCACTTGTTCAGCAAAGTTTTCCGGTGGCAGCCGGAATCGGTGGACGGGCCCATGCCGGTGCGCGTCGAAGTGGCCGGCACCTTCAACGGCTGGCAACGGCTGCCGTTGAAGCGCGACCGGGTGTCCGGCGTCTGGCAGCTCACGCTGCATGACATTCCGGGCAACCGCACGCACAACTACATGCTGCTCGTGAACGGCCGGCCCGTGCTGGACAAGCATGCCGACGGCCTGGCCGTGCCGCATACGCCCGAAGAGCAGCAGCATCAGTTGACGACGCCGCGTGGTCCGCGCGTCTTCATGCTGGCCAGCCAGACCAAGTAGAGGTCCGCCGCCGAGTGCGGCACCGGCCACCAACCGGGTTGACTTGGGCAAATTCAGACTTTGTGTCGGGGCGCGTTTGTGGTGGAATCTTCCGCCATGAGCTTCTACGACCAATTGAAATTTGATGCGAACGGTTTGATTCCCGCGATCATCCAGGAACAGAAGACTGGCCGCGTGGTGATGATGGCCTGGATGAACCGCGCGTCGCTCGAAAGCACCGTCGCCACGGGCAAGACGCATTTCTGGAGCCGCTCGCGGCAGAAATACTGGATGAAGGGCGAGGAAAGCGGCAACACGCAAACCGTCAAAGACATCGCGTTCGATTGCGACGGCGACACGCTGCTGATCCAGGTTGAGCAAAAAGGTCCGGCCTGCCACGAGGGATACAACTCCTGTTTCTTCCGCTCCATCGAAGGCCAGGGCGAGACGTTCAGGACGACGGAGGCGCAGCTCAAAACTCCCGAGGAACTTTACGGGAAGAAGAAGTAGTTTCGCAAGATGTCGCGCGGGCGGAAAATTACGTTCGCGTTTGGAATGGAACTTTTTCTAGCTGGCTAACGGCGAGCTTCCTTGGGCGGCAGGGATTCCGCGCGGCACCTCCGTTTGTTTCAGTGCCAAACTTGCCTAGTCGTGCGGGCAGCATTTTCCCTTGGCCGGCCGGAATTGTCGCAAAACCCCTGTAAAACCGGGGTGGCACGGTCGTTGCTAGTCGTCCCACCGTATGGACGTAAGCCTCTACCAATCTGCTGCCGCGATGAACGCTACCGAGCGTTGGCAGGATATGGTGGCGGAAAACCTTTCCGTCGCGTCGGTGCCGGGCGCGCGGGCGCGGGAGATCAGCTTCTCTACCGTGCAGGCGGGCCTGACCGGGGCGGGCAGCGAGAATTTTGTCATGCCGCAGGCGAGCTTCCTCACCAATTTTCAGCAAGGCGAGCTGCGCGCCAGCGGCAACGACATGGATTTTGCGGTGCAGGGGCCGGGATTTTTTACCGTGCAGATGCCGGACGGTTCGCCGGGCTACACGCGCGATGGCGAGTTCATGCTCAGTGCGACGGGCCAGCTCGTGACCAAGAAGGGTTATGCGGTGATGAGCGGTAGCGGGCCGTTGCAATTTGATCCGAACAACCCCAAGCCCATCAGCGTCAACGCCGATGGCGAAGTCAGCCAGGGCGTGGATATCAAAGGAAAACTTTCGATTTCCGAATTCAGCAATCCGTCAAAACTGGCCGAGTTGAGCAGCGGCTATTTTCGTTCGGACGATCCCAACATGCTGCCGTTGCCAGCCAGCAACACCAAGGTGCAGCAGGGCTTTAGCGAGGCCGCCAACATTTCGCCCACGCTGGCGATGGCCAGTCTCGTCACGGCCATGCGGATGTTCGAGACCAACCAAAAAGTCATGTCCATGCAGAACGATCGCATGGGCAAAACCATCGCCGATCTGAGTGGCACCAACTAAAATGAACGCCCAAGCCATCCCGTCACGCGCCCCGCTTCCATCCTCACTTTGACTTATGTTGCGCGCTCTTTACTCCGCCGCTTCCGGGATGCAGTCCCAACAGATGAACTTGGACGTCATCTCGAACAATCTCGCCAACGTCAATACGACGGGGTTCAAGATGAGCCGGCTGCAATTTCAAGATACACTTTACCAGACCACCCACGCGGCGGGTTCGCAGGCGGGCGGCGGCAACATGGTCCCGGCCAGCCTGCAAGTCGGTCAAGGCGCGGTGCCGGTCGCCACGGAACGGATCTGGACCCAGGGGGACATGACGCAGACCGGCGGCACGCTCGATGTGGCCATTCAGGGCACGGGATTTTTCCAGGTGCAGTTGGCTGACGGCACGCTGGCCTACACACGCGATGGCGCGTTCAAGCGCGATGCCCAAGGCGTGGTGATGACCAACGATGGCCATCCGATCCAAGGCGGTTTTCCGACGGTGCCCGCCGGCACCACCAATATCAATATTTCTTCGAGCGGCGAGGTCAGCTACACGACGGCGAGCGGCACGACGACGGGGCAGTTGCAGATCGTGCGCTTCATGAATCCGGGCGGCCTGGATGCCATTGGCCACAATCTCTACAAAGAAACCGGCGCGTCTGGCACGCCGGAACTGGGCACGCCCGCCGCGAATGGGTTCGGCGAATTGCAGCAGGGTTCGCTCGAACTTTCCAACGTCAGCGTGGTGCAGGAAATGGTCAATCTCATCCTCGCCCAGCGCGCCTACGAAGTGAATTCCAAGGCGGTGCAGGCCGCCGATGAAATGATGCAACAAAGCAACGGGCTGATGCGCTGATGAAATTGGAAATTACATTTCAGTCCGCGCGCCGGTGGCCGATATTAGATTTGCTGGGACGGAAGTTGGTTTGTTTCCTTCTGTTCACCTGCCTGGGCGACGGCTTCAGCTCATTCCTCCGAGCCAGCGAAGCGTCGCCCTTTCAATTGACCGCCGCCGCCCCGTCGCTGCCCGTTCGCGAAGTAAACGCCGATGCGGCGGTAGCCGGCACCAATGGCTCCGGCCACATGCTGGCACCCGGCAATGAAAATCACCTCCGTTTGCTGGCCGCGGCGTTGCGTTATCAGCAGATGAACATGGAGTTGATCGCCAACAATCTGGCGAACGTGAACACCACGGCCTTCAAAGCGAGCCGGATGCGTTTTCAAGACATGACCCGGGATGTGGCGGGGCAAACGACTTTGCTCAAAGGCGCGGAACCGGTGTGGATTAAGCGTCTCTTCACGCAGGGAGATCTCTATCGAACGGGAGACGATTTCGATCTGGCGATTCAAGGCAGCGGTTTTTTTGAAGTGCAGTTGCCGGACGGGACCCGGGCATTCACGCGTGATGGCGGTTTCAAACTGAATGCGCAAGGTCTCATCGTGACGAGCGAAGGCTACTCGGTGCTCGGCGGTTTTCAGCCGGTGCCGTCAGGGGTAATCGCCATCCTTTTCGACAACCGCGGGCAATTTACTTATTCGACGGCGAGCGGCATCACAACCGGGCAGGTGCAACTGGCGCGCTTCCTCAATCCGGGCGGACTCAATGCGATCGGTCACAATCTTTACCAGGAAACGCCCGCATCCGGCACACCCGAACTCGGCACGCCTGGCACCAATGGTTTCGGCGAATTGATACAGGGTTCCCTCGAACTTTCCAACGTCAGTGTGGTTGAGGAAAAGGTGAACCTCCTCATCGCCCAGCAAGCGTATGCGGTAACCGAGCAAGCCCTGCAAACCGCGGAAAAAATGTTGCAGTCCAACCCGCAGGCAAAACCATGAAATTCGTCACGACCATCCTATTCATGATTGCCGCCGCGCGGCTTTCCGTCTGCGCCGCCGAATCGGCAGCCCCGCTCGAATTGAAGGCGGCCGCGCCCGTCTGTGGCGACGGCGTTTTTCTGCCCCAACTGTTTCAATCCACCGAGGCGCTGCCCGCCATCCGGCTGTGCGACGCGCCCGCGTTTGGAAAAACTTTGGTGCTCACGCGCACCCAACTCAACGATCTGCTCGCGGCCAATGCGCCGGCGTGCAGCACGAATTTCTCCGGCGCGGACTCCGTCCGCATCTCCCGCCGCACGCGCACGCTCGGCGAATCGGATGTGCTCGGCCTGCTTACCGCCAACCTGCAACGCGATTATATCAAGGACAAAGGCCAGCTCGAACTGCGCCTCGCCCAGCCGTGGAATGCGCTGCTGCTGCCCGACGAACCGCTCACGCTGGACGTGATCGAATTGCCGGCCACCGGGGTCACCCCGGGCTTTATCATCCGATTTACGTTGCGCACCGCGCACGAAACGCTCGGCACCTGGGCGGCGAATGTGCAGGCCAAAGTCTGGCGCGAAGTCTGGGTGGCCAGCTCTCAACTGCAACGCGGCACGCAGGTCAACCAGGACCTGTTCGCCCATGTCCGCCGCGATCTGCTGGTGGTTCACGAAGCCATTGCGGAACTTGGCGTGAACGATGACGCGCTCGAACTGGCCGAAGCTGTCCCGCCCGGCGTGCCGCTGCTGGCGCGGATGCTCAAGGCGCGCACCGTGATTCATCGCGGCCAGCGTGCCGATGCCCTGGTGCAGGACGGCCCGCTCAGCGTCAAAACCAAAGTGGAAGTGCTCGAAGACGGCGCGCCCGGCCAGACGGTGCGCGCCCGCAATGCATTCACCCACCGCGATCTCACCGGCAAAGTGCTCGACGACAAAACCATTATAATCTCGTTATGAATATGAAACCCCCTTCGCAATTATTGGCGGCGCTTGCCGCGTGCTGGCTCCTCGGCCAGACGGTCGCCCCGGCGGAATCGCTCTGGCGGGATGAGAGTTCCCGCCTGATGTTCGCCGACAAACGCGGCGCAGGCGTCGGCGACATTCTCACCATCATCATCCAGGAAAACACTACGGCCAACAAGAACAACGAGACCAAGACGGAGCGTTCGTCGAGTTTGAGCGCCAAGATTTCGTCATTCTTTTATCCGGGCGTGCTGGCGAGCGGCGGCTCCATGCCGGCGGTGGACATGAGTTCAGACCACAAGCACGACGGCAGTGGCGCGATCAATAATTCCGAAAGCATCGTGGCCCATATCGCGGTCAAAGTGATTGAAGTGATGCCGAATAAGAGTCTCATGATTGAAGGCAAGCGCGAGACGGCCTTTGGCGGGGAGCATCAAACCATCACGCTGCACGGCGTCGTCCGCGCGGAAGACGTGGCCGCCGACAACACGGTGTTGAGCTACCACGTTGCCGACGCGTCCATCAGCATCATCGGCAAGGGTTCCGTTACCGACAGCACCAAGAAAGGCTGGTTCAACAAAATCTGGGACAAAGTCAACCCGCTCTGATTATGCCGCTCGTTCCCCGCCATCTTCGTCCCCGTCAACGCGTCGCGGCGGAAGCCCGCGCGCTGCCGGCGGATTTTTCCCGGGCGGCGGCGGAAAAAAGCTGCGGTGCGCGGCGGAAAAACAAATTTGCCGCCATCTTGGCGGTGCTGTGCGCCCTGCTCTGGCCGGCTTCCGTTTCGCAAGGCGAGGGTGTCCGGGTGCGCGACATCGCAATTGTTTACGGCGCGCAGGACAATCAACTCACGGGCGTGGGCCTGGTCGCTGGTTTGGCGGGCGATGGCGACAAGGATCAAGTTTACACCAAACAGGCGTTCGCGAACATGTTAATGCGTTTTGGACTGAACGTGCCGGCGGCGACGCTCTCGGCCAAAAACGTGGCGCTCGTTTCGGTGACGGCGGACATCAAGGCATTCCAGAAAGAAGGCGCACGGATGGATGTGACGGTGGAGGCATTGGGCGATGCGAAATCCCTCACCGGCGGCGTGCTGTTGCAGACGCCATTGCTCGGTGCGGACGGCAAAGTTTATGCGGTGGCCCAAGGGGCTTTGTCCATCGGTGGTTTCTCCGCCGGCGACGGCGGCGCGGGCGGCGCGACCGTCACCAAGAATCATCCGAACACCGGCCAGATCATCAACGGGGCGCTGGTCCAAAAGGAAATTCCTGCGCAGTTCGTGAACAACAACTTGGTGGAATTGCTGCTGCGCGAACCGAGCTTTGGTTCGGCTTCCCGCATGGCGGTGGCCATCAACGAGGTGTTCACCAACGCGGCGCACGCGGTGGATTCCAGCACGGTCCAGGTGCAGATGCCCCCGGGCACGGCGGGTGCGCCGGTGGATTTCATCGCGCGCCTGCAAAACGTCGAACTGACGCCGGACATTCCAGCGCGGATCATCATCAACGAACGCACCGGCACGATTGTGGCGACGGCGGCCATCCACATTTCAAGCTGCGCGGTGGCGAGCGGCAACATCACGATCAATGTTTCCTCCGCGCTGGACGTGTCGCAACCAAACGCCTTTGGCGGCGGCTCCACGGTGGTGACGCCGCGCACGACGACGCAGGTGACGGAAAACAAATCCTTGCTGGTGCCGC
Organism: uncultured Verrucomicrobia subdivision 3 bacterium; assembly: GCA_903850425.1. Taxonomy (GTDB): domain Bacteria; phylum Verrucomicrobiota; class Verrucomicrobiia; order Limisphaerales; family UBA11358; genus UBA11358. The sequence goes on along the minus strand of CAINLR010000167.1, from coordinate 25,633 downwards.
TGCCGGAATTGCCGACGGTGGAAAAAGTGGCGTCCGCCCTGAGCGCGCTCGGCGCGACGCCGCGCGACATGATGGCGATTTTCCAGGCGATGAAACAGGCCGGCGCGTTGCAGGCGGAATTGCTCATGCGCTGATATGCAAGTCACCGCGATCCAGCCGAAAATTGACACGTCGCACCTCGCGCCGGAAGCGCTGATGGGCAACCAGCGCCTGACCGAGCAGCAAAAAATCGCCGAGGCGAGCAAGCAGTTCGAGGCGATCATGCTGCGGCAGATCCTGGCGGAAGCGCAGAAGTCCGAAATCAAAACGGAGTTCACCGACAACTCGACGGCGGCGTCTATTTACAAGGATTTCGTCACCGACCAGCTCGCCCAGAGTATTTCGCATTCCGGCGGGATCGGTCTCGCCAAATCGTTTGAACATCAACTTTCGCACCCGGTGAAAAACAACGCGGTGCCCGGCAACCTTTCGCAGCCATGAATGAATTACTTTCCAACCTGATTGAAGCCCTCCGCGAGGAATTGAAACAATACGGCGAGATGCTCGCGCTGCTCGACCAGCAGCAAGTGCTCGTGATGCGCCGCCAGACGGTGGAGCTGCCGGAGAATGTGAACAGCGTCAACGCGCAGGCGGCGGTGCTCGCCGTGGCGCGGCAGGAACGCGAGCAGCGGCAGCGGCACATCGCCCGCGCGCTGGCGGTGCCGGAAACGGCGGGCTTCGTGAATCTGATTCCGCAACTGCCGGCCGATTACCAGCCGCTGGTCGGCGCGCTGGTGGCGGAAAACAACGAGCTGCTCACGCGCGTCCAGAGCCGGGCGCAGCAAAACCATCTGCTGTTGAGCCACTGCGTGGATTTGATGCAGCAGTTCATCCACTCGATTTTTCCTTCGTCGTCGCCGGTGACTTACAACGAGGCCGGTCGTTTGCCCTTGGTGGAAACCCATTCCCGCTCGCTTTACCAGGCGGTCGGCTGAATTTTTATGCTCGGATTATTTGGCACCCTCAATCTGGCCGCGCGTTCGCTGCAAACGCAGATGACCGGCGTGGAAGTCGCGGGACACAATATCGCGAACATCAACACGCCGGGCTACTCGCGCCAGCGCGTGAACATCCAGACGGCTGGCACGGTTGACTCGGCGGCCGGCCCGCAGGGCACCGGCGCGCAGGTGGTGCAGATTCAGCAAATCGTCAGCGGCCTGCTCGACAGCCAGATTCAAACGCAGGCCAGCACCAGCGGCTATTGGACGGCGCAGCAAACCGGCCTGCAAGGCGCGCAGAATGGGCTGAACGAAACCCTCGACAGCACGGGCAGCACCGGGTTGTCCGCGCAATTGGACTCTTTATTCAACGCCTTCCAGGATGTGGCCACGTCCAACACCTCGGCCACGCAGACGCAATTGATCGGCAAGGCGCAGGAGGTGGCGAAGACCTTCAACCAGATCAACAGCCAGCTCGGCGAGCTGCACACGTCGTTGAATGATTCCCTGACCAATGACGTGGCCTCGGCGAACACGTTCCTCACGGATATCGCCCGCCTGAACGCGCAGATTTCCCGCGCCGAAGCCAGCGGCGGCAACGCCAATGATCTGCGCGACGAGCGCACCCAGGACTTGCAGAATTTGTCGCAGTTGGTCAAGGTCACGACCAGCACCGGTAATAACGGCGCGGTAAACGTCACCCTCGGCGGGCAGTCGCTCGTGGCCGACGGCCAGGTGGCCGACTCCCTCGCGACTTACGACGCAGGCGGCGGCCAGATGCTGGTCAAGATGGCGACCGGCGGCGCGCCCTTGACGCTCACCGGCGGCTCGATGCAGGGCACGATTGACGCGCGCGATGGCGAGCTGGCCACGACGCAAACCCACCTCAACGCGCTGGCCGCCAATCTCATTACCGCGGTGAACACGGTGCACAATGCCGGCTACACGGCCACAGGCGGCACCGGCACCAGCTTTTTTACCGGCACCAATGCGGGCACCATCACCGTCAACCAGACGCTCGCGGACGATCCTTCGCGGCTGCAGGTTTCCGCCAGCGCCACGGCGGGCGGCGACAATCAGGTGGCCTTGCAACTCGCCCAGCTCGCGACGGTCGCGCAGGCCGGCTTGAACAACCAGACGTTCACGGCGTCGTATGCGGCGACGGTGGCCAGCCTCGGCGGCGCGTTGCAGACGGCCAACACGCAGGTCAGCAACCAGGCGGCGGTGAGCAACATGCTGACGACCCAGCGCGGTTCCGTCAGCGGCGTGAACGTGGACGAGGAAATGACGAGCCTGATCAGTTTTCAGCAGGCCTATTCCGCCTCGGCATCGCTGGTGAAAACCATTGATGCGATGCTGTCGGCCACGATCGCGATGAAAAGTTAACCACTGAATTTCTATGCGCGTTGCAACCCATGCCTATTCCGATGCGATGGTGAACCAGTATAATTTACTGACCGCCCGGCAATATTCGCTGCAAAACCAGGTGTCCACCGGCCTGCGCGTCACGTCGGCCGCCGACGATCCGGCGGCGATGCAAAATGCGTTGAACCTGCTGGCCAACAAGTCGGCGCAGACGCAATACGGCAAAAACATCGCCACGCTCCAGGATCGCGCGACCCAGATTTACAACGTGATGGAGTCGCTCCAGACGATGTCCAGCAGCGTGGGTGAACTGGCGACGCAGGCGGGCAACGGCGCGGCCACCCCGGGCACCCTCACGAATTATGTCAGCCAGTTGAATGGCTACCTCAAAGACGCCGTGAAGCTGGCCAACACGCAGGATGCGACGACGGGCAGCTATCTCTTCGGCGGCACCAACCAGAGCCAGCCGCCGTTCACCGCCACGACGGACGCCGACGGCAACATCACCGGCGTGACCTACAACGGCAACGGTTCGGTGAATCAATCCGAAATCGGCAGCGACACGCTGGTGGCCGTGGATGTGCCCGGCGTGAACGCCACCGGCACCGGCCCGCGCGGCCTGTTTGGCGACGCCGGCAGCGGGGCGAACCTGTTTGCCAATTTGATCAATCTGCGCGACCACATTGCCGCCAATGCCAGCGCCACGCCGGCCACGCAAAACACCGCGATCATCACGGGCGCTGACACGGCCGCCTTGAAAAAGGATTCGGACAACCTGCTCTTTCACATCAGCAACAACGGCGTGCTCCAGTCGCGGTTGAACGTGGCCGACACGCAGTTGACGAATCAACTGGGCACGTTGAACACCTCCATTTCCAACCAGACCAGCGCCGACATGGTGCAGACCATCATGCAGTTGAATCAGGCGCAAAGCTCCTATCAGGCCGCGCTGCAAAGCGGGGCCAAGATCATGCAACTCTCGATTCTCAACTACATATCATGAACCACTCTTTTCAATTTCGCGCTCACCCGGCGCCGCGTGGGGAAATTTTGACCCAGCCTGCGACTTTTTTGCCGGGTAAAGAATCCGCCGCGCACCTCGCCGCGGCCATTTCCCCGCTAAAACTGACATATTGGCCGGTTTTCCGGCACTTTTTGACTATAAATCCTGAAACAAATATGATGGCACGACCGTTGCTAAAGGGAGGCTTGCAATGAAATGCGCTGAAATGATCGAAAGCGAAACCGAGACTGCGGTGGCGGACAACCGCCGTCTGGTGCGATTCCCGATGGGATTGCTCGGCTTCGAGCAGATCAAGGAATACGTTTTGTTGGTCAACCCGGAGGAAGCGCCCTTTCTCTGGTTGCAGGTGGAGAACAATCCGGCGCTGGCGTTCGTGGTCATTGACCCGTTCGTGGTGCTGCCGGATTACCAGCCGGACATTCCGAAGGGCGATGTGGAATTTTTGAAAATCAAACAATCGTCGGATGCGATCGTGCTGGGCATCGTGACGATCCATGAAGAAGGCCGGGCGACGGTGAATTTGAAGGGCCCGATCGTCATCAACCGGAGTTCGCATATCGGCCGGCAGGTGATCATCACCAATGCCAGCGCCTATTCGATCACGCACCCATTGCCAGTGGCCGACGGTTCAGAGTAAACTGAGGCTATGTTAATTTTGTCGCGCAAACTTGGGGAGACGATCGTGATTGACGGCCACATTCATGTGACGGTCATGCGGGTGGACGGCGAAGTGGTGAAGCTCGGCATCGCGGCGCCGACGGAAGTGCCGGTGCATCGCAAAGAAGTTTATGAAGAGATTCAGCGCAGCAATCAGGCGGCGCTGACGAAGCAGAATATGCCGCTGCCGAAACTGCCGAAGTTTCCGAAGCTGGCCGGAGCTGCGAAGCCGGCTGCGACCGTGAAAATATAATTTAAGCGCCCGCCGCCGCTCTCGGCGAGGCTGCTGACGAATGTCAGTGATTACGTATCTCATTAACCACGAGTGCGGACCACTGGCTCCTTCCCCGGGCGGATTGGATCGCTTCCAGTCCGCCCGGAAATAAGGAGAAAAAAGAAGAAACGAACCCGCTGCTCCGGCAGTTGACGCGGGCGTAGCTTTCAATCTGTGAATTTACCACTGCTGAACCCAACGCCTGACACCTGCATTCTATCCACCACGATCAACGCGCGAAAATGAACTCTTCCACCGCCGTCTCCCCTAACGACCAACCCGGTGCCGGCGAATCCACCGGCGCGCTGCTGACCTTTTCCCGGATCAAGAACGAGCAAAATTCGTTGCGACCGGAATTTTTACGCAGTCTGGTGGAACATTTTGGCATTGTCACCTTCATCGAAACTGCCACCTATCGCGGCGATACCGCTGCCATGGCCGCCGGAATGGTGCGGGAAGTCCACACCATTGAGCTGGCACCAGAGCTCGCCCGCAAGGCCAAGCAGCGGTTTGCCACGCAACCGCAGGTTCATGTCCATATCGGTGACTCGGCCCGCATGCTTGCGAAAATCCTGACTCGTCAGCGCGGTCCGGCCCTGATCTGGCTGGACGCTCACTGTGGCGAGGACAAGCCCCACAGCTGCGACGCCCCCATCCAAATCCTCAACGAGCTGCGTGCCGTTAAGCAAAGTGGCCGCAAGGATGCGGTTATTTTGATTGATGACCTTTGGATGTTCGATCGCCGCCCTCTTTCTGCTGCCGATTCAGCACCACAGCAAGGTTTTCCTTCGGTGAATGAAGTTCATGCCGCCGTATGTGAGATCGCCTCGGATTATCAATTTTTTACCTTGGGCGACGTGGCCATTGCTTTTCCCCCTGCGGCCAACGTCAACGTCTCCCCGCTGGTTCTGGCGATGACCATCAGCCGCTTGTTTGATGGCACCAATCTGCCGGCAGAAGAAGTCATCGCTGCCGAAAGTCTCATCGCCCAAACGGAAGGCGTCGAGCGCGAGGTGCTGGCAGAATTGTCCTTGGCTTTTGCCGCCAAGGATAACCACAGCCTCGGACTGCACTACCGGCTCTGGCACGGACAAACGCTGCTTGGCGAAACCAAATTTCTCGAAGCCAAGCGTCGGTTTCAGGAAATCCAACGACTTGGGTTTGATCACTGGCGGATGCACTGGTATGTCGCCCTTGCCTGCCATGGGGCCGGCGAAATTGATTGCGCGTGCAAAATTCTCGATGCGTTGATCCAAGTCGTTCCCGATTTTGCCGCCGCCCGCGAATTGCGTCGGACGCTTACCCCAGCGTCGATTTCGGCCTCACATTGCGACGCGGTCGGTCGGCCCCAATGCCAGGGCGTGCCGGCACCAAACTTGGAAGCAGAATTGGCCGGCCCCGATTGGCTGGGCTGGCGCCAACGGTTGGAAACAATTAAGATACATGTTGACTCGATGGCTTTGGACAAGAGCGGATATAATGACGATAATCCCAGCACGAACGGGGAATATTCGCTGCTGAGCCGCTTAGTATGTCCCGGCGATGTTATATTTGATGTTGGCGCGAATATTGGCGACTGGAGCCAACGCCTGCTTGCGACTGTGGAGCCATCATCCCTGCATTCGTTCGAGCCCTGCCCGGCAACCTTTGCCAAACTGAGCAACAATCTTCGAGCGACGGCGGCGGTCCTGCACAACTTTGCCTTGTCCGATCTCGCGGGCGACAGAATTCTCCATCAGTTTACCGGCAAGGATGAGTATTGTGGCATGAACACGTTTTTCCGACGGCCGGTCGTGGAAAAACGTCTGAATGTCGAAACCCTTCCTGCCACCGTTCAAACACTCACTCTAGATGATTTCTGCTCGCAAAACGGCATCGAGTTCGTTGACCTTCTGAAAATTGACACGGAGGGGGCTGAACTAGAAGTTCTGCGCGGGGCCACCGGAATGCTGACTCAACATCGGATTGGGCTGATTCAATTTGAATACGGGGGATGCTATCTGGATGCGGGCATCACTCTGAAGCAAGTTTACCATTTGCTCGCTGGAGCCGGGTATGATTTGTTTCGCATTCTCCCAGAAGGACTCATTCATATTGGCGCGTGGCGTGACGAATTGGAGGTAAATCTCTATTCCAATTATTTGGCGGTATGCAATCGCACACCAGCAGATGTTCCTTCTAAGCTGACAAACCCTCACAGTTCCCATGACGGCTCCCTGATTAGCGAACCACCCACGGCTGCGCTTATTTTTTCACGTTATCATTGGGAGAAGAATCTGGCACATCGGAACATAGGCAGCGGACGCATGCAACAGGAGGTGTTCAAATGCCTTCAAGGTCTCGGCTTCAAAACCGTGTTCGCCGGGCAAGAAGATCCGGCATATCCAGCGCCGATCAATCAGGCCGATATCATTGTTGGGCTGACTCCCGCATTCGTCAAACTGCCGGCGGACAATAAATCAGTGCGTTTCCTCTACACATGCAACACGCACGTGGCTGTCAGGCGCGCGCGACTGCTCGCCTCGGCAGCAAAGTGGAATTTGCCTTGTGAAGATTTGCCGGATGAGGCCCATTTTTTAGAGGCCTACAAAAAAACTGATTTTTTTATCGTGTCAGAAAACGATGAGGGAATTGCGAATTTTACCACCCGCGGAGTGGATCAAAAGCAGATCTGTCGTTACCGCAACAGCATTGATCCCGAGGTCTGGCAGCCTGCGGTAACCGACAAAAAGCGCGCACGGTTTTCTTTTGTGTTCTACGGATCACCCTGGGTGCGCAAAGGCTTGCCGGCTTTGTTGAAAGCCTGGGAAACGTGGAAAGTTGGCAAGGATGTTGAGTTGCATCTGGTCGGCATGCCCACGCCGGTCACGGAGCGTCTATTTGGCGGGCAGACTCAAGGCGAACACCCCGCAGGCGTGCATCTGCACCTTCGGTCGTATAAATCCCAAGAACCTTTCTTGCAGGAACTTTTCTGTTCCTGCCATGTTGGTGTCTTCCCCACCTTGGACGACGCCCAAGCGGCGGCCATCATGGAAGTGGCTGCGTGCGGTCTGCCAATCGTCACCACTCGGGAATCTGGCCATGATTTTCCGCATGAGTTCTGCGCTTACGTCAAGCACGACGATTCGGAATCCATCGCCCAGGGACTTGATTATTGGTATCAGCGCCAAGCGGAGGTGGCGACTGCCGGTCATAAGGCACGGGAATATATTTTGAAGAATCACAGTTGGTCCTCTTTCCGCGATTGTTTTGGCCGAGTTGTTTTGGATGCCCTCACGGCGCAATTGGATTCGGCAAATTCCCGCTTGCCCATGGAACGGCGTGATCAAATACGCGCCTTGATTTTGCGCAATCAAAAACTGGGGTTATGGCACAACCCAGCGTTCAAGCCCAGTGCCCACACCGTCGGTTTTTTGTTCAGCGCAAATCAGCCGGAGGCACTGACGGTGACGCTGCGATCTTTTTTTCAACGTTGCCAAGATGCGGAGCGCGTGAACCTGAAGGTGATTTACCGAGCGGCCAACCGCACGGAAGCGCTAAAATACCAGAGTTTAACTGCAGAATTTCCTGGTGCTGAGTTCATCACGGAAAAGCACATCCGGGGGGATATTGTGCACTTGATGCGTCCCTACCAATATGTGCTCGCTCTGAACGTCGGCACCGTGTTTGCTGAGAATTTCCACCTGGCTGGAATCCTTCAAACCTTGAAAGATCAACCTGCGGTGCTGGAACTCTCGCTGCGTTGTGGTGCAAACCCAGCAACTCTCTGCGCGCCTGGCCAGTCTGTGACTCCACCAGTTCAGCGCCTCATAACCGGTGGGATTTCTCCAACCAGCTTTTTAGGTGGTCATTCTGGATGGAACTTGTTGCTGGGAATTTGCGGATCCATTTACCGGGTTGATGACTACTTGGAATTATTGGAAAGGGCCGCGCCCCGTGAACCAAAATTTGACTCGGTTCCCCAGGCTGAAGCCAAGGGAAAACCGGTAAACCTTGCGCCACGCACAGGTGAGGTGGTGGTCAAACTTCAGGGTGGCCTTGGCAACCAGATGTTCCAATTTGCCGCCGGCCTCGCGCTGGCGAGCCGTCACGGTTCACGGCTTAAACTCGATTTGAGTTTCCTGCGGAACCGCTCACCCCAGCTTAATGTGGTGCTGCGTGATTACTGCCTGGATCTGTTCCAACTGCCGGCGGACTGCGAAATTGTTTCCGATGCCGCGGAATTGGCGAAGCGCCTGCAAACGCACATCGAGCATCACTATCATTTCGACCCCAATTTTGAGAAGTTAGGGCCGAATGCATACCTCGATGGCTACTTCCAATCGCCGCGCTTTTTCAAGCTGGTGCAGGATGAAGTGTTGCGGACATTCACATCCTATGCGACGCCCTTGCACGGGAAACAACTGGAGCTTACCGAAACTATCAAGGCTTGCCCAGCGGTATGCCTGCATGTGCGGCGGGGAGATTTTATCAGCAACCCCAAATCCAACAGCTTTCAAGGGGTCTGCGATGAAAATTATTTTCAAAAGGCAGTCGAAACCATCCGGCAACGCGTGCCTGGAGCGCACTTTTTTATTTTCTCCGATGATGTCGAATGGTGTCGGACGGCCAACCTGACCAATGGCGCTCCCTTTACGATTGCGTCGCAGGATTCGGCCGCAGCAGGTATCAACGCGGATATTCAACTAATGACGGCGTGCCGCCATTTCATTTTGGCGAACAGCTCGTTCAGTTGGTGGACGGCGTTCCTCGGCGCCGCGCCGGATAAAATCGTGATTGTGCCGGAGCCATGGTTTGACGATCCAAAATTCAACACGGTTGATTTGCTCCCGGCTTCCTGGATTCGGATGCCTAAGAACGGCGCCTCCGCTCCGCTGGTGTCTGTCATCATCCCGTGCCATAACTACGCCGAGTATTTACCCGAGTCGGTAGGCAGCGTGTGGAACCAAACCTACCGTAACTTTGAAATCATCCTCATCAACGTGGGCAGCACCGATAATTCCGCTGCGGTAGCCCAACGGTTGGCGGGTGAAACCGCCCAGGGAGTTCCATTCCGGGTCTTTCATCTTGACAATGTAGGCCCCAGCGCCGCCCGCAATTTTGGCGCCGCTCAAGCCCGTGGCAAATATCTGCTGCCGCTGGATGCCGACGACCGAATCGCGCCGGACTATCTCGCCAAAACGGTTGCGTTGCTGGAGACAGAGGCAAAGCTCGGGCTGGCTTATGTGGACCAGATCTACTTTGGCGAAGGGGAAAAGCTCTATCGGCAGCCGGAATATGATTTTGCTCGCCTGTGCCGTGAAAATTACATCGGCTGTTGTTCGTTGATCCGCAAGACGGCGTTCGACGACGTCGGAGGTTATGATTCCGACAACTGGTGTTATTACGAAGATTGGGAATTGTGGATACGCCTTGGAACCAAGGGCTGGTTTGGTAAACACCTCGCCGAACCGCTCTTTTATTATCGCCATCATTTTGGCTCCTCACTCATGAACTTTTCAGGTCGGCTTGATCCAATCTGCAAAGCATTTGTTTACTCCCGTCATCCCGAACTTTATTCGGCTGAAATCCTGGCGGCGGCCCGGCAAAAACTGTCGGAAATGCCCGATGGATGGCATCGTCGGCCACCGATGCGGGATATTGCGCAGACCCGAGAGTTGCTGGCGCAATATCCGCGCAACCGTCACATTCTCTATTTCCTGGGTTGCGCCTTGGCGAAACAAGGCCAGCGCGCGGAAGCCGAAACCGTGCTCGGAAATTTGTTGGATCTGTATCCCGATGACCAGCAGGCGCGGGAAGCGGTGAAGCAAATCACCAGTTCGCCTGAAACTTCACGCCCGGCCACGAGCGCCGTGGCCGGCGCGAATCCAAGCGGCGACATCGTGGCCATCATTGCGGCCTATAATGAAGGGGACGTGATCTATCAGGTGCTTGACGACTTGATCAAGAACGGGATCAAGGTTTACTTCATGGACAACGCGTCCACGGACAACACGCGGGAAGAGGTCAGTCGCCTGCTGGGCAAAGGCGTCATCCATATCGAAAGATTTCCCAAGGACGCAGCCGCTTCCAACCGGTCGGAGCAGCAGTATGTGTGGCGCGACATCTTGCGGCGCAAAACGGAGATCGCCAAGAAACTGAACGCGGCCTGGTATATTCATGCGGACGGCGACGAATTTCGCGAGAGCCCGTGGCCCGGGTTGACGCTCGCCGAAGCGATTCGCCGGGTTGACGCGCTGGGATTCAACGCCCTCAGTTTCGATCTGATCAATTTCCGCCCGGTGGATGATCATTTTGTTCCAGGCAGCGATGTGCGCGAGCACATGAAATACTACGAGGAAGCGGAATTTTTCAATCGCACGCAGATCAAGGCCTGGAAGAACACGGGGCAACCTGTGGATCTGGCATCGTCAGGTGGGCACCAGGCGGAGTTTGCCGGGCGCCGGATATTTCCGCTGCCGTTCCTGCACCGCCACTACCCGATTCGCGGGGAAACTCACGGACGACAAAAGGTCCTTCGTGAGCGATTGCCGCGATTCACCGCCGAAGAACGCGCGGCCGGCTGGCATGTTCAATATGATTGCTACGCCGCGGGCGAAGCGAAGTTTCTTAAGCAGCCGGCGGAACTGAAACCCTACGACCCGTTGACCGCCCGTCTGGAGCTGATGACCCGTGCTTTGAAGGACCCGCAGTTGGCTTCCGCCATCACCCGCGCCTCTGCCGGGGCGGCAATCCTTCTGAACCAAGCCGTGTGCGGCTGGATGCAAGAGGTGACTGCCAGCAAAGACTCCGAGTCGGCGGCACGAACCGCTGAAAAAGAAGCCATTCGCACACTCGCCCTGAAGGCCATCAATGCCGATGACTTCTGCAAGGCGCTTAAACATTTTGAGAGTGAGCCAGCGCCGAAGCCGGCTCCGCCTGCTGTGGTCAGCCACCAGCCGGTTGAAGCCACCGAGGTGCTGCTGGAAAGAGCCGCCGCGTTTTTTCAAGCGTCCAATTGGAGTGAGGCGGGCGACATCTACCGGGTGCTTTGCCGCCGCTTGCCGAACGAGATCACCGTCTGGCGCGGCCAGATCGAATGTTCGCGGCAGCAAAACCACACGGTGCTGGCCAATTTGATTCTGGCGGAAGCGCTCGAAAAACATCCAGAGTGGACGCCGTTGCTCGGCGGCTCGCCCAAGCCAAACGGCACCGCGAAGCTTGCCCGCCGTTAATCGGTATGAACACTGTCAGCCCTCAACTCATCGCCACGCCGAGAGTTTCCATCATCATTCCGGTGCTGAACAAAGCGGGGTTCACCCGCAAGTGTCTCAAGACTTTGCGGCAACACACGCCGGCGCGACTTTATGAGGTGATTGTCTGGGATAATGGATCCACGGATGAAACCCGGGCGTTTATCGAGCAGCAAGCCGCCGCAGACAGCGCCATCCGTTACTTTCGCAGCGAAGAAAACCTGGGGTTCGTCGGCGGCAACAATGCGGCGGTTCAACATGCCTGTGGCGAGTTTCTGGTGTTTCTCAACAACGACACCGAACCGCAGCCTGGCTGGCTCGAGGCGCTTTTGCAAACGATCGAAGCGGATGCCACGATCGGGGCGGTCGGAGCCAAACTGATTTACCCGGACGGCCGGCTGCAGGAAGCCGGCGGGATCATCTTCCGCGATGCGTCCGGATGGAATTATGGCCGCCTGCAGGATCCCCGCGATCCGCGTTTCAATTTTGTCCGCGAGGTGGACTATTGTTCGGCCGCCTGCCTGCTGGTGCGAACGGCGCAGTTCCGGGAACTGGGCGGCTTTGATGTGCGGTATGCCCCGGCTTATTACGAAGATACGGATCTTTGCTTTGCCCTGCGCCATCTGGGCCTGCGCGTGGTCTATCAACCGCGCTGCGAAATCATTCATCATGAAGGCGCGACCGCCGGGCAAGATCTGGCCAAAGGCTTCAAGCAGTATCAGGTGACCAACCGGCAGAAGTTTTTTGAAAAATGGTCTTCCGCGCTCGCGCACCAGTGCGCGCCGGATGCCGCCGCTGTGCGGCGGGCCAGCCATCGCGCGCGGGGCCAGCGAATTCTCGTCATTGACCCGCTGTTGCCGATTTACGACCGCGCTTCGGGGTCCAAGCGCCTGTTCGAGATGCTGAAACTGCTCGTCAGCACCGGCCAGGCCGTCACCTTCATTGCGCGCAACGGCCAGGGCGGCGAACGCTACGCGGCCGAACTGCAGCAACTGGGCATCGAGGTCTATGCGGGCGACGCGGAGCGCATGAAAGAATGCGGCTTCACCGTCAAGTGCTGGCCGCTGGATCTGAAAGCGCTTTTGCAGGAAATGCAATACGACTTGGTTCTGCTCAGCTTTTGGTATGTCGCCGAACAATACCTGTCGCGGATCCGGGCATGGTCGCCAAACGCGCGGGTGGTGATTGACACGGTGGACGTGCATTTTTTGCGCGAGCGCCGCCAGGCGGAGATTTATCAAGACCGCGCGCTCTTGCAACAAGCCGAGGATACTCACCGGCGGGAGCTGACAACCTACGGCCATGCCGATGCCCTGATCACCGTCACCGAAGATGACCGGCAGGCGCTGTTGAAAGAAATTCCGCAGGTGCCCATCTTCATTGTGCCCAATATCCATGAGGTCGCCCGCGAGGTGCCGCCCGTGGGAGGTCGCTCCGGCTGCCTGTTTGTCGGCGGCTTTGGTCATCTGCCTAACACCGACGCGGTCCTCTACTTTCACCGGGAAATCTGGCCGCGTATTCTCCAGCGGTTGCCGGACGCGCACTGGACCATTGTGGGCAACAACCCGCCGCCCGCCGTGCAGGCGCTGGCGGGGCCGGCCATCCAAGTCACTGGTTATGTTCCGAGCGTGGAGCCTTACTTGAGTTCCCATTTGGTTTCCGTGGCACCGCTCCGTTATGGCGCGGGCATGAAGGGAAAAATCGGCGAGGCGCTCGCCAATGGCCTGCCGGTCGTGACCACCACCATCGGGGCGGAAGGCATGGGTTTGCAGAACGGCGACGGCGGCACGTTGGTGGCCGATGATCCCGAGGCTTTCGCCAACCACGTTGCGCGACTGCACGCCGATGCCGACTTCTGGAATCAGCTTTCCGTCCAGGGACGGCAGCACATTGAATCTCATTTCACACCGCCGTGCATCGCGCGCCAGTTGAACCCGATTCTGGATTGGAGCCGTTCGTTCACCTCGATCATCATTTTGGTGCTCAATCAGCGGGCGCACACCGAGAAGTGCCTTGCAAGCATCGCGGCCCATACGCCGTTGCCGCATGAAATTATCATCGTGGACAATGGCTCCACGGACGACACCCCGGAATTGTTAAAGTCATGGCAGGCCAGCCATGCCAATTGCATCGTCATCCGCAACGAATCAAACCGGGGTTTTGCGGGTGGCAATAACCAGGGCTTGGCCGTCGCCCGGGGCAAATACGCGTTGCTCCTGAACAATGACACCGTGGTCACAGCCGGTTGGCTGGAAGCCATGCTGGCCGTCTATGCTCGTCATCCCGAAACCGGTCTGGTCGGCCCGGTTTCCAACCGCGTTTCCGGGCCGCAATTGGTTCCGGAAGCGACCTACACCAACCTGCTGGAAATGCCGGCGTTCGCCGCCCGCCACGCGCAGGCAAACGCCGGTCAGTCCTTTGAAGTTCTCCGCGCGGTGGGCTTCTGTCTGCTGGCCACGCGCGCGGTCATCAACCAGCTCGGGGGCTTGGACGAGAATTTCGGCTCCGGCAATTTCGAGGATGATGATTTTTGTCTGCGCGCCCGATTTGCCGGTTTCCGCATCCGCGTGGCGCGCGATTCATTCGTGCATCACACCGGCAGCCAGACCTTTGCCGGCGAGAAGATTGACTACCGGCTTTCGATGCGGCACAACTGGGATATTTTCCGCGCGAAATGGAACTTCCCCGCCGAAGTGACGTTGGAAAGCGGCTACCCGATGCCCCGGCAACTGCCGAAAAATCTCGGGCTAAACATCCCGTTGCCGGCGCTCGCCGCAACCCACACGCAGAGTGGCTGGCGCTGGACCGAAAAGAAAAAAATCTGTCTGACTGCGGTGGAGATCAAACCCGCACCCGTGGCCAACCTGGGCCGGTTGCACGAGGCGCGGGCCGCATTGGGCCAGAAAAACCATGAGGCGGCCTGGACCGCTGCGTGCAAGGCCATTGCCAATCGCCCCTTTCACCCCGAAGCTTATCTGCTGCTCGCGGAAATCGCGCTGGCCGCCGGGGCGGGCCAGGAGGCAAAGGTTTGCGCGCAGCGTGCCCGCGACTTTGCGCCGGCCTGGAGTCCGGTCAAGCAGTTCCTGAGCAAACCACTCAAGGGCAGTGCCAAACCGGATTGGCTGGTCCTGCCGGAAGCAATCGGCAATCGGCAATCGGCAATCGGCAATCGTTTGACGGTTTGCGTCCTCACCAAGAATGAGGAGAAGTTCATCGGTCAGTGCTTGAACTCCGTGCGCGGCCTCGCTTCGCAGATCGTCGTGCTGGACACGGGCTCGACCGATCGCACCGTGGAAATCGCCCGTGAACACGGGGCCGAAGTGCATTCGCTCGCCTGGGCGGATGATTTCAGCGCCGCGCGGAATGCGGCGTTGGAACACGCCACCGGCGACTGGATTTTGATGCTGGATGCGGATGAAGAATTGCCGGTGGCGCAGCACGCGAAGCTGCTGGCGGACTTGAAAAATTCCAACGTCGTCGCGTTCCGCCTGCCGCTGGTCAATTGCGGTCAGGAGAATGAAGGCCGCAGTTTCATTCCGCGCCTGTTCCGCAATCTGCCGGGAGCCTATTATTACGGCCGCATTCATGAGCAACTGTTTCAGAGTTTCTTGCCTTCGGCGAAAAAGTGGGGATTGAAAACGGCGCTCGGCACGGCGGAACTCTTCCATCACGGCTACTCGAAGGAAATGGTCCGCGACCGGAACAAGGTGGAGCGCAACTTGAACCTGCTCCGGCAGGCGACGCTGGAATATCCGGCGGATGCCAATCTGGTGATGAATTTTGGCCTCGAACTGGTGCGCTCCGGCGACTTGGCCGCCGGCATCGAGAAGTATCGCGAGGCGTTTGAACTGATGTCGGCGCAGCCGGCGGCCGACGTGGTGCCGGAGTTGCGCGAGGCGTTGCTGACGCAGTTCGTGTGTCAGCTTTACAAAGTGCGCGGCCACACGGAAGTCGTGGAGGTGCTCAATTCACCGCTCGCGAAAAATGGCGGGCTCACGGCATCATTGCATTTTTCCCTCGGGCTATCGCAATTTGAAAAGAAGAACTATCCCGCCGCCGCCGAACAGATGCGGTCGGTGCTGGCCAAGCGGAAGCAGCCGGCGTTGACGCCGATCAATTTGGACATCCACAGCGCCGCGCCGCAGCATTGTCTGGCGTTGTGCCTGGCGCGAATGGATGACTTGAAAGGCGCGGAAAAGGCGTTTAACGAAGCCATCGCGGCGACGGGGCGCACGAACGAGGCGCGCGTGGACTTGGCGAAATTTCTGGCCGATCAGGGGCGCGTAACCGATGCGCTGCAAACATTGCACGCAGCCATCACGACGGACGCGCAGTGCGTCACGGCGTGGCGGCTGGGCGGCGAACTCGCGCTGGGCCGCGCGGAATTGCTGGAGTTCGCGGGCGACTGGACGGGCGAGGCGTTCAAGGCCTTGCCGGAAAATCCGCTCATCGCCGCACAGCGCGCCGAGGCGTTGATGCTCAACGGCGACGTGACTGCGGCTGGTGAATTGTGGGAGAAAATCTGGCGCAGCGAGCCGGATCCGCGTCCGCTGGCCGCGCTGATTTTGTGCGAGACCCTCACCGCGCCGACAACGCCGGCGCCGCACGCCGGCCCCGATGAACACGCCACCAGCACGGCGTTCATTGGGTGGTATCAAAAACTGCTTTCCGTCCGCGCCCTGACCGTAACCGATCGGCTGAATGAGCAATTGGAAAAGTTGTCCCGGGCCTTGCCCACGGCGGCGCAGATGCTGGAAACCGCCTTGACCGAGGCGGTCGTGCCGGCGGGGAGTTAGCCGGGCGGATCCAATGCACACGAGGAGCAGAGCCTAAACCAACTGCCAGCGCATGGGCTGTGCCCAGGAAGCCAGGCAGCGGGTTGTTAAATTAATTCCGCTGGTTCCAAGGCGCGAATCAGCTTTCTTTCGGCGGCTTTTTCCAGCAAAATCGAGTCCTCTGAATGATCGCCACGCGCACAGAAAATCGCCCGGTCACCCCGCCGGCCGGCGTCCGCTGCCATTGCGCGAAGGTGACCGTCACATTCCGGGACTGGGCATCCTTGCCCGGCAGGATTTGGCCGAGCAACCACGCATCGCCAGCGCCGAAGGCCACCAACCGAATTGAATGTTAACCCCACCTGAAATCAGCCTGGTCATTCCTTGTTACAACGAGGAAGGCAATTTGCGCGAACTCGTCAAAGCCATCCGCACGGCGGTTGAGCCGTTGCAGATCGCCTACGAGATTGTCATCACGGACGATTGCAGCAAGGACAAGTCGTGGGCCATCCTCCAGGAACTCGCGGCGGCCGACCCGCGCATCCGGGTGCAGAAATTCGCGTTCAACTGCGGCGAGAGCGCGGCGAGCTTCGCCGGCCTCAAGGCGGCGCGCGGCAAATATCTTTTCACGCTCGACGCCGATTTGCAGAACGACCCGAAGGATCTGCCGAAATTTCTCGCCGCGCTGAAAAACTTTGACTGCGTCTGCGGCACCCGCGTGAAGGCGCGCGGGGAAGGCGACAATTTCATCCGGGTGGCTTCCTCGCGCATCGCCAACGCGGTGCGGAATAAACTGTCCGGCGAGCAAATTGCCGATGCGGGCTGCACCTACCGCGCGTTCAAGCGCGAGTGCATTGAAAACCTGAAATTCTTCAAGGGCATGCATCGCTTCCTGCCGACGCTGTTCAAGATCGAAGGCCACACCGTCACGGAGATCGAGGTGAGCAACAATCCGCGCTTCGCCGGCCAGAGCAATTACGGCGTGTGGAACCGGTTGTTCGCGTCGTTCTACGATTTGCTCGCCGTGCGCTGGATGAAGAAGCGGATGTTCAAATACCAAGTCGCCGAGCGCATCAACTGACGGGGGCGCGGCGAGTAATTCGGCCGCAGCTCACTTCACTTGCCTGCAACCTCTCGTTAGCACCGGGCTTCAGTGGAAACAGGCAGTCCGGCTTTAAGCCGGTTCAACGGCTTGGTGGCTGCGGGCGGTGGAAAACGGTTAAAACCGTTTCTGTTTTCTCCGCGCCGAGTTCACCCGGCTGAAGCCGGGTGCTAATGAGAAAAATGGCCTGGCACTAAAGTGAGCGGCGCGCCCGGTGATTTCGGCGGATGAATTGTGAATTGAACTGCCTGCCGTCGTGGCTATGATAGTTGGAACTGAAATGACCTTTACCACCGCTGAAATCGCCGAATTGCTCGCCGGGGACGTCCTGGGCGACGCCCAAGCCACGCTGACCGGCTTCGCCACCGCCGACCAGGCCAAGCCTGGCGACCTGGCGTTTGCGGAAACGGAAGACTACTTCACCGCCGCCGAAAACAGCGCCGCCACCGCCATCCTGACGGAGAAAAAGTTTTCATCCGCGCGCAAGGTTGTCATCCAAGTGGCCAATGGGCGTATCGCATTTGCCAAGGCGCTGGCGCTGTTCTTTCCGGAGCCGGCGCTGCCGGCCGGCATTCATCCGTCCGCCGTCATCGCGGGGAGCGCACACATCGATCCGACCGCGCACATTGGCCCGCATTGCACCGTGGGCGAACGCGTGCAGATTGGCGCACGGTGCGCGTTGCTGGCGGGTGATTTCATCGGTGACGATGCCACGCTCGGCGACGACACGAAGTTGTTTGCCAACGTCACCATTTATCCGCGCTCGCAGATTGGCCAGCGCGTGCGCATCCATGCCGGCGCGGTCGTGGGCGCGGACGGATTCGGCTATGTTTACGACGCCGGCAGCCACCGCAAAGTCACGCAGGTCGGGGTTGCCGTCATCGGCGACGATGTGGAAATCGGCGCGGGCTCGACCATTGATCGCGGCGCGCTCGGGACCACCACCGTCGGCAAGGGCACGAAAATTGACAACCTCGTTCAAGTCGGCCACAACGTGCAGATCGGCGAACACTGCCTCCTCTGTTCGCAGGTGGGCATTGCGGGCAGCGCGAAGCTGGGCAATCACGTCGTGCTCGCCGGACAGGTTGGCATCGCCGGCCATCTGAAGATCGGGAATAAAGTCACGATCGGTTCCAAGTCCGGCGTGATGCACAATATTCCGGACGGCGAAACCTGGCTGGGCGCGCCGGCACAGCCCGACAAAAAAGCCAAGCGCGTGATGATCGCCATGCAGCGGCTGCCGGATTTGTTCAAGAAGATCGCCGAATGGGAGCGCAAACTGGGCGGGAAAATTGAGTAAGGCGCCGCTCCGGGGCGGCGGGCAGAATCAATTTTTGTATTTTCCGCTGAGCCGCGCGTAGCCCAAGGCCGTCAGCAAATCCACCACGCGCGTTTTCTGGCCGGTGGGCAGGACGATTTCTTTTTCCCAAATCGGCAGGACCAGCCGGGCCTGCTCGCACTCCTTTTCAAAGAAGGTCGCTCGTGCTTTGGGCTTCGCCGAGATGCCCAGCAGTTCGTCTATCTTGAACTTGTGCGTTTGCAGCCATTCCACGAGCCACACCAGGTTGGTCGGCGGCGTCTTATAGCCATCCGACCAGCCCGCCACGATGGGCATTTTGACCGGATTCGTGGCGCGAAACGGGAGGCGCATGGCACCAAATCCCGGGCTGTCGTCATTCATGAAAATGGCCGCGTAAGTTTCTGCCGGCAAACCGTGGACGGCCGTGCGGCCGCGCGGCATCGCGTTACAGCCGATGAGATGGCGGATGAAATTAGTGCCCCAGCCGAGCCACGCCAGCACCGGATCGCCGCGTGGCGGTTGGGTGCCCAACATCAAGAATCCGTCGTCGTTGGGAAATTGCTGGTCGAACTGAATGGTGTTGGTGCCGGGTGCGATGAACTTCACTTGGCGCGCCGCGGCCGAAGGCACGGCGATTTCAGCCCGGCCGAGGAGATGCACGGTTTCCCCGCGAAAATTTAATATATTAGTCGGTTGCGACGAACCGGGCC
Source organism: uncultured Verrucomicrobia subdivision 3 bacterium (assembly GCA_903850425.1). Taxonomy (GTDB): domain Bacteria; phylum Verrucomicrobiota; class Verrucomicrobiia; order Limisphaerales; family UBA11358; genus UBA11358. The sequence continues at coordinate 6,217 of CAINLR010000167.1, read as the reverse complement.
ACGCTTGCGCCACGACGATATAATTTCCTGCCGGCAGATTGTTAAACTCAAAATGCCCGGTGGCGTCGGGAATCGCTTGGAGCCAGTCCATCGCGAATTGCTCATTGGTCGTGCCCATGACCGACGTGAACGGCTGCAAGTTTTGCCGGCAAAGCGGTTCGCCGGAAGCCTGGTCGCACAACACGACGACCGCTTGATTGCAGCCGTCGTCCGGGCGCGTGACGGTGCCGGCCATTTGAAATGCGACGTTGGTCTGCGCCGGCGCGTGGATCGTGCCGACCGACATCGCCAGCAAGAGAAAGGTTTGAGCCGTCCACCGGAGCGACGTTTTCTTCATGGCTCAATTCTCCGGGAAAGGGGTGCCGCCGCAAAGAATTTTTCAGCCGTGCGCCGGCGCGCTTCAAGGCGACCGGCTTGCGCCCGTGCGAGCCGTCACCGCGCAACTCAATCATGGTATTCCCGAAAAATCACCGCCGTGGAAGTGGCGGGGTCAAACACCGCATACACGCCACCGCGCTGGTGTTCCTCCGCTTCCTTGAAGACGCGCTGGAAGTAAAGCGAGTTGGTCAACGGCGGCAGATTTGCGACCAGCTTGGTTCCTTTATGCGCGGACCGTTCGACCATCCGGCTGAATTCAAGCCTCGCGCCCGGCTGCAGTTTTGCGCCGGTGACAAAAGTCTGGAAACTCTTTTGGTCCACGTTGAAAACGGCCAGCCATTCGCTGCGGAGAAATGTGGAATAACCCGCCACTTGCACCTGGCTGGCGGCGGCGGGTGTGTTCCCCAGACAAATGTAAGCCAGCCGGTGCCTGTAGGATTTGCCCGTGCCCAGCAGCACGAGCAACAGCGTCACCACCAGCGCGGGGCCGACCAGCAACGCCAGCGCCGTCGGCCGCGGCAACGAGCGTTTCTCGATCCAGACCTTGGTCAGGGCGAAGACCGTGCTGCCGGCACCCCCGACCAACACGATGACCGGAATCAACGGCAACAACGCCATCGCGCAGGCTTTGCCGAAGAACTCGTAGGTGCCGTATTGCGTGGCGAGGAAAAAAAGCAGGCCCGCGCTCACCAGCACGGTGTCGAAAATCCAGAGCCGCCAATAATTGATCCGGCGCGGACTCGTGCCTGCGATGTTTTCAACTGTATTCACGTGGGCATCAGGAAAGCCGACTGGTTTGCAAACGCAAGGTTTTATGGCGGCGACCCGTAGCAGGCGACGTGCGGAGGCTCAAACTTGTTTGCGCTTTTCTGCTTTCCGCCTGTCGCTTTTCAGATGGAGCCTCCTTACGTCGGCTACGACGAGTTGCAAGTGCGCAAATCTTTTTCCAGCCGCGCGAAGGCAAAGGCGGCGGGGTTTGGTAGCGGCGGTCTGTGACCGGCGACGGTGGGTCGAGCGTTCTCACGAGCCGGATTCCCATGGTGGCCGTCCGCCAGGAACGGCGCTGACAGCGCAGCTAAAAAACCGAGGAGATGATGATTGCGACAATAAATAAAGGCGGCTCCGACTGATCTTACGGAACAGCCACGCGATAAAAACGTGCGCTGTGTCCGTTGCTGTTGGTATCAACGAAGGTGGTGATAGCGTTTGCGTTTGTGACGGTTTGCAGCGGCAGCCAATCCGAGAGGTTCGTGGAAAACTGCACGGTCTGGATCAGGCCGGTGCTGCACAGCGTTTGAAATTGGAAGTTGCCGTTGGGCAGCACGACCGGTTGGCCGGTGAAGGCGGGCGGCGTGTTAGTATCCAGAATATTCACCATGCACGTCACATTGTCGCCCAGCCACGCGCCACCGGAAGCGGAGATCAGTTCGAGGGAAAACTGCCGCGGCGGGTCAATGACGCGGTCGTCCAGAATGGGAATCGTAATATTCTTGCTCGTGACGCCGGAGCCGAACGTAACGACGCCGGAAACGGGGAAGAAATTAGAGCTGGTCGCAGTGAACGCATAGGTGGTGTAGCTGACTTTGACGGTGAGGTTGTTCGCGCCGGTGCGGGTCAATGGAATGTTGATGAAGCCGCCGTTCTTGTTGATGTTAGTGGAGGTCGTGGACCATTGAATCATGCCGCCACCATTGGCTGGCCAAGAACTGATGCCGGCAATGGCATTGGTGATGGCGGTGAAGGCCGCGATGTTGGCACCTTCAACCAAGTCGTAGCGTTCGTTGAACAGCGCGGCAAATTCCACGCCGTTCGTCGAGGAGGAAGTCTGGGTGACATTTTGCGAGAGCACGGAACTGGCACCCGCCAGACTGCCATAAAACAGATAGTCCCAACTGAAAGCGGAACCGGGAACCCGCGCGTTGTAGCCTTCCAGATAATTTTGCAGATAATGACACAGCCCGACGGCCGAGGCGCTCAACCCGGCGCACGAATCATAGGCTTCATAATATCCTGCACCATCAACCACGCGCACATTGAGGTTGGTGGGAAAGTCCACGGCGGACCGGCTCAAAAACTGCGGGGTGTCGGCATACCAGATTTCCCACGGCGCAAGATCGCCGGGGCGGCTGTGCGATTGGACGACATTGGTGAAGCCGAGAATGTTCGTCAACCCGGCATTGCCGAGCAGGTCCTGCTGGATGAAATCCATGTAAATTTTGCCGCTGGCCTTTTCAATCACGCGGCCCAGGATCAAGTAGCCAAGATTGCAATAGACGTTCGTAGTGCCCGGCGCGAAGTCGAGCGGCTTGGAAAACATCCAACTGATGACGTTCGTCGGCCCCGCCGGATAATTCAGGCCCATGTTCGTGGAAATTTGGACGGTGCGGAATACCGGGTCGAAAGGCGGATTGTAGTTATACTGATTCCAACCGCCGGCATGATCGAGCAGATGTTGCACGGTGATGTTCGTGATGCGGCTGTCGCCCAGCACCCCACCCCACGGCTGGATACCGAGATAATCATAAATCTTGGTGCTGGTGGTGATTTTTCCCGCCGCCACGAGTTTGTAAATGGACGACGCTGTCAGCATCTTCGACACACTGGCGAGCCGAAACAGATTATCCGGGTGGATGACCTTGGTGAAATTATTATCCCGCCAGCCGTAGCCCTGGCGAAACACCAGCTTGCTGTCTTTCATCAAAGCCAGCGTGCCAGCCTCAAAATTATGGGCGACCAGAAAATTGGTCATGGCCGATTCCAGCGGTGCCAGCTCCGGCACGACCGGTCCGCTGCCGGGCCGGCTGGCAGGCATACCGACGCCTTGAAGATACAAGATGCCGCCACCGTAGGGCGGATCGGGCGTCTCATAATTAGTGAGGCCTGCTGATTCAAAACCCAGTGTTTGCGGGATGAAACTCAGCGAATACAGATGATTCTGGCCGGTCGGAAGAAATTGTCCGGCATAGTTTGAACTGGTTTGAAAATCAGCGGCATTGGGACCGATGAAAGTTTCCGATTGCATGAACAGATTCGAGCCGCCGGCAAAACTGAAACCGCTCACCTTGTTGGTCACGCCCATGGGAATGAAACCGAAATCATACGTTTGTGCCCCGCGGACCTCGCCGCCGAACTGCAGATAGACGCAGAAAGCCAGCGCCACCATACAGGTGCGCAAACGGTCATGTCGGCAAATATTCATCTGGGATACAGAATCCGTGTGCTTAACTGAGCATTTATTGCGCCGATAATCCGGTGAATAGTGCCGAAAAAAGTGAACGGGCGAAGGCGCGGGCAAAGGCGGCGTGGTTCTTCCAGTTCGAGAAATCGGGGAGGGGATAGTTGCGGACGGCTGCCGTTAAAGCTGCGCCGGTGGCCGAGTCCAGGCACGCCCATTTTTTCAACGGTGCGTAATCCGTCAACGGGATCGGGAAAAGTTTGCGGGCGTCGCGAAGCGACGGAGGGAAATTAGCCAGCTACGAAGTGGCTGGTGGCGATGAGCAGAATGGATTCGTGCTGAAGGCACGATGGCGGGCGCGAATGTTCCGTCGTCCTTTCAGGACGGAAATTTGTTTGGGGCGTTTCCAGACACTTCGTGTCTGGCTAATTTCCGGTTGTCCCTGCGGGACGATTATTTGCCGATGCTGGTGCGCAAATTTTTTTCCAGCCGGGCGAAGGCGCGTTCAAAGGCGTCGTGGTTTTTCCAGTTCGAGAAATCGGGGAGGTGATGTTTGCGGACGGCTGCCGTTAAAGCTGCGCCGGTGGCCGAGTCCAGGCACTCCCATTTTTTCAACGTCGCGTGATCCGTCAAGGTGATGGGGAAAAGTTTGCGCCACTTTTCCGCACGCTCGATTCCAGTATTGATTCCAAAAACGCTCGTCGTAAGCTGAATCCGTGAGCAACGAGTCCTCAAACATTGATCTCAAACTATTCATTGAGCAGTTTCATGATTTTCTCGCTCCAAAGCTCGACACTTACGAGCAAGCTCTTTACCTCTACATTTTTCGCCACAGCCGCTTGCTTGGTCTGGATGAAGTTGTAATTGGCTTCAAATCGGCGCGGGCACGAATGGCTTGTGGAATTGGGGAGAAGGGAAAGCCGATGTCGGAAAATTCGGCTTATGAAAAATTACAGTCTTTGAAATCCAAAGGCTGCATTGAAATTGTTTCCAGTGAGCGCACTGGTCGTCGCTTGCGTTTGAAACTTCCATCAGAGATTCCCGGCGTGATTACATCTCCAGCAGACGAAGCTTCTGCAGTTAGCATTGAAGACATGGATTTCTTTTCCGTTCCAGAGAATCGCCCCTTTATTTTAGAGCGCGAATCTCATCACTGTTTCTATTGTAAGCGAAGCCTGAACTCCGAAAATTACGTCATTGAACACATTGTCTCCCGTCCAGAAGGAAACAACAGCTATCGTAATTTGGTTGCTGCTTGCCGTGAGTGTAACAACCGAAAAAATGATTCGAGCGCGGATGATTTTCTGCGGACGCTTTATCGCGAATCATTTCTGACGGCGACGGAACTTCAATCCTGTATGGAAAAAATTGAGCGACTCAAGAACGGTGAACTAAAGCCGAAGATTTAATTCATTTCGGCATTTCCAGCTTCACCTTCGCCGCGACTTGCGCCACGTCTTTGTCGCCGCGGCCGGAGAGGTTCAGCGTTTCAGCAATTCCGCCACGTCCACAATTGCGTCGGGAAAGGCCAGCGGCGAAATCTTTTCGCCGACGTTCAACATGGTCTTTGAACCGTAGCCGGTGAAGTGCGGCTCACGATAAATTTCAACCACCGCATCATGCAGGTTCACAATCCACACCTCGGCCACGCCCGCGCGTCCGTAGGCGGGAAGTTTTTCCGCGCGATCATATTCCAGCGTGGTGTCGGAAACTTCGATCAGCAGAAACACATCGTCCGGCTGCGGATGGCGGCTGGTGTAATCGTCCGCCGCCGGCTTGAGCAGCATCACGTCCGGCTCCGGCTCGGAATGGTCGTCGAGGCGCAGCGGGTTTCGGGCGGACAACGTCCAGCGGCCCTTGGAAATTTTGTTGAACACCCGGATCAGCCGGTTGACCAGGCCGCCGTGAAATGGACCAATGGGTGACATATCAATGATCTTTCCGTCGAGCAATTCCACGCGTGCATCGGGACGCAGAACGCCGCCTTCCGCCATGCGGTAGTAATCCTTTACGCTGAAACGATGTTGTGTCTGAACCAGCATGGAAACAAGTTATCAAATCATTTGGGCATTTGCAAATTCACCTTCGCCGCCACTTGCGCCACGTCTTTGTCGCCGCGGCCGGAGAGGTTCACGATGATGAGTTCGTCTTTGCTCATCTTCGGCGCGCGCACCATGCACTCAGCGACGGCGTGCGAGCTTTCCAGCGCGGGGATGATGCCTTCGAGCCGCGCGAGTTTCATGAAGGCGGCGAGCGCCTGGTCGTCGGTGGCGTAGGTGTATTCGGCGCGGCTGGCGTCGCGCAACCATGCGTGTTCCGGCCCGACGGCGGCGTAATCGAGTCCGGCGCTGACGCTGTGCGTGGACTGGATCTGGCCGAATTCGTCCTGCAAAATGTAGCTGCGCGTGCCCTGCAACACGCCGAGCGAGCCGCCCTGAAACCGCGCCGCGTGCTGTTCGGGCTTGATGCCGAGGCCGCCAGCTTCCACACCGACGAGCTTCACGGACTGGTCGTCGAGGAACGGATAGAACAGGCCGATGGCGTTGGAGCCGCCGCCGACGCAGGCGATGAGCATGTCCGGCAGGCGCTTTTCCTTTTCCAAAATCTGTGCGCGGGCTTCGTCGCCGATAATGCGCTGAAAATTCCGCACCATCAACGGATACG
>CAINLR010000166.1 GCA_903850425.1 uncultured Verrucomicrobia subdivision 3 bacterium | reverse complement strand
GCACGTTGAAAAACAACGGGGGTTGGGGGCACTGTGTTCAAAGTTAGAAAAAACCGCCGTTTCGACCACGCTCCGCCAAAAATCTCAGTATTCTCAGCCGAAAACTTCACACGCTCACCAGTGTGAAAGCATCGGGCTAAATCGTCCAAACATACAATTCGTGTAGCGGCCTAACGGTGATATTAATGAGCCACGCCGGGCCTGTGACGCCGCCCGCGCCTGCGGACTCACAAGCGTCAGCCGGTGATGGCTCCAGATTTTTGTTGAAGTCATTCCTGCAAAACGTCGGCTCGAACCGCCTTTTACGCGCTCAAACCGTAACTGTTTCATTCAAAAACCCCTTTGATTCATTGGCTGAAACCGTGGTCGCCGTCCGCAATTTGCCGGACGAAAAATCACGATGTTCGAGATGGTGGAGGCGGCGGGAATTGAAATCGTCAGTGGAAGAAATTTATTTTTCGAAATGGTGCGCGGTGCGTCATAAAAGCACTGCCAATAAAGGAGCGCGTGCGGGTTCAGATTTTTGTTTGTTCGTCCGGCTGTTCGCACCATAACGCACAAATTTACCGATGGTTTGTCACGTCTTGTCCCGTGCTCCGCAGGGGGCGGGGGGGGATGCTTTCGACGGGCGTGGCGAGCGCGAGCGATGCGTTCATACGCGTAAAAATTTTTTACAATAGGCCGACGCTCAACCGCCAGTCAGGCCAAAATATATTGCCCCGTTTTCTTGGTGCCGACGCGCTTCACCAGCCCGGCTTTGATCAAAGGTCGCAGCAAGTCCAACGAGCCTTGTTTGGACACGCCCAACGTCTCCCACAGTTCACGCGGGGTCATGGTCCGCTTGTCCCTGAGCAGATGAAGCAACTGCTCCTGCTTCGGGCGCAGCACCAGCTTCTCCTGCCCCGGTTGCGCTGAGAGCTTCTGCACGCGCGTCCAGACGCGTTCCAGCGTCAGCAGCAAACCTTCGGCGCAGTATTCCAGCCACCGCGACAAATCCTCGCCCTCACGGCGCACGGCGTCCAGCGCCTCGTAATAGCGCGGGCGGTTCTCCCAATAGAATTCGTCCACAGAAAAAATGTGATGCGTGTCGAAGCCGCGCCGGTAAAGCTCCCACAACGCCAGCGCGCGGCCCGTGCGCCCGTTGCCGTCCGCAAACGGGTGAATGGCTTCAAAGCGGTAATGCACAATGGCTGAACTTAAAACCGGCGACAGCATTGGCGCTTCCTTGTTCCACCACGTCAGCAATTCAAACATCAGCCCCGACACGTCCGCCGGTGGCGGAGGCACATAGCGTCCGACCCGCACGGCCATCGTGCGATAGCGGCCCGCCGTGCCCTGATCCATCACGTCACCCGCCATGATTTTATGCAGCCGCAAAATTTCCTCGTGCGAAATCGTCTTCTTGGCCGCGTTCTTTTCCACAAACCGCAGGCCCGCGAAATAGTTCAGCACCTCGCGTTTGGCGCGCACGGCCACGGCGGGAATCTCCCGACCTTCCTCCACGGCGCGGACTTGCTCCAAGGTGAGCGGATTACCTTCGATGGCCGTCGAGGAATGGGTGTTGCGTGTGCGCGTGTCCTTCTGCAAGGCCGGAATCCAGCGCACCTGCACGGTGCCCGCCAGAATGCGCTCGCGTAGTGCGGCGATCTGCTCCACGCGGGCGAGCAGCGCCGGGGTGATGGTAAATTGCGGCTGATAACTCACGCGGCCAACCTGTGTGTAAGACAAGTATAAGTCAAGTTTTTAGACAAGCGCGCCGGAGTGGTTTGCGGCGGCCGCGCCGAGTTGTTACAGCGGCCAATCCCACGAGCACCGCAAACTCAGCGACGCACTGCCCGGAGTATAACCCGGCAACTGCGGCGTGGCGTTGAATGCGGCGTCCGGCTTTTTGATTCAGGCTGACACCCAATCTGCGCACAGCAGCTCCGCTTGCTTCAACACCGTCTTTACTGCCTCTTCTTGAAGGTCGGGCGGGTAGCCGTATTTGTTGAGGATGCGCTTCACCATGACTTTGATTTTGGCGCGGGCACTTTCGCGCAGCGTCCAGTCGATGGTCACGCTCTGGCGGACTTTGGTGATCAACTCGGCGGCAATGACCTTGAGTTTGTCGTCGCCCATGGCTTTCACGGCGCTCTCATTCGCGGCGAGCGCGTCATAGAAGGCGACTTCATCGTCGGTCAACCCGAGATCTTTACCGCGCTTGGTGGCCGCGTCCATTTCCTTCGCCAGAGCGATCAACTCTTCGAGCACCTGCATCGTCGAGATGGCCCGGTTGTGATAGGCGTTGAGCGTCTGCTTGAGCTTCTCGCTGAAGAGCTGGCTTTGCACGAGGTTGCGCTTGGAGCGGACTTTGAGCTCGTCCTTGAGCAGTTTCTCCAGCAACTCGGCGGCGACGTTCTTGTGTTTGAGCCCGCGCACTTCGGCGAGGAATTGGTCGCTCAGGATACTGATGTCCGGCTTGGGCAATCCGGCGGCCGTGAAGACATCAATTACCTGGCCGTCGGTGGTGATGGCTTTGGAGACAAGCTGGCGGATGGCCGCGTCGATCTGCTCGGGGGTCTTCCGGTTGTTACTGGTCTGCTTGTTGAGCGCGGCTTGGATGGCTTGGAAGAAACTGACGTCGTCGCGAATGTCCGTGGCTTCATCGCTGGCGGCGCAGAGGGCAAAGAAGCGGGAGAGTTCCATCACCACTTGCAACCAGCGCTTCTTGCCGTCGGCCTGTTCGAGAATGTGCTCTTGCCCGGCGGGGATGAGGGCGAGGCGCTCGGCGGGTTTGCCGGTGGTCCATTTGTCCCAGTTAAAGCCATGCATCAGGTCGCACGCGACACCGTGCTTCTCCAGCATCCCGGCGATGGCGAGCGCGGTGTCGTTGGTCGGCCCGCCTTGCCCGCCGCTCTCGGTGTAGGTGGCGAGCGCCTTCTTGAGCTGATCGGCGAGGCCGAGGTAATCCACCACCATACCGCCGGGCTTGTCGCGGAAGACGCGGTTCACGCGGGCGATGGCCTGCATGAGGCCGTGGCCTTGCATCGGCTTGTCGGCATACATCGTGTGCAGGCAGGGCGCGTCGAAGCCGGTCAGCCACATGTCGCGCACGATCACGATCTTGAAGGAGGGTGGCTGCGGAGTTATTTGGCGGCGGCTTGGACGAGGGCTTTTTCTTCCGGCGTTAGGCCGTAGAGCGCATACACCATCTCGTCTATCTCCCGCTCCAACCCGCTCGTGTCCGCCTTGGCATCCCGCTGCTTCGCCGCAAGGATTTTGTCCGCTAGCACAATAAACGGCATCTGTTCTGCCGGGGAAATTATTTTGATGGGAATTTCAGACAAGGGCTTTTGATAAAGCTCTAGCATTTCGCCTTTGCGCTTGCCCTTGAAGTAAAGCCACACGAAGTAAAGCTTGGAGTTCAGCAACGCCAAGACAAACTTCAGTGCAACGGATGGCTTCCTAGCCGTGATGAAGTAGACGTCTGCGCTCGCATACCAAGGAACTTCATTGTAGCCGAACGTGTTTCTAAAGCTCCGTTGCGGAGAAACAATCTTGGGCGTTCCAAAGTCGAATTCCTTGCGAGCCGAAGACAAAGCCCACCATGCACCAAGCTTCGTTGCCTTCGACAATTCGCCGCTGTCGTAATTGCGCGATTCAATGGCGACCTTGAGCGCGCGAAGATGCTCGAAAACGCCTTTGTGCTCCTTCGGGTCAAGATCAACGGTAGCGTGAATAAGCCATTCGGAATTTGAACCATTGCATAAATACCTGTGAACGTCAGAATTCTTGAACCACGGTTTGATTATCAAATCTCGACTCTCTGGCAATTGCCTGCGTTCCGTTTCCGACAGCACGAAGCAACCTTGACCCAAGGCAAGTTGAGCGCGTGGCAAACGTTTCAGATGCTTCTGGGAGATTCTGTCTAAACCAGTCACAATTCCCTGACCAATGTTACACACGTCCCCAATTCGAGTTTGCTGGACGGTGAGTTTCGCCAATAACCGATCAATTGATCCGGCGTCTTTCGCACCAACGTTGACGCTCGAAATGTAAAGCATGCTGCCTTCGTAGAGGTTCTTTTGAGGTATATCGCGGTAAAATGTTTCATTGTCGCTGCCATGAAGGATACTTCTCAGCAGTTCTGGCGAAGCGACCCCTGTCCGTTTGGTTACAGCCAATCTGCATTCGGCGCTGTGGTCCTGACCTTTTCTCAAGATGGTGATCATGTTGTGCTGGCCGAGCGCCGATTCAAATATCTTGAGTTCATTGAAACTCGCCAAAGTAAGCGCCGATGTCCGGTCGCGAAAATCTGTCCGAAGCTTAATGGCACTGTCGGCGGTGACGTAGTAGTTTGTTGTGATGAACGCTACAACCCCGCTTTCTCGCACACGGTCGATGGCGAGATGGAAGAAGTAGTAAAACAAGTCCATGCGTTCGTTGTTGAATCGGATTCCGAGACAATTGCGTTTCAACTCATTGAAAAGGGATTTCTGGCCGCCCTTAGCGCTTCTTGTCGAAGGCGGCTTTGAAGGTCTCGCGAACGAGGCGTTGGGCGGTGGTCTTGTCCATAAATGAGTCTCGTTAGGGTAGGTAGGAAGAGAGAATGAGTTCGCGCGGGGCCTGCGGCAGGTCCTTGGCGGGTTGGTTGGTTGGGCCGATCAGATACTGCCGAGCGATTTCCTTGCGGAGAATGGCGATCATCGCGACAGGGTCGTCGGTCTTGTCGAAGGCTTCCTTCACCTTACGGATGGTGGCCTTGCCCACGCGACCGTCAGCTATGACTTGATGCACGGCGGCGGCGAACTTGCGCTCGTCCGAGCTGAGAACATCAGCGTTGCGGAATCCACGGGCGCGGAGTCGCTTCAAGACGATGGCTTCATTACCGCCGCCCGATGCGGTCGATGGCAGCAGGGTTTCGACGCTGGGCGTGGTCGCGGATTGGAAGCCGTCCTTGTTCTTGTCGAGCAGCGGATAGAATTGCTCGGGCGGAATCTCGCGGCGCTTCTCGCTGGCGGTGGTTTCGAGGGTTTCGGCGCTGGTGAAGAAGTCGAGTTCCTCGGCGCGCTCGATGTCGGCGTGGGAGCGGAAGAATTTGTCCAGCCGATCCTGTCGGAAATAGGTGATGACGGCGGGGCGGTCGGGGCTGGGTGTGACCGTATCGGGATGCTCTGCCGACCCTGGCTCCGGCGCATGAAAGCGGGTGGAGCGGGCCTTGCGCGGCAGCGCGAGGATGCGCTGGAAAAGCTCGGGCTGCTTCTCCTTCACGTCGAGAATCTGGCGCAGGTATTTCAGCTCGCTCTTTTGCTCCTCCTCGCCGCCTTCCGCCGATTCCTTGGAATTGATGCGGTCGAAAAGGTTGTGCGAGGTGATTTGCTCGTCGCCGGTGAGCAGGCGGGCGTCGTTGCCCAGCAGGGTGATGAAGGCGTGAATCTTCGACTTGGCGGACTCGGTGAGGGCGATCTCGTCGTTGCCCTCGTCGGTCGGGAAGAAGTTGTAAGTGGCGATGCTCTTGAACTTGGTGCCAACGCGGTTCACGCGGCCAACGCGCTGCATCATGCGACTGGGGTTCCAAGGGATGTCGTAATTGATAACCGTGGCGGAGCGATGGAGGTTCACGCCTTCCGCGAGGACATCGGTGGTGATGAGGATGCGGTAGTCGTCGCTCGGCGATTGGTAGTTGGCATCGAAGTTGGCGATGACTTCGCGGCGCAACTCGGGGCTGGACGTGGAACTGAAAAGCAGCGTGTCGGCTTCGACTTCCTTCTTGATGCGGTCAGCGAGGTAACGGGCGGTGTCGGCGAACTCAGTAAAGATGATGAGCTTTCCTTTGGCGAGCGCGGTGGTGAGCTGGTTCTTGAACTCCACCCACTTTGGATCGCGCTTGATGCTCTTCCACGAGGTCTGGATGCCGCGCAGGGTTTCGAGATCGGATTCGACGTGCTGCCGGAAGACGGGCGTGAAGGTCGCGGACTCGAACCTCTCGGCTTTCTCCTGCGCGATGAGCATGTCGATGGCGTCGTCGTCCCCTTCCTCCAGGAATTCGAGAACCTTGTTGCTGTGCTTCTTGCTCGTATAGACGAAGCCGTCGTCGAACGCCTGCAAGACGAGTTCGTGGGATTTGATGAAGCGGGATAGAGTCTCCTTGAATGCGTGGAAGCTGCTTTCGAGGCGCTTCACGAGCAGGATTTTCATGAAGGTGGCGAGGTTGCGCTGGCCCTGGACGGCGCGTTCTTCAATCGGCCCGGTGTAATAGAGCGGATTCAACGGCTGGTAGCGGGCGTAGTGGAAATCAGTGCTGGTGATGCTTTCCAAAGTTTGCGTGAAAACGGCGCTTTCCGTGCGGTTGAGCTGATAGAGCAGCGGCACGGGGTCGCTGACCTTCGGGAACCAAATCTTCTGCTTCTTGAGGTCTTCGCCGTAGAACTCTTCGATCTCACGGCGGGTGCGGCGCACCATGATGTATTTAAGCACGCGGTCGCGGAGTTCGTGGGCGTTCTGCTCGATGGCGGCAATGTATTCCTCGGCATGGTCGAGGCGATGAAGACCCTTGAGCCGACTCCGTAACCGCTCGAAGAAAGCCTCCAGATTGCGAAGGCCGGGAATGGTGCTGTTCCGAGGTGGCTGGAAGAGCTTCAACTGGCTGTAGATGTCATCGAGCGTGTTGTTGTAGGGCGTGGCGGAAACAAGGATGACGCCTTTGCCCTGACAGATGCGGGTGAGGTGCTCGTAACGCTGGGTCGAGTCGCCTTTGAAGCGGTGGGATTCGTCGATGAAAACGTATTTGTAGAAGTCGACGCCTTGGTCGATGACCTCTTCGAGTTTGCCGATGGAGACGCACTTGTGGCCGGGAATGCAGAAGTCGCGGAATACGCGCGGCCATGAGCCGGGGCTGTTTTCATCGAGCAGGCTGGGCGGCGCGATGACGAGGCAGCGGCCATCGAGTTGCAGGGCGAGCAACGCGGAAATGTAGGTTTTGCCGAGGCCGACGACATCGGCGATGAAGACACCGCCGAAGGTCTTGAGCATCTGCTGGGCGGTGAAGACGGCATCCTCCTGATAGCCGAGCTTCTTGAAATTCTGCGGAAGATTTTCGGCGTTCAGCTTTGAGCGGTCGCCGAGGTAGTCGCGGAAGTATTCGGCGAGGAACTTGAGGTAGAGCTCGTGCGGCGTGAAGAACGCGAAGGGTGATTCCTTTTCCACGACATCAAGGATGGTCTCGTGGACATCCTTCACATCGACGCCGTCTTTCCAAAGCTCATTGAAGCGGTGAAGCGCGTAGTCGTGCTCCTCCGGCTCGGCAAGCAGGACGTTGAACTCAAGATTTCCCTCCAAGCCGCTGTGGGAAAGATTGCTCGAACCAGTGATGACGTAGCCGTGGTTCACGCTCTCCACGGGATGCTCTGGCGTCATGATATAGACCTTTGCGTGGATGTTCTGCTCGCGGTAAAGCTTCACGTCTAGCTTGCCGGAGCGAATCCATTCGATGAATTTTTTGACGCCGGTCTCAATGGCGAGCGTGTCCTGCGCCTGAACGAGTTCCTTTTTCATCATGCCGCCGAACGTGGACTTGATTTCGGCAGTCGATGGTGCGCTTTCGTTGGAGCCGTCGTTGGCAATCTGGATAAGCCCATGAATGACCTGCTCGTTTTTCAAACCGATGAGGATGCGGACCTTCTTCACTGATTCGAGCGCGGGATAGAGCCGGAAGAAACCGCTGATGAAGAAGTAGCCGACGAGACAATCGAAGTCCTGCGTGAGAGGCAGGATTTTCTCCAGCCGCTTGCTCAGCGTGTTCTCGCCTTGGTTCGTGAGGAACTTTTTCGGAGCAATGGGAATCGAATAAATCATCGTTGGGTTTCGTGCTCCGGCGCTTGGCGTGGGGAGGAGGGTGTGAACGCCGAGTAGGTGGAAATCGTCAACGAAGGCCGCGAGCAATGGGTCGTTAGCTTTGAAGCCTGCAAGAATCCTTTCCGCAGCGATCTTTGTAGTTCGTAGCACAATCTTACTGCTGTTGGCCGGCTCCACCGAAACGACCTCAACTTCTCCGGGTCTGCCTGCATAGGCGGCCAAACAAGATGCGAGCTCGGGCCCACGTAGGCACATTTCGGCGACCTCTTTCTTCACCAGGATTTCGAGAAGCTGGACAAGATGCGCGTTCGTTCCTTCGGGTGCGTTGCTTTTCCGGGCCAAGATGCACGGGTTTTCTTTGTATTTGCGCAGGATCGGCACGCCCCATTTTTCTCCATCCGCCCGTGTGTGGCAGCCTGCACAAAGGGCAACCAAGTTTGCGACGCTGTGCTCGTGGCTCTTGCTCCAAGGAATGACATGAGCTTGTTCCAGCGGCAGGCCGTTGCAGCAGACGGCGCAGTGGTGGCGTGCTTCAAAGAGGACTTCGCGGCGAATCGCGATGGGAATTGCCGGGCGATTTTGGCTCATGATTGAAAAGACAAGCCAGGGTTGAAGATAGTTTTTCCCGAAAGGAAGCCGGCCATGCCGTCGGGCGCGAGGTGGTGGATGAAGTGCTGCACCCAGGCGAAGTTGGCGTTGCCCTTGGGCGGGACGCCGAACTGCCAGCGCACGTCGTCGTCCTTGCGGAACCAGTCGGAGTCGTTGAAGGGCGGGTTGGCGAGGACGTAGTCGGCGCGGAGGTCGGGATGGAGGTCGCGGCGGAAGGTGTCGGCGTGCTCGGGGCCGAAGTCGGCCTCGATGCCGCGCAGGGCGAGGTTCATCACCGCGAGGCGGCGGGTGGTGGCGTTGCTCTCCTGGCCGTAGATGCTGATGTCGCCGAGCTTGCCGCCGTGGGATTCGACGAATTTTTCCGACTGCACGAACATGCCGCCGGAGCCGCAGGCGGGGTCGTAGATGCGGCCTTTGTAGGGGGCGAGCATCTCGACGAGGCAGCGCACGACGCAGGACGGGGTGTAGAACTGGCCGCCGTTCTTGCCCTCGGCGCTGGCGAAGCGGGTGAGGAAATACTCGTAAACGCGGCCGAGCAGATCGACGGAGCGGTGGGTCTTCTCGCCCTCGCTGGCGGCGGTGAGTTCGATGGTGGCGATGAGGTCAATGAGTTCGCCGAGGCGCTGTTTGTCGAGGCCGGGTCGGGCGTAGTCCTTGGGGAGGACGCCTTTGAGGCGCGGGTTGTCGCGCTCAATGGCGACCATGGCGTCATCGACGCTCTTGCCGATGCTGGGTTGCTTGGCGCTGGCCTGGAGGTGGGACCAGCGGGCATCGGCGGGCACCCAGAAGACGTTCTCGGCTTTGTATTCGTCGGGGTCTTCGGCATTGGCCCCGGCGTAGTCGCCCTGGCCGGCGAGGAGCTTGGCGCGGTGTTCCTCGAAGGTGTCGGAGATGTATTTGAGGAAGATGAGGCCGAGGACGACGTGCTTGTATTCCGCCGCGTCCATGTTGTTGCGGAGCTTGTCGGCGGTGAGCCAGAGCTTGGCCTCAAAGCCGATGGTGGCGGAGGACTGGGCGGAGTTGCCGTTGGATTTAGCGCGGGCCATAGTCAGTTGTGCGTGCCGGCGCTGCCTTGCGCGGCCGTCTCATTTTCCGAAAGTGCAACCCAGATCATAATAATTTGTGCCCGCGTGTCTTGGCCGTCCAGAGTATTTCAAACGGTTTCACCGTCAATGCGGAAAAATCAAATTTGCTGAGCGGCCTGACGCGGCCTGGCGTGAATTTTGATTTCAAACCCGTGCGCCAAACGCGCGCCGGAAAATGTTTCAAAGCAATCCATCAACGCACCTTGAAGACTTCGCCTTGATGGCAACCGCATCCGGCCAGCACCAATACCTGTTCGCCCGCCGTTTAACAAAAACCGCGCTGACGTTTCAAAATCCTGCGCCGGGTGTGGAGAGCCGAAAGCGAAGCCGAGCGACTGGCGACCCGGTTCCAATAACACCACTAAAGGATGTAGGTTCACTCTGCTGGCACTCCAAACAAAAAGGGGAACGCCAGCGGATGGGTCGCAGCGGCGGAAAAGATTTGGCAGTTGGGTCGGCGACGTGGCCTTGATGACCGTGGGCACCACCGCCGGGAGTGATTCCCGATTGAAAAGCCCGAATTCGCTCAATGCTGGGCCAATTGGCGCGACTGGGTGGCGATTGTCACAAATGTCACGTTTGTCACAAGGGGAGAAGAAGAATATGACTTTTCTATCTCTCTTAATAGTTAGTTCGCAATAGTGAGCCTGTGACAACCGTGACGACCGTGACAATCGGCAGAGGCGATTGTCACAAGTGTCACGTTTGTCACAGGGGCGTGGACGGAATCACATTTTTAGCAATGGATTCAAAACCACGGTTTTCTCAACCGGGAACCGGATTCTTGACGACCCGGTATTTGCGCATGGCTCGGCCACCATGCGATGAGGCGGTGTCCTCGCTGACCAGCAGGCCATTGGCCTCCAAGTGCGCCAGCAAGGCCGTGGCGGCGTCCCCAAGCGCAATCCGCGTCCGTTGCAGGTGGCGAGCTGTGATGTAATCAAAGCAGTGCCCCAGCTTCCGTTCTTCTGGTTCGAGGCGACGGCCTTCCATGCGGTCATCCAATAACTTGAGGACTTCAATCTCAACCTTGGTGCTGGCGGTGTGCCGGCCTTTGGCTAGCAAGCCAAGTTGCTGTTCGGCAAACCACTTGGCGAGCGTGACGGCATTCTCGGCGGTTTCGAGGGCGAGGGGGTGCAGATGTGCCGTGACACCGTGCAGGCCGGCGTGGAGCGTGAGGGCGATGCGGGCAGCTTGCTCGCCATAGCGGGATGCATATTGGACCACGTCAGCCAATTCGCCGGACTTGCGGCGGTCCACGATTTCGTTGTAGAAGGCTTCCAGCCGGTGCTGGGCTTCGATGGATGCGGTAATAGTGTAGGTTTTCATTAAATTTCAATGTCTATGGTTTCGATTTCAATAGCCGGTAATGTCGGCGGTTGCCGGTAGGTCACGAGCAGATTGCGTATGAGCGTTTTCCAGCCGGCTCGCACCTCATCAGAAATGCTGCTGGTGTCCCCGCCGATGTGTTGCGGTTCAGCATTGCTGTGAGCGAGCAGGCAGCGGGCAAGGAACCCGCCTTGCTGCAAACTATCTTCATCCAGAAGCTTTTCCATCGCGTCGGGTTGGAGCGCCCAAAGCAAAGTCATGCACGGATTGGCCAACCGAACACCTTCACGGCCCTGCCGGTCAACCTTCACGTCGTCGCCGCTGAAGGCGTTCAAATAAATCCCGTCGTCCGCAAATTTCTTGCTGGCGGAATAGCGACCGAGAAGGTTATCGCATAGTTTTCTAGCGTCGGATGACGTGCTGAAGATCGTCTCGTCATTTTGGTGCAGCACGGTGGCGACCTTTTCCACCGTGGCGTCTTGAATGGAAAGTTGAGGTTCGTGGAGCTTGAGCTTGAGTTCATCCACCTGTGCCTGATGGAAGACCATCTCTAACCGACCGCGCTCGGAATCTGTCGCACTGGTTGAATCCCGAGCGAGTTTACGGTCGAGCTTCTTCAACTGGCCTTCGTGGAATCTTAGATCGGCTTGAAGTTTGGGCATGACAGCCTTGCGCCACTGCTCTTGCATCGCCCGCTCAAAGTCCAGAAACGGTTTGGCCAGCACCTTGGAACATTCGGACTTACCAGAACCAGACAACGCCGACACCACGGCAAATAAATTGGCCGGCGTTGAAGCTTTCCCTGGCCTCCAATCCAAAACCAATCCCTTGCCGCAACTCGCCGCGACCAAAGCCAAGGCCATCACACCCGGCAGCGAATCAGGGACGCGCTGCGTGATCGCCACGGCCCGCACGATGCACGCGATGCTGGGTGGCAAACATTCGGTGGGGAATGTTGTCTGCGCGTGATCAGTGCCATCTGCTTCCAGCAACTCGACGGCAGGTTCTGAAGCATTTTTCAGCGACGTGGCAAGAAGATCGGGAGCGGAGTCCAGAACGACTGGTTGCGCAGCAGCGATGGCGGCTTCGATCTCCGGGCGAGTTGCATCTGCGAGGGTCCAATCATTCGCATCCAAGTGCGGCGGCGGCGTGACAACTTCAAACGTATTGCGTCCGCAATTGGAGGCGATGTCGGCAAGCCATTTTTGGCCGGCCTCGTCATTCTGTGCGAAGGCATAAACGACGGCATCCGGGGCACACAGGCCAGCAAGTAACCGGGCGTTGCCAGCGCCGCGCGTGGCAAT
Source organism: uncultured Verrucomicrobia subdivision 3 bacterium (assembly GCA_903850425.1). Taxonomy (GTDB): domain Bacteria; phylum Verrucomicrobiota; class Verrucomicrobiia; order Limisphaerales; family UBA11358; genus UBA11358. The sequence continues at coordinate 5,060 of CAINLR010000166.1, read as the reverse complement.
GGCGGCGGTTTCGACTAACGGCTGAATGTGGTGATGTAAGCAATCCAAGACTGCCAATAAATCCCACTGTGATTCAAAAACCAAAATGGTTTTGGCGGTCACAGGATCGCCAATGATGAACGGCGCGGTGCGCGTGCCGGTGGGATAGTAGCGCCAGGAGCCATCCTCTTTGCGTCGGTAGTGGCACCCGACGATGTTGCGCCCGGCATCGTGGACGGGAAATGCAATGCGCTCGGCGTCAAACACGCCGACGAAATTTTCCGAGTGCAACCACGCGACAAACTTGGGCGCATAACCACGCCAGTTGGCCAACTTGAGAAGTTGCTCAGGGTTCAGCGCGGTGACACAAGCTTGCCAATCGAATGGCGATTGATCGGGCAGCGGGGCGGTTGACTTCACTATCGGCGCGGGCGCGGGCGTGATCCCGGCAAGAAGAATGAATTCCCGGCAGGCATCGCTGTTGCTTAGGCCGCGTTGCTTCGCCAAGAAATCAATCACGTCTCCCTGGCCACAACCAGCGAAACATTTCCAGCGTTCCTCCCCGTCGTCACCGACGTAAAGGCTGAAACTAGCGGAGCTATCCTCGTGAAACGGACAGCGGGCGGATTTTTTGGCACGTTCGCCGAAGCCGAGCAGCGCCATGAGCGCGGACAACAGCAGGCGTTGTTTGGCTTGCGCAAGCAGGTCGAGGCTCACAGGGCACCCCGTTGGTTGAGCGACACGGCGCTGACGGTCTGCCCATTCATGCGTTCCAGGAACGCGACAAAGTCAGACTCGCGGACGAAGGATTTCGCGCCCACGCTGATGGCTGACAAACCGGCCTTGCGGTAACGCCACAAAGTTGTGCGGCTCGTGCCGTATTTGCGCTCGAAATAGGGGAGCGGCATCGGCGGGTCATTAGGATTGAAATGTGTCGGCATAGAATTATTTTCCTTGGGCATGAACCGTTTGATGATCGTGGATGTGTTGGAGGATTTCTCGGCGGGGGAACCGCACCATTTTGGCGGTGAGTTTGACGTAGCTAATGCGTTTTTGGCGCATCATGTTATCGAGGGTTCGGGTTGAAACCCCGAGCAGGTGAGCGGTCGCTGGTTTCGTCATCAACTCCGGCTCCGGTTGTATAGCCATACCGGGGATGGTTTTTATGATGTCGGGCATTTTAATAAACGTCGTGCTGCGAGTGCGGTGCCTCGGATGCGTGTTAATTGCTTCGCCGGTAACGTCCGGCTATCCAAGGCGCTTCGCAGGGTTGCAGCGGCGCGCTACCCTTGGGGCCGATGTCACATGAGCGTTACAAAGAAGAAAGCGGGGGCTGCTGGTGCAACCCCCGCCTTTATTGGCGGAATTCTATATTCGCGGATTTGTGAGCGTTACAAACGGTGTAACTTAATCGGCATTGGTGTTCAGATGGGTGTTTGCGGTTTTTCTTTTCTGGCCTGAACCACAAACGTCTGGATTCATGCCTTTTTCGTTCTTCGCCCGCGCCTCTGCGATGAAGATTGTGATGTCGCGACCGCATTTTCTTTCAAGCGATGTCCGGCGGCGCTTCACTTCCGTTTGGCTGACGAGCAACCGATCCCCAATGTCTCGGTAGGACAGCGCCCAGCCGGGACGATTCGGGTTGGCGGAAACAAGGAAGTTGAAAAGCAACTTGTCGGCGGGGTTCATTTTATCCATCAGCTTGCCCACAGTGAGCATGATGCCGCCCGAAAGCATCCGGTGCGCATCAGCCAACAATTCTGTCTGTTTTGGGTCCGCCACATTAAGCTGCGTCACAGTGCTTTTAACTTCAGGTTGGGTGGGGTGAGATGCCCGCTGGACCAATTCAAGTTTCTCAAATTCTTCGGCTTCTTCTGGCGTCAGAATGTTGCGAATGTGGACGCCCGAGACATGGAGGCTCATACCCACCTTGAAACGAACACCAAATCTTACAGCAGCCTGATGATTCTTCATGGCTTCAGCACTAAATCGGCGTGCAGTCCCGGCAGCGTTCCACCATTGGGACGCAAATTCCTGCGCCGCCTGATTCATTGCATTTTGGTCGGTGGCGGTTTTTTCGTCCCCAGGTGGGACAAGGCGGCAGGGGAAAATGTTTACTGGCTCAATGTTTGGGAACTCAAACGGTTGTCCATTGTCCAGATTGTGCGGATACACGACGCCAAGCTTGATCACTTTTGCATTGCCTGCTTCATCGCGCGCATAGAACGCTACGCGATAACCTCGCCATCCAACAAACGTGAAGCTCTGGCGTTGGCCCGGTTTTAATTCAATAATCAGCGGATTCATGGTGTGACTGGGTTGCATGTCAGTCATTGATTCTGCCGATCTGAATTTGACGATGACGATCGATGTTACCGCTCCTTGTGGGAAGCGCAATCAACGCCTTGGACTGAACGCGCTGGCGACTTGGAATTTCGTTTTCTGCCGGCGAGCGTTGCTGCCGATATTCTCGTCAAGATAAGCACCTTCTTCGTCTGTGGAAGTTGGGGTTCATTTGTTTTGGCCGGTCCGTGTCTCGGCAGATTCGCCCCGGACGTCAGCCGCTTGCGGCTCGAAGTTCGTCGTGGCCGTGATGGTGCCGACACCTTCTGGTGGCTTGGGCGGCAGGATGGCAAACCATGCCGCCGCTTCACTTTCGCGGACGAGTTGGCGGTAGTGCTTGAAGACCATCCCCGGCGAATTGCCGGCTTCAAGGCTGACCTGGCCCACGTCCTTCACCACGGCGAGCCGGTAGCTGATGAATGAGTGGCGCAGGCCGTTGTGTTTCCATGGCACGCCGGATTTTTCGGCCAGATACAGGAAAAGCTGTTTGTCGGCGCGGGACAGATTGATGACTGGGCCGGAAGGTTTGGCATAGCGTTCGAGCCAAGCCGCGCAGTTGTCAGTGATCGGGATGGTGCGGCGCGAGGCGGTCTTGGCATTGCCGGCGGTGACTTCGACAAATTTCTCGCCGCCAGTCAGGCGAATCTCCGACCAGTCCAGCCGCATGATTTCGGCGGCGCGCAGGCCGCAAAACGCGGCGACGGCCAGATAGGGGATCATTTCTTCGCGGGTGCGCCATTTGCCGCGCTCCTTTACCGGCGTCAGACAGGCGTCAAACAGCTTTTGCAGTTCGGCTGGGCTGAACACTTCGATTTCGCCGCTGTCCACCGATGCCTTTTCTACGCCGCTAATTTCGTCGTGGTCTTTGGGCAGGTAGCCGCGCTTGATGGCAAACTTGAGCAGGGTGCTGACCAGACGGCGGATGTTGTTCTGGGTCCGACCGGCAAGGCTTCGCCGCTGACTTTCGTTGCCGTTGAGGGTTTTTAGGCCGCGAATGTAATCTTCGATCTGCTTGCCGGTGACGCTGGAAATGCGGAGTTGGAAGTTGTCGGCGAAAGCGCCCAGGCGCGAGGTTAAGTCCTTGATATAGACGCCGCTCTTGCCGGCACTGGCCTTGGACGCAATCAATTCGTCCACGACCTCACGGACGGTTTTTGCCGGCAGGCCAATGGGATGGCGTTTGAGGTAAAATTCGAGCGCCTCGCTCAAATGGACGTTTTCGGGTAGCCGGCGCATAGCCACGACGTAATCGCTGACGGCCATGTGGAGATTTGCGTCCGGCTTCCACTCGCGGAGTTTCTGCATGGCGCGGACATAATCCGCACGGTCGCTGCCGGTGAGTTTCAGAGCCTCGGTCTCACCATTGGCGAGTTTGATGGCGACCATTTCCGCTTCGCGCCGGGCTTTCGCCAGATCGGAGAACTTCCTTCGCACGCGCTTCGCGCCCGTGTAGTAAGCGACGATGTAGCTGTTGGTTTGGTATTTGACTCTGGCCTTTAGCTTCCCGTCTGGTAGGGACTCGTAAAGAATTGCCCCCGTCTGTGGGTGGCGATGAGGAATGATGTTGGCATTGGCGTAAATCGGAATCGAAATACTCCCCTCTTTCACGATCTCAAACGGTTCCTTGGTTTTGGCGCTTTTGGCCTTGGACGGGGTGGTTTTCATACAAAGACTGTCCCGTCTTTGTCCCGTCTTGTCAAGCCATCTCGCAAAACACCAATAAAATATGGTGGAGGCGGCGGGAATTGAACCCGAAACGGCGTTTCTCACCAAACCATTGAAAACACAGCATCGCCAATAGTATCAATGGTTTCAATGCGTTTTCGCGTTTTCGTTAAGGTGCAACAAAAAGCAACAAAACCATTTTGGGATGATAGAAAAAGATAGAATCTTTTGGCCCGCTGCTCAAGGCGGCGGTTTAATCACCCGTCGCCCCATCATACAGCTTTTGGAAATGTTTTCAAGTGGACAGCGGATGTCCTACCCCGTCGCGTAACGTGGCGGGGTATGAAACTGAAAAACATCATCCCCCAACGCTACCGCAGCCAGGTTGTCCGCCAGTTCGGCGCAGCCAAATTGATACGCCAGCCCAACGGCCAGCACGAGCTTGTCGGCGGCACCGACGCCGACCGCGCCAACGCCTTTGAATGGTCGTCGCTCTTCGCGCATGAAATCGTGTTCACGCACTTTCACCGCGAGGATCATGCCCGCAGCCGACCGCGCAAGCCGTGGTTCGCCCCCCGGCTCCAGCCCGCGTTGTGAACAACTCGGCATGGACGGACGCGGGCGATGCGGTAGCGTGTCTGCTGCCGATGAGCGCCCGCAACAACCGCATTTTGCACATTGACGGAGATTCGTTCTTCGCCAGTTGCGAAATCGCGCTCGATCCCAAGTTGGAGGGGCGTCCGGTATGGGTTGGTGGCGGCAGACGCGGCGACGGCATCGTGATTGCGGCCAACCGGCAGGCGAAGAAATACGGCATCAAAACCGGCACGGCCTGTTTCGAGGCGAAACGGCTTTGCCCGTCCGGTGTCTTGTGCCGCCCGCATTACGACGCCTACCGCGAGTTGTCGCGCCAGATGTTTTTGATCTTGGAACAATACGCGCCGACGCTGGTGCCGTATTCCATTGACGAGGGATTTCTGGATTTTTCCAGCATGGACACCCACGTCTGGCGCAACACCACGCCGACGGATTACGTCCAGGGCATCCGCAACCGGATTTTGAAAGAGACGCGG
>CAINLR010000165.1 GCA_903850425.1 uncultured Verrucomicrobia subdivision 3 bacterium | reverse complement strand
GTGAGTCGCCCCGTGAGGGGCATTGGATTTGCGCAACATCCGTGCTGCGGGTGCTTCAATCAAGGGGCGAAACACCGTTGTTCCCCGCCGGCTTTATTGGCTGCCGACCGCCAGTCTTGCGACACCATGCTCATCGGCCACCGTCGAGAAAACTAAAGCGGAATTTTCAGGAACAACGAAGTTCAACCGGATCACCGTCTTGCCTCGCCCGTCCGCCGGGGCCAAAACCCTTCACGTCTTCTGCCGCGTGATCCGGTCCGCCTGGCGGGCGCGGCTGATGGCCGTGTCGTAGGTGATGGCGCATTTGCAGTAGAGGTCGTAGAGATGATTATCCATGAGCACCATGCCGTCTTTGCGGCCCATCTGGAGGGTGTTTTCCAAGTGGTGCAACTGGTTTTCGCGGATCAGATTTCGCACGGCCCCGGTGGCGATGAGCAATTCGTAAGCGAGCACCCGCCGCGCGCGGTCGGCCGAGGGCAGCAAGTCCTGCGCGATGATGCCTTGCAGCGAGTTGGCCAGTTGCATGACGATTTGCTTTTGCTGGCTGCCTTCAAAGACGCCAATGATGCGTTCCATCGCATGAGATACGTTCGGCGAGTGCATCGTCGCCAAAACCAGATGGCCGGTTTCCGCCGCCATCAGCGCGGTGGCGATCGCCTCGTGGTCACGCATCTCGCCGATGACGATCACGTCCGGGTCCTGCCGCAGCACATGGATCAGCGCGCGGTTAAAGGAGCGCACATCGGTCAGCACTTCCTGCTGCACCACGATGGCACGCTTGTTTTCGTGGACGAATTCAATCGGGTCTTCAATCGTCACAATTTTGCAGCGGCGCTCGTGGTTGATGAGGTCCACAAGATAATTGAGCGTCGTGGTTTTGCCCGCGCCGGTGGGGCCGGTGATCAGCACGAGGCCGTTCGGCTTGCGCGCCAGCTCGTCCAATTTTTCCGGCAGCCCCAGTTCCGTGCGCGAGGCCACCTTCTCGCCGCAAAAACGGAGGCTCAATTCGGTATGGCTGTTGCGCCGGTAAAAGGTCGCCCGCACGCGACCGGCCACGCGGTGCAGGATGGAAATGCACAACTCCCATTCCTGCTCGAATTTTCTCCGCTGATGCTCATTCAGCAGACTGCCCGCCATGGCATCAATCTGCGCTTCGGTCAGCGCGTCCTCGTCAGCGATGATGATTTCGCCGTTCACGCGGAAGGCGGGCGGCACGCCGGCCACCAGATGCAAGTCCGACGCATCGAAGTTGTTCACGGACGACAGCAGCCGGTTCAAGGGTTCAGAGGTCATCGTCTCAATAATTCCCGCAATTTTCCGCGCCACCGCGCCACCAGTCCCACTTGGGAAATCCGGTGCAGCGCATGGTCCGCATCTTCGCAGCGCGGGTTCAACTGCCGCGCCTGCGTAAAAGAAATTTCCGCCGCGCCGACCAGGCCGATCGCCGACTGGCAATGGCCCTGTTCCAGCCAGAGCAGGAAATTTCCCGGATTCAATTCCACGGCCTGCTGCAGGAGCTTCAGCGCCAGCACAAATTGTTCGTAGAAAAACCGGATGCGCGCCGCAAGCCAGGTGACAAACCAGTCGTGCGGCGCGAGCAGCAGCGCCTTTTCAAAACAGTAATCGGCACGGGGTTCTTCCCGCGCCAGCAGCACGTCGCCGCGCGCCAGCCAGACGTAGGCCGTATCGCCGCGCTCCTCAATGGACGCATCGGAGAAGGCCAGCGCACCCGGCAAATCGCCGCTGCGCCCGAGCGCCACGGCCTTGGCCGCGAGCAGTTCCGGCTCGTTGGGAAAACGTTCCAGCGCCTTGTCCGCCCACAGCTTGGCCTCGCGATATTCGCCGAGTTCGATCAGCATCCGCACTTGTCCCGTCCAGGCGGCGGCGTTCTTGGGATTGTATTCCAGCACCTTCGAGTAAAGGCGCAGCCCCGGCTCGAAGCGTCCGTTTTCAAACGCCGTCCGCGCTTCGCCGAGATAATGCGCCTCGTCCGGGAGCAGTTGCTGCGGATCGAGCCGCGACGGATGGTCGGATTCTCCGCCCAATTCGAGATTGCTAAAACGGCTCATGCAACACGTGTGGTTTAATCAGAATAGACTGGTTGGTAATTTCAACTCCACAATGGCGAAATCAAAAAACATTTGCAGTCCAAATCTATTCACGCCTGGGCCGCCTCGCTGCCGGCCATCTCACCAAACTCGCGCGTCACGCTGGCGTTCCGCGCCCGCCCCTCGGCCCAAGTGCGGAGCTGCGTGATTTTCTCCGCCATCGTTTTCGCCAACGGCACGGTTTGGGCCAGCGCATTCATCAGGAGATAACTATTCAGATCCGTGCTGGCAGCAAAGGCGTCATAGAGCGCACTGTTGATCGCCTCCTCGATTTCTGCGCCGCTAAAATTCGGGCTGGCGTCCGCCAGCGATTCGATATCGAAGTCCGCCACCGCCCGCCCGCGCTTGGCAATGTGAATGCGAAAAATTTCCGCGCGTTCCGGGCGGGACGGCAAATCCACAAAGAAAATCTCATCGAGCCGCCCTTTGCGCAGCAGTTCCGGCGGCAACTGGGAAATGTCATTTGCCGTGGCGACCACAAACACCGGCGCGGTCTTTTCAGACAGCCAGGTAAGAAACGTGCCGAACACGCGCGACGTGGTGCCGCCGTCCGTCAGGCCCGAACCTTGCGAGCCGGCAAAGGCCTTCTCGATTTCATCCACCCACAGCACCGCCGGCGCGACCGATTCCGCCACGGCGATGGCCCGCCGGACATTTTCCTCCGACGAGCCGACGAAGCTGCCGAACATCCGGCCCATGTCAAAGCGCAGCAGCGGCAATTGCCACTGCGTCGCGACCGCCTTGGCACAAAGACTTTTGCCACAACCCTGCACGCCGAGGAGTAAAATCCCTTTCGGTGCGGGCAGACCGAAGTTGCGCGCCTCTTCAGTAAAGGCGACGGCGCGCTTGTTGAGCCAGTCTTTCAGCACGGCAAGCCCGCCGACATTGCCAAAATTCTCACTCGTGCTGTAGTATTCCAGCAGCCCGTTCTTGCGGATAATCTGCTGCTTTTCCTCCAGCACTTCATTAACGTCCGTGCCGCTCAGCCGGTTATATTTGACGATGATTTTTGCAAAGACGTTTTCTGCCTCGGCCAGCGTGAGGCCGAGCGACGCCTGCAGGAGCCGTTCGCGACCGGCCTCATCCAGTTCAATCCGCACCTGCCGGTGGGTCGTGATTTCGCTGCTGATCTTATCCAGCAGTGCGCTCAGTTCATCGCGCGCCGGCAGCGGGAAATTCAGGACCGTGATTTCCTTTTCCAATTCGGCGGGGATTTCAAACACCGGCGAGACCAGCAGGATGGTTTTATAACTGTTCTTCAAATGCAGCGCGATTTCCTTGAGCTTGCGGATCACGGCGTAATTGTTCTTGCCGAGGAACGGATGAAAATCCTTGAAGATGAAAATCGCCGGCTCCACCTGCTCAATGACGTGATCCAGTGCGGCAATCGGCTCCCGGGTCGCGGACGTGCGGCTCTTTTGCGATTGAATGGACGTGCCCGCCGGCACCATGCCGGTGCTGCAGCTCCACTCGTAAACTTTTTTCTGCCGCTGCCGGGCAATCTCCACCACGAGATTTTGCACGCGCAGTTCCTCGTTCGTGACGAGATAGAGAATCGGGTAGCGTGCCCGGATCAGAGTTTCCAGTTCTTGGGAAAAATTCATAAGTTGCCACTCATGGGTTAAACAGACGCCGCCACCACGGCCGCGCGGTTGGCGGCGCGAGGCCGGCGGACGACTTCTTCAAGCGTTCCGCGATCTCCGGCGGCACGATGATTTGCGCGGCCTCATCCCGGAGCATGGCTTCCGCCGTGGAAAATTCTTGGGTCGCCTGCGCCTGCGCCTGTTGTGCGGCGACGTGTTCCTGCTTCGGGGTCAGTTTGGCTTGCTGTTTCATGATCAATCTCCTCAAACCGTTTTTTCAAAATGGGCGGCGAACGCTTTGCGGGCGCGATGCAGTTTGCCGCGCACGGCATCGGCGGACTGGCCGAGGAGCGCGGCCGTTTCTTCGTAGCTCATTTCCTCATCCGCCACGAGCAGGAGCAACAGCCGGTATTCCTCGGGCAGCGCATCGAGGGTTTTCTGGATGCGCTGGCCAAGCTCCTTGGTTTCGAGGGCGCGCAGGGGCGAGTCGGTCTTGGCGGCGGAACTTTCCCAAACCGCGTCCTCCGAATTGGCGTGAATGTGCCGGTTGTGCCAGGACTGGCAGAGGTTCTGACAATGGTTGATGGCGATGCGGTAGAGCCAGGTGCGGATCGAGGCCTCGCCGCGAAATTGATCCAGCCGCCGGAAAGCTTTGAGAAAGACATCGTGCGTCGCATCCTCGGCCTTTTGGGGATCGCCGAGAAAGCGCAGGGTCAGATAATAAATCGCCCGGCTGTGCTCGTCATACAGGCTGGCGAAGGCCGGCGACGACCAATCGGTGGGCGCGGCGACCCCGGCATTCAGACTCTCAACGGGTTCTTGCATGAGTGCTTTCACCGGCGATTAGACCGGGCTTCCATCGGAATGTCACGTCCGCTTTGCGGGTTTCAAGCGTCGCTGCCTCGCCGCATTTCGGGCCCATTCGCAGTCTTCATCCGTCCGGAAGCTCGGGCGCCGCCCGTTGCCCACGGGGCGCATCTGCTTTCTGGTAATTCATCTCATTAGCACCGGGCTTCAACCCGGTGAGAGCCGGCGGTCGGCCCCCCGCCGTTTCAACAGCTTGGCGGCGGCGGATGTGGAAAACGGTTGCAACCATTTTTGGATTCTCGGCACCCACTTCCCCCAGCGAAAGCCGGGTGCTCATCAGAAGAACGCCAGGCCGAAAGGTGATCTGAACCCGTGGCATGGCCAGCGGGGTGAATCGCGGTGGAAATGGGATTGCCGCCGGACGCCTCCCCATTTATCTTTGGCACCGGTTGCGGGCCAAGGCGATCACCATTGAACTTATTGCAACGCGTGAAAGGGATGAAGTTGGTGAGAACATTGACGGTTGTTGGCGTGCCTGGGCATACAATTTTTTGATGTAGACGGAACCGGTGAGGACAAACCTCGCTCGCCCCCTCCAGTTTATTCAGTCCGTGAGCAGGAGAAATATGAACCGAAAATTAACCGCCACCAGGGTGGCTTTGGCAGCGCTTTTTGCCGCTGCGTCCGTCATGGCCCAGAGCCAGAAGCTTCGGGTGGATGACGCTGTCGTCGCCGCGCGCCTGCTCGCGCAAGGCGGCAAACTGGTTGCCGACTACGGCGGCTTCAAGATTATCCAGGCCGATGCCACGGTCGTTGGTGCCGACGCCAGCCGGGTGGAACTCGCCGAGGATAGCAATTTCATCGAACTCCACGCCGCCCGACTTGACACGCGGACGGCAGCCACAAAATCATTGCGCAAGATGCGCGGCAGTTTTGCCGGGCAGCAGTTGCACTTGATCCAGTTTGCCGGGCCGGTAAAACCAGAGTGGCGCGCGGCACTGGAGCAAACCGGCGTGCGGATTGTTTCCTACATTCCGCAGAACGCCTATCTGGTTTATGGCGACGCCAACGCATTGGCGCAGGCGCAAACTTGGGCCGCCACCAATGCCTTGGTGCAATGGGAAGGCGCTTACGATGACGCCTGGAAAATCAATCCCGCCGCCCGCGCCACGAATGCGCTTGGCCAGGCGCAATGGCCCGGCACGGACACGTTCGCCATCCAGTTGGTGGAAGACCCGGCGGCGAACCGCAACACGCTCGCTCAGGTGGACGCGCTGAAACTCGCACCCGTGGAACGCGAAAACAGCGTCTTGGGCTACCATAATATTTTCGTGCAACTGCCACCGGAGCGGCTGGCCGAACTGGCGACAAACGCCGATGTGGTTTCCATCCAGCCCTATTTTCCGCGCCAGAAATTCTGTGAGCGCCAGGCGCAGATCATGGCGGGCAATCTGGCCGGCAATGTGCCCAGCGGACCGGGTTATCTGGCGTGGCTCGCGGGCAAGGGCTTCACGCAGGCCCAATTCGATGCGTCGGGATTTGTCGTGGACGTTTCGGACAGCGGCATTGACAACGGCACCACGTCGCCGAATCACTTTGGGTTGCGCGTGGGCGGCGGCAGCACCAGCCGGGTGGCCTATACGCGGCTCGAAGGCACCGCCAACGCCAGCAGCACCTTGCAAGGCTGCGATGGCCATGGGAATCTCAACGCCCACATCATTGGCGGCTACGATGACCTCGCCGGTTTCCCGTTCGCGGATGCCAGCGGGTATCATTACGGGCTGGGCATTTGTCCGTTTGTCAAAGTGGGTTCCTCGGTGATCTTTGATCCCAGCAGTTATACTTCGCCGAATTTCAACGACCTCATGTCCCGCGCCTATCGCGATGGCGCGCGGGTGAGCAACAACAGTTGGGGTGGCAGTGGCAACGGCGCCTATGATGCGGATGCGCAGAATTACGACGCGCTGGTCCGCGATGCGCAGCCCAGCGGCGCGGCGGTGCCGGTGGCGGGCAATCAAGGTATGGTCATCGTCTTCGCGGCCGGCAATGCCGGCTCCGGCGCGACCACCGTCGGTTCGCCCGGCACGGGAAAAAACATCATCTGCGTCGGGGCCGGGGAAAATGTCCAGCCATTTGGCGGGGCGGATGGCAGCGGCATTGCGGACACCGGTGCCGACAGTGCCAACGATGTCATCAGCTTTTCGAGTCGCGGCCCGTGTGCCGACGGCCGTTACAAGCCGGATATCTGCGCGCCGGGAACCCATGTCAGCGGCGGCGCGCCCCAGGCGGCGAATCCGTCCGCCACCGGCACGGCCCTGGCATGTTTCGATGGCAGCGGCGTCAGCGGCGGGGTGAGTTCGTTTTATTTTCCGTCGGCCGGCCAGCAATTTTACACCGCCAGTTCGGGCACCAGCCATGCCACGCCCGGCATCGCGGGCGCCTGCGCTTTGCTCCGCCAGTATTTCATCAATCAGTCCATTTCGCCGCCGAGTCCGGCCATGACCAAGGCTTATTTGGTGAACTCCACCCGCTACATGACCGGCACGGGCGCGGCGGGCACGCTGCCGTCCAACAGCCAGGGCATGGGTTCGGTAAATCTCGGCACCGCCTTTGACGGGGTCGCCCGCATTCTGCGCGACCAGACCAGCGCGGATAAGTTCACCGCCAGCGGCCAGACCCGCACGCTCAGCGGTGTGGTGGCCAGCAGCGCCAAGCCGTTTCGCGTCACGCTCGCGTGGACGGATGCGCCCGGCAGCACGGCGGGCAACGCCTACAATAACAACCTCGATCTCACCGTCACCGTCGGCGGCAACACTTACAAAGGGAATGTTTTTTCCGGTGCCACCTCCGTCATCAACGGCACGGCGGACGCCAAGAACAATGTCGAAAGTGTATTTCTTCCCGCTGGCGTGACCGGCACGTTTGTGGTCACTGTGACGGCGGCCAACATCAATTCCGATGGCGTGCCGAATGAAGCGCCCGCCTTGGATCAGGATTTTGCCTTGGTGGTTTACAATGCGGCTGAGGTCGCCGCGCCCGCCATCAACGGCGCGGGCTACACGCTCACCAACGAAAGCTGCACCGCGGCCAACGGCGTGGTGGACCCGGGCGAAACCGTGACCGCCAATTTCTCCCTGCAAAATCTCGGCAGCGCCAACACCACCAATCTCGTGGCCACGTTGCTCGCCACCGGTGGCGTCACCAACCCGAGTGCGCCGCAGGCCTACGGCGCGCTGAGCACCAATGGCAGCCTCATCACTCAGCCGTTCACCTTCACCGCCAACGGCACTTGCGGCGGCAGTGTGTCGGCCACCCTCGCGTTGCTGGATGGCACGAACAATCTCGGCAATGTGAGCTTCAGTTTGCCGATCGGCCTCCAGGGAAATTTTTGGACGGAAAATTTTGACGCCGTGACCGCGCCCGCGTTGCCGGTGGGTTGGACGACTTCGGCGGGCGGCGGACAATCAGCCTGGACCACGAGCACGACGCAAAAGGACACTTTGCCCAATGCCGTCTTCTCACCGGACGCCGCCACCAAAGGTTCCAACGATCTCATTTCTGCGGCGGTGACGCTGCCCGCCGGTCCGTCGCAACTCACGTTCAAGCATCGCTACGAACTGGAATCCGGCTACGACGGCGGCGTGTTGGAAATCAAAATCGGCGCGGGCGCGTTTGCCGATATCCTCACGGCGGGCGGTGCCTTCGTGAGCGGCGGATATACCACGACGCTGGATGCAGGCGATGCCTTGGGCGCGCGGCAGGCGTGGAGCGGCACCAATGCCACGTTCACTCCCGTGGTCGTCAATCTGCCCGCTGCGGCAGCGGGACAAAGCGTCCAGTTCCGCTGGCGCTGCGGCACCGATAGCAGCGTTTCCAAAGCCGGCTGGTGGGTGGATTCGGTTGCCGTGATCGGTTCGGTGTGCTGTGGCGACACTCTCGCGCCCCTCGTGCTGACGCCGCCTCAAAGCACCAATGTCTTTGCCGGTTCGACCGCGAACTTCGTCGTGAACGCCGCCGGCAGCGTGCCCCTGAGTTATCAATGGTATTTCAATTCGAATGTCCTGAGCGGCGCGACCGCCACCAATTATTTCATCGCCAGCGCGGCCGCCACCAACGCGGGAAATTATTTTGTCGTCATCACCAATGTGGCCGGCCGCGCAACCAGTTCCGTCGCCGCGCTCACGGTGATTACGGCACCGGTCATCACGCAGTCGCCGACGAACCAGAATATTCTGCTCGGCCAGCCGGCGAATTTCAACGTCACGGCCATCGGCCTGCCGACGCTGGTGTATCAATGGCGCAAAGCAGGCACCAATATCGCCGGCGCGAACGCGACCAATTATTCCCTCGCCAGTGTCGTGGCGGGCGACGCGGGAAGTTACGACGTGGTGGTGACCAATTTCTCCGGCAGCGTCACCAGCAGCGTGGCCGTGTTGACGGCCTTGAATCCGGCGTCCTACAGCGGCGTGCTGGCCGGCTGGGAAGTCACGGGATTGTCAGGCTACGGAGCTTCGCCCTTGGCCGCCACGACGAATGCACCCAACGTGACCGTGGTTGGTTTGACTCGCGGCAGCGGCGTCGGCACAGTGAGTAGCGCCGGTGCCAACGCCTGGGGCGGCACCGGGTTTGTCTATACAAATGCAGCGACGGCCATCACCGGGAATAGCTTTGCCACGCTCAGTCTCACGGCGGGTGCAGGCTACACGATTTCGTTCGCCACCATTCCAGCTTACAACATCCGGCATAGCGCCAGCGGCTCCACCACCGGCATCTGGCAATATCAGGTGGGCAATGGAGCCTTCACGGACATCGGGTCCGCCATCACCTGGGGATCGGTCACCAGTTCCGCGGGCAATCTGCAAGCCGCCATTGACCTATCGGCAATTTCAGCGCTGCAAAATGTCGCTGCCGGAACGAGCGTGACTTTTCGGATTGTGCTGTGGAATGGAACGGGAACCGGAAGTTGGTATGTGAATAATATTTCCGGCCTCGACCTCCAACTGCTTGGCAGCCTCGCGCCAGTTAGCACGGGCATCGCTGCTCCGGTCATCACCGCTGCGCCGACAGCGACCAATACGTTTGTCGGCAAAGACGCGGGCTTCAGCGTCACGGCCACCGGCGACGGAACCCTGAGCTACCAATGGCTCAAGGCTGGCGCGCCGCTGGCGGATGGCAGCGGAATTTCCGGTGTGCAGACGAACGCGCTGAATTTTACTCCTGCCGGAACGAATCACCCCGGCAGCTATTCCGTGATCGTCACGAATCTCGGTGGCAGCGTCACCAGCAGCGCGGCGTTGTTGAACGTGGTGCCGGTGCCGGCGCTCGCCTTCACCAATGCTGGAGGCGGACTGGTGCTCGGCGCGGATGGCGGCGCGGTGAGCAACCGCTTCATCGTTCAGATGGCAACCAATCTGGCGCCGCCGGTCGTGTGGGTGCCGGTGCAGACCAACGTCATCGGCACCAACGGCCAGATCCGTTTCAGCGAAACGAATTTTGCCGCCCCGATCCATTTCTACCGGCTGTTGTTCCCGTAAGCGACCGGGAGTTTGTCGGCGGCCCGCTTCCACGATTGGATTGAGTCGCCGCGCCAGGCGGTGGGAGGTGCGCGCGACTCAAATCGGGCCGCCGCGCGCCCCGCGCCGCCAGCCGCTCTTGATGCCAACGCGGATCTCCAGTTGTTTTACAGTTTGTTTTCAGGTTAATTGCCGGCGTGACTTTTTCCACCCCGCCAAAATATCGCGGCCGCTTGGCTCCCTCACCCACGGGCTATTTGCATCTCGGCCACGCCAAAACGTTCTGGGCCGCGCAGTCGCGGGCAAAGTCACGCGCTGGGGCATTGATCCTGCGCAACGAAGACCTGGATTCCACCCGCTTCAAAATGGAATTCGTGGACACCATGCTCGAAGACCTGCGCTGGTTTGGTTTTGAATGGAGCGAAGGGCCGGACTGTGGCGGGCCGTTCGCACCTTACAACCAAAGCGAACGAATGGATTTTTATCGTGCCGCATTGGAAAAGCTGCGCGCGGGCAATTTCATCTATCCCTGCACCTGTTCACGCAAAGACATCCAAGCTGCCATTCGCGCCCCGCATGCTGAAAACGACGAGGAACCCATTTATCCGGGAACCTGCCGGCAAAACCAGCAATCCGAAATCGGCAATCGTAAATTTAGTTGGCGCTTTTATGTGCCCGATGGCGAGGTGATCTCCTTTGTGGACAGAAATTGTGGCGAACAGAAATTCGTCGCCGGTAAAGATTTTGGCGATTTCATCGTCTGGCGCGGCGATGGCGTGCCGGCATATCAACTCGCCTGCGTGGCGGACGACGCGGCGATGCGGATCACCGAAGTGGTGCGCGGTGCGGATTTGCTGCTCAGCACGGCACGTCAGATTTTGCTCTATCGCTCCTTGCATCTGCCGGTGCCGGATTTCTTCCACTGCGCGCTGATGCTGGACGACCGTGGACGGCGGTTGGCCAAACGGCATGACGCCTTGAGTCTGCGGGCGCTGCGCGGGCAGGGGGTTTCCCCGGAAGAATTGCGCGCAAACTGGGATGTTTCCGACCCTGCGCGTCCATAAATTTTTTGTAAAAAAGCTTGTGAAATTTTTCACGTTCCGGCATTTTCGCCCGTCTCTGGCGCGTGCTTATTTCAGTGCGAAATCTGCGCCATGAGAAGCCATTACTTGTGAATCAATTCGGTAAAATCATTCTAATCTGGCTGGCGTTTACCCTCGCCATGGTCGTTTCTGCTCCGGCAGAAACAACTGCGGTGCCGTCCGCCGTCGAGGCGGTGGCTGGAGAAGTCCATCATGCCGCGGCTGCGGAGTCCGACAAGCCGCTGGTGTCCGCGTATGCGCCGACCCTGTTGTTTTTGGGCCCGGTGCCGGCGGACGCACCGCTGGAAGAGCGAAATGTGCCGACGGTATTCGCGGGCATCTGGCCGAAAGCATTTCCTTCGCTGCCGATCACCAACTCCATACTTTATACCTGGGTGGTGGCCATCGTCATCCTCGTCGTGGTGCGCTTGGGCACGCGCCGAATGAAGGAGGTGCCCTCGGGATTGCAGAATTTTGTGGAGGCGTTGATCGGCGGGTTGCGCGACATGTGCGAAGGGATGCTGGAACCCAAGGTGGCGCGCTGGGTGTTTCCGCTGGCGGCGACTTACTTTATCTTCATTGCGACTTCAAATTTGATGGGCCTATTGCCTGGCGTTGGCAGCATCGGTTGGGGCGAGCCGGACAAGGCGAGCATGATGCCCCTCGCCATTCACCACGCGGAAGCGCCGCTGTTTCGTCCGCCAACGGCCGATGCCAACATGACGGTGGCCATGTCGGCGATTTTCTTCATCATGAGCCTCTGGTGGGCGTTGAAATACAATGGTCCGTGGGGAATGGTGAAACACATCTTCGGTGTCAAAGGCGGTTTCAAGGGCTTGGTCGTGATTCCGCTGGCGGTGATCTTCCTGTTTGTTGGCTGCATTGAAATCATTTCCATCTGCGTGCGGCCGGTGGCGCTCTCGATGCGTCTTTACGGCAATATTTTCGGCGGTGAAAGCGTTCTGGCCATCATGCTCACCAACTCGCCGCTCGGCATTGCCGCGCTGCCGTTTTATTTTCTCGAACTCATGGTCGCGCTGGTGCAAGCACTGGTGTTCACGCTGTTGAGCGTGGCGTTCATCGGCATGTTCTGCTCGCACACGGACGAAGATGGAGCGGAAGCCGGACACTGATTTTAACATTTTGCAGCCGGGAGACCTTTAGGCGAACGGCCGCATGTAACTGAAACTGAAACTCAAATTAATAAACATATGATGCTCGCAGCAGACGCAGTTCTTCAAACCTTGCATGGTAACATCGGCGTGGGCCTGGTCGGCGGTGGCGCCGCCATCGGAATCGGCCTGGCTGGCATGGGTGCCGCGATGGCCACCGGCCGCAACCCCGGTGCCTTCGGCAAAATTTTCACCACCGCCCTCCTCGCGATGGCGCTCGCCGAAGGCTTGGCGATGTTGACGTTCTTCTTGCTCGCCAACAAGTAATCTATTGACCTATGGGCGACCTGCTCCAAACGCTGGGCATCCAGTGGACCAAGCTGATTCCGCAGTTGTTCAACTTCGGGATCGTGATGTTTGTCCTGTGGAAATGGGCCTTCCCGCCCATTTTCAACATGCTGGATGCGCGCCAGAAAAAAATCGCCGAGAGCGTTGAAAATGCCGACAAGATCAAGGCCGAACTGGCCAAGACCGAATCGGAACGCCAGCGCATTTTGAATCAGGCCAGCGACACGGCGAACAAGATGATCGAGCAGGCGCGTGAGGCCGCTGCGCGCGTGCGCGAAGTGGAGACGCAGAAAGCCATTGCCGCCGCCGAGCAGATTATCGCCAAAGCACGCGAAGCGGCGGCGCAGGATCACGCCCGGATGCTCGCTGATTTGAAACGCGAAGTCGGCCGCCTCGTGGTGCAAACCACCACGACGGTCACCGGCAAGATTCTCACGGCGGACGACCAGCGTCGTCTGGCGGAAGAAACCAGCAAGCAACTGGCCGCCTGACCTGATCAAAGTCAGATTTGCCATCGCTGATTCACTAAGAACGGAATGAAAATCTCCAAACACGCCCGGCGCGACGCGCGGCAACTGTTCCGCAGTTGCCTCGTCAACGGTTTGCTGGACGAAAATCGCGTTCGCCAGGCCGTGAGCTTGATCGTAGAGAAGAAGCCGCGCGGCTATGTCGAGATTCTCGCGCGGTTGCATCGGTTGGTGCAGTTGGATTTGGAGCAGCACACCGCCCGGGTGGAGAGCGCGGTGCCGCTGTCCGCCGATTTTCAGACGCAGGTGGCGGCCCAGTTGAAACGGCTTTACGGCAACGCGCTGAAGCTGACGTTCGAGCAGAATGCGTCGCTGCTCGGTGGCCTGCGGATCCAGGTCGGCAGCGATCTTTACGACGGCAGCGTGAAAACGCGTTTGGAAAAGTTGGAGCAAAGTTTTTAATCGGAAATTATGAGTAATTTGTTGCAAGAAATTGAAGCGCAGATCGCCGGTGCCAAGACCGCGACCGCCAAACAGAATGTCGGCACCGTTCGCGAAATTGGCGACGGCGTGGCCAAAATCGAAGGCCTCACCGACACGATGCTCAACGAGATGCTGGACTTCGGCAACGGCATCACCGGCCTCGCGCTCAACCTCGAAGAGACCGAAGTCGGCGCGATTGTCTTGGGCGATTACACCAAGATCAAGGAAGGTTCCGAAGTCCGCACCACCGGCAAACTCCTCCAGGTTCCCGTCGGCAAAGGACTGCTCGGTCGCGTGGTCAACACGCTCGGCCAGCCGATTGATGGCAAGGGGCCGATCAAAGAAACCGCTTTTTATCCCGTCGAGAAAATTGCGCCCGGCATCATCCGCCGCAAATCCGTCAGCCAACCGTTACAGACGGGCATCATGGCCATTGACGCGATGATTCCGATTGGTCGCGGTCAGCGCGAACTCATCATCGGTGACCGTTCGACCGGCAAGACCACCATCGGCGTGGACACGATGATCAATCAGGCGCGCATTAACAAAGCCGCCGAAGCTGCCGGCGAAAAAGAATTCCGCCCGATTTACAACATTTACGTCGCGGTCGGCCAGAAGCAGTCAAACATCGCTCGCGTCATCGGCGTTTTGGAAGAAGCCGGCGCGCTGCCTTACACCATCGTGGTGGTGGCCTCCGCTTCCGATTCCGCCTCGAACCAATATCTCGCTCCGTTTACCGGTGCGGCAATCGGCGAATGGTTCATGGACAACGGCATGGACGCGCTGATTATTTACGATGATTTGTCCAAGCACGCCGTCGCGTATCGCCAGGTGTCACTCATCTTGAAACGCCCGTCCGGTCGTGAAGCGTATCCCGGCGACGTGTTTTATCTGCACAGCCGCTTGCTGGAACGTTCCGCGCGCGTGTCGGAAAAATACGGCAACGGCTCCCTCACCGCGCTGCCCATCATCGAGACGCAGGCCGGCGACGTTTCGGCTTATATTCCGACCAACGTGATTTCGATCACAGACGGCCAGATCTACCTCGAAACTGATTTGTTCTATCAAGGTGTGCGTCCCGCTGTTTCCGTCGGTCTCTCGGTGAGCCGCGTCGGTTCGGCCGCGCAGATCAAGGCGATGAAGCAGGTCGCCGGTCGTATCAAAGGCGACTTGGCGCAATACCGCGAACTCGCCGCCTTCGCGCAGTTTGGCTCCGATCTGGATGCGAAGACGCAGGCGATTCTCGAACGCGGCAAGCGCGTCGTGGAAATTTTCAAGCAGCCGCAATTCAATCCGATCGCGGTGGAAGTCCAAGCCGCCGTTTTGTGGGCAGTGCAGAACAGTTTCTTTGACGACGTGACGGTGGACAAGATCAAGGATTTCCAGACAAAGCTCACGGATTTTCTCGGCACCCGCAAAGCCGCGTTGCTACTCAAGATCCGCAATGAAAAAGCCATCAGCGACGCGCTGGCTGCCGAGCTGAAATCGTCCGTCGCGGAATTCAAGCAGACCTACCGCTAACCTTTTTTCATGCCCAGCACGCGCGACATACGCCGACGGATCAAGTCGGTCAAGAACACCGCCCAGATCACCAAGGCGATGCAGATGGTGGCCGCCGCCAAGATGCGCCGCGCGCAGCAGGCGGCGCTGGTCGGGCGTCCTTACGCGCAGTTGTTGAATGAAATCATGACCGAAGCGGCGGCGCACACGATCGGTTTCGATCATCCGCTGATGCAGTCACGCGCCGGCGGCAAACGCGCCGTGATCGTGGTCGGCACGGATCGTGGCCTGTGCGGCGGCTTGAACAGCAATTTGTTTCGCGAAGCGTCGAAGCTCGACAAGAACACCACGGTGTTCGTCACGGCCGGCCGCAAGGCGTCGCAATTCGTCGCGCGCACCAAGCGGAATCTGGCGGCGGAATTTTCCTTTAAGGACACGCCGCAATTTTCCGAAGCCCGGGCGATTTCCAAGTTCGCGCAGGATTTGTTTTTGAAGGGCGACGTGGATGCCGTGGACATTTTGTATCCGCGTTTCATCAACACCCTGATGCAGCAGCCGCAGACCGTGCCGTTTCTGCCGATTGGAAAACTTGCCGCTGTGACGGCGGGAATCAACGCCCCGAAGCAGGAATTGGCCGACAGCAAAGGCGACGAAGTTTTCGAGTTTGAGCCGGACGAGGAAACCGTGTTGGGCGAGTTGCTGCCGCACAGTTTGAATTTTCAGATGCACCAGATTCTGCTCGAAACCAAAGCCAGCGAGCAGAGCGCCCGCATGGTGGCGATGAAGAATGCAACGGACAACGCGAAGCAGATCATCAAGGACCTGACGCTCGAATACAACAAACTGCGGCAGGCGAACATAACGAAGGAACTGCTCGAAATCACCACCGCGCAGATGGCGGTCGGTTGAAAAACAATTTTATTTTACGAACATGAACAAAGGCAAAATAGTTCAAATCATCGGCCCGGTGGTGGACGTGGAGTTCACCGGCGAGCTTCCCGCGATTTACAACGCGCTCACGTTGGAATACGCGATGCCCGGCGGGAACAGCCAAACCAAGTTGACTCTCGAAGTGCAGCAGCATCTCGGAGACGGCTGGGTGCGCGCGGTCGCCATGAGCACCACCGAAGGTCTCAAGCGCGGTTACGAAGTCACCGACACCGGCGGACCCATTTCCATGCCCGTCGGCGAAGGTGTGATGGGCCGCGTGTTCAACGTCACCGGCGAGCCCGTGGACGAACAAGGCCCCGTGAAGGCCGACAAGTATCTGCCGATTCATCGCGCGGCGCCCGCCCTCGTGGACCAATCCACCAGCCCGCAGGTGCTCGCCACCGGCATCAAGGTCATTGATTTGATCTGTCCCTTTCTCAAAGGCGGCAAGGTCGGCGCGTTCGGCGGTGCCGGCGTCGGCAAGACCGTCGTCATCATGGAACTCATCAACAACATCGCCAAATTGCACGGCGGCGTTTCGATGTTCGCGGGCGTCGGCGAACGCACGCGCGAAGGCAACGATCTTTACAACGAAATGATCGAAGCGGGCGTTATCAAAGTGAAGAAGGACGGCAAAGGTCATCCGCTGCAAGGCGAAAATGGTCTGCCGATCATCGAAGAAGGTTCCAAGATCGGCCTCGTCTATGGCCAGATGAACGAACCGCCCGGCGCGCGTCTTCGCGTGGCGCTGTCTGCGCTCGCGGTGACGGAATATTTCCGCGATGAAAAAAATCAGGACGTGCTCCTGTTCGTGGACAACATTTTCCGTTTCTCCCAGGCCGGTTCCGAAGTCTCCGCGCTCCTCGGCCGCACGCCGAGCGCCGTCGGTTACCAGCCAACCCTCGCCGCCGAAATGGGCGACTTGCAGGAACGCATCACCTCGACCAAGAAGGGTTCCATCACGTCGTTTCAAGCCGTTTACGTGCCTGCCGACGACTTGACCGACCCGGCACCGGCCACGACCTTCGCGCATTTGGATGCGACCATCGTGTTGGAACGTTCCATCGCCGAATTGGGCATTTTCCCCGCCGTTGATCCGCTGGCTTCAAACTCCCGCGCCCTCACGCCGGAAAACGTCGGTCAGGAACATTACGACGTGGCGCGTGGCGTCCAAAAGGTTTTACAGCGCTACAAGGATTTGCAGGACATCATCGCGATTCTCGGCATGGACGAACTCTCCGCTGAAGACAAGACGACCGTGTTCCGCGCCCGCAAGATTCAACGTTTCCTGAGCCAGCCATTTACCGTCGCACAGGTGTTCACCGGTCGCGAAGGCAAGCAGGTTCCGGTCGCCGAAACCGTCCGTGGCTTCAAGGAAATTCTCGAAGGCAAACACGACGACGTGGCCGAACAGAACTTCTACATGAAAGGCGGCATTGACGAGATCAAGGAAGCGTAAGGCGCGAACCGTTGATACGATCCACAATTTTTAATTAATGGCCGCTACCTTAAAACTCGAAATCGTCACGCCGGAAGCGAAGATTTTCTCCGACGATGTGGAGATGGTCACGCTCACCGGCATTGACGGTGAGATGGGCATCTATCCGACGCACATGCCGTTGATGACCCAGTTGGTCGCGTGCGAAGTCGTCGCCCGCAAAGGCAGCGAAAACATTTTCCTGGCGGTTGGCGACGGCTTCGTGCAAATCACCGGCGGACGCGTGGGCATCCTCACGGATATGGCGATTAGGGCTGAAAACATTGATGAAGTTGCCGCCGAACAGGCTCGTCAGAAAGCCGAGGCCCGCCTCGCCGAGAAGCTGAGCGAGGAAGAATCCGCCACGGTTCATGCCGCGCTCGTCCACGCGACCACGCAGTTAAAGGTCAAACAGCGGCACAAGAAATAATCTTAAAACCAAACAGCGGCGCGGAGAATTCTCCGCGCCGTTTTTGCGTTTAGAGAGCCAGATCAGGCCGCATATGACTGGGACGCCTTGAGCTGCTGCTCAGCCTCGATCCACAACTCAACATCTTGGCCCTGCGGGCGCCCCCGTTGTTCCCAGAGGGAGTAAGCGCGGGCGGCAATGACTTCAGTGGTGATTTCGCGGAGAGGAGCCGGCGTTGGCGCGGCGACCGGGGCTTTGGCTTCCGTTTTTGTGCCGGCCTTGGCGCGCACCGGGGTCGCAGCGGGAGTTGTAGCGGCCGCTTTGGTAGCTGGTTTCTTGCTCGCGTTCTTGCTCACCGGGGTTGGGGTTGTAGCGGACACTTTGGTCGCCGTCTTTTTGCTTGCAGTGATGGTGGCGCGCACTGGGGTCGCGGCCGGCTTCGGCGGCGTTGCTTTCTTGGACTTGGTTGTTTTCATGGTGTGGTCTTTGGTTTTTTATTTGGTTGGCTTTATGCCAGTGCAGCACCTTGGTTTTATGCTGCAAAATCGAAAAGTAATCCTTTTGTCATTACTGACGCTGCTGCAAATTTACAGCGTTTGGCCGATCCAATCAAATCTAATTCACAGCCTCTCGCCAAATCAAACCGGCGCGGAAATCACTCCGCGCCGTTCAATTTGTCCCAGCAAATTTCTTAGCCGGCAATCACGCCAATTTCCACCGGTTCCACGTTGACGCCTTGTTTGACCAGCCATTTGATGGCCGCATCCACCTCGCTCCTCGCGCCGTCGAGTTCGAGGCACACGATGCCGATTTCGTCCGTCACGCTGGCTTGGCGGATGTTCGTGGTGATTTTGAACTTGTGGCCCACTTCCCAGATGAACGGCTGCTTGATCAGCTTGGGCGGATACATCAGCCACAGGCGCTGTTGCGTCGGCGAATTCGGTTTAGTGACGGAGACTTTCTTTTTGGTGGCCATAGGATGCAAATTAAAAATTAAAAACTATAAATGCAAAATAAACTTCAGCCATCGAACGGGTTCATCGGGCCAATTTCTAATTTTACATTTTTCATTTTGAATTGGCTCTAGCCTCCCGCGATCGCCGGGATGATGCTGATTTCGTCGCCGTCCTTGAGCGGCGTCTCGCGGTTTTTGAGGAAGCGAATGTCCTCCTCGTTGACATAGACGTTGACGAAGCGGCGCACCTCACCTTTTTCATCCACGAGGCGTTCCTGGATGCCGGGGAAGCGCGTCTGCAATTCGACGAGCGCCTCGCCGATGGTGGTGGCGTTGATTTCGACCAACTCCTCGTTGTTGGTCAACTTGCGGAGCGGCGTGGGGATGCGGACTTTCTTTGACATAAATTAAATCATACGAATCTTACCATTGCTGAATGACGATGCAAACATGAGATGCGTCACGCAAGGCAAATTCCTTAACTTTCCAAGGCTGAAGGGTCACACCGTTTGAATTGGGATGAATCAAATCAGGATGGGTTTGCTTGATCTGATGGTAAACTTCCTCGATCTGGTCTGTTTCCAGACGAATTTCTGGCCGGTCTTTTTCAGCGAATTCTTTGCTCTGAACCAAATGAACTTTCAAGGTGTCTTTTTCCACAACACAAAAAGGTTGCTCAATGGATTCAAGGTCGTCGTAAGTGATCTTAAAGCCCAGACAGTCAACAAAAAGTTTCAGGCCGGTTTTAATATCGGCATAAAAAATATTGGGAACAAGTTTGTTGAATTTCATTTTCCGAAATTCTAAAGATGATCTTTCAACTCAATGTGCTGCCACCTTTTCTTCATGCGCCAGCAGCGCCTCGAACTCGCGCAGGCTCGGCTTGATTTCACCTGGCTTAATCACGAGCGACGTTTCACCGGCAGGTTGGCCAACGGATGACCGGATGCCTTTTCGTGCTTTTGTGTTTCAGCAAACAGCTTGTCCAAGTCGTGACCGTAAGATGCCGACAGCGTGTCTTTTGCGCGCCACACTTCGCGGAGCACAACATCTCCGGCTTCTTTGGCCGGACGTGTTTCAATCGTTTTCATTGTTCATCAACTCTTCCGGCGTGCAAATCACCGGCAGTTCAAATCCGTTGGCACCCACCAACCGCCGCAACCGCGCTTGAATGGCAGCATTGGCGATGTGCCGGCAGTTCCAACTCAAAAGTATATCCAAGTTGTAGGCGCTGGCTAGGGCAATGTGAACGGCATCACGGTCGGCGGTGGTTGGAAGCAATCCAGAATCCAGAATCTTGCGGGCGAGATCCTTCGCTTCCTCGGTGACTGGCAGCAGCGGAACGGTTTGTAATGACTCCAATCGAAGTCGCGCCATTGCTGGTTCACCGACGGCGATTTCATCCAGCACAACTTGCGATGTAAAAAGTTCGTGTGCGGCGCGTTTGAACTCCCACCAGTCTTTGGTGAGTTGCTGGCGCGCGGCTTGAATCAGGTCGCGTGCCGGTCGCGCAACCAGATAACTTGGGATGGTGCTTTCGATGTAAATTCGCATCGCGAAATTTTACGCATTCACTTTTTCTTCATGCGCCAGCAGCGCCTCAAACTCGCGCAGGCTCGGCTTGATTTCGCGCGGTTTGCCGCAATGACCTTGCACGGCGTCGAGCGTCTTCAAGCCGTTGCCGGTGACGCAGATGACGGCGGAAGAATCCTTCGGAATCTTGCCGGAAGCAATAAGCTTCTTCGCCACGCCCACGGTCACGCCGCCGGCGGTCTCGGCAAAAATGCCTTCCGTCTCGGCGAGCAATTTGATCGCGTCGCGGATTTCGTCGTCGGTCACGTCGTCGGCCGCGGCGTTGGTCTCGCGCATCACTTTGAGCGCGTAAAAACCGTCGGCGGGTGTGCCGATGGCGAGCGATTTCGCAATCGTGTCGGGCTTCACCGGCTTGAAAAAATCAAGCCCGGCCTTTTGCGCGACGGAAATCGGCGAACAGCCCGTGGCCTGCGCGCCGTGGATGTGCGTCTCGGAATTCGTGACGAGGCCGAGCTTCACAAATTCCTGGTAGCCCTTGTGGATTTTCGTCAGCAACGAGCCGGACGCCATCGGCACAATCGTGTGCTGCGGCAGCCGCCAGCCGAGTTGCTCGGCGATTTCATACGCCATACTCTTGGAACCTTCGGCGTAATACGGGCGCATATTAACATTCACAAACGCCCAGCCGAATTTGCCGGCGATCTCGGCGCAGAGACGGTTGACCTCGTCGTAATGGCCCTTGATGCAGATGACGTTCGCGCCGTAGATGAGCGAGTTCAAAATTTTTCCCTGCTCCAAATCGGACGGAATGAAGACGAAAGATTTTAATCCAGCGCTCGCAGCGTTGGCGGCGACGGAATTCGCCAAATTTCCCGTGGACGCGCACGCGACGGTTTCGAAACCAAGTTCCTTCGCGCGGCTCAACGCAACGCTGACGACGCGATCCTTGAACGAGAGCGTCGGATAATTCACCGCGTCGTTCTTGACGTAAAGTTCGCGGATGCCAAGCGCCTTCGCCAAGCGGTCGGCCTTGACGAGCGGCGTGAAGCCAACGAGCGGGCCGACGGTCGGTTCGCCGGCGATGGGCAGCAGCTCGCGGTAACGCCACATCGTTTTCGGGCGCGATTCAATCGCCGCTCTTGTCAGCGACTTTTTGATGCGGTCGTAATCGTAGGCGACTTCGAGCGGGCCGAAGTCGAATTCGCAGACGTGCGTGGCTTCGAGCGGATATTCGCGCGCGCATTCGCGGCATTTAAGCGCCTTCATGAACCCTTGATGCTTTTCACTCATAAAATTATCGTAGCGGCGGCTCGGCAGAGCGCCGCAATTAATGGCACTTTTAATCAGCGGCGGTCTGCCGACGCGCCGCTACGGCTACAATCAGGGCAACAAAAAAGCCCCGACTCACAAGGAGAAGGGGCGACAAAACGGTTGTGCGCTTCTCATTTTTCCCGAGCTAATGATGCTCGAGCTGGAATTGGCACCTGACGTTGAAAACCAGTTCAATCGGTTGCCGTGGTGTCATCGGGCCAGTCCCTCGACCACTCGTTATGAGTCCGTCAAATCAACGGATGCGGATAGATTGATGGAATAATCTGGGAGTGTCAAAATTTATTTTGGCCGGCACCCCCTGGTTTTTTCAAGGCCGGTGCGCTTACGAACGGGTTTTTGAGACAATTTTCACCGTCAAAAAATGCGAATCAATCGCCAACGGCGGTAAAGCCAACCGGGACACGCGCCCACATTTTACTCGGTATGGCTAACCATCGGCGATTTGTTTTCCCCCCATTCATTTGGGTTGTGCTGCTTTGTTTGTTCGCATTCACCCGGCCGGTGGCCGCCGGTTTGAAAGACAGTGATTGCCTCGACTGTCACGGCGATAATACGCTCACGAAGACCAATGCCGCTGGCAAAACAATTTCGCTGTTCGTGGACAAGGCGAAGCTCAAGCTGTCCGCGCACCAGACCAATGCTTGTATCAGTTGCCACGCGGACATCTCTGCCAAGCATCCCGATGACAACAAGCCCGTGGCGTTGGTGAGTTGCACGGCCTGTCACGCGCGGCAGGCGGCCAGTTTCAACGCCAGTGTTCACGGGCTGGCGCTCAAGGCCGGTCACGACGACGCGGCGACGTGCCAGGATTGCCATGATTCGCATGAGATGGTTTCCAGCGATTCACCGACCTCGCCGATTTATTTTCAGCGCCAGGCGCAGACGTGCGGCGCGTGCCATGACAAGGAGACGCGCGAATGGGCGCAGAGCGTTCACGGCAAGGCGGTCCTGGCCGGTTCGCACGACGCGCCGACCTGCACCGGCTGCCACGATGAGCATAAAATCCGTTCGCTCCGGGGCACTTCGGCCATGCGCATTTCGGAGGATGTTTGCAGCCGCTGCCATGCCTCGGAACGGTTGAACACCAAATTCAATCTGCCCGCCGACCGCGTAACCACATTTTCTGAAAGCTACCACGGCCTCGCCGGGCAATACGGTTCGACCGTGGCGGCCAATTGCGCAAGCTGCCACGGTTTCCACAAAATCCTGCCGTCAGCCGATACGAACTCGACCATCAGCAAACTCCATCTGGTGGAGACCTGCGGCAAATGTCATCCGGGCGCGAACAAGGAGTTTTCGTCGGGCAAAATCCATGTGGCGCCGGACGGGCAGGCGGGGGGAACCGATTTCGGCAGCCGTTTGAACCATTGGGTGCGGCAGATTTATCTCGTCCTGATTTTTGCCACGATCGGCGGCATGTTCGCGCACAATGCCACTTTGTTCCTCAAAAAAATGGCCTTGCGGCTGCGCTCCTCGGTGCGGCCGGTGGTGCGGATGACCGCGTCGCAACGCTGGCAGCATTTCGTGCTGGCCTGGAGTTTCATCGTGCTGGCCGTGACGGGCTTTGCGCTGAAGTTCCCCGATTCGTTCCTCGCCAAAATGATGGGTTCCAGCGAGCCGTTCCGCCGCTGGGTGCATCGGATCGCCGGCATCTTGCTCTTGGTCGTCGGGGCCTATCATGTGCTTTATCTCCTCGCCACGCGCGATGGCCGGCGGCTGGTCGCGGATTTGTTTCCGGTCAAAAAAGACCTGGCCGATGTGCTGGATGCCGTGCGTTACCTCGCTGGATTTACTACGCACAAGCCGAAGATTGGCCGCTTTGGTTATGCCGAAAAAATGGAATACTGGGCGGTCGTCTGGGGCACATTTCTCATGGGTGCCACGGGCCTGGCCATCTGGCTCAAAATTGACGTGACGGCATATCTGCCGCGCTGGGTCGTGGTGGTCGCGACGACGATCCATTATTACGAGGCGCTGCTCGCCTGTCTGGCGATTGTGGTCTGGCATTTCTACCACGTCATGTTCGATCCGGACATTTATCCGCTGAACACGGCGTGCCTGGACGGACGGATTTCCGAGGAGTTGCAGGCGCACGAACATCCACTGGAAAAGAGCACGGTGGACCCAACCCAAAACGACAACGACTCGCCGTAAGCTCCGCTTATTATTGTATAAGGTGAAAAGCATCCAGCTTTTCGATTCAAATGTTGCCTAGTAAATGACAAGAAATGGTAAGCGCGCTTTTTACCCTTGAATTAGCTTTTATCCAGATCGTTAAAACCAAGCGCCAGCCCAAAATGAAACTCTTTGTTGCAGGATTGAGCTACAAGACCACGCCGGTGGAAGTGCGCGAGCGGCTCGCGGTGCCCCGCGCGCGGCTGCAATGCTGTGGCTGCCGCCTGAAACTGCGCGGCGGACTGGATGAAGTGGTGCTCCTCTCCACCTGCAACCGGGTGGAGATTTACGGGGTCTCCCCGTGGATTCACGGCCGGGTCACGCAACTGTTTCAGGAACTCACGAACAGCGATTTTGATTTCACCCCCCATCTCTACGTCAAGGAAGGCGCGGCGGCGGCGCAGCACCTGTTCGCCGTGGCCAGCGGACTGGACTCGCTTGTCATTGGCGAAACGGAGATCACCGGCCAGGTCAAAACCGCGTATGAAGCGGCCAAGGCGGCGGGTTTGACCGGCAAGAAAATGAACCAACTTTTCCAGGCTGCGTGCTCGGTGGTGAAGCAGATCCGCACGGAAACGGGCATCGGTCGCGGTGCCACTTCGGTGGGCAGCGTGGCGGTGGAACTGGCGGAAAAGGTTTTCGACCGCGATCTCAGCGACAAGACCGTGATGATTTTGGGGGCCGGCAAAATGGGCGAGGCCTGCGTGAAACATCTGGCCAAACGTGGCGCGAAGACGGTGCTGGTTTCCAACCGTTCCTACGAGCGTGCGGAAAAATTGGCGCTGGAATTTGGCGGCCGCGCGGTGCGCCAGGAAGATTCGGCGGCGGCAATGGCGGCGGCGGATATATTGGTCAGCTCGACCGGCAGTCCGGATATCGTTTTGCGGCGCGAAGATGTGGCGGCGATTTTACCGTTGCGGCGGAACCGTCCGCTCGTGCTCGTGGATATCGCCGTGCCGCGCGACATTGATCCGGCGGTGCAAGAACTGCCGAATGTTTTTCTTTACGACATTGACGATCTCGAAGCGGTCGTCCGCGAGAACACCAAGAACCGCGAGGCGGAACTCGCGGTGTGTTACGAAATCATCAATGACCGCACGGCGGCCTTGCTGAAAAAATTTGACGCCGCGCCCGGAAAACGCGCGGCCAATATTGAAGCGTCTGCGTCTGGCTGGGTGCTGGGCGGCGCGGTGGGCTGCCGTGCTTGAGACTGGCCAAACGCATGAAACTAGACAACCATTTTGACAGTGGACCCGAGACGGCAGATTTGCCGGTGTGTTCGGCTGCTGTTGGAACTGCGGCATTAACTGATGCCGCCTTTAGCAAACCATACGCGGCGTTGATATCCGACCGCGTTCCCGTAGAACCGACCCGATAAAACAACAACAACAAAACGCGCGTAGTTAACCTGAATATTAATATGAAAACCATGAACCTCCTCACCCTAACCGTGGTCACCGGCTCGCTGCTGACCTTGTCCTTGGCTGCCCAGGCAGGCATTCTCAATAGTCCACATGATTTCCATGCCCGGCCTTGGAATGTGGATCCGGCGAATCCGGCCACGGTTTGCGGGGTGTGCCATACACCTCACCATGCCAGCACGACGGCCGGTCCGCTGTGGAATCATGACCAAACCACCGCCGCTGGTTTTACGATGTATGCCAATGGTGCCGCCCCGGGGGCGAGCTTAAAGTTGGCTACGGAACTCACCCCGGCGGCCTCCTCGCTGGCCTGCTTGAGCTGCCATGATGGCACGGTTGCCATCAATGCCTATGGTAGTCCGGTCAATCCCTCGCGGACCCCGGCAGAAACCATTGCCACCCAGGCCAACCTGACCAAAGACCTGACGCATTCCCATCCCATTTCCATGACCTATAGCTCAGCCCAAGTCGGCAACGGCGTCGGCCAGGACAAGTGGCTGTTTAATCCCGACACCACCCCGGTGTTGACGCCGGACAGCGGCACCTTTGTGCCCGGCAATGACATGACGGTGAATGGTTTCCTGCTCGGCAGCAACCACCGCCTGGAGTGCAACTCCTGCCACGATGTGCATAATCAAGAAGGCACGCCCTTCAACATCACCAGCAATCCCAAGCTGGTGAAGATCAATGGCACCCAGGCCGGCGTGGGCAGTTTGCTCTGCCGCAGTTGCCACAACAAGTAATCTGGAATAACCCGCTGTGCTTGAGGTTATGAAATCCTGCCATGTTCGCCAACTCGCCGCCCAATGCGGCGGGGTGGCCGGGCAGAAGTCATAACGGCGCCGGGGCAACAATAGAACCTAAAATATCAAAATGAAAACGATTGATCATTACCCTATGCGCCGCGCTTTGGCTGTCTTAGCGGCCGGCCTGGCCCTCGGCGGCATCTTTGGGACTTCCGCCCGCGCCGATATGTATCGGATTCCGTCTGGCACTCAAGGCGGCATTCCCGCCCAGTCCACGATCACGAGCATTACCACCGTCGGCACCAACACCACGGTCTCCTGGTATGGCATGCAGGGCTGGTATAGCATCGAGGCCACGACGAATATCCTCACGGGGCCTTGGATCTCCCTGGCCAACGTGGCGGCCTCCGATTTTGCCTGGTCCAAGACCGTGGCTAATCCGGATCCGACCAACAATTACTCCTTCCGCCTGAGCCAGTCGAATTCGTTTGCCGGCTCCGGCTATTGCAGCGGCTGTCACGGTGACAAGATTGCCACTTGGACCCAGACCGACCACGCCTCCGCCTTAAGCTTGCTGACTTCCATTGGCATGGGCAACAACGCGAGTTGTCTGCCCTGTCATACCGTTGGGTTTGGCCAGCCCACGGGTTACACGGGCGCGACCACGGCCCATCTCGCGAATGTCGGCTGCGAGAACTGCCACGGCCCGGCCGCCTGGCATAAGAACACCGATCACGCGCTCATCCGCCCGGCGGTCAGCATTGATCCGGCTATCTGCGGCAGTTGCCATCAGGACAGCCATCATCCCACCTTCGAGGAATACTCGGAATCGTTGCACGGGCAGGTGAATGATGACGTCAAATACGGTTTTAACAGCGGCGTTTATTATACCAACACCATCGTTCTTGCCGGCAAGACGCTCTACGGTTATTACGTCACCGTTAATCCCACCAACAGTTCGCTGCTGGTCACCAATTCCACCACGGGCATTGTCAACAGCACCTATGGTCCGGCCAATAATCCGGTGTATGATGCCGGTCAGGATCGTCAGGTCGGTTGCGGCATGTGTCACTCTGGTGCCACGCGCATGGCCATGCTCTCGGACTATGAAGCCCGGTTGACCGGCGTGGTCAAACCGTTGGTGTTGCCCTCCGGCAAAGATTCCGGTTCCTGGGGTCCCACCTGCGCGGTCTGCCATGATCCGCATGAGAAATATAACGTCGCCCAGTTGCGCAATCCGACTTGGTCCTCCAACTACTTCACGATGGCCACCACCGCCGACAAGCGCACCGTGTTGACGACCAACTATGATAACTCGATTACGACCAATGTGCTGTTCTATGGCTCGACGTTTTCCAGTTTGTATGATCCCAACGTCAATATCTGCGGTCAGTGCCATAACACCCGCGGCGCCCGCTGGGATGGCCGGGCTTACGGTTTGATCACCAACTCGGTCGTTGGCAATGCCACGACGAATCTAGTCTATGTGGACATCTACACCAACAGCTATAAGACCAACTGGTATGGCATTCTGACGAACTCCTATGTCATCGGCCGCACGACGAACAGTGTCGTCCTGACGCCGACGAACGTTTCCGTGGCCGTGGGTTTGACCACCAACGTCACTGGTTACAGCCGTCCGCCGCATAATTCCGTGCAATATAACATCCTCGTCGGCATTCTGCAGCCGGACTATCTGAACACCACCAATGGTAAGACCGTTTATACCAATGGCCCGATTAATAACGGCATGGGCATTTATGCCACCCACAGCGGCATTACTCCGCGCTCTGTGTTCAATACCAACCAATGCGCCACCTGCCATGTGCCGGACTATGCGGTGAATTCCAGCACCATGGTGTTGGGTCACACCTTCGACATGGATCCCAATGGTTGCGCCTTGGGTGGTTGCCATACCTCCGGATATCCTGACTGGCTGGGCACGCAAGCCAAGACTACCAATACTCTGGCGCGCATGGCGGATTTGTTGAATCGCTGGGCGACCAACAATGGCCCCGCCCTTTTGGGAGCCAATTACAGCAAATACAAACAGAACAGTTGGGAGTTCACACTGCCCGGCGCACTGGCAAGTATTACCAATGCCGGTCCTTCGGCTGCGGATCAGTTGAAATTACCGGACGTCATCCGCCAGGCGCGTTTCAATGTCTATATGGTGCGCAACGACGGCAGCTTGGGCGTGCATAATCCGACGTTCATCCCATTGCTGCTGAAGGATGCCGAAACCAAGGTGCTGAGCCAGTTCGTGACCGCCAAGTTCACGGCCAATACACCTGATATTGCGCTCAACGGCACGGTCACCTTCACGAACCTGAACCCGGCCCTGACCTCGGGTGCATGGGATTTCGGCGATGGCGTCACGACCAACACGATTGGCACGGTCGTTCCCCATAAATACACGACGAACGGCGTCTTCACGGTCTCGCTCACGGCCACGGATGCCAACGGAACGGAAACGCTGACCCGGAATAACTTCACGCATGTGTATTCCCCGGTGGTGCCGAGCTTCAGTTTCACCCCGGGAACGCTCACGCATCCCGCCTCGGTGAACTTTACGAACACGAGCCTCAATGCCGAGTATGGCAAATGGACGCTCTATGATAGCAGCGGTTATACCGCCACCTCGAACCGCCTGGTGGGTGTCTCGGGTATGACTATCTCCTTCACCTACACCAATGCTGGCAATTACAAGGTGATTATGCAGGCCAGCAACCCGGGTGGTAGCGCGAATGCGACTAACATCATTACGGTGAACTAACCTGGCTCGGCCGATAGTTCTGAACGGTGAACTAACCTGGCTCGGCCGATAGTTCTGAATTCAGGCGGGCCTTGGTCGAATACTTGACCAAGGCCCGCTTTTTAACCGGGTCTCAAATGCGGAATTCTGGCGCGTAGCGGGACCGGCATCTTGCCGGGCGAGTTTCGAGGTCGGGGGTGGCCGCCGCACTGCCAAATTCAAATAGACTGGCAACATGCCTGTCCCAGGATGAATGGACGCTGGCAACGGTTGAACTAAGTTCGAGAATTTGACCCAGGCTGAAGCAAGTTCCGGCGGGAAAACACGCTTGGTTTCCGGTGGTTGGCCGTGTAGTTTGGCACGCAGTGTCCGGCGAGCCAGCCAAAAGCTTCCGGCGAAGCAAAACAACGACTTAATACTAATATTTTGACCATGATGACCACGATCCAATGGCGGTTCCTGCCACTCGGCGGCTGCTGTCTGCTGCTGGCGCTGTTGAGCGGTTGCTCCACGACGCCCAAGTCGGCGCAGACTTATACTTTCTTTCCGCCCAAGCCGGATGAGCCGCGCATTCAATACCTGACTTCCTTCTCCTCGGATGCCGACCTGGGCCGGGGCGGCAGCTTTACCGATTTTGTCACCGGGGATAAGACGGCGGCGGGTGGCGTGGTCAAGCCCTATGGCTTGGCGCTGCGTGACGGCAAGGTTTTTGTCTGCGACACCGTGCAGAATTTGATCGAGGTATTTGATTTGCAAAAGCACCGCGCGTCTTACTTTGCCCCGGCGGGCGAGGGCAAGTTGCGGATGCCCATCAACGTCACGATTGATGCTGACGGCACGCGGTATGTGGCCGACACCGGCCGCAAGCAGGTGGTGATTTTTGGCGCGGACGGCACCTTTCAGGAAGCGCTCGGCAAGAAGGATGAGATGAACCCTTCGGATGTCGCCGTTTCGGCGGATCGTCTTTACGTCACCGACCTGCAGCATCATCTGGTGCGGGTGTTTGGCAAGGCCGATCACAAATTTTTGTTTACCATTCCGGCGGATGACCAGGTCAAGGTGGGCAAGCTGTTTTCACCCGCCAACCTGGCGCTGGACAGGATCAATGGGCGGCTGCTGGTCTCCGACCTTGGCGGCTTTGCGGTGCAGGTGTATGACCTCGACGGAAAATACCTGCGGACCATCGGCGGGCAGGGGCTGGCTCCGGGTAGTTTTTCGCGGCCCAAAGGCGTGGCCGTGGACCGACAGGGACTCGCGTATGTGGTGGATGCGGCCACGCAGGTCGTTCAGATATTTGATACGGAAGGCCGGCTGCTCTTGTTTTTTGGCCAGGCAGGGGCCAGCACCCAGGGCGCAGTGACCCTGCCGGCTTCAGTGAAAGTAGATTACGACCATATGAGTTACTTCCAGAAATACGTCGCTCCCGGTCGCCAGTGTGACTACCTGATCTTCGTCACCAGCCAGTTCGGCGGAAACAAGGTCAGTGTGTATGGGTTCTTGAAACAGAAATGAACCGTTATGGCAGTTCAAAGCAACATTGGAGCCGTTAATCGCGACGAGCTGAAAGGTGGTGGCGGACTACCGCCGTCCAAGAAGCTCTGCGCGGCGTCGAGGCTTCCGAGATGTGCGAAACTTCTTGGCGTGATCCAACCCTCGGCAGCTTTTTCACCCGCTAACTTTGCGGATTAAAAGTCGCAAGCTAATGCCCTGATTTCCCTAGTTTGAATTGTCCGGATTAAATGAACCCGCCATCCACCAAAGCCAATATCCGCCGCTGGAGCCGGACCGTGGGCGCCTTGATGGCTTTGGCCGGGGGGCTGGTCCTCTTTGCCGGCTGCCGCACGGAGACCAAGCAGAAGTGGCTGACGTTTTTCTTTGATGGCGTGCCGCAGCCGGGCGCAACCAATCGGCTGGCCGCAATGGCCCTGGAGCCATTAAATACCAATGCGGTGGGGCAGACGCCGGTGCGCGTGATGCCGGCACGTCCGCCAATGACCGTGCATCCGCCCTACGCGAAACGGGACTGCACCGCGTGCCATGAGTCCCAGTTTTCGCAGAAGATGGTGGGCAAGCCGGGCGAGGTCTGCTTTGGCTGCCACAAGGAGCTGCATCAAACCTTTGTGGCGAGCAAGGTGAAGCATCAGCCCGTGGACGCTGGCGAATGCACGAGCTGCCATGCGCCGCATCAATCCGAAAACAAGCAGTTGCTCGTCACCAAGGGCAATCCCCTCTGCCTGACCTGCCACGATGATCCGCTCGCCGCCGGCAAGGTCAAGCATCAGGCGGTGGAAGCCGGCGCATGCCTGGACTGTCACGCGCCGCACGCCACCAACTTCAAGGGCTTGTTGAAAAAATCCGTCAAGGACACGTGCGCGGAATGCCACGACGAACTGGTCGCCAAAAAGAAATTCGTCCATCAGCCGGTGGGTGACGGCGATTGTCTGGAATGTCACACGCCCCACGCGGGCAAGCTCAAGGGACTCTTGAAGAAGCCCGTCAAGGACACCTGTCTGAGCTGTCACGATGATCTCATCGCGAAGCAAAAATTTGTGCATCAGCCGGTCGGCGACGGCGACTGCCTGGAGTGTCACAGTCCGCACGCGGGCAACCTCAAGGGATTGTTGAAGAAGCCCCTGAAGGAGACTTGCGCCGCCTGTCACGATGACCTG
The DNA here is from genome assembly GCA_903850425.1 of uncultured Verrucomicrobia subdivision 3 bacterium. Classification (GTDB taxonomy): domain Bacteria; phylum Verrucomicrobiota; class Verrucomicrobiia; order Limisphaerales; family UBA11358; genus UBA11358. Next base: position 77,770 of record CAINLR010000165.1, on the reverse strand, counting down.
ATCGCGAAGAAGAAATATGTGCATCAGCCGGTCGCGGATGGCGATTGCCTGGCCTGCCATAATCCTCATGCCGGAAAGATCAAGGCTCTCTTAAAGAAGCCGGTCAAGGAAACGTGTGCGGATTGTCACGATGATATCCCCAACAAGAAGTCCAAGTCGGTTCACCAACCGGTGGCGGATGGTGATTGTGTGGCCTGTCATAATCCGCACGCGATGGACAAGAAGGGATTGGTCAAGAAGACCCCGCCAACCTTGTGCTGGGACTGCCACGACAACTTCTTGGAGCAGGCCAAGTTCAAGCACGACGTGGTCGAAGATTGCACGGGTTGCCACAAGCCGCATCAATCCCCGGAGACCCATCTGCTGGCCAAGAACATTTTAAAGCTCTGCGGCGATTGTCATGACGACAAGGATTTGAAAGCGGTGAAAGGTCATGCGGGCATCGAGGGCAAGTCTTGTGTCAGTTGCCACGATCCGCACGTCGGCAAAGATAAATTTTTGCTCAAGGCCAGCGCCGCCAGCAAGGTAGTCGGTAAGGAGCCGGCACCTGCCAAATGAACCAGTTGACGCGCCATCGTTCTTACTTGGTCGCGAGCGCGCTGCTTGGCGGCATCGTGCCGTGGCTGGTGCCGGCGGCGCGTGCGGAAGACCCACGCTGGATTAAGCTGAACGGCTTGCCCCAGGCCAGCGTGGGCTTGGAAGTGGAAGGCTCGTCCGAGACGATTCGCACCGGCGGCGGCCAGTCTGTCTATGATACTCTATTCATCACGCCCACCGTGGGTTTGCGCACTTCGGGTTCCATCTATCACCCGAATCTAGTCGCGTTTGATTTGGACGGCGAGCTGGGTTGGGGGTGGGATTCGATGACCACCCGGAGCTCGGGTTCCAGCCAGACGCGCAATGAGAGCCAGGAGTTGACTCGCTATCTGGCGCAGATCAATTTCCTGGAGGCCAAGCCCTACAACGCCTCGGTGTTTGCGGCGCAGGATCATACCTTCCGGGACTACGGCACCTTCGAGACCTTCACGGTGGACAGTGAACGCTACGGCGGGCGGGTGAATTGGAACACCGACCACTTAAGTCTGAATGCCGAGTTGGGCTACCGGGATGAAACGGCTACCGGGTTTAAGGACTCCACCGAGATTTCTGAAACCTACTTTAACTTTGTCGGCATCAACCGGCGGCATTTTGGCCAGACCACGCTGAATCTACACATTAACCAGTTCGACAACATCCTGAACTTCGGCAACCGGCAGAACAGCCAGAATGAGTCCATCAGTCTTTCCGACTCCGAAACCTTCGGGTCGCGCAAGCAGATTACGGCCGCCACGGGCGTGGGTTATAGCCAGTCCGAATACAGTGGACAGCAGACCGAGACCGTCAACGCCGACGAGAACGTCCTCATGAATCACCGTCCGAATCTGGACAGTTATCTGATGCTGGATTTTGCGCACAACCATCTGCGCCAGGTGACCGACACGATCGGAGGGGGCGTCCCCATCCAGCAGGTGACCGACCAGGCCGACCAGCGCGTGCAGGGTGTCTATGGTCTTCGCCATCAACTCTACGAGAGTCTTGCCTCCAATCTGGACGCTCATGGCAGCCATCAGGAAAGTTCCGGCAGTGCTAGTTTGGCCACCAGCGATCGCTACGGCCTGGGGCTGTATGAGAATTACAACAAGCGGCTGCGTTCCTGGGGGCGGCTCTCGGTGGGTGCCGGATTGGTCGCCGACCACCAGGAGGAAAACTCCTCCGGCAGCACCTTGGTGAGCATTGAAGCACATCAACTCTACCTGCCCACCAGCCCACAGTATCGCCCCGTTTACCTGGATCGCCCACGCGTCCTCACCAGTTCCATCCGGGTCAATGTCGCCGGCGACGTGCTCGCGGCCACGACCGACTATCAGGTGGTTTCCTCGGGTGAATTGACGGAGATCCGGCTCGTAGTTCCCACCAGCAGTCATCTCCAATCGCTGCTCCAAACAAATGACAATCTGACCATCTCGGTGACCTACGAAAGCGACTCTGCAAACAATGCCGCCTATGAATCGCTCAACGCCACCTTTCAAGTCCGGCTGGATCTCTACAACCATCTAGGAATCTATGGCCGCTTAAACTGGATGGACAACAATGCCCCGCCGGCAGTGCTGGCGCAAACGCTGACCGACCTCGTTGGCGGTGTGGATTACAACTGGCGCTGGTTGCGCACCGGGGCGGAATACGAGGACTACGATTCCAGTTACACCCAATACCAGGCGCTGCGTTTCTTCCAGAATTTCGATTTCCATCTCGATAGCCGGTCCAGCCTGAGTTTCAATTTCAACGAGACGTTCTATAACTACCCCGGCAACCGCGACCAGACCCAATACCAGTTCCTCAGCCGATACAATGCGCAACTCTGGTCCTCCCTCTCGTGGTATGTCGAAGGCGGTTGCACCCTGATGGAAATTGTGGACAGCGACCAAACGCAAGGTTCCGCCCGCACCGGGCTGAATTGGACCCGCGGCAAACTGAGCGTGCGCGCCGGCTATGAATATAACACCCTGTCCACGTCCTCCGGACCCTATACCGAAGAGCGTGAGAAACATCGCCTCTTCGCTTATCTGAAGCGCACCTTCTAGTCATGGCGAGGATACTCCCAATCTACTCGTCGCGGCAGAAGCTCTCCTGGTTCCAAGCCTGGAATCGGGCTGCCCCAGTCGCTTTGCTCTGGTTCCTCTCCAGCCTGACCGTCCACGCTGCCCCAGTTGCTCTGCCGGCCTGGCCGCCGCCGCCCGCTGAACCCTATGTGGTCTATGTCCGGGACATTGCGAGTCCCAAGGACATTGGTGCCCGACCCGCCTTCTTCAGCCGGCTGGCCAATACCATTACCGGCAGTGGCTCCGAGCAAAAGAAATTAGACCGACCTTTTGGACTATCGCTGGATGAGTCGGGCAATCTGCTCGTGACTGATACGGGTGCCAGTGCCGTCTATTACTTGGACCTGATTCGCAAGCAATGGTTGCGCTGGTCTTCGGCCGGCGACTACCGCTTCGTTTCGCCCGTGGCGGCGGTGCATCACGGACCAACTTTTTTTGTCGCCGACTCGGCCTTGGGCAAAGTGATTGCCTTTGACGCGAAAGGCAAGGTTCAGTTTGCCTTCACCAACGAACTGGAGCGCCCAGCGGGACTCGCCGTGTTGGGCGAGCGGCTCATCATTGCGGACTCTCAACGGCATCAGATCGTCCTCTGCGGGGTGAAGGGTGAATACCTCTCCAAGTTCGGCCGGCGCGGCTCGGGCCCGGGCGAATTTAATTTTCCTACGCATGTGGCGGTGGATGCGCATCAGCAAATCTATGTGACGGACTCCTTGAACAGTCGCGTGCAAGTCTTCACTGCGGAGGGGCGTTTCGTCCGGGCGTTTGGCAGTGCGGGCGATGGCCCGGGCCACTTCAGCCGGCCCAAAGGCGTGGCGGTGGATTCGGCTGGCCATGTCTATGTCGTGGATGCGGTGTTCAACAACGTGCAAGTTTTTAATGATCAAGGCCGGTTGCTACTCGACTGGGGTGAAGCCGGCTCCGGTCCTGGCCAGTTTGGCTTGCCCAATGGCATCGCCATCAATTCCCGGAATGAAATTTTCGTGGCCGACGCTTACAACCATCGCCTGCAAATGTTCCGTTACACCGGCAAACCATGAACCAATTCCTGTGCTCCAACCAGAGTTTGCAGCCGCCAGTCGCCGCGCCGCGGCGTTCGGGTTACGGTCTGCGCATGGTGCCTCGCGTCGTTCGATTCCGGCTCATGACGTTAATGGTTGTTGCCGCCGCCGTCGGCTTCGCCAACTTTGATGCGGTTGGCCAGAATCCCAATAGTATCATCCACTCGAAACATAACCTCTCCATCAGTAGTCCCGGCTCCGTCCATGCGACCATCGAGTCGGACGTCTGCATCTTCTGTCATACCCCGCATACCGCCACTGGTGACGGTCCGCTGTGGAACCACGGTCTGTCGGCCGCCACTTACACGCCCTACAGCAGCGCCACGCTCAAAGCGGTGGTGGGCCAGCCGACGGGCGCTTCGCGACTTTGCCTGAGTTGTCACGACGGCACCGTGGCCCTGGGCATGGTGAATAGTCGAGTCGGGGTCATGCCAATGACTGCATCCACGATGCCCGCCGGAGCCAATAATTTCGGCACCGATTTGTCGGCTGACCATCCGATCTCGTTTACTTACGACGCCGCTTTGGTGACGGCCGATGGCAACCTGCGCGATCCCAACACGCTGGTGCAAGAAGTGCGGCTGGACCAAACCGGACAGCTTCAATGCACGTCCTGCCACGATCCGCACAACAATCAATACGGTAAATTCCTGGTGCTGGACAACACGGCTTCGGCGCTGTGTTTGAGCTGCCATACCATGTCCGCTTGGGCGGCTTCCAGCCATGCCGCTTCCACGAAGCCATTGCCCGCCGATTTACTCAGCCCGGCGGCTCCCCGAAACGGCGTCGCGCCGGAGGGAGTGTCCGCCAAATTTTCGACCGTGGCCAGCGCCGGCTGCGCGGGTTGTCATGTGCCGCATGCCGCCGGCACCCGGCAGGAGTTGATGCGATTTTCCACGCCGGAAAGGAACTGTCTGCCGTGCCACAACGCCGCTGGGCCGGGACAAAATGTGGCGGCGGATTTTAACAAGCTCAGCGCCCATCCGATCCTCGTGGATGAGCAGTCGCACCGCGCGCAGGAAGACCCCATCAATCCGCCGACGCGCCATGTGACGTGCGCGGATTGTCACAATCCCCACGCTTCCAGCAGCGCGATTGGCAGCCAGGCCCGCGTCTCCGGCGCGTTGACCGCCACGGTCGGAGTGAGTCTCGGCGGCTCCGTGGTCCGCAGCATCACCCGCGAGTCGGAGTTGTGTTATCGCTGCCACGGCGATAGTGAGCGTCGCGGTCCCGCCCGCGTGCCGCGCCAGCAGGTCGAGACGAATACGCGGCGGGAATTCATGCCCGGCAACACTTCCTTCCACCCCGTGGAGGGCGTCGGGAAAAACCTCAATGCGCCGAGTCTGATCCTGCCGTTGACCGCGTCCAGTCAGATGACTTGCAGTGATTGCCACAACAACGACCAGGGACCGGCCAACGGTGGCACCGGCACTAAAGGCCCGCATGGTTCCGCTTTCGTGCCCCTGCTGGAGCGCAGGTTGCTGCTCACCGACGGCACGCCCTACAATCCCGCCAACTTCGCGTTGTGCTACAAATGTCACAGCAGTTCGGTGGTGGATAGTGAGTTGGCCACGAGTTGGTCGGGACATCGGAAACATATCGAGGACTACCGCGCCGCCTGCACCACCTGCCACGACTCACACGCCGCCACCCAGCCGCACCTGATCAATTTCAACACCACCTACGTCCAGCCCTTGAACGGCACGTTGCGCTACGACTCCGCCGGTCTGAACCACGGCGTCTGCACGCTGACCTGCCACGACGGCACCGGCCAGAACCAACCGCATAACGCCCGGCGCTATTAGCTTGCGATCCGCGTTTTGCGGTGACTCAAAGCAGCGGGACGCCTTGGGCAGAATATTTGGAAAAAAGCATTGACGGCTCGAAACTTTTCTAGTTTACTCAACTCCATCGAGAAATGGAGGGGGAAGACCGTTTAGCAAGAAACGACCAAATCAAGACTGACAAACCTTATAAACATGAAAAATATTTCGAGTCAAAAAACGCTGCTGCCGCTGCGCAAACTCTCCTTTTTAACTGCCGCTTTGGCCGTTGCCTTCTTGGCGGCTGCCAGTGCCCAAGCCGATGTCGTTTTCGATAACATGTCGAATTACGAAGGCGGCAACACCAACTCCCATGTCAGTGCCACCGGTTCGACGCCAAATACGTTCATGGGCGATGGATATGTTCTTGCCGCCGGCACGACGGACATCACCGGGTTTGATATTTTCCCGGTCAATCTTTCTGGCACCGCCTACACTGGCTTGAGAATCAACATCTTTGTCTGGGGCACGGTCAACACAGGCACGGTCGCTGTTGGCACCCCGGCGTTCGGCAGTTTGCTCGGTAGTTACACTGTTGACTCCGCAGGCACTTACACCTCGGGATTCTTTTACCCCTTTGAAGGCAGCCCGGTCGGCTCTGCGCCTGGCGTTACGCTCGCGACACCGCTGGCCATTTCCAGCACGACGGTTGGTATTTCATTCAACTATCAAGGCACCACTGATGGTGTCAACTACAGTTCCCTCAACAGTCTGACCTCGATCATCCAATACGGCATGACCCCGACGGTCGGCTCGCAAATGTTCAACGGTTATTACCGCAATGCGGCCTCCGAAGCGGATGGCAATTTCACGTCGACGCTCCGTTCCTTGGGTGTTGCGAATCAAAGTCTGGGCCTCCGCGTTTTTGGTGATGTCACCCCGGTGCCTGAACCCACCACGGTAGCCCTCCTCGGTGGCGGGGCGGTGCTGTTGTTCCTGCGCCGCCGTCGCGCGTGATTTGATCGGTGCGTGGCCGGCTGCCGGCTAAGGCTGTTTCAAACAAACTGTTTCAAGCAAGCTCGTGCCAAATTGATTTTTGGCACGAGTTTTTGTTTCGCGGACAAACGATTATTTGGCGGGACGAAATGGCCCGGCCTCCGGCCGAACTTACCGCTGGGCTTGCGCCTGCAAAACTGCTAGAAATCCCGCGTTGTGAGCCAGCTAAAATATCCCGGAATGGCCGTGGTCACGCGCGTCACCCTGCTGACAGCGCTGTATGTGCTCGGCGGCTTGCTGGGCCGGAAAGCTTCGTTCATGCACGGCAGTGTGGACTTGGTCTGGCCGCCGGCGGGGCTCGCCTTGGCGGCCATTTTATTGCTCGGCTACAACTTCTGGCCGAGCATCGCGCTGGGCGCGGTTTTGTTTTCGGTGATTGACGGGGTGGTCCTGGGCTACTTCACCCTGGGCATGGTCTTGGGCAACACGGTGGGCGCGGTGCTGTGCGCGTATCTGCTGAAGCGCTTCGCGAAATTCGACAACGCCATGGAGCGCACGCGGGACGCGGCGGGTTACATCCTGCTGGCCGGGGCGCTCGGCACCACAGTCAACGCCGCGTTCAACGTCGTCGGGCTGATCTATGCCGGCAAGGCGGATTGGGACGATCTGCTTTCGCTCACGCTGCAATGGTGGGTGCCCAATGCGATGGGGGTTTTGGTGGTGGCACCTTTTATCCTCATCTGGAGCGCTTCCGCCGCGCCGCGCTTGACGTTCTGGCGGGTGATCGAGGCGGTGATCTGCTCGTCGGGCCTGGTGATCGGCACGTTGATTTCATTCGATTCCTGGTTCGTGTATGGCATTCATAATTATCCGCTGGCCTATCTGCCGTATCCGTTTTTGGTGTGGAGCGCGATGCGATTTGGTCCGCGTGGCGCGGCGACGGGCACCTTGCTGGTGGCGACGCTGGCGATTTATTCGATCTGGCTGGGCCGCGGGCCGTTCCTGGTCGGCAACCTGACCGACAGCCTGCGGCTGGTCGGCAGTTACATCGGCATCCTCGCGGTTTCCAATCTCCTGCTGGCCGCCGCCGCCACCGAACGGCGCAAAGCGCTGGCGGCATTGGTGGAAAACGAAAAGCGGCTCCGCGCCGTGGTGGCCGATCAGGAGGATCTGATCTGCCGGTTTCAACCCGATGGCACGATCACCTTTGTCAATCCGGCTTACTGCGCCTTTTACGGCCGGCCGGAGGTGGAATTGCTGGGCACCAATTTTTTCAAGGACCTTGCCAAAGTGGAGGCCCGGACGTTGGAAACCGATTTCCAGCGTCTGCCGGAAGAACGGCCGGTCCTGAGTTTTGACCGCAAGGCCGAGGCGGCGGACGGCCATGTGGAATGGCAGCAATATAACCTCCGCCGGCTGGTCCACGCGGGCGTGGCGAAACCCGAGTTTCAAGCTGTCATTCAAAACATCACCCCGCGCAAACGCGCAGAACTGGAACTGCAGGATGCCAAAGCGCAGCTCGAAAAAACCAATCTCCAGTTGCAACTCGCCGCCGCCGAGGCGCGGACCATGGCCGACCAGGCGAATCGGGCGAACACCGCCAAGAGCGAATTTCTCGCGAACATGAGCCACGAAATCCGCACGCCGCTGGGCGGGATTCTGGGCATGGTGGAACTGCTCGCGCAGACGCGGCTCGACCGCCGCCAGCGCGAATTTGCCGAGGCCGCCGCCGAGAGCGCCAACGCCCTGCTTCACGTCATCAACGACGTCCTGGATTTTTCCAAGATCGAGGCGGGCAAGATGACCATTGCGCGGGAGGATTTTTCCGTCCGGGGCATCGTGGATTCGGTCCTGGAAAATGCCGGCACGCGCGCGCCGGCCAAGAAACTGGCCCTGGCCGCCGTGGTCAATCGCGAAGTGCCGCATCACCTGCTCGGTGATCCCATCCGCCTCCGGCAGGTGCTGCTGAACCTTGTCGGCAACGGCATCAAATTTACGGAACGGGGCGAAGTCATCGTCCGCGTCCAGCCGCTGGTTCACGCGCACGGCAAGATCCGGCTGCGCTTTGAAGTGACGGACACCGGTATCGGCTTGACCAGCGAGCAGACGCAGAAATTATTCCAGCCGTTTGTGCAAGCCGACACCTCGTCGTCGCGTAAATTTGGCGGCACCGGCCTTGGCCTGGCCATCTCGCGGAAAATCGTGGAATTGATGGGCGGCCGGATCGGCGTCCACAGTGTTGCCGGGGCCGGCTCCACGTTCTGGTTTGAACTGCCCTTCGGCGTGCCGCCGCAGCCCGCCATCGAACGGTGTTTTCCGGGCCTCGTGTTCGTGCAAGCCATCGTCGCGGTGCCCAATCCCAGCCTGCGCGAATCCATCGTCGAGCAACTGCACGGCTGGGGGGTGGACACCCGCGCCGTGGCGGGTGTGCCGGAACTGGTGCGGGCGCTGCGCCATGATTTGCGCGCGGCGGTGCTGCCGCTGGTGATTGGTGACGACGAAATGCTGACGCTCGGCGGGGCGGAATTGCGCCGGGAACTCGCGGTCAATCGCGAGCGCGTGCAATGCATTTTGCTGGCGAGTGCGGCGGCGTCGCTCGGGGAGGAGGATGACGGCCTGGCGATTTTTGCCAGCGTGCTGCTCAAACCCGTGCGGGAACAGCCGCTCTTCAACGCGCTCGTGGATGTCGTTCTCGGCAAAAAACCGGAGCTCAATCGCCCGCTCAAACTGCCGGGCGACACCGAACTCATCCGCCGCGAGGACGCCGCCGCGAAACGCACGCCGGTGGCGGATCTGAAAATTCTCGTCGCCGAGGATCATCCCTTCAACCGCAAACTGTGCCAGTTGATGCTGGATACGTTTGGCGCCGGCGCCGACTGGGCCGTGAACGGGCGGGAAGCCGTGGAGAAATTCAAGCCCGACTATTACGACGCCATTCTCATGGATTGCAACATGCCCGAACTCGACGGCCACGAAGCGACGGCGGCCATCCGGCATCTGGAAATAGAGGCCAAGGCGGCGCGGCGCGTCCGCATCATCGCCGTCACCGCCAATGCGCTTACCGGCGAACGCGAGCGCTGCCTCGCCGCCGGCATGGATGATTACATCGCCAAGCCGTTCACCAGCCAGCAGCTTTACCATGCGCTCCTGGCCGCCATTCCCGCCGCCACCAGTTCGCCAAGACTGTTTGATCCCGCCCGGCTCGAACAATTTTGCAAGGAGCTGGACACCGCCGCCGTGTGCGACATGGTCAGTGATTTTCTCACGGAACTGCCCGACCGCCTCGTGGAACTCCAACGCCTTCACACCGTCGCCCAATGGCCCGAACTCGAACGCGCGGCGCATTCGCTCAAAGGCCTGTCGTTGCTGTTCGGCTTTCAACCGCTCTCGGAGATCTTCCTCGCCATCGAGGACGCCGCTGAAATGAGCGACGCCCCGCGTGCCCAGGCCGGGCTGACGAAATTGCAGACGCAGACCGAACCCGCCACGCAACTGCTGCGCGCCTGGCTGGCCGAGCAGCGTGCCCAGCCCGCCTGACCCCCCGCCGCCGCCGCGCTTTGCAAACCCGGCTCGCGCCGTGGCGAGAAACCGCGCGCCAGTGTTCCGCCGGGCGCGGGTGATGGCCGTGATCCCGACAATTTACCAATGACAACCGGTGGACGGTTCGCCCGACCCCTCAGCCGGCTGGCGACCTCCCGCTCGCCAGCGGAGGAGGAGCGGAGTCTTCCGAACCTGCCACCGTTTCTCTCTGAGCATTGAGCTTAAAGATACGCCTCAACCGGCTCGGCACCGAGCGTGCCCACCAACTGCTGCGGATAGTCTGGCGACTCGACGGCCGCGAGCGTTTTCCGCGCCTGCGTCAAGCGGTCGGCGATACCAAGATTTTCTGAGACGTCAGCGTAATTTGGCCGGCGCAAGAACTGGTTCAAATACTCGACGTGCCGCTTCCACAACGTGCGGTCCACTTTCTGTTTCGCCGCGAGCCGCGCGGCATACCAGTCGCTCGCCAGCAAATGTTCGCGCGTGAACAATTTCCGAACGTCGGCATGACCGAGCGGTTTTCCGTCCCATTGGTCGTTGAGCATGATGTGCAGCAACGCGCCCAAAGGCGGGCATGCCTGTGCGATGCTGCCGTCGTCGAAATACATTTTGGAGACGCGCTTTTGCGTGGCGATGATGTTGTCCATGCCGTCCGCAAAAATTTCCAGGGACTGCAATTCCGGCTTGAGCATCGCCTCGGTGAAGACGGCGTGCGGATGATTGAACACGCGGCCGAAAAAGGCATGCACGAACCGCGCGTTGATGCGCCAGCCGAGCCGGCTCGCGAGCACTGTTTTACCGTTGTGCTCGAAGTCCTGGCACGGGTCGAGAAACCGGTTGGCGATGAGAAATTTCGGATCGCGCTCCTCGGCGGTGAGGCGGCACCAGACTTCTGGCACGATCAAACTCACGTCGTGATCCACGCGGACATTTGGGCCGACGTAGCCGGCCGCGGTCACAAAACCATTGTGGCCACAGAGAATCCACGACACCAGTGCGTTGTTCAAATCCATGATCGGCGGCAGCGCGTTGAACGGGCCTTTGGTCAGCGCGCCCTCGGAACCCGCGCCGGTGGTGGACGGCGATTTGCCCGTCATGCTGCAAATGAATTCCATGAACAGCTCCGGCAGTTCGAAGAAATGCACCGGGTTGTAGCAGGCGAGCGGGCGCACGCCGGCATCGGGCGGATTGTTTCGGCGACCCGGCAGCAACACCGTCACCGGCGTGTAGAGCGGCAAGGCCATCGGCACGCGGCGGCGCAGGCGCGCGGCGATTTCGGCGATGTAGGTTTCCAGCGGGCGCACGAGGTCGGGCCGCTTCTGGAGGTAGCGCGGATTTTTCGTCGGCTTGCCATCCACGAGCCGCGGATTGGCGGTGCAAACAAAATATTCCGGCTGGCCGGTCTGCGCGATTTCGCGGATGAAGGCCTGCATCGGTTCGGTGAATTGGTTGAAGCCGATGGCGTCCTCGACCATGCCGCGTGCGTTCGCCGGCGTGAGCGGCTCGTAGTTGGAAAAGAAATTGTCCGGCTGGACGAAATCATTTTCCGCCTGCTTGTCGTAGCCGCGATGAATCGCATCGTCAGGCCGTTGGAATAATCGCTGTTCGCAGTTCTGCACAAATTTCAGCGACAGGTTTTTGTCCGTGCCTTCCGGCAAATTGGCCAGCGCGGCGGCGGGCACGACGGTCGAAGCCGTGATGTCATCTTCCATCTGCACTTTGACGGCGGGATGAAAATCTTTGCGCAGGCCAAACGTGCGCCACGCCCCATCAGCATCAAAACCGACGCGCAGATACGTCGTGACGAGCTTGCGGTTGTCGCATTTCAGTTCGTTGCCAGGCGTGCCGTTGATGATGTCCACGCTGAAATGCTCGCGCCAATCGCCTTCCCATTCCGGTTTGTGATAGCGTTTCACGACGAAGACCAGCTCCTTGACGTGCTGCGGCACGCTGGCGAGCCAGGCATTGTATTCCGGCGTGTAATCGTGTTCGTCCGGCGTGAGCAGCTTGATGACGGAACCCAGCGAACGTTCCGGCGAAAGCGCCTTGCGAAAATCCACCCGCGCTTTATCGGCGAAGCGGTCGGAGTAATCGCGGTCAATCAGGGCGGCGACGTGGTCGAAATCTGTTTTGAAATCGGCGACAAAAACCGAGCCGGTCAAAATCGCGTCGGTGATCGGCTTGGAAATTTCCGATTTGCCGCCGCCGGAAACCGTGCTGGGCTTGTGGCAAAACGTGCCCTCGGCCACCGTGCCGACGAGCCGCCATTGCCGGCCGTGGCCGGGCGGTTTCTCCATGCGCACTTTGTAGCCGGAGGGGCGGATGTAAGTTTTGTCGGGCGAGAGCTTGATGCTTTGGGCCCCGGTCAGGGGGTTCATCCAGAAAATCTTCTGGGTCTGCAAATCAAACCGCGCCGAAGCCGGGACGTAAATGATTTCGGGAAAGTTCTTATCCACGGCATAACCGCCCGGCTGCAGTTCCATCACGTCGGCGAACAAAGAAACCATTTCCACGAACGAATGGCTGGAACGCTTGGCCAGCACGTCGCCGTTGAATTCCTCGCCGAGATCGTAGCTCGGATAAACCAGCGCGCCGCCGGCGTGTTCCTCTTCGGTCAGCCCAAACAGATTGGCCGCGTAGCTCAACTGCGTCTTCACCTCTTTTTTGCAGTAGCCGAAATAGTTGTCGGCGATGATCGTCAGGATGACGCCCGTTTCGTCGCGGCAGGTGAGCTTGAAAGCATTGCCGCCATTGTAAAGTTCGTCCTCTTTTTTCCAGCACATGCCGTCGCGGCGCTGGCGTTCCGTGGCGGCTTCCCACGCAGGCAGGCCGACGGATTTCTTCGTGATCTTGGTGAGATGCGGCGCGAGGATGAGGCAGCCCGTGTGGCCGGTCCAATGTTCGGAATCGAGCGCGGCGTCATTTTCCGGCAGCAGCGGATCACCGCCGTTGTTGAAAATGGCTTCCACGAAATCCAGATTGCTGACGAGGTTGCCCGGCACGAAGCAGCGAACCTCCATGGTTTTTTCGGCAATGACGCCGGGCACGGCGGGACACACCAACGCGCGCAGCAGCAGCGAAACGAAACACTCGGCCGGCCTCGGCTGCGTGGAGGTGAACGGCAGTTTCAGCAACGCCTTGGGCGGCGTGAGCGCGAGCGCAAGGATTTTGGCGAACGTTGCTTTCGGCACCGCGAGCTTGTCGTCGGGAATCGGCAGGCCCCCTTCGGCGACGTGGAAAATGCCGGCGGTGGTGCGACGGTCGCTGCGCGGATTGTGCAAAACGCCTTGTTTGACGCGGTAAGAATTGATGATGTCCGAGGAAAAATCATCGCGATCCACGGGCAGCGAGAGCACGCGGGCGAGGCCGGGGCGATCGAGTGTGAACGTGCGCGTGGGTAGTTTCGGCGCGGGAATGTCCTGGAGGTAATCGTGGAGAAAATTCTGGATGCGCTGATCGGCGGGGCAAAGGTGCGAGCCGAGGAGCCGGTCCTTCTCGCGCGATTGCGCGGCCATGGCGGCGGCGATCTCGACAAATTCACGGTCGCCCGGCATCGGCACCGGCTGGCAGCCGATGAGGGCAAGCTTGACATTGATATGGGCAATCAGATGTGCGGGCAGTTGGCTATTCATGATATTATGTTTTCAGTCCTTGACTAACTCCTCGGCCATTACGTTGCCCAATACACCGCTAATGGCAACTATTTTTTCAACCGGCTTGGACCTAAACGGAACGGCGAACGCCTTGGTCGGGTGAGTCGCTCATTGCTTAGCGGGGTCGAAGTCGGGCGGCAGGTGTGGCAAGGGCAATGACCGACAATTGCTGACCAGTAGGGTCTGGCTGGGATGGTCGTTGTGACGTTCGAACGTTCGGTATCCGGCTGCACTGGCAGCGTGAGGTGTTACAAACGTCGGCCAATGAACAATTCACGGATGCCGCGGCGCAGGGTCCTTGTCGAATAATGCGATCAATGATTTTTCCAAGCGGGCATTAGGTAACGCGTATTATTGTTGGTGACTGCAATCCAGGCATCTGGGGTGGTGACCCCAATCGTCACGTTGGACGGGTTGGCGTTCGTCGCCGTCACGGACAGGGAACGCACGGTCAGATTTCCCGTGGCATCAAAAGTGACATTGCCTTTGGCGAGGCTGGCGCTGCCGGAGGTGTTGAATTGCCCCGCCAAACCGCCCGCCCCGTCACCGATTACCAGCGCGAAGCCACGGTCCAGACACACATAATAACTTCCGCCGCCGGTCTGGGGGTTGCCAATCACATTGTTGCCATCGGTCCGCAGAATGATGGCCCCACCCGCCGTGAGATTATTGCCGGACAGGACATAGTTGCCGGAATCAGAAATGAGCGTGGCCTGCACCCGGCCGCCACCGATGAAGGCATTCATCGGATTCTGAAAGCTGGACGGCGTTGAAATATTGCCGCGAACGGTGGCGGCCACGAGTTTTCCAAGTCGGATGCTCCCGGTCAGGCTGGGATGCAGGCCGTCGGCAAAATCATTTGTGTTGGAGGGGTCGGGAAAAGCCGAGGCGAAATCAACCACGCCATCGAGGTTGGTATCATTCAAAATCTGCCGGTTCAATGCGTAGGTGCCCGTGAGCGATGCCGCGTTGACCGAGTCGCTGCGCATGGGGACGGTGAAGCCATAGACTTTTGTCACCTCGTTGGTTTTCAAACCGTGGTAGATAGCGTCAAGACTGGCAAAATAGGCGTTCGCCCCGGCGACATTGGTGAAGCTCGAAAAGTCGTTCGCGCCGATTTCAATCAGCACCGCCAATGGTTTGCCCGTGACTCTTGGCGACCAGAGGGCCATGACGCCGGGAATGGCGTTTTGCACATACGCCAAGCCTTGGCCGGATTGCGCATAATTATGCAGGGTCGCTCCGTTAAAAACGGGCGTGTTGGCAAACCAGTAAGGCCAGGTGACCAGATTGCCGATCACCGAATTTGTCGCTGCTCCAATCGAGTCGGCGAGCACAACCACATTCCAATTCGTGCTGAAAAGATTGGTAATCGTGTTGGCCAGGGAATCTTGTTGGCCGGTGCTTAACATGCCCGGCACATTGGTCAGGCCGGCGCCATTGCCAGAAAATGCCCCGGCGATGCTCACGCCGCAGGCGCCGTTGGTGACCAGGTTCGACGGCAGCAGCGCGTTGGAAATTGGTTCGCAAAGGGATTGGGCGGTGATCGCATAAGGCGTGGGATTGATGAGTTGGCGCGGAATCAACGTCGTGAACGAACTGCCGCCATTAGTGCGAACGGCGATTTCCAACCACCGGTTTCCGCCGGCAAACTGATTGCCAAAATCCAGCGAGACGCAGAAGAGTCCATTGCTTACCACGGTGGCCGCGTTGGTCTGGGCACCCAACCCCGTGCCACTGGTGCTGGCGTCGGTGAGCGAAAAGACAAGATCGTAACTCCCCTCGGCCGGCTTGGCACCGTCGTTTAAACGGCCTTGATAGGTGAAGGCCGTGCTGTGAGCGAACGTGGAAGCGGTGGCGATGGCCATCCAAACCGCAAATTGCAGCGCGGAGAACCAGCGGCTCAAAGTATTTTTGCGCGCTGGTGGAGCGCTGGCAGCCTGCCAGCAAACCACGCTACGTTCGCGGTCGGTTCTTGCGCAGCTGATTAAAATTTGGGAGTTTCGCTTCGCCCTTTGCCCGGTGATCAATATTAACCGCCATTTCCCAATAGTCATGTGCGTATTAAATGTTAAAATCACCGGTGCTGTCAACTCCGTTCGCGGTTTTCTACCGGCCGCCAGCGCCAGCGGTGGGCGGTTGCGTCGTGACGAGCCTCCCAGACCGTGCCGGAGCGATGGGTTGCGTTGTGGCTGAGTCCGCGTCGTCCCGTGATGACCCGAATTTGTTTGCTCTCGACGTTAGGCGTCATGCAGGTTTATGCAGATTCATCGACCACGGCGATCCTGAAGTATTCAACAACGCCCGGCGACTTTTGGCGGAACACGACCGCTATTCTTGGCTAATCTGTAAACCCAGGCACCCAGTTCATAACTTTGTCGTTGAATGTCTTTCGGTGAAGCGTTATCGCTAGGGTCGTCTGAGTGGGGATTGAGAGAATGAGTTCAATCGTCGTGCAACATTTTCTTCGGCGAGTCAGTCGGCGGCAACAGGTCGTATCGCTTGCCCGACGGTGGAGATTATTTTTCCGGTTGGCGATGGGCTTTTACGCTTCGGCCCTGCTGGTCTCCCGTTTGTTTGGGCTGCTGCCCGCATGGTTTACGCCGGTCACGCTGGTGGTTTTACCCGTTGGCGCTTTGGTTCTGGCGTGGATTTTTTATCCTCGCACGGGAGTTAAGGACGCCGCGCGATGGGCGGACACCCAGATGGCCACGCAGGATTTGTTTCTGACCGCTGCGCTGATCGAGAATTCCCTCGGTGCCTATCAAGACTTGGTATTGAACGATGCTGATCAGCGCGCTGCGAACGTGCTTCCTCAAAATATTGTGCCTTACCAATGGCAGCGCGACACCTTCCGACTCTGCGCGGCGCTGGCCGTTTTGAGTCTGGCCGTTTACGGGTTGCCGCAATGCGATCCGTTCCACTTGCACCAACGGCAAAAGCAATTGGCCGAACCACGCGAGCGGGTGCGTCAAATCAGCAAAGCCACCGACACGCGGGCTGCGCTCCTCGAGCAGAAACGCGCTGGCGAACAAACCGAAGCCGTGAAGCAAGCCGTGGCCAGTCTCGAAAAAATATTTCAGGACGCCAAGCCAAACGACAAAGCCGGCACGCTGGCGCGGCTCAACGAACAACAAAAAATCCTGGGCCAGCTCTGGAAACAAACCAGCGAAGAAAAACTCAAGAACGCGCTGAACCTGCCGCCGCCGTCGCAAAGTTTTGGGTTGGCCGATCCGACCAAGACGCAGCAATTGCGCAATGATTTGCAGAAAGGCGATGTCTCCAGCGCCAGCAAGGAGTTGGATGAACTCAAACAGAAGGCGCAGGAACTGGCCGCGTCCAAAGATCCCGTGGAGCGCGAAAAGCTCCGCCAGGAGCTCATGGATCGCCTGCAAAGTTTCAAGGACACGCTGGATCAGCAGTTGAATTCGCAAGCGGTGGACACGGATTTGCAGCGTGCTTTGGAGCAGCTTGCCTTGTCCAATTTGCCGGAGCTTTCGGGTGAATCCATGAAAGGGATGTCCGACTCCTTGAAGCTGACGCAGGCAGAGCTTCAGCAATTGGCCAAGGCCATGGCAGACATAAAGAATATCGAAGACGCGCTCAAGGCATTGCAGTTGGCGAAGACGCTGCACAACTTGAAGCCATTGGATGGGCAAAATTTTATGCAACTCGGCGATCTCGCCGCCTATGCGGCATTTTGCGAAGGCCAGTGTAAATCGCTTTGTGCCGGGATGGGCATGAATGCGGGCTACGGTTACGGTCCGCGTCCTTACGGCGATGACACTGCGGCGAGCGGTTTCAAGCCGGAGAAATCCGCGTCGCTGCTGCAGCCGGGCCGGATGCTGATGGAATGGAAGACACGGGAAGTCTCCGAGGCCGGCCCTGCGCGGGAGGAATATTTGCGGGCGCTTCAGGACGTTCGTCAGCAAGCCAGCGAGGCGGTGGTGCAGGAACAAATTCCGCCGGGATACCAAACGTCCATCAAGCAATACTTCGACACGCTGCCCAATGGCTCCCGCGCACACGCCAAACCTTGATCGCGGGTTCATCCGTCGGCTGGCGGCGCTGGCCGCCGGCGTGGCGCTTTTGTTTGGCGCTTATTGGTTGCTCTGGTCGCCGTCGCAAAAATCATTGGTGGTTTACTGCGCTCACGATTCCATTTACGCGGATCAAATCCTGCGCGACTTCGAGCGGCAAACCGGAATTTCCGTTGCGGTGCGCTATGATACCGAGGCGACGAAGTCTCTCGGATTGGTGGAATTGTTATTGCAGGAAAAAGCGAATCCGCGCTGCGATGTGTTTTGGAACAACGAAGTGCTCGGCACGTTGCAACTCGTTGACGAAGGACTGTTGCTCCCTTATCGAGGCAGCGGCTACGAGAGAATTCCCGCCGCGTTCAAAGATGCGGATGGGCGCTGGGCCGGATTCGCCGCGCGATTGCGCCTGTGGATCGTCAACACGAATCACCTCGCGCCGACGGAGGAAGCGATTCAACAAGCCTCAAGCCGAGACCTGGACCGCATGGTCATTGCCAAACCGCTCTACGGCACGACCCGCACGCAATACACCCTCCTCTGGAAATTGTGGGGCCGCGCCAAACTGCTCGCCTGGGATCGCGACCGCCGCGCGCGGCATCTGCGCGAGGTTGACGGGAATTCCGTGGTAAAAGATTTGGTGTCCGCCGGCGTGTGCGATCTCGGTTGGAGCGACACCGATGATTTTTTTGAGGCGCGCGATGAAGGCAAACCGGTGGCAATGCTGCCCGTGCGATTGGAGAACGGAAAAACCATTTGCATTCCAAACACGGTTTCAATAATTCGGGGCACGCGACACTTAACTGAAGCGCAAAAGCTCGTGAATTTTCTCCTTTCGGAAAAAAGTGAAATGGCGCTCGCGTCCGCCAAATCACGCCAGATTCCGCTTGGCCCGGTGGGAAATGCCCGCCTGCCCGATGACGTGAAGCAACTGCAACGCTGGGCCGCCGACGGGGTGTCGCTCGCCGATCTTGGCGGAGCGAACGCCGAATGTCTGGCGTGGCTTAAATCGGAATATCTCCAATGACTTTACTGCGGAGCATGATCGTCGGGTTGCTCGCGGTTGCCGCCGCGCGACTGGTAACGACCTTGCTTGCCGACCGCCGACAATCGGTTCGGCGCAGGGTTTGGATTCTGTTGCTCGCGCCGTATTTCACGCCTGTTCTCCTCACCGGTTACGCCTACGCGAGTTTCTCGCTGTCGCTCATTCATCATCCCGCCGTCAACACCGTTTTTTATTCGGCGCTGCTCTGGTGGAAATTCACGCCGATTGCCGCCGTCATTCTCCATTTCACGCCGTCGCCCATTTCTGCCGAAGCCATGCATTGTCGCCGGCTCACTTCGGCGAGTTCCAAATTCGGCGACTGGGCATTTCTCCTCCGCGCCGGCTGCGCGCGGGGACCCATCGCAGCTTTTACCGTCGTGTTTCTGTGCGCGTTCGCCGAGTTCGAAATGGCTTCGCTGATGGTTGTGAAATCCTGGACCGTCGCGCTGTTCGACGCGCATGCCGGCGGGCTGGCGTTGGGTGAATCCTTGCGCCGGATGCTCGGTCCGTTGTTATGCGAAACTGCGGCGATCGCGACGGCATTCGTCGTGTTGGGTCGGCCAAAAATCATTCCCGCGCGGCGCAGCACTGGACCGCGATCGCACCAATGGTTTGGCTGGTGCCATCTGTCGCTCGCGTTTATTTTCGTCCTGCTGATTCCCGCTGCGATGGTGCTGTGGGGAACGCTTCGCGGATTCGGTCTGCTCTTGGAAAATTTTGTGTTGAGCCGTGAAATCGTCGCCAGCCTTTTGTTCGCCGCCGGTGCCAGCACGCTGGCCGGACTGGCGGCATTCGGACTAGGTGCCGCCGCTCGCGGTCGCCGGCTGGCTGCAACGGGTGGCAAAATGATTTTGCTCGCAGGCGTCTTTGCCGGACTGCTTGGCCCGTTGGTGTTGTCGCTCGCCGTGCTGGCGGCGGTTCAACTGCCGGGCCTGATCTGGCTGCGCAGCACGCCGGTGCCACTGGTGTTGACACTGGGTATGGTTTTGCTTCCAATGGCGCTGGTATTGAAACGGGTGTTGGAAATGTCCGCGCATCGAAGCGCTTTTCATATGACCACGCTGATGAAAAAATCGCGGGCGGTGCGCGAGCTTACCTGGACACTCAGCACGAGCGGACAATTCTGGGCCCTGGTTCTTCTGTTCACTTGGGCCTATTGGGATTTGACGGTGTCCTCGATTCTCGCGCCCATCGGCATGACGCCGGTGACGGTGCGACTTTACAATCTCATGCACTACGGCCAGATCGCCGCGTTGTCCGCGATGACCTGTGCGGCGTTCGCCGCCCCGATCAGCATTTTTTTGCTGGCCTTGGGAACCAGGCGTTGGTGGGCACCGCGATGAAAAACACGTTGTGGCAACTCGAGAGCGTCGGTCTGGGGCTGCGTTTGCGCGACCTCACGCTGCAAATCGAACCCGGCGTCACGGCGGTGCTCGGACATTCAGGCGCCGGCAAAACTTCACTGCTAAACTTGTTGGTCGGCTTTGAGCGGCCCGATGCGGGAAAAATTACTGCCGAATTCAAGCGCGGATCGCATCCGATTCCCTTGTTCTGGGTGCCGGCTGATGGCGGTTTATGGCCGCACCTGACGGTTCTGGAACACATCACAGCGGTCACTGAAGAGATCGCCGGCCAGGAAGCCGAGGCCAAACAGTGGCTGGATAAATTTGATCTTACAACTCGCTGCGACAGTCGCCCCGCCACCCTGTCGGCGGGTGAACAGTCGCGGCTATCGGTCGCGCGCGCGCTGGCCGCCAACGCGGCGGTGCTGGTGATGGACGAACCGCTCGAACATGTGGACCCCAGCCGCGTCGGCAAATATTGGCAGATCATCCGCCGCCATCTGGCGGAGAAAAATACTTCGCTCATCTTCGCAACCCACTCGCCGCGGCCCGTCCTGGCCGAGGCGCGGCGCGTGATTTGTCTGCGCGACGGCTGCGTGCATTTCAATGGCGAGGTTGAAACTTTATATTGGCGCGCGGCGACACCAGAATTGGCCGGCTGTCTCGGCGAAGCCAATTGGCTGGAGCCAGAAGCCGCTCGACTCTGGTTGCGCCGCGAAGAACTGGCGGCGCGCTGTGTTCGTCCGGAACAAATCACAGTCCAGCCTGACCATCGATCGCCACTCGTAGTTGAGTCATCGCGCTTTCAAGGCGCGGTGGCCGAACTGGAAGTGCGGCACGAACCGACCGGAGCCGTCCGCACATTTTTTCATCGGCCCTCCTCCAATCAGCTTGCGCGCGGCACGCGCATCGTTTTGAAGACGTTGCTGTGCTTGCTACTTTGCCTGCACGTCGCCGGCTGCCGCCCGTCCGCCACCGGCCCCACGATTCCCGTCGCAGCGGTTCATTTGTGGTCGGTGCCGCCGGAAGGATCGTTGCAACCGGCCGCGCGCAGTCTGACCATTGGGAACCACGGCGAAGTCATCGCTTTGGACACAGCCGGTCGCGTGCTGGTTTACGCGGCCGATGGTTCCATCGCGCGCCAGTGGCGCATGCCCGACTGTAAAATTGGCAAACCGGAAGGCGTCTGTGTGCTGCGCGACGGCCGCGTCGTCGTGGGCGACACGCATTATCATCGCGTCGTAATTTTCGATGCGGACGGCAAGACGTTTAAAACTTTCGGCAAAGAAGGGCAGGGGCCGGGCGAATTTATTTATCCCGTGGCCGTGGCGAAAGATGCGCAGGAGAATCTCTACATCGCCGAATACGGCTCCAATGATCGTGTGCAGAAATTTACTTCCGACGGAAAATTTCTTTTGGCGTTCGGCGCGTTTGGAACCAAGCCCGGCGAATTTCAGCGCCCGTCCGGTCTCGTTTGGCGCGACGGAAAAATTTATGCCGCCGACGCCTTCAACAATCGCATCCAGGTCTTCACGGATGATGGGAAATTCCTAAACATTCTTGGTTCGAGCGAGCAGTCGCTGGCGTTGAAACTCCCCTACGATTTGAAACTGGGTGCCGACGACACGTTGTATGCCGTCGAGTATGGTGCCAGCCGCGTGACCCGATGCGATTTGAGTGGGCGCGTGCGGGCGCGCTATGGCACGCCCGGCACCGGCCTCGGGCAATTTGCCACGCCCTGGGGTATTGCGGTGGATTCGCAAAAAAATATCTATGTGGCCGACACCGGCAACCGCCGCGTCGTGGAATTGCAAACGCGATGAAAACAGCCGGTATGCAACGCTTCTCATTAGCACCGCGTTTCAACGCGGTGAAGGTCGGCGACGCAAAAGTAAAACCGTTTAAACGGTTGTTCTCCGGGTCTGCAGTGAACACCCGGCCGAAGCTGGGTGTTAATGAGATGTTTTCGCCGCCGGTGAATTGAGACAAAAGGCAAAATGAAACCACTGCCACGCATCATGGTTTTCCTGCTGGCCGCGACTTCGATCGCGAGTTTGCTGGGCGAGATGTATCGCCTGTGGCCGATGCGCGACTGCACGTTTGCAGTGTTTGCACCGGCCGGCATCGCGTTGCTCGCCTTCGCGCTTCACGACCGCAGCCGCGGCAATGGTCAGGCGTTCCGGATAATTTTCATCGGCTTAATCGCCGGTCTATTGGCGGCCGTGGCTTACGATATTTTCCGCCTGCCATTTGTGTTTTCAAAAAGCTTCGGACTCACCCGCGTCATTCCCGCGCTGCCCTTGTTCAAAGTATTTCCGGTGTTCGGCGCGATGATTCTTGGTCAGGCGGACGGCCATTCGCTCGCGGCGAACGTGACCGGCTGGTTATATCATTTCAGCAATGGCGCCACGTTTGGCGTCATGTATGGCGCGCTGATAAACGGACAATGGCGTCGCCGCTGGCCAGTAGCGATCGTGTTCGCGGTGGGGCTTGAACTCGCCATGCTGTTCACGCCTTATCCGGCGACATTCGGTATTCGCATCACGGAGACGTTCGTGATGGTCACGCTAATGGCGCATCTGGTTTTTGGTGTTGCGATGGTGTTGGCGAGCATTCGACTGGAGAAAGGGTTGGCCAAATGTTGAACGCGCGCCAATGGCTGTTGAACCTCGTGCCGCCGCCGCGCAAGCGGTTGACGATCGGTGCCGGTTTGCCGCTGCTGATTTTTTTGATTGGGTTCGTCGGTGGCTGTTTGTTTGTCAGCCTCCGGCATCGGGTGCAATTTTCCAATCTCACGCCGTTCGCTTTGTTGAGCTTGAGCCTCTGGGTGTGGTGGCTGCAACTGGCGGGCTACAGCGGCTTGAGCGGATTTCGCTCAACCCTCGCGCTGCTGGTGCGGTTGTCCCTGCTGGGACTTTTTATTCTCGCGCTAACGGAGCCTCGCGTGGTCAAGCGAAACGACGGCCTGGCGCTCATCTACGCGTTCGACGTGTCGGACTCGATGGGTGAAAAAGTCTCCGATCAATCGTTGAGCTACATTCTCAAAACGGCTGGCGCAAAACCGGAAAAGGACGCAGCGGGCCTCGTGGTTTTCGGTCGCGACGCGGCGGTGGAACTTCCGCCTCGGCTGAGCTTCCCGTTTGAGGTCATCAACGCGCGCGTCGCCAAAGATGGGACCGATCTGGCCAAAGCGCTTTCGCTGGCGGCGGCGGTGGTGCCCGAAGACAAACAAGGCCGCATCGTGCTCGCCAGCGACGGCGTGGAAACGGAAGGCAACGTCGCCGGAATTTTGGACGATCTCAAGTCGCGCCACGTCGCCGTGGACGTGTTGCCCATCCAATATGAATATCAGCACGAAGTCTGGCTCGAACGCCTTGATCTGCCGCGCCAGGTCAAGATCGGGGAAACTTACGAGGCGAGTGTCCTTTTGAATTCACTGCAAGCGGGCGATGGCAAATTGGTCCTGCGCGAGAACGACAAAGTCATCGCCGAACAAAGCGTGCATTATGATCGCGGCAAGAATCGTTATGCCCTGCCGCTCTATCTCCGCGAACCCGGTTATTACCAATACGTCGCCACGATTGAACCGCCGACGGGTCAGGACGGCTGGCAGGAGAACAACACAGCGATCAATTTCCTCTACCTCAAAGGCGAAGGCAAAGTGCTGTTGGTGACCGATCCGCAAGGCGATCCGCGTGATTATGAAACGTTGGTCAAGGCGCTCCGGGCGGGCAAACGCCTGGTCGAAACGAGGCCTGCTTTCGAATTTCCGCGCGATGCGATGTCGCTCATGCCCTACGACTGCGTGGTGTTTGTGAATGTTGCAGCAGACAGTTTCGATCCGGTGCAGATGCAAGCGTTGCGCGAAGCCGTTTACAATCAGGGCATCGGATTTCTGATGGTCGGCGGCAAGAACAGTTTCGGTCCGGGCGGCTATCATCGCACTCCCATCGAGGAAGCGTTGCCGGTGGACATGGATGTTTCGCAGAAAAAAGTTCTGCCGAAAGGCGCGCTGGCGATTGTGTTGCACACGTGCGAATTTCCCGAGGGCAACGTCTGGGCCAAGCGCATTGCCAAAGAAGCGATTCGCGTGCTCGGCGCGCAGGATGAAGTGGGCGTGTTGATTTATGGGAACAGCGGTGGTGGGGGCTGGGGCGACCAATGGGTTTTTCCGCTGACGCCTGCGAGCGAATACGATCACCTCGTCACTTTGATCAATCAATGCGAGCCGAGCGACATGCCCAGTTTTCAAAGCATCATGCAGATGGGTTTGAACGGCCTCAAAGCCAGCGATGCCGCAGCCAGGCACATGATCATCATCAGCGACGGCGATCCTTCGCCGCCAACGCCGGAACTCGTGAACCAATTTCTCGCCGAAAAAATCAGCGTTTCGACCGTGGTGATCAATCCGCATGGCGGCATGGATATTTCGGGAATGCAGGCGCTGGCCGGCGTCACCGGCGGCCGACATTACTTCGTGATGGATCCCCACGCATTGCCCTCCATTTTCATCAAGGAGGCCAAGACGCTGAAGCGAAGCATGATTCAGAACGGCACGTTTGTGCCGAAGGTCGAGTTTTTTTCGCCCGCGCTCAAAGGGATTGATGTGATGCCGCCATTGCATGCTTATGTGTTGACCACGCCCAAAGCCCGCTCGGTCACCATTCTCAAAGGACCGGCGAAGGATGAAGTTAATCCAGTGTTATCGACGTGGCGATTTGGGCTGGGCAAAACGGCGGCGTTCACTTCGGACCTGTCGCCCAACTGGGGTTCGGATTGGGTGCAATGGAGCCAATACGAATCCTTCGTCAAGCAACTCATGATTGAAATCTCGCGCGTGGAGCAGCATTCCGATTTGAATTTGCAAACGTTTGCTTCGGGCGACGAAGGCGTGATTCTGGTTGAGGATTACCATTCGCAGGAATCGATGTTGGAAATTCAAGCACAGATCAACGGGCCGCGCGATCGCCAGACCAGCCTGTCGCTGAAGCAGGTTGCACCGCGCCGCTATGAAGCCCGCTTCCCGCTGTGGGGAAAGGGGCGCTACCAGATCGCCATCGCGGGCGTTGGCGCAGGGCGCAACGAGCAGACGCTGGGCGGATTTGTGCTCGCCTATTCGCCTGAGTATCTCCGGTTCCGCTCCGATCCCATCATGCTGCGCCAAATCGCCGAACGCACCGGCGGACGGATTCTCTCCGGACAGGAAAGCGGCAAGGAGTTGTTCGCCATTCCGCGCGAGCCGAAGGAAACCTCCAAATCCATCGTGAACCTGTTACTGATTTTGCTCGCGTGCATGATTCCGCTGGATGTCGGTGTGCGACGCGTGCAACTGGACTGGAACGTTGTGCGCGGCTGGTTTGGAGCCGGACGCAAGACTGAATCAACCGAAACGCTGGGCGCGTTGTTGCGGCTCAAAGAAAAAGTTCGCGAGACCACCGAGGCAGGCCGCAAGTCGGTGTCGGTAGTTTCGCCATCGGTTTCGCCGCGACCGGCGCAATCTGAGCCAGCCAGAAAATCGGTTGTGACGGAGCCCACGCAGCCGCAGGAATCCGCGACTTCCACCACCGAGCGATTGCTGGCGATGAAACGGAAACGGCAAGAGGGAGACAAAAACAATGACACGAAACCATAAAACAACTGTCGAAAGGAACAAATCATGAGCGACTTGGAAACATTGCAGGCTGAGGCCAGCCAATTCAAAAACGACTTCCAGCGAATTCTTCAGGAAGTCCACAAGGTTATCGTGGGCCAGGAGCGCGTGGTGGAATGTGCGGTCACCGCACTATTGGCCGGCGGCAACGTCCTGCTCGAAGGTGTGCCCGGACTCGGTAAGACGGAACTCGTCAAAACTTTGGGGCACGTGCTGGATCTCGAATTCCGCCGCATCCAATTCACACCCGACTTGATGCCGGCCGACATCATCGGAACAAACATCATGACCGCCGGTCCCGACGGTGCGTATCGTTTTGAATTTCGGCGTGGACCGATTTTTACGCAACTGTTGCTGGCCGACGAAATCAATCGCGCGACGCCGAAAACGCAATCCGCCTTGCTTGAAACCATGCAGGAAGGGTCCGTCACCACCGGCGGCGTCACGCACCAACTCAAGCCGCCATTCTTCGTGCTGGCCACGCAAAATCCGATCGAGCAGGAAGGCACGTATCCGCTGCCGGAAGCGCAACTGGACCGGTTCATGTTCAAGATCAACGTTGCCAGCTTGAGCCGCGCTGAATTGAACGAGATGGTCACGCGCACCATCATCCGGCAAACGGCAACCGTCGCGAAGATTATTGATGCCGCGCGCATCCAGCAATTGCGGCAGGTGCTGGACAAAGTGGTCGTGGCGGACCCCATTCGCGATTACGCCGTGCGCTTGGTGCTTGCGACGCATCCCGATTCCGAGTTTGCGCCGGAGCGGATCAAGCGCTACATCAAATTGGGCGCGAGTCCGCGTGGTTGTCAGGCGCTGATTCGCGGTGGCCGGGTGCACGCGCTGGCGGCCGGCCGGGCGCATGTTGCCATGGAGGATCTTCGCATTTTCGCGCCGGAAGTGCTCGGCCATCGTCTGTTGTTGAGCTACGACGGCCAGGCCGACAACATCCGTGTGCTCGATTTGGTGAAAGAACTGGTCGAACAAGTTCCGGTGGAGGCTTGAAATGCAACCGCTCGCGCCACGACCGCAAATGACCCCGCTGTTGACCAACGGCGTGCTCGATCGCTTGGAACGATTGCGGATTAATCCGGTCGGCCGGCGCACTAGCCGTAGCCGCGGGGAACATCTTGCTGGCAAGGGCGGCACGAGCACCGAGTTCTGCGATTACCGGGACTATGCGCCCGGCGACGACACTCGGTTTGTGGACTGGAATATTTTTGCGCGGCTGCACCGGCCTTACCTGAAACAATTTCACAAGGAAGAGGAACGTCATGTCGTGTTGCTGATTGACGCCTCGGCTTCGATGAAATTTGAAGACAAGCTGAACCTCGCCAAACCGCTGGCGGCGGCGTTTGGTGTGATGGGCTTGTTGAGCAACGAACGCGTCAGCGCCTACGCTTCGCATCAAGCCGGCGGTGCGCCGGGTCGTTTGCCGCCGTGCCGTGGCCGCGCGAACATGCGAACGCTGTTTCAATTCATCGAAAATCTGGAAGGCCACGGCGACGCTCCGCTGGATCGCGCGGTGGAATCGCTCCTGCTGCATCACCGGGGCCGCGGCGTTTGCGTGATTGTTTCGGACTTCCTCACTTTGGTGATCTCAAGCGCGGATTTAATTTGCTCTCCGCCGCCGGCCTCGAACCGCTGGGGATTCAAATTTTGAGTCCGCGCGAGCTCGAGCCAGACGTGGCGAATGATTTGCGTTTGGTGGATTCCGAAACCCAGGAGACGCTGGACGTTTCTTCGGGCGCAGATCTTTTCAATCTTTACCAGGAATATCGGCAGCGGTTGGAGGACGATCTCGCGCTGTTGTGCCAGCGACGGTCGGGCCGGTTTCTGCCGGTCAGCTCGGCGACTCCGGTGGAATCCGTGCTGTTCGATCAAATGCGGCGACGGGGGTGGCTCGCATGAACTGGGGCGGCTTCCAATCACTCAGTCAGCTCTGGCTGCTCACGCTGCTGGTGCCGCTGGTGCTGTTTTATTTTTTGAAATTGAAGCGGCCACGGGCGGAAATTCCTTCGCTTGTTTTGTGGCGGCAAGTGTTGCAAGACCATCGCGTCAACTCGCCGTTCCAGAAATTCAAACGCAACCTGCTGCTGCTGCTGCAAATGTTGATTTTGTTGTTTTTGATTTTGGCCGCACTGCAGCCGTTCTGGCGCGGCGGTCCGGGCAAAAATCGTCGCCTGCCAGTCATCGTTGATTGTTCCGCGAGCATGGGGGCGCTGGACAAACCGGGCGGCACCAGCCGTCTCGCCGAAGCCAAGCGTCGCGTGCGCGAGATGATTGACGGCCTGTCCTCGGGCCAGGAATTGTGTCTGGTTTCCTTCGATAGCACGCCGCGCAAGCTCACCGGGTTCACGAACAACAAGCGGCTGTTGCGCGACGCGCTCGGCCAGATCGAAGTCGCCGATGTCGCCAGCGATCTCGAGCAGGCGTTGCGCCTCGTGCAGGCGCTGGGGCGCAGCGAACCGTTCGATGAAGTGCTGTTGTTTTCCGACGGCAATTTTCCGCCGCGCGTGAATTTCGATCTGTCGTTCAAATTGAATTATCAACGGCTGTCGCCAGCGGGGCCGAACCTGGGCATCACCGCGCTGAGCGCCCGGCGCGCGGTGAGCGGCGGCTGGGATGTGTTCGTGCAGATTGAAGGCTCGGCTGACGCCGAAGGCAACGCAACGGTGGAATTATTTCAAGACGGAAACAGTATTGCCAACGAACGCATCACCCTCGCGCGCAGTCATGCGCAGCGCCTGGTGTTTCAAACCAAAGATAATCGCGCGTCGTCATTGCGCGTCCAGTTGAGGCCGGACGGATTCGATTCGCTCGCAACGGACAACCAGGCGTATCTGGAGTTGCCGGAATCGCGGCCGCTGCGCGTGTTTGTTCCCAAAACGTTGTTCTCGTATCGGCGCGCGTTGCAGGGCATTCAAGGCATCCAGTTGTTCCCGCAGGAAACCAGCGATGAAGCCAGCGGCGCGTTCGATCTGGTGATGAGTGATCGCCCGCAGGATATGGATCTTGTGGCGCGAACAAAGTTGACTGTCGGTTTTATTCCCTCCGAATTGCAACGCTTCATAGAGCTCGGCACGAATGGATCGGCGGTGGTGGATTGGCGGCGCGACGCGTCTGTGCTGCAACATGTGCAACTGGCCGATCTGGTCGTGCTCGACCAGCCGCGCTTCGCCGCGAACGCCGGTGAAGCCGATTTGGAAAATCTCGGTTACGAAGTGCTGATCCATGGTCAGCGCGGACCGCTGCTGCTGCGGAAAATAGATTCCGACGCATTGCGGTTCGAGCTTCTGTTTCACACGGACCGCTCGACGCTGCCGTATCGCGTCGGGTTTCCGATCTTCGTTGCAAACGTTGTGCAAGCAGCGCTGGAGCAGGCCGGTTTGGCGGAAGCGCTGGCTTATCGCACCGGCGTGCTGCCGCCGTTGACGCTTACGCCGCATGGTCACTATCAAATTCAAACCCCGAAGCAAACTGTCGAAGCGATGACGGCCGACGATCATGGATTTGTTTCCGGCGTAGCCGCCGCCCAAGCGGGCTACTATTCCGTTTTGGAAAACGGCACGCAACGCCGGCGCGTGGGTGCGTGTCTGCTTTCGCCGAGCGAAACCACGCTGGCGGGCGTCGCGCAAATCGAGTTCAACGAACGTCTGCAAGTTGCCGCCGCCACGACGCTGGTGAAAACGGACTGGCCTTTATGGCCGGCTTTGCTGCTGGTTGCGCTGGGCGTGCTCATGGTTGAATGGTGGTTCTTTCAAAAGAAGCCGGGAGGTTGGAAATGAAGCTGGTGGCGCGCGGGGTCAGAAATATTTCATGGGTCTGGGTTACGCTCCAACTACTGGCGACGGTCGCACTTGCCGCCGAAAAACTCCAGGTGGATCTGATTCCGCAGGGACCTCGTCCGCGAAACCATTCGCTGATTCCGGTCGAGGCGCGATTCAAATGGGACTCGACGCGCATTCTCGAAGGCCGGCTCGAGATGGAATTCCGCGAAGGGAATCAGGTGCTCGGCCGATACCGGAGCGGCGACCTAGCGTTGACGGGCGGCGAGCAACGGTTCCGGATGTTATTGCCGCCAACTTCGGCGCCATTTTCGGATTCGCAGGTGGAAGTGCTCATGAAATTTGTGACGGCCGGAAACAAGATGGAAATCGAGCCGTCCATGTTGTCTTTGCCGACGGCGCGCGAACGGTCATTGGTTGTGGGATGGTGCGATGCTGCCACCACCGGGGTTGAGCTGTCATCGGACCTCGTGCGAAACTTGCGGCTGGAACACTTCGCGCCGCCATTGGACACCATCGCGCAAAGATTGTTGACGACGAGCATGGTGCGGCTGACGCCGGAAGATTTGCCCGCGCAACCACTCGCTTACACCTCCTTCGACGTCATGGTCCTGAAGGAGGCAGCATTCAAAGCCGCCAGTGAACGGCAGCTTCAGGCCTTGGTTCGTTGGGTTAATGGGGGCGGCAGCGTATGCGTATTCCTGGGCGGAGGACTTCAAGCCCATCACGTTCGGTTTTTAAATCAACTGGCCGAATCTTCCGCCAACGGCCCAGCATTCATATGCGACAGTGCGGGGAATCTGCTGCCGCCGCAAAGGGACATGTTGTGCCGGCACACGGGCGTTGGCAGAAGCGTCCTCGTCTCCTCAAAGAACGAATCGGAGACCAGTTTAAACGATCCTACCTGGCGAACTGCCGCAATGTTTTTGTGGAAGTTGCGGAGCGGCCAGGCGCGGGCCATCGCTGATTCGGGCCATTGGGAATTGCCGGAGAAGCCTTCAACGGGAAACCCTCCGGTTGCGCGCGGGCAGCCATTCTTTTTCCAGAACCGGCCACAATACGCCGCCCCGTTATCCTACGGGGTGCAACCGACCGACCTTGGCGCCGAGTTGATGAATCGGTTAATGCCCAGGACGGTCCGGCTCATCCCGTTTTCCGCGCTGATCGGAATGCTGTTGGTGTTCCTGATCGTGATTGGGCCGGCCGACTATTTCATCCTGGGATTTTTCCGGCGGCGACGGTTCACCTGGCTGCTGTTTCCGGCCGCGAGCATCGCCTTCACCCTCGGGACGGTGCTGATGGCCAATCATTACCTCGGCCTGCGCGATCAGCGACGTTCGTTGACCGTCGTGGATCTGGCCAAGGACGGAACGACGCTGCGTTGGAACCGCTACGAGCTGGTCTTTGCCGCCCGCGACAAGCAGGCGGTGACGGAACTCAAGGACACGCTCTGGGCGCAGTTGGATATTCAAGCCGCGCCGGTCGATCTCTATAATCCATACAATCGGGCCTATAACCGCAGCTACGGTTATCGTGCAGATACGGAACGCGCGGCTGCGCCACCGCTGTATGCCGGCACGCTGCCGGTCCACTTCCAGACGAGCGAAACGATTCGCCAGTGGCGGCCGGAATTGAATCGTTTTTTTTCCTTCGAGCCGCCACCGGTGCCGCCAATTAAAAACTGGCGAGCCATCGAAGAAGCCTGGCCCGATTTGCAAACCCTGCGCGCGAAACTGGCTGAAACAAAATCTTTCAGCGGCGAGCTGCATGTATTCTCCAAGCCTCATTCCCCGCCGCCGCCGGACTCCACCGGAATTCTCCCCGCGGCCATTTTGGAAGCCTTGTGCCTGGGGGACAACCACGGTCTGCTGTCGGTGGTTTCACAAATTTCTCCGACCGGCGGCAGCAACTTTGAAGACGTGCAAGCCATGGACCCGGAAAGCAATGATTCGGTTCTGGCTCTCGTAACGCAGATCGGTGAGGACATTGTGGTTTACCGAAGATGTTTTTATGGAAATTAAAGCACCCATTCCAGCGCCTCCAATACCCGTCGTTGACATCCAAGGTTTATGCGTCGTCTATGGACGGCAAATGGCGGTGCGAAATCTGTCGCTCAGCATTCCGCGCGGGGAAATCTTCGGCTTCATCGGTCCGAACGGCGCCGGCAAGACCACCACGATCCGAGTGCTGGCGACGCTGTTGAGACCGACTGCAGGGTCCGTGCGCGTGCTTGGCACCGATGTGAAGCACGCGCCGCAAATCGTTCGCCGCAACATCGGCTATGTCCCGGATTCCTTCGGTGTTTATGAGGATTTATCCGTCGTCGAGTATTTGCTTTTTTTTGCCGCAGCCTATCGCATCGAGTGGGATAAGCGGGCGGGGACAGTCAGGGATGTGCTGGCGCTGACGGACTTGAGCAACAAGGCGGAGGCGCAGGTGGACGCGCTCTCGCGCGGCATGAAACAGCGATTGGGCATCGCGCGCATTTTGTTGCACGATCCGCAATTGTTATTGTTGGATGAACCCGCCAGCGGACTGGATCCGCGCGCGCGGATTGAGTTGCGCGAACTGCTGAAGGAGCTGCAACGCATGGGCAAGACGATCCTGATTTCCAGCCACATTCTGCATGAGCTGGCGCAGTTTTGCACCCGCATCGGCATCATCGAAGCGGGGCAGATGGTCGCCGAAGGTTCGCTCCTGGATATTTACCGCAAACTGGATTTGAAGCGGACCGTGCATGTGCAGATTTCCAATCTGGCGCCGCCGCTGATCGCCGCCATCCAGCGCGTGCCCGGCATCACCTCGGTGGAAGAACTCACCGACCGCGTGGCCATTCGCGTGCGCGAAGATGAACTCGCGATGGAGGATTTGCTGGGCACGCTGCACGGCCTGGGCGCCCGCATCCGCATGTTCCAACCCGAGGCGATGGACATGGAAACGGCCTTCATGAAACTGACCGAAGGAAAGGTGAGTTGAACATGCCGCGCCGAAAATTCCTCACCCGTTTGCGCCTGGACTGGCCTTTGCTCGGCAAGGAATTGCTCGAGCAGGCCTCGCGCAAACAGATGTATGTCATCCGCGTCGTCTATGCGCTCGTGCTGTTCGGCGCCTTTTGCTTTTATTACCTGCGGCACCTCGCTGAAGGGCCGGTCCTGGCGCTCGGCCGTGGGATGGGGCCGTTCCAATTTCTGGTGTCGGCGCAGTTGGTCACGATCTACTTGTTCTTGCCGCCGCTGATGGCGGGGGCTCTCGCGGAGGAGAAAGAGCGCGACACGTTGGGACTTTTGTTTCTGACCGACCTGACACCGTGGGAACTCATCCTGCAGAAATATGTCGGGCGGCTCATCCCCATGTTGACGCTCCTGTTCTTGTCGCTGCCGCTGCTGGCGATTGCGTATTCTTTGGGTGGCGTTTCCGTCGGCATGTTGTATGCCAGCGCGGCGACCCTGTTTCTTACCTGCCTGTGGGTCGGCGCCCTGGCGCTGGAATGCTCGGCGCATGAAGCGAGCACGTTTCAAGCCTTGGTGCGTTGCTGGGGATTCTGCCTCGCGTTGAGCGTGTTCTGCTCACTGGGGCCAATGCCATTCTTGTTATCCATGCCCAGAACTTACGGGCCGTCGCCCAGCGGCGTTTATTTTCTTTTCCCAATCGGCTTCAAGGCGATCGTGGATTTGGTGATGACGTGGCTGTTTCTCCTGCGGGCGAAACAAATTCTCGAAGCACGCGCCTTTATTCAGCGCCGGAATCCATTTGGTCAACAGTTCAAACAACTGGATCAATACTGGAAAGATTTACGAAAACTGCTCCGCGCGATTTTGCGCAAGCGCGACCGCGAAGCCCATGCCATCGCCGCTCAGGTCGTCCAGCGCGGACTGGGCGTCAAGGGCGATGAGCGCATCTGGTCGCTCGAAGGGTTCCTGCTGGCAAAGATGCAGATCCCCAACGTGCTGGCATTCGCGATCATCTTCGGCGTCATCGTGCTCATTGCCTTGACGGCCAATCTGGTGCTGGATCCCAAGTCGGGAGGGGCTTTCGTTGTCGCGGTCGGCGGGCTCTGGATTTTGGCGTTGTTGACCGTCCCGATTCAAAGTGCCAACGCCGTGGCGAGCGAGCGAATGAACGAGCGGCTCGGGCCGATTCTGACCACCCCCCTGACGGCTCGGGAGATTCTGGACGAATGGCTCGCTCCACTCCGACGGTGGATCCAGTTTCTCGCCCGGCCGCTGATTGTTATCTTTGCGGTGGAAGCAGTGGTGAAATTCAAAACTCAGGATCCGAGCGAACCGCGCTTGATGAATGTGGTGTTCTATCTGGGCATTTCCGTGCTGACCGTTTGGATTTATCTCACGCTGGTCCAATGGTCGTGCCTGTGGATTGGCTTACGCGTCCGCAATCAGATTCGGGCGCTGATGACGTCGCTCTTGCTGGTGGTGGGCTGGTGCCTGCTGCCGTTGGCCGGCGCCAGTTACTTGGTTGAAACCGGACTCTTGCGCTCGGAGTGGAGCGAACCGCTGAGCTTTATCAGCCCGGTCACGGTAATCCGCACGGCGGAGGCGCTCGGGCGGAACGCTGCCGGTTCGGCGGTGACGGCGGACATGCTGGTCCTGGCGGCCAGCCACCTCGGATTGGCCGCCGCGCTTATGTGGGGAATTCGCCGGCGGTGTTTGGCCAACGCCGATCGCTATCTCGGGCGAATTTAGACTTCAACTCACCGAGAGATTTTGCGTCATGCACCTCATGCCGCAAACAGCGCTTCGGCTGCGTGGTGACCGCCGCTGCGTGTGGCTGAATTGCTCTGGGCGGGTCTGTCTTTGTTTTTTACCACGATCTCGATAGCTAGTCTTGCGGTGCAGCCAGTGCGATGGGGCGCGGCCACTTTTGCTGTAATGATCCGGCTACGGGTTCAACATGCGGAAGAACACCGTGCCGTTGGTTTGGGCCATCGGCATGACCAACTGGTTGGTGAGTGAAGCCCCAGCCAGGATGACCCAATTTGAACTGATACCCACCGTCACTGGATTCGTCTGTGCCTGAACCCTCCAACCGGTATGGTCGCCGGGCCACTGGAGGAAAAGGTTGCTGCTGTTCAGGGTTGAAATGAACAGATTGGTGGGCGTCATATTGGTGGCAATATGCGCCACAACCGAGAGCGCGAACGCCGTGGTGTTGTAATTCGTCTGCCAAGTGATGAATCCCGCCGCTGGCAATGCGAGATTGGTGAACAGCACGCCGGACTCGGAAGTATAGTTGAGCAGATTGAAGGAGCCGCCCACACCCGGCCAGAAGAAACCGTTGAGATTGACACTGGCGCTACCGGCGAATGACGCCGCGCCGGACAGCGAGATTGAGCCATTGCCAGCCGCACCGCCGAGACCGAAGCCCATCTTCGTGCCGTTGTCCAGAGTATAAGCGCCTTGCAACGCGATGTTGCCGTCCTGCGCATCCAGCTTGCCGGAATTGTTAAAGGTGACACCATTGGCCAGCGCGGTGGTGCCGCTGGTGAATTCCTTGCGGAAGGTGCCGAAATTGTTGAAGACCGTGGTGTTGGGGCTGCCATAATAATCGCTCAAGGTTAGGTCCGCCTGCGCGTCCCACAAACCATGGTTGTCAATGACCGTGCCGCCGCCGGCAAACAAGCCACCGCCGCTCCAGTTCACCGTGCCGAAATTGGTGAGGAGACAATAACCGAGATAGTGATTGTTCGCCGTGGTGATGTTCACCACGCTGTTGCTGAGCACCGTGACCACGGTGTTGTTCCACGAGCCGTTCTGCCAGGTCAAAGCGCCGTTGATGACATTCGTCCCCACCAGATTGCCGGCGCTCTCAATCACGTTGTTGCCGGTGACGGCGCCGTTGAGGTTGAAATTGCCCGCAGAAAGATAAGTCGTCCCCGTGCTGTTCGTGTTCAGATAGCCGCCGGTGAAACTGTCGTTTCCTTGGAACACCAAATTACCTTGCGGCACGTCCACGATGCCGGTGCTATTAAAAGTCACCGGGTTCCCGATTAATGTCTGACCGGCATTAATTCCCCCCGATTTGCGGAAGGTGCCGAAATTGTTAAAGAAGGTGGTATTGGGACTGCCGTAATAATCGCTCAGCGTTTGGTTGTCCTGCGCGTTCCACAAACCGTAGTTGTTAATGGTCGTGCCGCCGCCGGCAAACAAGCCCGCACCACTCCAGTTCACGATGCCGAAATTGGTGATGAGACAGTAGCCGATATAGTGATTGTTCGGCGTGGTGATGTTCAAAACGCTGCTGGCGGGCACCGTGACCACCGTGTTGTTCCACGAGCCGTTTTGCCAGTTCAAAGCGCCCTTGATGAAAATGGTCCCCACCAGATTGGCACCGTTCTCAATCACATTCGTGCCGGTGGCGGTGCCGTTGAGGTTGAAATTGCCGCTGGAGAAATACGTCATTCCGGTGCCGTTGGTGGTGATGTAGCCGCCGCTGAAAGTGTCGTCTCCCTGCAATGTCAAATTCCCCTGCTGCACATCCACCACACCCGTGTTGTTAAAACTCACCGGGTTTCCGATTAGCGTCTGACTGGCATTCATTCCCCCCGATTTGCGGCAGGTGCCGAAGTTATTGAAAATGGTGCCGGGCGCGCCGCGATAATTGCTCAAGGTTTGGTCATCCTGCGCATTCCACAAACCGTAATTGGCAACGACCGTGCCGCCGCCGGCAAACAAGCCACCGCCGCTCCAGTTCACAGTGCCGAAATTGGTTAAAAGGCAATAACCGATATAGTGATTGTTCGGCGTGGTGATGTTCAAAACGCTGCTGGCGGGCACGGTGACCACCGTGTTATCCCAGAAGCCGCCCTGCCAGTTCAAAGCACCGTTGATGACATTCGTCCCGACCAGATTGGCATTGGCGCTTTCAATCACGTTGGTGCCCGTGGCCGTGCCGTTGAGGTTGAAATTGCCGCTGGAGAAATACGTCGTCCCGGTGCTGTTGGTGGTGATGTAGCCGCCGGTGAAGTTGCCAATGCCTTGCAGAGTCAGATTGCCATTCTGCACGTCCACAACACCCGTGCTGTTAAAAGTCACGGGGTTCCCGATTAAAGTCTGACCGGCATTCATTCCCCCCGATTTACGGCAGGTGCCAAAATTGTTGAAGACCGTGCCGGGAGCACCGCGATAATTGCTCAAGGTTTGGTCGTCCTGCGCATTCCATAAACCGTAGTTGTAAATAACCGTGCCGCCACCGGCAAACAAGCCGCTGCCGCTCCAGTTCACCGTGCCGGAATTGGTGAGAATGCAATAACCGATATAGTGATTGTTTGCGGTAGTGATGTTCACCACGCTGCTGGCGGGCACGGTGACCAGCGTGCTGTCCCACGAGCCGGCCTCCCAGGTCAGAGCGCCGTTGATGACGTTCGTCCCGACCAGATTCCCGGTCTCCCAAGTGTTGGTGCCCGTCACGGTGCCGTTTAAGTTGAAACTGCCGCCGGCCAGAACCGTCAGGCCGAACTGATTGGTCGTGATGTAGCCGCCGGTAAATTGTCCGCCGTTTTGAAAAGCCACCTGCAACCCATTGGTCCCATTCTGAACGTCAATCACACCGGCCAGCTGGTTGAACACCACGCCGCTGGGAAATACTGTGGCCGAGGCAAACTCACTGGCCCCGCCCGATTTGCGAAACGTGCCATAATTGTTGAACACGGTGCCGGGCGCGCCAGAATAATTGAAAAGATACTGGTCGTCCTGCGCGTTCCACAAACCGTAGTTGTAAATAACCGTGCCGCCACCGGCAAACAAGCCACTGCCGCTCCAGTTCACCGTGCCGGAATTGGTGAGCATACAATAGCCGATATAGTGGTTGTTCGCGGTGGTAATATTGAGCGTGCTCCCCGTAGCCAGCGTCAGGGCGCCGCGCAAGTAACCGCCGGTCCAGCCAATCGTTCCGCTCAACACCGCATTGGTGTTGCCCATCAAGGTGCTGCTGCCGTCCACCGTGAACGAGCCGCTGGGGTTGACGGTCAACGGGCCGTAAAGCGAGAGCGTCTGGCCGTTGAGCGCGATCGTCACCGTGCCCCCGCCGCCGGAGCCAAGGTTGATCCCGCCGACCCCGGTGGCACTGTTGAGCGATACCGTCACTCCGGCGTTGCCGATGGTGGCGGTGTCATTCGTGCCGGGCACGATGTTGGGATTCCAATTCGCAGGGTTGTTCCAGCCACCGCTAACGCCGTTGGTCCAGCTGACGGTGGCCGCATGAAGCCTCGGACCGGCCATAGCCAAGCCGACGATGGCCGCTGCGGTGACGAGTGATTTCAATGAATGGATGGTTTTCATGGTATTGGGGCTGTTAACGAAGTTAATATTGCTTCTATTCCATCTAATATCCTTTCCGCTGCCTTATCAACTCTTACAAAGTTTGGCTGGTGCTTACAATACAATTAAATGCTTTTCTCGATGGCGATTCCGGCCGGCTCCGGCTCACGGCCGGAAGCCGCCGGCGAAGCGGCCCGCGGCGGGTGGTTTCGAGTTACGCACCGCTCCGCGTGTGCGGCATCCACGTTGAACCCGACCGCTCCGTCAGTTTGAGTTTTGTAGGCGAGACGCCCGCTTCCTGCGCGCCGTATGATGATCGGTATCCGCACCGGGGAAAAAGGGGACTCTTTTATCGCGCAAATAAAAAGGGCTTCAACCTGAAAACGAACGAAAAACAGCGGCGGCTCCCGGGCGGGCAGCTTTTCTGACTGCATGTCTCGGCCGGCTACCGGGTTACCCGCACGCGCAGCAGCAGGGTGGGAATGGCCAGGCCAGTGCCAATGGCGCCGACCGTGAAGGTCACGCGCAAGGCAAACTGGACGGCGGTGATGAGCGTTTCGGAGGCGTCCGTGGTGCTCGTCGAGGTGAGCGCGAACATGCCCAGAATGGCCTTGGCGGCAAAGCTGCCCGGCACCATCGGGATGCAGCCGACCACGTCCAGCGCGTTTTGCGAAATGTCCGCCCGCGCTCGCAGCACCTGCACGGCGGCACCCACCGTAAGCGCGGCGGCGAACGAAGCCGCCTCCAGATTCCAGCCCAGTCCGAGGCAATAAGTGCGCACCGCCAACGCCAGCGCCCCACTCGCCGCGCACCACGGCAGCGAACGAAAGCCGATATTGAACAACACGCCGAAGCCGGCGGCGGCCAGCGCCCCGCACAACGTTTGATGCAGGAGAAAAACAGGGTCAATGTTCATGTTTCAAATCAAATGAGCCAGCAGCACCTGGCCGAACCAGAGGCCGGCGGCCACAAAAATTAAGATCACCGCCACCGTCACCGCCCGCGCGCTGCCCAGCGTGGGGTGGCCTTCAAGAATGTCGCTCAAGGCATTGACCGAAGGAACGCCGGGAACGAGCAGTAAAATCGAGGCGATCATGGCCATGTCAATTTTCCCGCTCCCGGCCCAGTGCGCCCCCAGGCCGCCGAGCAGCGAGGCCAGAAATGACACCAGTGAGGCGCAGATGAACACATTGACATGGCGGGTCAGCAGTTCGCGCCGGACCAACTGGCCAATGGCGGCCGCCAGAAAAACCGGCCCGGTGCCGAGCCAGTCCACTTTCAGCAACCGTCCGAAGGCCGCGCACGCCAGGCCCACCGCCAGCGCCATGACCCACGCGGCATGGCGCGGCGTCTTGGCCGCCAGCCGGCTGAGTTCCGCGCGCGTCTGCGCGGTCGTCAATTTACCCTGCGCCACCCGCTCCGCCAGATGCCACAACTCCTGGTCCAGCCGCTGGTTCACGCCAAGATGCCCGACCTCGCGCATCCGCGTGATGCCGTTCGCGCCGATGCCGATGGTGATGGCCAGCGATGCGTAACCGATGCGCAGGTCCACGCGGTCCGCCCCGAGGCCGCGCGCAACCTGCGCCACGATCTCGTCCACGCTGTTCGCGCTGGCACCGGACTCCATCAGCATCCGGCCGGCGTCCAGCGCCACCATGGCCAGCGGCTCCAGTGCCGGAGCGGAACCAGTGTCTTCGGAAATTAAAGCTTCAATCGTATCCATTGTTCTGTCGGGGGGGATTCTTCCAACCGGCAGGATGCTAGCAGCAAAACGCGCCGTCTCAATCGAATTTTTGAAATCCAATTTTTGCAACCGCCCGCATCCGCCGGTGCCCCTGACACGGTGGGCCGCCCGGCAGTTTCAAAAATTCTTCCTTCGCGCCGGAGCGGCTTTGTGGTTAAATTTTTCTGGTAACGCATGGCGCACATCCACGAAAAAATTGATTTCACCGTCGCGATCTTCATCGTTCACGACGCCAAGATTCTGCTCATCCACCATCGCAAGCTCGACAAATGGCTGCCGCTTGGCGGCCACATCGAATTGGACGAAGACCCCGAGCAGGCCGCGCTGCGCGAGGCCAAGGAAGAAAGCGGTCTCGACGTGGAATTGCTCGGCGAACGTCCGCCCACCACTTCGCCCGGCACCCGCGCGCTCCTTGCGCCGCGCTTTCTCGACATCCATCGCATCAGCGACACGCATGAGCACATCGGGATGATTTACTGGGCGCGACCCAGGGACGGCAAGGTGACGCTCGCCACGGCGGAGCATCACGACATCCGCTGGTGCTCGCTTGCGGATTTGGAAACGCTCACGCCGCCGATGACCGACGCGGTGAAGTGGTATTGCCATAAAGCCATCGAGGAAATGTCCCGATGACGCATCGTCAGCTTAAGGCCGGAT
Source organism: uncultured Verrucomicrobia subdivision 3 bacterium (assembly GCA_903850425.1). Classification (GTDB taxonomy): domain Bacteria; phylum Verrucomicrobiota; class Verrucomicrobiia; order Limisphaerales; family UBA11358; genus UBA11358. Next base: position 37,584 of record CAINLR010000165.1, on the reverse strand, counting down.
ATTTTACACTCGCGGGTTTGAACACCATCGCCACGTCGTATTATTTCAACTACCTGTTCTTCTTTCTCCGCGACCATTTTGGTTTTGGCAATCGGGGCAATCTCTCGGTCACGGCGCTCTCGGGTTTCATTTACATTTTCGCCGCGTGGCAGTGCGGCAAGTTCGCCGCCAAATTCGGTCGTGTGTTGAGCCTTAAGATTGGTTTCTTGTCGCTGGCAGCCGTGATGGTGGCGGGCGGACTGGGCGCTCACAGCCTGGCCGCGCAACTGGTGGCGGTGGCGGTTTACAACGTCGTTCTGCTGCTCACCTGGCCCGCGCTCGAGGCGCTGGTGAGCGAACGCGAAACGCAATCGGGCGTGCAGGAAATGGTGGGCATTTACAACTGCACCTGGGCCGGCGCGGCGGCGCTGGCATATTTCACCGGCGGCACACTCTACGATGCGCTCGGCGCCGGCGCCGTGTTCTGGCTGCCGGCGGGAATTTTCGGCGTGCAATTCCTCCTCTTGCTCTGGCTGGAGAAATATCACGACGCAGTGCTTGCGGCCACGCCGGAACCACCGAGAGAAAATCATCAGGCTCCGGAACTTTCCGCCCCAGACCAGCCCGTCAGTCCGCAGACCTTTTTGAAAATGGCGTGGCTGGCCAATCCGTTTGCCTACGTCGCCATCAACACGCTCTTTGCCGTGATGCCGGGCGTCGCGGAGAAGCTCGCGCTCTCGCCCACGCGCGTGGGGCTGTTCTGCTCCGTGTGGTTGTTCGGGCGCCTCGCGGCGTTTGCGCTGCTGTGGCAATGGCGCGGCTGGCATTACCGTTTCCGCTGGCTGCTGGCCGCTTTCCTCCTGCTCATTGGCAGTCTCGCGGCGATCCTGCTGGCCACCCAACTCTGGCTCGTGGTGGTGGCGCAGATTTTTTTCGGCCTAGCCACGGGACTGATTTATTATTCGTCGCTGTTCTATTCAATGGACGTCGGCGAGGCCAGCAGTGAACACGGCGGCCTGCATGAAGCCTTCATCGGCGCGGGAATTTTTCTCGGGCCCGCCACCGGCGCGGCGGCGCTCACGCTGGTGCCGCAATCGCCCAACGCCGCGACCTGGGCGGTGTCCGGCTTGCTGACCCTTGGCTTGGGCGGACTCGTCTGGCTGCGGCAGCACTCCCATAAAAAAGCGAGTTAAATTCGCTTAATTTTTGGCGGCATCCGCTTTAGACTGCGCCTACAAATGAAAGCCGTGCCACTTCCCTCCGCGCTGTTCACGCTAAACCGTGAGCGCCTCGTCAAAAAACTGCTGCCGCGCTCGCTGGCAGTTCTGAACGCCAACGACATCATGCCCACGAACGCCGACGGTTCGATGGGCCATTTGCAAAACGCCGATTTGTTCCATCTCACCGGCGTGCATCAGGAGGAGACGATCCTGTTGCTTGCGCCGCACGCCTTCGATCCGAACCAGCGCGAAGTTCTGTTTGTGCGCCAGCCGAACGAGCACCTCGCCATCTGGGAAGGGCACAAGCTCACCAAGGATCAGGCGACGGCGATCTCCGGTATCAAAAACGTCAAATGGCTCACCGATTTTCCGGTGATTTTCCGGTCGCTCGTCTGCGAGATGGAAAATATTTACCTCAACACCAACGAGCATCAGCGTGCCGATGTCACCGTGGAAACCCGCGACACCCGTTTCATCCGCGATTGCCGGAAGCGGTTTCCGCTGCACCACTATCATCGCCTCGCGCCGCTCATGCACGAACTGCGGTCCGTGAAGTCGGCCTACGAAATTGACGCCATCCAAGCGGCCTGCGACCTGACCGGCCGCGGCTTTCAGCGCGTGCTCAAATTGGTGAAGCCCGGTGTGAACGAGGCTGAAGTCGAGGCCGAGTTCGCGCATGAATTCATCCGGCACAAGGGCCAATTCGCCTATCCGCCCATCATCGCCAGCGGCGCGAACAACAACATTTTGCATTACGGCCAGAACGACCAGGTTTGCAAGCAGGGCGAATTGCTGCTGCTCGATGTCGCGGCCGGCTTGGGCAATTACATGAGCGACCTGACCCGCACGATTCCGGTGAGCGGCAAATTCACCCGCCGCCAGAAGCAGGTCTATAACGCCGTGCTGCGCATCTTCCGCGCACAGGTGGCCGCGCTGGTGGCCGGCAAGACCACGAAAGATTTGCGCACCGAATGTGAGGCGATTACCGCGAAGGAGTGTGTTGACCTCGGCCTGCTCAAACTGGCAGACATTAAGAAGCAGAAGCCCGACGAGCCGGCGGTGAAAAAGTTTTTCATGCACGGCGTCTCGCATCCCATCGGCCTGGACGTGCATGATGTGACTTACAACCATTTCAAGATCGAACCCGGCTGGGTGCTGACCGTTGAGCCGGCGATTTACATTAAAGAAGAGGGTTTTGGCGTGCGCATCGAGAACACCGTCGTGGTGACCGAGAATGGCCAACTTGATTTGATGAGCGGCATTCCGATTGAGGCCGAGGAGATTGAGAGCCGGATGCATCACCGTTGAATCATTTTCTTCATCGCATGTTTGTCACAAGTGTTCCCACTCATCCTAACCTTCTCCCGCCGGGAGAAGGAACCGCCAGCGCGCGGCTTGATGGCTTGAAGGCGCTCTGCATCCAATCCGCGTTGAATGACTCGATCAGCGGCAACTCCCGGCGCCCTCGCCCAGTGGGAACGGCAGGGTGCGGCCGAGCCGCCGCGCCAACCGAAACCATCTTACTTGAATGAAGTCCGGTAGCATCTCCATTGTTGAGCTCGAAGTGTTTTACCGCGTCGGCGTGCCGGACGAGGAACGCGCCCAGCCGCAGCGCTTGCTGCTGACGGTCGAGTTGGAATCAAATTTTTCCGTCGCCGCCAAAACGGATGCCCTCGCGGACACGATCAATTACTTCGCCATCACGCAGCGGTTGCTCAACTTTGGCGAAGGCCGCGATTGGAAGCTGATTGAAAAGCTCGCGGCCGACATCGCGGACGTGATCTTGTCCGAGTTCAAACCGCAAGCCGTCATGGTCGAGGTGAAAAAGTATATCATCCCGCAGGCGCGGCACGTCTCCGTTCGCATCAGCCGCTGAAACGCTCCAAGCCCCAACCTCCGCAACGCGCCAAGAACCAAAGGTCCAAGCCCGCGCCGAACAGCGGTGCGATGATTGGCGCTGGAAGGTTGGCATGTGGAGCTTAATAACCAAGCTGCAATCCGTCCATCGTCTGCAATTTCCAGCCGTGTTTGTCCGTGACAATTTTCACCGCCCCGGCGATCCGCGTGTAAATCACGGGGATGTTCTTTGGCGTCAACCGTTCGTGCACGGCGCGGCTCGCGCGGCGCGTGGCGGGAAATTCCGAATCGGCAATCACGATGACGTGCGGCTTCACCGCGTCAATCAACGCATCGCACAGCGGTTCGCCCTCGGTCGGCAGGCCGGCAACCACAATGTCGGCGCGCAAATCATTGGCACTCGTCGTGGTCAGCAACTCGCTTTGACTGGCGCGGCTCAAATCGGCGAGCAACAGTATTTTGGTGCCGCAAAAATCTCCGCGCAGCACGAGCGGACGGTCATCCGCCTTGGCGAAGTTGGTCGCCGTCGGCGGAAACAAAACCTGCCAGCAACCCGTGGTTTCACCCCGGTTCAATATGTTGTGACGCGCGGGTGGTTTTTCAAAACGGGCGACCGCGTCGCGATACGCGGGGGAACGGAATTTGGCGCGGCTCGTCCACAGCTCGCGCACGTCAAATAATTCGTCGAGCGCCACGGCCCCGCCGCTGTTGCGCAGGTTGCCATCGGCCAGCACAAGGTGCGGCAGCGCGTTCACGCCCTGGGCGCGGAGATAATTTTTGAGCGTGTAATGGACGGCGTTTTCGTTGCCGCAGTTGATCAGCCAGTCATTGGCGCGGCCAGCGGCGTCCACGTAAACGGCATGGCCACCGTTCAGCGGCAACACGGTTAAATCGGTTTCGGATCGGGATTTTTCCCACTGCCAGAAATACATGGCGGCGAGGAACATGAAAAGGGTGGCGGCGGAAAACTTTTTCCGCGCGGAGTTCAGCCAGCCGCTGCAAACCAGGATGACCGCGGCATAAAATATGGCGATGCTCAGCCACGAGGGTTCCGGCACATAAAAATAGGCGCCGGGAATTTTGGTGGCGGCTTCGCTCACCCAGGTCATGGCGACCATGAAAAACCACGCGGCCTGATTGAATAATTCCGTGGCCCACGGCAGCCAGTGACCGCACAGGAGCGCGCCCAGATTGGCCATGAGCGCGAGCGTGCCGAGCGGCACGGCGAGGAGGTTGGCGGGCGTGGAGACCGGGCTGAACAGGTGAAAATATTTGGCCGAGAGCGGCAGCGAGCCGATCCACGCCGCGAAGGACAAAGCGGTGTAACGCGCCAGTTTGCGCCCGAGCCACAACGAGGTTCTGCGCCAGCCGGACAGCAATTCCTCCGGCAGCAACGGATCGTGGCGCAGCCACCGGTCGGTGAAGGCGTTCAGCGGCGGCAGCATGAGCGCGATGACGAGCATGACGAAAAAGGAAAGTTGAAAACTGGCTTCAAAAATCTGGCGCGGTTCCCAGAGCAAAATGACGAGCGCGGCGGCGGCGAGCGAGTTGAGCAGGTCGCCAGGACGTTTCAACGCCCAGCCGCCGAGGACGATGGTCAGCATCACCGAGGCGCGCACGGCGGAGGATTCCCAGCCGGTCGCGGCGGTGTAAAACCAGATCAGGGGAATGGCCAGCGCTCCGCACCACGCGCGCGAAAGCCGCAGCACGCGGAGCAGCGTGACAATGATGCCGGACAAAAGGGCAATCCGGAGGCCATCAATCGCGAACATGTGCATGGTGCCGGCGCGCAAAAAAGGATCGCCAATGTCACCGGTGAAAGCCGTGCGCCAGCCCAGCGTCATGGCCCAGAGCAGGCGCAACGGCTCGTCTTCATTGGGCAAACCCAGGGCGAGCGTGTGTTGCGACCAGTTGAGAAAACGGCCGGTCAGCGGCGGCGTGGCCACCAGCGGCGCGCGCAATTGCCAGTCGTTGGTGGATTCGGTTTTCAACTCGTAGAAAATACCGCGCGTGGCGAGATAGTGGCGGTAGTCAAAAAGCCCTTCGGCCAAGGGCGGCTCCGGCGGTGCGAGGACGCCGGAAATTTCCACGTTCTGGCCCGCAAAGTAATTTGTGCCGAGCCGGCTAGGCGTGGTGGTGATGATTTCACCGGTGGCGGGAACAAAAGATCCGGCGCGGCAGATTTCGCGGACGCGAACCCGGGCGACGCTGCGCCAGCTTTCCTCGCCGTCGCGCTCGGCAATTTTCAGGCGCGGCGTTTCGGCCAGCTGGCCGCGCACGGTGGCAACCGCAGCCTGGTTCCCGAGCCAGGAACGCAGATCGTCCGGTGAAAGGACGGCGGTGTGGATGGTGTAATTGGTCCAGCCGGTCAGTGCGAACAACGGCCAGAGCAGGAACGGGCGACATTTTCCCAAAGCGAGGGCGCCGGCGAGAACGGCCAACGTGGTGGCAAGCAGCGCGAGGGGCGGGGGTTGGCAGAGTGGCGCGAGCAGCAGGCCGGCGGCGTAGGCGAAGACGACGGCGACGAGCGGGCGTTTCATGTTCGCCGGCGGTTGAGAAATTTGTGGCCGGCTCGCAGCGCCAGCAACCCGAGCGCCCCGCCGGTGGTGTCAATGAACACGTCCGAGACTTGTGCGGTGCGCGACGGAACGAAGGCTTGATGGATTTCGTCGCTGGCGGCGAAGAGGAACACCAGCGCGAGGGCGAGGCCGGCTTCAGGCCAGTTCCACGCGCGGGAATCGTGGCGCACCGGCTGCCGGAGGCCGCGCCAGAACAGCAGCGCGAGAATCGCATATTCGGTCAAGTGACAGCCTTTGCGGAAGACAAAGTGGAGGGCTTCCACGCGGTCCGGCGGCATCTGTGGAAATAGCCAGCGCAGCAAGGGTTCAAAAAAGCGGGAGGAATGCTGGGAGGAATGGGTGTCGCCGGAGGCGGTGAAAATGATCAGCATCCACACCAGCGCGGGCAGCCAGAATTTCCAAAATGAACGCAGCGTCGGCACGCGGATAGAAAACAAAGTCCGCCGCGCGGGGCAATTGAATAATGATTGGATTTGCCAAGTCGACCCGGTTTTGGCACAGAAATGCCCCCGATGAAGAAGATTTTTGTTCTGATGATGACGCTGGCGGTGGCCGCGGGGGCGCGGGCCGCCCTGCCGCAGCCGGATCTGCTCGCGCAAATTCATTTTGCCGGCGCGCAAAAACTGTTCGCCGATACCAATGTGGCGGCCTTTACAAACGAGTTTTGTTCCGCCGAGGCGCTGGCGATGCGGGCGCACACGGCTGCCCGGCTGGCGGCGTGGCTCCCCGGCTGGCTGCAATCAAGCACTGGCGTCAATGTGCCCGACGGCGCGGCCAAGTTGCGCCCGCTGTTCGATGATTTGCAGCAGGCGGAATGGTTGCTGGAAGCCCGCGTCGCCGCGAATGGCAAACCCGCGGTGGCGGTGGCGATCAAGCTGGCCGACAGCCGCGCCCAGCTTTGGCGGATGAATCTCAAGCCGTTTTTTCCGACGGCCACCTTCAAGACCACCGGCGGCTGGCTGGTGGTTGATACCGGGCCGGACGCGCCGAAGCTGGGCGACCGGCTGAAAATTTCCGCGCCGCCACCCGGCTGGCTGGCGCTCGACGTGAACTGGCCGCGACTGGCGCAGTGGTTTCCCAAGTTGAAAGAACTGGCGCTGCCGGAGACGCAACTCACGGTCACTGCGGCCGGCGCCAATCTGCACCTCGCCGGAAAATTTCTTTTCGCGGAAAACCTGGCGTGGACGCTGGAGCCGTGGCGCGTGCCGACCAATGCGTTGCACCAGCCATTCATCAGCTTCACCGCCGGGCGCGGTTTCGCCAACTGGTGGCGGTCGCAGCCGTGGGCGCAGCCGTTCCAGCTTTCGCCCGTGCCGAATCAACTGTTCACGTGGGCGCTGCCCAGTATCCCGTATCAAACCTTCGCCGCCCTGCCGGTGCCGGATGCCGCCGCCGCCGTGCAGCAAGCTTACGCCCGGTTGCAGCCGCAATTTGATTATACGACGCCGAACGCCCTGATGATGCCGTTCACGCTGGAGCTGACGAACAACGAAATCACTTTGGGCGGCGTGCCGTTCATCGCCCCGTTCATGCGGGCGAAGGTGGAGCCGACGGGCCAATTTCTGTTTGCGGGCGCGTTTCCGAACACGCCGCGTTCCCAGCCGCTGCCGCCGGAATTATTCACGGTGCTGGCGGAAAAACAGCTCGTGTTTTACCACTGGGAAATTACCGCCGAACGGATGCCGCAGGTGCTGAACATGGCCCAACTGGGCTTTGTGCTCACGTCGCATAAACAGCTCGATGCCGATTCTCCCGCCGGGAAATGGATGCTGAAAATCAGTCCGACGCTGGGCAACACCACCACGCGCATCACGCAGTCTGGCCCGGCGGAATTGTCGTTCAACCGGAAAGCGCCGGGCGGTTTGACGGCCGTGGAACTATTCGCGCTGGCCACCTGGCTGGGCGCGGATGACTTCCCCGGCTGCAATCTCAAACTGCCCCCGCGGCCGATCCGGCCGAAACGGCCGTCGCCGCAACCGACGCCCCAAGTCATCTCCATCCCCGCGCCACATTGACTTTCATGCTCAAACTCGGCGTCAACATTGACCACGTCGCCACCCTGCGGGAGGCGCGGTATCGCGGGCTCGGCCACGGTGAACCGGATCCGGTCGCGGCGGCGCTCGGATGCGAAGCGGCGGGCGCGCACGGCATCACCGCGCATTTGCGCGAGGACCGGCGGCATATTCAAGACCGCGATATCTGGGCCTTGCGCGAGCAGATTAAAACGCGGCTGAATCTGGAAATGGCGAATGCGCCGGAGATCGTGGCCATTGCCCTGAAACTCAAACCGCACATCGTCTGCCTCGTGCCGGAACACCGGCTGGAGGTGACGACCGAAGGTGGTCTCGACGTAGTCGCCGCTGAAATCGCTTTGACCGAGACGCGCAAAAAGTTGAACGACGCGGGTATCGAGGTGAGCCTCTTCATCGCGCCGGACGAACAGCAGATTGCCGCCAGCGCCCGCACCGGCGCCCAGTTCATCGAGTTGCACACCGGCAAGTTTGCGGAGGAGTTTTCGGGTAGCTGCCGAGGTGCGGAGGCTCATTCTAAACCGGCGGGGCCGAGCCAGAGCCTCCAGGTGTCGGCGGCCACGGACTATGAAAATGAATTGCAGCGGTTGATCGCCGGCGCGCAGCAGGCGCACGCGCTCGGCTTGCAGGTGAATGCCGGGCACGGCTTGAATTATGCGAATCTATCCGCGCTGTTCCGCGTGCCGCACCTGGTGGAATTGAACATCGGCCACAGCCTGGTCAGCCGCGCCGTGACCGTGGGGCTGGCAACTGCCGTCCAAGAGATGCTGGCGCTGATGAAGGGCTATCATTCGTTGGCGTTCACGGTTTAGCCTATGCGCCCGACATGGCCGCGCGGGGTCGCGAGTTTCCTTGCACGCCAATCGTAAATCCTCGAACGTCCATCGCAAATGATCCTGGGCACTGGCATAGACCTTATCGAAGTGGCGCGCATCGCGTCCTCTTATGAAAAATTCGGCGACCGGTTTGTGAATCGGATTTTGCTGCCGGATGAAATCGCCTATTGCCTCCAACACCGGAAGCCCGCGTCCTTTCTGGCCGTGCGGTTCGCGGCGAAAGAGGCGATTTCCAAGGCGTTTGGCACGGGCATCGGCGCGCAACTCGGCTGGCTGGACGTGGAAATCCGGCGCAAGGAATCCGGCGAACCTTATGTGGTGCTGCACGGCAAGGGACGGGAACTATTCGCGGCGCGCGGCGGAAAAAGTCTGCACCTCAGCCTGACCCACACGGAAAACTACGCGGCGGCCACGGCGATTTTGGAAGGGGAATAGTGAGCGGGCTTGCAGCCTATCACTATATTAGCTGCCCGAACCCGCCGGCTGGAAGCCGGCGCTATGTAGCGCCGCCAGCTTGGCGGCGGGTTCGGGTGGCTTCCAGCCACCCGTTCCAAGCTAAGTGTCACAAGCCGCACCCCCGAAGCCGGATGACGGCGGCGAAATCGCCGGCCAGTGCCGGCAAGTAGGCTGACAGCCCGGCTATGTTCCCGGACAGCCCGCCTACGTTGTCGAACGGCTCGGCTACGTTGCCGCACGGCTTGGCTAGGTTGCCGGATGGCTTGGCTAGGCTGCCGGATGGCCTGGCTACGTTGCCGGATGGCTTGGCTACGTTGCCGGACGACTTGGCTACGTTGCCGGATGGCTTGGCTATGTTGTCGAACGGCTTGGCTATGTTGCTGAACAGCTCGGCAATGTTGCCAAACAGCCCAGTTTGGTTATCGGACGGTCGGTGTGGATGGGTTGGGAGGGCAGCTTTTCAGCTCCACAGCCCTTTCCACAGAAAATAGCCGTAGCCCACCACCAGCACCAAGCCGGCAAGGCGCGGCAGCCGCCCAAACAGGGCCACCAGCAAAAAGTGCAGGCCCGTCGCACCGAGCAGCAGCATCATGCCGGTGTGAAAGAATGGCGGCATGGTCAGCGGGTGAAACAGCGCGTAAATCCCCAGGCAGAGCGGGATGGAGATATGCGCGTCGCCGACTTGGGAGGTGTAAACGACCTCCGGCTGTTTGCGCCAGCCGTAATAGACAGCCAGCAGGGCGTTGGGCAGCACCATCAGCCAGCCGCTGAGCCAGCCGAGATGTTTCGCGCTGACGAAGCCGGCGTGCAGCTGCGAGAGCCACGCGACGAGCCAGTCGGTGCTCAGGTAAATGGCATAGGCGCCGATGGCCAGCAGCGCCAGATCCACCAGCAGCATCAGGCTGAAAGCCGATTTGCCCTGGCGCACGTTGCCTTTCAAGACTTCGAAGACGTGGAAGCATTGCCAGAACAAGAACAGTCCGATCAGCACGAGGCCGTCGTTGAAATTCAAACTGCCCTTGCGACCGAGCGCCCAGACCGCGCCGGTGAAAAACAGGACGGCGGTCAGCGTGAGCAGCAGGGAGAGGCGGTTTAATTGGGAGGCGTCGCCGGCGTCCGGCTTTTTCTTTTTGCCGGCGGCGGGAGTTTTTTTCGGCACGACGTTCAAGCCCCAGACCAAGGCGGGCAGGCCGAGGATGAGCGTGAGGTTGGTGACGTTATTGACGAGCGAATTGATCATCACGTCCGCGCCGCTGCCAGCGTTGCGCCCGAGGATGAAGGCGAAGATCAGATTGCCCATGCCGGAGCAATACGGCATCACGAGTGTGCCCAGAATGGTGCCTTCAAAGCCGCGCGCGCTCAACGCCTCCAGCCGCCAGATCATCAGGCTGGAAGCGAGGAGGAACAACGCCAGGAACCACCACGGCGCCGTTGGTCCGTGGGCTTCGAGCCAGTGAATGAGCGAGGTCGCCACGCGCGAAAGTCTATTGAAAAGGCCGCGCCGCGCGACACAAACCGGTGCCGTGGGTGGGCCGCCGCCAGGATTCTAATTTGAAAACTCATGGGAAACTTAGTTGACAGGAAAATTTTGCTGTGCGACAAACGAGCAAGTAACTGCATTTGCACAAGATCGCTCGCACAGGATCTGACCAGCAAAGGGTGACGTATGACGGTTCATCCTCAAAATAAGTTGTCGCGAGCCGGGGGAGTTTGTGCGTTTCCCTCGCAGGGGTGGAATGTTCCCTGCCTTGGCGGATTTCTCGTCGCCCGGCCGGCACCTCCCGAACGCTTGTCTGGTCGCCACCACCACCCCATTCAACCTCAGTTTAAGTGGCCGGTTAAACCAAACTGGCTCCTTGCAGTAAACCAAACCAAAACCAAAACTAAAACAAACCATGAGCACACCAAAACCAAACAAACATAAAGTCGGTTGTTACGGCTGGATGCCGGATCTGCCGGATCATCGCGATCATCAATTCGCTGCGCCGCTGCTGAAACTCGGCCCGTTGCCGAGCAAGGTGGATTTGCGCAAGCAATGTCCCAAGGTTTACGACCAGGGCCAGATCGGTTCCTGCACGGCGAATGCGATTGCGGCCGCCATCGAGTTCGACCTGTTGAAACAGAGCAAACCGGACTTTGTCCCCTCGCGGCTGTTCATCTACTACAACGAACGCGCCATGGAACATACCGTCGCCACCGACAGCGGCGCGCAGATCCGTGACGGGGTAAAGAGCGTCAACCATCTCGGCGTCTGCCCGGAGACGGAATGGCCTTACGTCGCGACGCCCGCCGACCCGAACACGAATGTCTGGCCGCCCGGCGCCAAGCCGGCGCAAAAGCCGACGCCCAACTGCTACACCGACGCCTTGAACCATCAGGCGCTCAACTACCAAAGTGTGTCGCGCGACCTCGCGCAGTTCCGGGGCTGCCTGGCGGCGGGCTATCCGTTCGTGCTGGGGTTCACCGTGTATTCCGCGTTTGAAAGTTCGCAGGTGGCGCAGACCGGCGTGTTGAACCTGCCGACTTCGGCGGAACAGGTCCTGGGTGGCCACGCAGTGCTGGCGGTTGGCTACGACGACGCGGCCCAGCGCTTCATCATCCGCAATTCCTGGGGCACGGGCTGGGGCCTGAAAGGTTATTTCACCATGCCTTATGCGTATCTGCTCTCGCAAAACCTATCGAGCGACTTCTGGACGATTCGAGTCATGGAATAAACCAAGCGACTTACCCGCACGCCGCCTGGAGAAATTCAGGCGGCACTTTTTTTTGGGGGGGAGGCGTCTTCCAACCGAACTCGCGCCGCTTGGACCGCCTGGAGCGAGCGATGAGGTCGTCGCCTGAGGCTGCGCCCGGCGACGGTATTGGCCACAGCGCGCCCCAGGCCACTTTGGCCAACCCGGCCGTTTCAAATTTTGACTTTGAACGCCTCATCCTTTTTCACCGACTGCACAAAGGCCGCCATCAGTTGCGGAATCAGTTCCAGATCCTTCAGACTCACCACTTCGACGGGCGAGTGCATGTAGCGGTTGGGCAAACTGATCAGCGCGCTGGCGATGCCGCCGCGCGTCCAGAAAATCACGTCCGTGTCCGTGCCGCTGGAGGCCGACATCGCCTCATGTTGCAGGGGGATTTTTTTCGCCGCCGCAAGTTCTTCCAGCCGCTTGACAACTTCCGGATGATTGCAACCGCCGTGGGTGAGCGCCGGGCCCTTGCCAATCTTGATATCGCCATGCTGGGCCTTGCTCACGGTGGGATAATCCGTGGCGTGCGTCACATCCACAACGAGCGCGATGTCCGGCTGGAGCGAATACGCGATCTGTCGCGCGCCGAGCAGGCCCACTTCTTCCTGCACATTCGAGACGGCGCAGACTTCCGCGTTGAGCTTCACCTTGGATTCCTTCAGCAGCCGCAGCGTTTCCGCGACGGCGAACGTGCCGATGCGATTATCAAACGCCCGAGCCACGGCAAGATCGCCACGCAAAATGTCAAATTCATCCGCCAATGTGATCGGATCGCCGACGCGCACCAGCTTCTCCGCCTCCTTGCGGCTGCTCACACCGATGTCAATGAACAGGTCGTGAATTTTTGGCGCTTTCGGTTCGCCTTCCAGCTTCATCAAATGCGGCGCGACGTTGCCGACCACGCCCTTGACCGCGCCGCCGCGCGTGTGGATGACGATGCGCTGCGCCTTCGTGATGGCCGCGTCAATGCCGCCCATCTTGCGGACGTAAATGAAGCCGTTGTCATCAATGTAATTCACCGCCATCGCGATCTCGTCCGCGTGCGCCGCGAGCATGATGCGCGGACCGCCGCCCTTGTTCAGCACGGCGACGCAATTACCGTAGGCGTCGGAAAACGTTTCGTCGGCGAATTGTTTGGCATAGTCGAGCCACACGCGCTGGCCGCGCGTTTCGTGCCCGACCGGGCTGGGAGTGTTGACGAGGGTTTTGAGGAAATTCAATGAGGCTTCGCGCATGGCGGCAGGCTAGTCCGCGCGCTCGAAAATCGAAAGTGAAAATTTCACGGATGGGTTGATTGACAAACAACGCTTGGTTACCACTGGGCCACGTCTGTTGGCGGGCGAGAGCGGCGGTGAACCGTCCGCAGTCCAAACGCTTCGCGCACGCCAAAGCTTCCATCACTCGCGGAGCGTCTGGATTGCGGTGGCTTTAGCCGTAATGCCTTTCGGGAATTCAGGCGGGCGTTTGTCCCGGCGGGACATCCGACAATAAGCCCAGCGTTTCAACGCTGGGTTACTGCGAAAGGGCAGGCAAGTCCCGGCGGGACGAAAGAACATCTGGTTACGGCGTTGGCTTTCTGCCGTCCCTCCGGGACTCGCTGGCCTTGAACCGGACCACCCAGCGTTAAAACGCTGGGCTATGCTCACCCGGTCCCTCCGGGACGGAGGAACCGAATTCCCGAAAGGCATTAGCGTTAGCCCCGCATTGAGCGTGGCGAGGCCGATGGTGCGTCACTCGAAAATCTCGGCGTTCCTGCGCGCGACGATTCAGGCTGGAATGTATTCAGGAAATTTCCGCGAATACAATCTGCCGCTGTCCGTGGTCACGGCCCCGGCGGCACCCGGGTGCAGTTCGACCAGTTGCAGCCCTTCCTTCGCGCCCAAAATGCAAACGCTCGTGGACAATAACCCCGCGATGGTGCAGCTCGGCGCGATGATGGACACGGCCCGGCAATCGTTGAGGGCGGGATAGCCCGTGCGCGGATCAAGGATGTGGCCGTAGCGCCGGCCGTTGACCACGAAGTGGCGCAGATAATCACCGGACGTGGCGACGGCGTGGTCGGTGACCGCGACGCCGACCCAGCATTTGCCGGGCGTCGTCGCATCGTCGAGGCCGATCCACCAAAAGTTCTTGCCGGGCGAAACGCCGCGCACGCGCACGTCCTGGCCGAAATCCACCAGCACGTTTGGGATGCCGCGTTGGCTGGCCAGGTTCATGACGCAATCCACGGCGTATTCCTTGCCGATGCCGCCGAGATCCAGCGCCATGCCGCGTTGCGGTAGAAAAATGCCGCCCGGCTTGCGCTGAACTTTTTTCCAGCCGACCAATTCCAACGCCGCGCGAATGGCTGCTTCATTCGGCAGCACGGGCGGATTCGCCTTCCAATTCCACAGTTTGATCAGCGGCAGTGCGGTCGGGTCAAACGAGCCGCGCGTGAAGAAAAACAATTCGTGGCAGAGCGCGAACAGCCGGTCCGTGTCCGGATCGGTTTCCACCCAATGTTCACCGGCGGCGGCGTTGATCCGTCCGATCAAACTGTCGGGGATGAAGCGGGAGTAGCGCGCCTCAAACTGCGCGACCCAGGCGACGACTTCGCGCTGAAAGTCGCGGGCGACTTCAGCGGCGATACCGTGGCAATTCACCTGGCAGCGCGTGCTCATGGCGCGAAACTCCAGCTTGTGCAGGCTGCCGTCAACCGTGGCCTGCGCGGATTGCGAGACGCGGGCGAATACTTCTTGGGCGGAACTGAGATTGGCCATCGCGGGCATCTTTGGTTAATCAATTCAAAGAGTCAATCATGCAGCAGGATCTTCGCGGACTTGACCGGCACGGAACCAGACTGCGGCTGTGTTGCGGAGACCAGCCGCAGCAGTTCGAAAAAGTTGGGGTATCAGGACCATTCCAACCGTCACTCGGTGCGAGGTTGCTGCGGCTGGTCGGCGACAACGCCGCGCCCTAGCCCGATGGCCCATAGCAAACTGGATTGCAAGAATTCTGGAAGTTTGAACGACTTACACTCATCGGCCAAATCCAGCCGGTCGGGTCGTTGGAAGACGGTTGGTTATTTGCTTAGAGTATGAAATGCTTATGCATATTCCGGCGGCTGTCGGACCACAATTCCAATTTGTCTCGGTCTTTTTTTAGGGAGCACAGCACGGACGGCTGGCATGACGTCATTGAAAAAGTAGCGGACGAACGTCAATTATATCCCAGGCCGGAAGGCTTGGATTACCACCATCCGGAGTGGCAGGCCTGAGTAGGTAAAGGCATACGCCGACTCGGTCAGGGGGAACTCCTTTCGCGACTCAGCCCTTCAGGGTGAACCAAAAAGTGCTTCCCCGGCCGAGTTGGCTGTCCACCCCGATGCGGCCACCATGCGCCTCTACCGCAAGCTTGCAAAACGGGAGCCCCAGACCGGTTCCACGGCATCCACTGCCGATGGTGACCTGACCATATTTTTCAAAAATCCGCTGGTGAAATTCCGGAGCGATGCCCGGACCGGCATCGGTAACGGCCACACGGAGCTGTCCTTCAGCCAGGGTCAGGGACAGCTGAGCCCGGCCATTCTCTGGGGAAAATTTGCAGGCATTGCCCAGCAAGTTCTGAAGCACCCGCGCAATGAGTTCCCGGTCTAGTTTGACGATCATCGTGGGGGCAGCGACGGCCAGTTCGACTCGCCCGCTTGGGGCGATGGCTTTTCGAGCCAGCGCCACAAGGTCGCACGCTTCCAGGTTCAGGGTCAGTTTGCCGGCCTCCAACTTGCTGACCAAGAGCATCTCGTCAGTCATTTGTCTCAGTCGCTTGGTGCCGGCGCGGGCTTCGGCTAGATTGTTTCTTTCAGCCCTTGAAAGTGATTTGGCAGAATCCATTTCCAACATTTGCAGATGGCCATCAAGCGCCCAGAGGGGGGTGGCCATGTCGTGAACCAGCATGTGGGTGAGACTGTCGCGCAGTTGTTCGAGTTCTTTCAGTCGTCGGTAGTTGTCCACCAGCTCCAGTTTTTGCCGGCGAAGTTCAAGGTGGGTTTTCACTCGCGCCAGCACTTCCTGTTCGTGGAACGGTTTGGTGACAAAGTCCACCCCGCCAGCGGCGAAGGCGTGGATTTTATCGTCGGTCTCGTTGAGGGCGCTGATGAAAATGACCGGAATATCCTGCGTGGTTATGTCGCGTTTCAACTGTTCGCAGACCTCGAATCCGTCCATATCCGGCATCCGGATATCCAGCAAAATCAGACTTGGTGGGGCCCGCTTAATGGCGGACAACGCACGCTTACCGCTGATGGCCGCCCGCACCATGCAGCCGGCTTGTTGCAGCATGGCCGTCAACAACCGGAGATTCTCCGGCACATCGTCCACAATGAGGATGGCGGGTTGGTCTGCCACGGTCATCTTACTTTGAGGCTTCATCTAAGAGTTGAAGGAGACTTTCGCTGTCATACTGATCGGCCAGTTTCAGCAAGTGCTTAGCCGTAATGCTATCCACACCTTCGATTTGATGAATCAAGGTTAAAACCGCATTAAAATCAGCAATGTTCACGGCTTCGCGCAATTGGTGGTGCCAAGCCTCGGGCAAGTTGGCCAGAGATTTTCCATCCAACTGGCTGGCAGTGGAAGATTCGCCGCCGCCGGGCACCTTGGTTTCGAGGTAGTCTAATCCCAATAACTCGCTGATTTTTACCAGCAGCTCATGCACTTGCACCGGCTTGGGCACAAAGTCGTCCGCTCCCGCCAACCGCGCAGCCGTGAGATCTTTCGCGTAGGCCATGGCACTTACACTAATGATTTTGGGTGCACCGCACCGGGCATCAGCGCGCAGCCGGCGAATCGTTTCATTACCGTCCAGCTCTGGCATGCGGGTGTCCATCAGGATCAAGTGCGGCAGCCATTGCGGGCAGATTTCCAGCGCCTCCGCCCCGCTCGTGACCCCGCGCGCATCGAACCCGGTCGAGCGGAGCAACTCCTGCAAGAAGTGCAGGTTCTCAGCCACATCATCCACAATCAAGATGCGGCAAGCTGGTTGATCCGGCGGTAGATGCAGGGCGGCGACCATGTCCATCTGATGGGAATGGCTGGTGTCGAAGAGCACTTCGACCGGCACTTCCACCCGGAAGGTGCTCCCTTGCCCCGGCTGGCTTTGGACGCTGAGCTCGCCACCGAGCAGGCGGACAATCTGGCGGCAGATGGACAGCCCCAGGCCGGTGCCGCCCGGCGTTTGTCGGCCACCGGTGGTCTGTTCGAACTTTTCAAAGATACGATTCAGATCTGCCGGGGCAATGCCTGGCCCCGTGTCCGTTACTGCCGCGATTAGCCGTGTTCCAGCGGTCACATGCTGCACGACGGTAATATCCAATTCGATGCCGCCCACCTGGGTGAATTTGATGGCGTTGCCCAACAGGTTTACCAACACCTGCCGGAGCTTGCCTTGGTCCGCTCTAATTGATGCCTGCTGGCCGACGGATGGAGTCAGGGTCAAAGTCAAATGCTTAGCTTCGGCCGGCAGGCGGAAGAACACGATGAGTTCATTCGCAAACTCGATTAAATTAAAGTTCCCGAGTTGCATGGCCACCCGGCCAGCCTCGATTTTTGCCAAATCCAGAATATCATTAAGGATGGTCAGGAGGTTTTCACCGCTGCGGTTGATGGTGGTTAGTTTGCGCTTCACGTCCTGGGTCAAGGTCGGGTCGCGCTGCAGCAGTTGTGTGTTACCCAGAATGATGTTCATCGGCGTGCGGATTTCGTGCGACATATGCCCCAGGAAGTCGCTCTTGGCCGCATTGGCCGAGTTGGACTCCGCCGTCAGCTCTTGGGCGCGGCGATTGGCTTGTTCCAGTCGGTGGTTGGTTTCGTGCAACGCTAACTCCGCTTGTTTTTGCTTGGTGATATCCCAATTGGTGCCGATCGCGCGCGTGGGGCGACCATCTTTATCTCGCGCTACTTGGGCTAGCGCGCGGATATAGCGGATGGTTCCGTCAGGCCAGCACACGCGAAATTCAGTGTTGAATTCATGTTCGCCGCGCAGCGCATGCTGCATCGCGGCGTCGCTATCCGACCGATCATCCGGGTGCACCCCTTTCTGCCAGGCCGCGTAAGCGCCTCCAAACTGGTCGCCCGTGATACCGTAAAGCCGAAACATCTGGTCGTCCCAATCCAGCCGATTATTGACGACGTCGTAGTCCCAAATCCCCACCCCGCCTGCGCTTGTGGCCAGCGACAACCGGTCGGTCACCTTTTGCAATAATGCCGCCGTTTGCTGGCGTTCGGTGATATCCGACAAGAAAACGCGGTAATGGAGAAACTCGCCACCTTGCTCAAAAACCGGCTGCACGAACAGCTCAATGGGAACGCGCCGGCCATCCTTGCGAATGCGTTCCATCTCGTAGCGCACCGGTTGGCGCGTGCGGATGCATTTCGCGAGCTGGGCGGCTTCACTGGCGCGCCATTCGGGCGGCGTCAAAAGCAATCCCCAATTGATTTGTTTGTCTTCCAGTTCCGGGCGCAGATAGCCGGTCAACTCGGCAAACGCCTGGTTGAACATGATCAAGCCACCGGTTTTGTTCTGCATCACAAATGGGACGGCGGAGTGTTCAATCACTTCGGCGAGCAAGCTAAGTTCGCGAGTGCGTTCGGCCACCCGATCCTCCAGTTGGAGATTCGCCTTTTCCAGTTCCAATTTGGCGTCGATGAGCTCCAGTTCGGTTAGTTTTCGGGCTGTGATGTTTCGGGCGATCCCCACCGTGCCGACGGATTCCTTCAGGTCTGGTTTCAGCGGGCCATGGAAAACGGAAAGCCAGCCCACCGTCCCGTCGGGCAAGATCACATTTTCCTCCAGTTCGAGTGGTTGGCCCCGCGCCATCACCTGGGTCGCTGCCAAGGTGAGTCGGCTGGCAACATTTAGGGGCAGGACTTCGAAGGTCGTCCTTCCCAAAGCCGCCGCCGCCGTTTGATGGTGGAATTCACACCAAGCCTTGTTGACCGCTTGAAAGCGGCCGGTAGCATCCAGCAGCCAGGCGGGGTCCGAGATGTTGTCCAAGATGGCCCGCTGCCGGAATTCGCTTTCTCGCAGTTGGTGCGCCGACAGCTTGGCGTCATGGATGTCATAGCCGTAGGCAATGAAACCTGCAAAGTCCTCGCCCATCAGCTCAAAAGGGCGGCCATGCAAAATGACCCACCGGTATTCACCATCATGCAGGCGCATGCGAAATTCCTGCAGGAACGGTTCCTTTCGGGTAACTGCCTTTTGATATTCTGCGAGGAAGCCGGATCGATCCTGAGGGTGAATCCCAGCGATCCAACCATCATCCGTCTCCTGCGCCGCAGTGCGTCCCGTAAAATTGAGCCAGGTTCGGTTAAACCAGTTGCAACGGCCATCGGTTTCGGCACGACAAATCATCGCCGGAGCATTTTGCAGCAGGTGCAGGTGAAAATCTCTGGCTTGCGTGATGCGAGCCAGGAACTGCTTCTGCTCGGTGATGTCTTCCTGAACCCCAATGCAATGAGTGATCGCATTGCCGCCACTACGCACGGGAGTGATAGTCTTCCTCTCGTGGTAGAGCGTGCCGTCGCGGCGTCGGTTCACCAGTTCGCCTTGCCAGACGTGTCCACCCAGCACGGTCTGCCACATTCCGGCGTAAAACTCCGGGGTTTGGCATCCAGATTTAAGCAGACTGGAATGGGCCCCAACCGCTTCGGACTTGCTGTAACCGGTCAGCCGGGTGAAAGCGTCATTTACCCAGGTGATCGTCCCGTCAAGCGCGTAAATGGCCAGGCCGTTGGCCGCCGACTCCATGGCCGTTTGCAACAGCGCGGTATGACTTTCGGCCTTTTTGCGTTCAGTGATGTCACGAATCACACTGATCATAGAGATCTCGCCAGCTATGGTAATTGCTTGCGAACTGACTTCTACCTGAAAGCAGGATCCATCTTTACGGCGATGGATGGCTTCAAAAAGAATCCCTTTCCTTAAGGCTTCGGCCAGTTGTTGGAAGGATTGCGACTGCGTCGCCTCCGCCCTTAATCGGTAAATGGTCAACTCCAGCAATTCAGGGCGGGAATAGCCATAAGACTTTTCAGCCGCAGCGTTGGCGTCCAGGATCCGGCCATCGGCCATCCGAATGCGCAGGGTGATATCACGGCTCCCGCTGGTCATGAGTTCGGAGAACTGAAGCGCTCTTTCCACACGCTTGCGCTCGGTCACGTCCCGCCCGATGATGACGAGGCCTTTGCGCCGTCCGTCGGGATAAAACAGCGGCACCTTGAGCACTTCATGTTCTTGCGTTGACCCATCCAGGCCCGGACCGCATTCCGTGCCCACGGAGAGCTTGCCCACGGTCCACGCGTTCTCATCACTGAGAATGCACGCGTCGTGCAACGGCTTGAGCAATGGATGCGCGTTCCCCAGTTCCGCATCCGTGCTGCCCCGCCAGTCCCCCTCATCCAAGTGGAAAAATTGCTTGGCCGGACTATTGGCGTGCAGCCACCGGCCTTGGCCATCCTTGAAAATCACATTGTCTGGGATGGCTTCCACCAGACTCTGCAGTTCGGACTCGACATCCTGACGTTTGATCAGCTCGGTTTGCTGCTGAGATTGGCTAGCCGCGAGCAACTTCGCTGCCGCCAGCTTGCGATCGGTGATGTCGGCGATCGTGCCGATGATTCGCAGTGGTTTTCCTGCGGCATTACGGCTCACCGCCATGCGGCTATCGGCGATCCATTTCCAACCGTTGTCGGGACTGTGAATGCGGAATTCGCTGTAATAGTGGTCGCTCTGTCCCGTCAGGTGGGCGTCCACGCCGGACTGCATCAGGGGCCGGTCCTCGGGGTGAATCCGCTGGAGCCAATCCAAGCAGTTCAAATCGCCCGCATTTTCGGCATAGCCTAAGATTTGTTTCCAGCGCGGGGAAAAAACCACCAAGCCGGTCGCCACATTCCAATCCCACACCCCCAAGCCGGAGCCTTGGATAGCAAAGGACCAGCGTTCCTCGCTTTGCTTTAATTGAGCGGTGAGCTGCTTCGCGATGCGCTGGGCCTTGTAGCCGGTATTCAAAATTGAAAACGTCAAACCGGATACCAACAACGAGATCACTGCTCCGCCGATCAACACCAGCCAAAATGAAGCGTTACTTCTGATTTCGATCGCTCGAACCGTCTGGACCATTCGCAAAAGCCAATGCCGCCCGGCGGTTTCAATCTTTACCTGTTTGGCCAGGGCTCCGGCGGCGATGGGCCCGCGATCGGAGCGGCTGCGGCTGTCAAACAGGAGGGCCGCGGGCAAGGCGGCCGCGCCATCAAATATTTGCAGATCCATTTGCACCTGTCCCCGCAATCCCCATCGGCCCAACACTCCCGCCATCAGGTCATTCATCCGGTAGGGGCTGTAGACCCAGCCCAGCAGCGCGTCCCGGCGCTCGGCCACGGTTTCATGGCGGGCACTCCACCGATACACGGGCACATACATTAACGTGCCGGCCTGCACGTCCTGATCGGTCTCTTGCACCAGCACGACCTTGCCGGTGAGGGTGGGCGCATCCTGATCGCGAGCCTGTTCCATCGCCGTCTGGCGCACCGTCTCCGAGAGCATGTCGTAGCCGAAAGCGCGCAAGTTGCGATTCGTAAACGGCTCAAGGTAGATGATGCTGGAGTAAAGTTCCCGTTTGCCTGCGGGTCGCACTTGGTAGGTCGGGAACCCTTCCGCGCGAATTTGCTGGGTATGTTGAGCCAACTGCTCCGGCGACACCAGCAAGGCAAAACCGAGGCCCTGAATGCCGGGCAGCTGCTGGCCTGGTTTTTGGCGCTCAGTGAATTCGTGCCATTCCAGGCGCGTGACGGCATTGGAACGCGCAAAGAACGACGCCCCGCTGCGCAGAATTTGTTCGTGCGCGCCAAGCCGCTCGTGAATTTTGCTCAGAATTTCATTGCAGACGGAATCAAACTCGCGTCTGGCCGTTTCCTCCGCCTGGGTTTTTATGGATTGGGCCGCCAAAGCCGCGCTCAGGAGTCCCGCTAATAGAATGACCCAAACCTGCCAAAACCAGCGGTGACCGGAAGTGGCCGGAGGCTCGTTGAAATTCGGTTGGTTCATGCGATTTCTTAGCTGGCTAAATCAGGCACACTGAATTAAGGGACTGGCATAAGCCGCCAATGGTGCCACTGGTCCGGCAAGAATAATTGTGATTGACCAAACGGCATCTGATTGGACGTATCTAGTAGCAGCGCGGGTCTCCCACGCGCCATGTTCGGGATGCGCATCCCGCGCTTGCCTAACCGCCCGGTTCTAGCCCGCAGCCAAACAAACGGAGGGTCAGAGCAGGTCATGCGGTTACGATTAACCAAGGTGTAATCTTGGATCGGGGCCGATTCGCCGGGCAAGCCATGCTTCGAGCTGGATGCCACAAGGCTGGCGGTTGCGGATCTGAATCCGGCCACCCAGCAGGCTGATGATGCGGGCCGCTACCGAGGGGGCTAATCCCAGATCGCCGCCTTGTTTCAAAGTTTTGGAAACCGAAAGCGCCTCAAAAAAGTGCGGCAATTCGGCTTCGGGTAGGGAATGGCCACGGCATTCCATCACCAGACAAACTCCCGTGGCGAAGGGGTGTCCTTGAATCTGAATTTCCTCACCGGGTTTGGCGAATTTCACCACAGTTTCAATTAGACAAAGCAACGCCTTGTTCAAGAATACCCAGTCGCCAACGACCTGGCCCAGGCCGGAAGGAATCTGGGTTAGCTTGACCACATGGGGGTCGGCAAGGTTGGTGGCTTCTTGACATGCCGCTTGCAGCACATCATCCAGCGAGCTGGTATTGCTGGAGAAATGCCCGCTTTGGACCTGCATTTGCGAAAGCAACAGCGCGTTTTCCAACAGGGCGAGCAGGCGTTGCCGGGAGGCTTCATAAATTCCTTTCAAATCGGCGGCGAGCGTATGATTTTCAATCTCCGCGAGAGCCAGGTCCATCGCGCCCAGCAGGCCGTTTAACGGCGTGCGCAGTTCATGGGAAATCAAGTTCAAGAAATCACTCTTAGCCTCGCTCAGCACGGACAGTTTGCTGTTGGCTTCGCTGAGTTGCTGCGTGCGTTTGTCCACCATTTTCTCCAATTGTTCATTTTGGCCAACCAACGCCTGCTGCAGCCGGTGGATCTGCAAATGGGCACTCACGCGCGCCAGCACCTCATCAATTTGGAAGGGTTTGGTGACGTAATCTACACCCCCCGCCTGAAAGGCCTTCACTTTGTCCTCGGTTTCGTCGAGCGAGCTGATGAAGATCACAGGAATATCCTTGGATTCGGCTTGCTGCTTCAGGCGGCGGCAAACTTCGTAGCCGTCCATTTCCGGCATCCGGGCATCGAGTAAAATCAAATCCGGCAGCTTCTTTGCAACGGCGATCAACGCCGCCTTGCCGCTGGTGGTCGGACGCACGTTGCCATAAAGCTCACTCAATAATTGGACCATCATCCGCAGGTTTTCAGGCGTGTCATCCACAACTAAAATGTTTGCCCGGTTTTGATTGGGAAAATTCATGGGGTGGAAGAAGTTGTCAAGGGTTGAAAAGTTTTCAGCCGCCGATTGAGTTCAGCCTTACGGCGCTGGCTGACCGGAATGGCATCCAGGAATTCACGCAGATGCACCTGCGTTTGTTGGCGGGCGGTGTTACTGACGAAATTTAGAAAATTGAGATTGATGATCGCCTGCCGATGGACCCGGACAAAGCAAGTATTCGGCAGTTCTTGCTGCCATTTATTTAAGGATTTGCGGAACATCATGCTTTCGGTTTTGCTCCAAAACGCTTTGCTGTATTCACCGCAAGCCAGAAAAACCTTGATCTCAGAAAGCTGGATGAACCCGCACCGACCTGCGTTCTTGACCAATAAAGAGGGGGAATGGAGGGCTGCGGTAGGTGTCAACATGCCGGTGGGTGGGTTGTTTGGTGACGGGCGTTCGCGCTCGGTTTTGGTTTCACTGGTCCGGGCCATTTGGGCCAGCCATTGGAATCCAGCGGTCTTGCTGCCGAGGTCATCCACGATCCCGGAAAAGAGTTCGACCGCTTTTTTTACGCGCCCAACCTGCCGCTGGCGTTGCTGTTGACTACGCTCAAGCCGAGCCTTGACCGCCGCGAAGATATCTTGCAATTGAGCAGGCTTGGCCAGAAAATCATCTCCCCCAAGATTCATGCTTTGCCGGATCTGATGAGAATCCTTGCTGCCACTGATGAAAATGACAGGGGTTTCGTTCAAGGCCGCATCTTCGCGCAATCTCACAATAACACCCAAACCATCCAAGGCAGGCATGTCCAAATCACATAAAATCAAGTCGGGGTGTTCCGCCGTTGCCACGACTAGGCCTTTCTCTCCGTCGGCCGCATAAACCACCTTGCCGCCTTTGCGCCGGAGATATTCACCAATCATTTGACTGGCCTGATGGTCGTCCTCGATGATTAAAATTTTGGCGTCTTGAATAATAAATATGACCTTAAATGATTTCTAGTGCCAAGGTTTCTCCCTTATTTGTTTTTTGCTGGTCTTTTTTTCCCTTTCTTTGTCGAGGTCAGGATGTTTTATGGCTCATGGACAGGCGGGGTGGATGGCTTAACCCTCCCGCTCGATTTTCAAACCCGCCGTCCGGCCGGTTTGCCGCCGAGATTGCCTGAACGAAGTCTGCCTTTAGATCTTCATCAAAAGGTTCTGGGGTGGTTTGTTTGGCGACGAGCAAGACAGCCATTAGCAATAAGAAAACGATTGGACAGGCACTTGCGTATCCAATCATCAACCACCACGCAAAGTTAAGCATCATAAAATTTATCTTTGTATTTATGGATCATGTTTAGGCCGAAACAACTTGTATTCAGTGATCGCATGTTTATTTGCAGTAAGCGCAGGTGCTCCCAGTGGGTTCGCCGGGACGTGCCGCCTCGGGTCCGCTGGCGCAGGATTTCAAGGGGCTTTCGGATTGGAAGATAGTCCCAACTTCGGAATGCGCGAAGGCCGCGTGGCGCATGCGGCGATCCCAGCCTAGCGCGCGAAATTAAAGTCCGAAGCCCAAGCTGCGGTAATTCAAGCTCCAGCCAGAAACCTGGCTGGGTTACAAACCCTGATGATCAACTCGGCAGCGAAAGATAAACTTCCTGAATATCCGGACTGGCACAAGATCATCTGCAATTGAACCGGCGGGCCAGCGGTCACTAGCGCTCAGCCAGGCCGATCCTGACCTGATTAGCGAATACGGATGCCGATCCGCCAAGCGCGGACGACTACAGCGACACGCCGAAATGGAACGATCGGAGCTTGCAGGCAAGCTGTGCCTTTAAGCTGGTGGTTTCATCGTAACCGGCAAACGCATGGCGCTCGTAAAGGCGGTCACGCCGTTTCGAGTATGGATGGAATCGTGCTGGTGTTCGTCCTCGGCCAGCGGGGAGAATGTGGTCACTCCCACTGCGCTTACTGCAAATACCGCCGCACACACTGTATTTGTTTGGATTTCATGCCCCACATGTGAGCAAATGGACCAGCGTGCCCCCCAACCCCGCGCCAGCCGGTGCGTCGTCGTGGCTCAACCCAGCAAGCCAAACACCCTGCGACGCATCGGCAACTCGAACCGCGATTTTTTATGATGCGATATTTCGGCAAAATTTTCTTTCCAACAATTGACCGCGACCAGCAGCGGCGACAAATGAACACATTGATTGCCACTGCGATGGTGGTTGGGTTCTGCGCTGCTGTGGTCGGCGTTGGCCTTTATCTGCTGAATCGGCGCTAACTTGGCGTATGATTTATCCTCGTGACAACCCTGCCCTGCGCCTAAACACCCAGGAGTATGTGCCCCATCTAGCCCGTGGGCAGATGTTCCTGGTCCTTGCGGCTGGGTCGCTCCAGAATTGACATCCGCAGACCGCATCCCTAGCTTCTTCGTGCAAAGACCCCACTGCTTTGCCCCGGATATCTGTCCGGGGATTTTTATTGTAGTGGGACAGGCGTCCCGCCTGTCAGTCAAAAGCAAACACGACAGGCAAGATGCCTGTCCCACTTAAAAATTTATGGCAAACACAATTCTGGTCGGTGCCCAGTGGGGCGACGAAGGCAAAGGCAAAATCATTGACGTGCTCACCGAGACGGCGGGCGTCGTCGTGCGCTACGCCGGCGGCAACAACGCCGGCCACACGGTCATCGTGAAGGGCAAGAAGACCGTGCTGCACCTCATTCCGTCCGGCATCCTGCGCAAGAATAAATTGTGCGTCATCGGCAACGGTGTGGTGCTCGACCCCATCGGCCTCGTGAGCGAGATGGAAGGCCTCAAGAAAAACGGCGTCGCGGTCACGTCCAAGAATTTTGTGTTGAGCGAGACGGCGCACGTCGTGTTTCCGTATCATCGCGAACTGGACGGAGCCCGGGAGTTGCTCAAGGGCAAAAACAAGATTGGCACCACCAAGCGCGGCATCGGGCCGGCTTACGGCGACAAGGCGGCGCGCGTCGGCTTGCGCGTGAACGACCTCATTGATCCGGTCAAGCTGGCAACCAAACTGGCGGCCCGCATCAAGGAAAACAACATCGTGCTCAAATCGCTCGGGGCGAAAACGCTGTCGTTCAAAAAAGTTTACGCGGAATACAACCAGGCTGGCCAATATCTCAAGCCGTTCGTTCAAAACACCGTCGTGTTGCTGCACGAACAGATTCGTCAGGGTGCGGACATTTTGTTTGAAGGCGCGCAGGGCACATTTCTCGACATTGACCATGGCACCTATCCGTTCGTCACATCATCGAATACCACCGCAGGCGGCGCTTGCACCGGCTCCGGCGTGCCGCCGCATCGCATGGATCGCGTGGTCGGCGTGCTGAAGGCTTACACCACGCGCGTCGGCGAAGGGCCGTTGCCAACTGAGAACCAGGAAATTTCCGATTTGCTCCACGGCATGGGCCGCGAGTTTGGTGCGACGACCGGTCGCGCCCGCCGCTGCGGCTGGTTTGACTCCGTGGCCACGCGCCACGCCACGATGGTCAACGGCATTGACGATCTCGCCATCACGAACCTCGACGGCCTCGACACGGTGGAGACAATCAAGGTCTGCGTCGCGTATCGCCACGGCAAGACACAATACGATTACATGCCAAATGACGCGGAAATCCTCGCCCAGTGCGAGCCGGTTTACGTCGAGTTCGAAGGCTGGCTTACGCCGACGGACAAATGCAAGACCTTCAAACAACTGCCGAAAAAGGCGCGCGAGTATTTGGAAGCCATCGCGGGTTTGACCGATGCGAACTTGTATATCGCCTCCGTCGGGCCGGGCCGCGACCAGACGATTTTTGTTTAAGCCGCAAGCCGCCGGCTATTCTGCGCGTGGATGCGTGGCGTTGGTTTTCACCAGCACCCAAATCTCATTCGTGTGAAACGCGACCCACAAAATGATTTTGTTGTCGGCGTCGGTTGAGGCAAAGGGGTGGAAAGCCACTTCCGGATTGTTCAGGAAATTCATCGTGTGGAAATCAAAGACCCCGCTGCGATTTAACTGATCGGCCGTCAAGGCGGGGAAATTGGTCCGGTTTTCATAATAGCGGCCAAGCTGCTGTTCGACGTGCTCAAACGCATCGTGACCGGTGATTTGAAAGGTTTTGTGCTGGGCATAGCGTTTGGCCTTGAGCACCGCCCCGAGCAACAGCGACGCCAAAATCGCAATGATTCCGAGGACCAACAGCAGTTCTACCAAAGTATAGGCACGCCTTTTCATGCCAGTTGGATTGACTGACGGCCATTTCGTCACGGCCGATTTGACGGCTTGGCTGGGAAGTCTGCACAAATTTTGGTTTCGGAATTTGTTCAATTTCGTAATCTGCCGGGCATGAGTTCCGCCACTTCCAATTTGAGCGCCGAAGCCGCCGCGAACCTTCCGCGCCATGTCGCGGTGATCATGGACGGCAACGGGCGCTGGGCGAAGTCGCGCCATCTGCCGCGCATCGAGGGCCACCGACGCGGCGCCGATTCCGCACGCGAAATCATCCGCACGGCGGGCGAGCTTGGCATCAAGTATCTCACGCTCTACGCGTTTTCCGCCGAGAACTGGAACCGGCCCAAGGACGAGGTGGACGCGCTGATGAAATATCTCGTTCATTATCTTAAGACCGAGACGAAAGACCTGAACAAAAATAACGTGCGGCTCGAAGTCATCGGGCAGATTCATCGGCTGCCGGACAACGTGCAGGAACACCTTGCCAAATCCATCGCCACGCTGTCCAAGAACAACGGTCTGACGCTCATCATGGCGTTGAGCTACGGCAGCCGCATCGAGATCGTGGACGCCGTGCGGCAGATCGCCGAGAAAGTCAAAGCCGGCAAACTCGATCCGGCCGACATCACCGAGAAAGTCATCTCCGATCATCTCTGGACGCGCAACGTTCCTGATCCCGATCTGCTGATCCGCACCAGTGGGGAGATGCGCGTGAGCAACTTTCTCTTGTGGCAGATCAGTTACGCCGAACTGGTCATCACGCCGACACTCTGGCCGGATTTCAAGAAGCCGCAGTTCTTCGCCGCGCTGGAGGAATACGCCCGCCGCAATCGCCGGTTTGGTGGCGTTTGAAAAACGCTCCAAACTCCAACTTCCAAAGACCAAGCAAAACTTGGCCGCGTGCTTTGAACTTGGCTACGCGCAGTTTCTCTGGAGCCTGATCCTTGGGTTTTGGATGGTTCATTTTCATTCTCGCGCCGTTTGATGCTGGCGATACCGCTCCAACAATTCCAGATTTCTCGTGAGTAAATTCGTCTCCCCATGTTTTGCGGCGCGGTCGCAGGCGCGTTGGGCGGTGGCGATGGCAGCATCGAATTCTCCGGTTTCGGCCTGCGCCGCGGCCAGCGTGCCGAGAAAAACCGCTTGCTCAGAGTGTGTCAATTCACAGGCGCGTTGCGCCAGTTGGACGGCGCGCGGACGATCGCGGATTTCCATGCGTGGGTTGACGGCGAGTTCCCAGGCCAGATTGTTGAGCGTCGCGGCGGAATTGGGATTCAGTCGCACGGCTTCATTGAGCTGAAACATTTCCTCGTCCACCCGGCCTTCCGCCGCCAGCACGCTGGCCAGACTACCATGATCGGAGAAATCGTTGGGATTCAATGCCAGGATTTCGGTGTATTCAACTTCAGCGGCGGCGAACTCGCCTTGGCTGGCGAGCCGGCTGGCGAGACTGCGCCGGGGTTGGAGGTCATTCGGCGAAAGCGTTTTCGCCACGCGGTAGCAGGCTAGGGCGCGGTTCGTATCACCGGCATGTTCATAGCCAATGCCGAGTGTGAAATGCGCCGAGCCATTGGTCGGCGTGACGGCGACGTTGTGTTCGAATAAGGCAATGGTGTTGCGCCAAAACTGCAATTGCCGGGCCGACAAAACGAGGAGCCCCGCCAATATTAAAAGGGTCATGGTGGCAAAAAGAATTTTCCCGCCGCGCTCGCGCGGACTTATTTCCGCCGCCGTCCACACCAGCGCCACGACCGGGCCGATGAGCGGCAGATAAGTGTAACGATCCGCCATCGCCTGTTCGCCCACCTGAATGATGCCGATGATGGGCACGGCCGTTCCAAGAAACCAGCACCAGCCGACCGCGAGCCACGGACGCCGCGCGCGTTGTTGCCAGCAACCTGCGGAAATGGCGAGCAGCAGCGCGGCTTTCAAAAACGTTGCCATCACATCGTAATCTTTGGGGAAGGGATACATCGCCGCCAGATTCGCCGGCCAGAACAGTTGCGCAGGATAATTGAGATAACTGGCAATGGCGTTCGCCACGCGCGGAGCCAGACTGAGTTTATCCCACGGCGTCATGGCGGCGTAATCGTGCTGCACCCAATACGTCACGACGCAAAATAACACCATCAGGCCGAAGAACGGCAGTTTCTCCGCGATCAGCGGTTTCAGGTTGCGAATGTTCAATGTTGGGTTTCGAAGTCGCCCCAGCGGCCAAATATCCAGCAGCAGCAACACAAACGGCAGCGTTACGGCCATCGGCTTGCTTAACAACGCCAGCGCAAAGAAAACAAGCGCGAGCCAATAACTCGCTGCGGGCTGCGGGCTGCTTTTGCTCCCCGCCTCCGGGGTCTTGCTGCCAGCCTCGCTTGGCGTTTGCGCCCAGCGCGCCCACGCCAGCAGCGTTAGCAAAAAGAAAAACGCGCACAGCACGTCCTTGCGCTCCGCGATCCATGCCACCGATTCCACCCGCAGCGGATGCCACGCGAAAATGGCGGCCACCAACGCGCTCCGCCACGTCGCTCGGGTCAGGCGTCGCAGCCACAGGAAAACCAGCGCGGCGTTCGCCGCGTGAAACAGCGCGTTCACCAGATGTTCGGCCCCGGGGTTCACGCCGAAAAACTGATGCGTCACCAGAAAGGACAGGTTCGTCAGCGGATGCCAATTCGCCACCACCACGCTCCGGCAGGCCCATGCCAAGCTGGCCCAGGTCACGCCGCAATTGAATTCCGCTCCGTCCGTTACGAACAGCGGATCGTCGAAGTAGATCAAATCGAACCGCGCCGCCGGCCAGTAAAGCCCCAGCGTGAGGCCGGCGAGCAAAAGGCTGACCAAGACGGTGGTGAAAACTGGGCGGCGCATTTTCCATCAAGCATGAAGAACGCCGACCGGGAAAGTCAACCGTGTTAAGCCTGAATTCCAAAAATGCCAACCGCGGATTCCACGCCTGGGGCTTCACGGCTGCGAACCTTTTCCAACGGCGCGGCCTGGTTGGAATTGAACCATTTGGCTCCCGGTTCGTTCTTCTCGATTATCCGGTTCCGTCGGCGGTCAAAAACTACCTGCCTTCCGGCCGGCTTTATGAAATGATCACCGCGTTTGGAAGAATTATTAAGCATCCTCTACGAAGACGCCGACCTGCTGGTGGTCCACAAACCCGCCGGCCTCGTCTGTCATCCCACCAAGGGCGATCAATACTCCAGCCTCATCAGCCGCGCCCGCCTCTATTTATTAAGCCAACGGCGTGAGGAGGCCCCATCATCGTCGTCGGCACCTTTGAGCAGTCCCGGCGCTGCTCCGACCCATCCATCTATCCAGTCACCCACCCCGCATCTCATTCACCGGCTCGACCGCGAAACCAGCGGTATCGTCCTCCTTGCCAAAAACGCCGTAACGGCCGGCGAACTGGGCAAACTCTGGGAAACCCGCACCGTCGTCAAAGAATACCTTGCCATCGTCCACGGCCACGTAACGGCAGAGCAGGGGATCATTGACGCTCCGCTGGGCAAGGACATGCAGAGCGTGGTGGCCATCAAAGATTGTGTCCGCCCCGACGGTTCCTCCGCCCAAACTGAATTCTATGTGGAGAAACGCTTTACGCATCCGGCATCACGTTTCAACCATTCCGTCATCCACCAATCCATCCCGCCATCCGCCGCCGATCTGTTTCCATTCTCGCTCTTGCGCCTGCGTCCCCTCACCGGTCGTAAACATCAGATCCGCATCCACCTTGCGCATCTCGGCCATCCCATCGTGGGGGATAAGATATATGGCGGAGATTCCGATTTATATCTGGCCTTGGTGGAAAATCGGCTCACTGCCGAACAGCGCGCCCGGCTTATCCTGCCAAACCACGCCCTGCACGCCAGTCGACTGCAATTTGAGTGGCGGGGCCAAGTTTGGCAGTTTATCACTTCGCCCGAACCTGATTTTGCCGCATTCGTGCAGGAGCAAGCCGAGAACCCATAGTGACCGGCAAAAACGGCGGCTGGTGGCCTTCGGATGCGTTCAAAAAAAAATTAAATAAATGATTGACCCGGTTTGGCCTTTCTGCGAAGTTTGACCCGCACACGGTAAATAAACAACAACACTACATATGAAAAAAACACTACTGATTGCCGCAGCCGCGCTTGCTGCTGGCGTCATTTCCTCCCAAGCGCAGGTTTACTCCCTGAATATTGTGGGCTATGTGAATCAGCCGCTTCAAGGCGGTGGCAAATTCAATATGATTTGCAACCCGTTGCAGGCCACGTCCGACAATGCTGAAGTCGCCTGTGCTGGCTTGACCGCTGGTGACACAATCTATCTCTGGGATAAAGTAAAAGGCGGTTTCTACATTTATAACTATCTCGGTGCCGGTTCTGGTCTGACGTATAACTGGGTGGATGCCGGTAACGACGTGATTCCGGGAGCTGCAGCTGATACTTCCGTGCCGCCGCCGAATATTCCGCCGGGCACTGGTTTCTTCCTGCTCACGGCTACTGCCAAAACGAATACTTGGACCGGAACGGCTATCACTACGAGCACAAACGTCCTCCAAGGCGGCAATAAGATTAACATGGTTGGTTCCATCCTTCCCGTCGGTGGCGTCATTACCAGCACCAACTTGAATTGCGTGCTGTTGGCTGGTGACTCCGTGTATATCTGGGATACTGTCAAAGGTGGATATTACATCTACAACTACCTCGGCGCTGGCTCAGGCTTGACCTACGATTGGGTTGATGCTGGCAGCGATGTCATTCCTGGAGCTGCTGCTGACACATCTGTCCCGCCGCCAGTATTATCGGTTGGCCAAGGTTTCTTCTACACCACTGCCACAGCGGCAAACTGGACCCAGAATTTGGTTCAGTAATTTGCAACAGACCCTAGTAAAAACAACCAATAAATAAAAACAAAAACCAACATGAAAAAAATACTAACACTAGCAGCGGCTGTGGCCGTAAGCTCCATTGCTTCATACGGCCAAGGCACGATTGCCATTTACAATGCGGCAACGGCGCAATACGCCATTTCTACCAATGGTGCCAGCATCGGTGCCGGCACTGGAGCACTCGCGGGTGCAAATAATTATTATTTTGCGCTTTTGATGACTACCTACGGCGGTGCCGTTCCGGGTAACAGCCCGACGTCCGCTGCTTGGACGTTCTCTGGTGCCTACGCAACCAACTACTTGAACAGCGGTGGTATTCGCGCTGCAGGCGCGGCTGCCGGCTTCGCCCAAGCGGGTTGGCCTCTGGCCGATGGTGCTTACACGTTGAGCACTCCCGAATACTACATGCTGGTGGGATGGTCTGCTAACTTGGGCACAACTTGGGCCCAAGTTTCCGCTCAAGCATCAAGTGGTGTTTGGAATGCGCCTGGTTACTTCGGATATTCACCCGTCTCGTTTCAGGTGGGTGGCAATCCGGCCCAGAGCTTGAATGCTGTTAACCTGCTGGGCAATCCGTCTGGCATTAATGGTGCTGGATTGAGCACTGGTTTCCAGTTGATGGCGACCCCGGTTCCGGAACCGACCACGCTGGCCTTGGCTGGTTTGAGCGGCGCTTCGCTGCTGCTCTTCCGCCGCCGCAAATAACATAGCTGCGGGCGTGAGTCCGCTCTAAATTAACTTCACAACCCCGCTCGTCCGCGAGCGGGGTTTTTTGATTTGTGTAACAGCTCGGCATACGCCGGCTCACAATCTCCCGTTCAACTTTCTGCGAAATCTACGAGTTCTGCGGTTGAAATCAGAAGCATTTCGAAATCGGCCTGAAACTTTGAATTCCGATTGGTGTTCACTTGACAAGCGATTATATTCAAACCATGAAATTCACGCGGCACATCCTTCCCGGATTTTTAAGCACGGTGCTATTGATCACCGCGGCGCGGGCGCAGACGGAGCACCCGTATGGGGCCATCATCACACGCAATGCATTCGGCCTTGTGCCCATTCCCACCAATCCGCCCGTGGATCCGACGCCGGTGACGCCGCCGCCCAAAATCACGCCCAACGGCATCATGGACATCTTCGGCAAACTGCAGGCGCTGTTCAAAGTGGCCTTACCTGCGAAGGGAACACAGCCGGCGCATGATGAATCTTATGTTCTGAGTGTGGGGGAAGAGCAGGATGAAATTGGAGTCGTAAAAATTGATAAGAAAGCTGGCCTGATTACGTTCAACAATCATGGCACGTCCCAAGAATTGCCTTTGGTGGCTGGCGTTGCTTCTGGCGGTGCGGCCCCGGCCGGTGGGGCCCCTGGTGGCGGCTCTGGCATCGGTTCCCCACCGCCGGGCCAGCCATCGGGATTCAACCCGATCGCGAATCGGTTTGGACGCAATCCTAATGCCCCGAAAGGGAATCTTGGCGATCCCGGCTTACCCAATGCTGGTAGTAACCCGAACTTGGGCGCTCCGGGAGGTGGTGGTAATAATGCTAATAACCCTCAATCCCAAGAAAGTGTCTCACTCGAAGGGCAAGTTCTGATGATTGAAGCACAGCGAATGAAATTCCAAGCCGACGGAAACCCTGCGGCCAGTATTTTACCGCCCACACCGATTACAAAGCAACTTAACGACGAGAACGGACAATCCGGCGGCGGAAATCCAATACACCCTTAGCCGTAACCACGCAGAGAAATTTTAACGCAAAAGCATAGCGCGGCGGGGCCGCAACCAAATCTTAGTGGCACAGGCGTCCAGCCCGTGTATTTCTACCGAATTTCATCCCTCCGGTTGTAAATCACAAGCGTCCCGCCCGTGCCACTGCACTGCGGGAGACAGCGCCCGGGGGGGAGCGCTCTCGTTTCTATTTCGGAACTCAGGTTTATTTGTTCGCCAACGTCACTTTGAAGTCACGCCCAGAGGGTCTGGAAAGTCATTTTTTGACGTAATCGGGATACTCCGGCTTGAACATCTGCGAACGGATGTAGCTGGGCAGGTCGGCAGGGCGCGGCTGGGTGTTTAGGTTTTTTGCATACACTTCCTCGGCGACCGCAATGGCGATGGCGAGCGAGACTTCATGGATGCGTTTGAGCGATGGATAGACGCGGCCTTCGGCGAGCTCCTCCTTGCGGATGAGCGAGGCCAGCGTGCGGGCGGCCGCGATGAACATGGATTCGGTCACGCGGCGGGCTCCGGTGCTGACGATCCCCAGCCCGACCCCGGGGAAAATATAGGCGTTGTTGCCCTGGCCGGGCACATGCGTTTTCCCGGCGATTGTCACCGGCGCAAACGGACTGCCACTGGCGAACACAGCGCGGCCTTCGGTCCAAGTGTAGGCTTCTTCGGCCGTGCATTCAGCTTTGGAGGTGGGATTGGACAGCGCAAAAATCACCGGGCGTTCGTTGAGGCTCCCCATGATCTTGACGATTTCCTGCGTGAAGGTCTTGGGCTGGCCGGACACGCCGATGAGCATCGTGGGCTTGATGGATTTGACGGCGGACAATAGATCGGTGCAGGGCGCGTGATCGTGGGCGTAATGTTGTTTGTGAGCGCTGAGATCGGTCCGGCTCTTGACGATGAGGCCCTTGGAATCAACAAACCAGCAGCGTTTGCGTGCCTCGGCGGGCGTGAGTCCGGCCCCGACGAGCACGTTGACAATATTTTCGGCGATGCCGATGCCAGCCTCGCCGGCGCCAAGGAAGAGCACGCGCTGGTCGCTTAGTTTTCCGCGGGTAAGGTGGAGCGCGGATAAAACGCCCGCGAGCGCCACGGAGCCCGTGCCCTGGATGTCGTCATTAAATGTGCAGGCCTGGTCCTGGTAGCGGGCCAGCAGCCGGAAGGCGTTGCTGTTGCCAAAATCTTCAAATTGCACCAGCACGCCGGGGAAATTTTTTTCAACCGCGACCATGAATTCTTCGATGAGCGCGTCGTAGGCTTCGCCGCGAATCCGCCTTTGCCGCAGGCCGGTGTAAAGCGGATCTTTCAGCAACGTCTCGTTGTCGGTGCCGACGTCAATCGTGATTGGCAGGCATTGCGTGGGATGAATGCCGGCACACGCGGTGTAGAGCGAGAGCTTGCCGATGGGAATGCCCATGCCCGACGCGCCCAGATCGCCCAGACCGAGAATGCGTTCGCCATCCGTGACGACGATGACCTTGACGTCCCGCGTCGGCCAGTGGTGCAGCATTTTTTCCATCTGCCCCTTGTCGTTGCTGGAAATATAAAAGCCGCGCGACCGGCGGAAAATATGACCGAACTCCTGGCACGCTTTGCCGACCGTGGGCGTGTAGATGATGGGCATCATTTCTTCGAGATAATCCATGACCACGCGATAAAACAGCGTCTCATTGCGGTCCTGCAGGGCGACGAGTTGGATGTAGCGTTCCAAGTCGCTTGATTTGCTGCGGAAGTTATTCATCACGCGCTGCACCTGCTCGTCCATGCTTTGGACGTGCGGCGGCAGCAGGCCGCGCAGGCCGAGCGCATCGCGCTCCGCCTCGGTGAAGGCGGTGCCTTTGTTGAAAATGGGGTTGTGCAGCCAGTCCACACCGTTGGTTGGCAGCGCACGGTTGGCTCGGTGGTTCTCAGATTTTTTTTGCATAGTTGTTTTCTTAAAAATGATGGCGGTTATCTTGGGCCCGGCCAG
The DNA here is from genome assembly GCA_903850425.1 of uncultured Verrucomicrobia subdivision 3 bacterium. Lineage (GTDB taxonomy): Bacteria > Verrucomicrobiota > Verrucomicrobiia > Limisphaerales > UBA11358 > UBA11358. The sequence continues at coordinate 1,617 of CAINLR010000165.1, read as the reverse complement.
ATTCTGCCGGCTAAAATTAATTCAGACCTGAATAAGATATAGCCAATCAGGCGCGACAACTCTGGCTGTTAATTGGCAAAACCAATCTATTTATTGCTCACTGGAAAAGCCCGTTTCGTCGCCCCGGGCCGCCGCCGGGTTGGCTCGGGCCCGATTAGTGACGGGGAAATCGCGGGTTGGATCGGCTGGCAGGGCGGCTGGATCGCGCGCAAAGGAACGCGACCAAATTACTGGCTGCGCCAAGGCCCCGGGATCGCCATTTCGCAACCCTTCTGCTGGTAGCCAGCCGGAGCGAACTCCGCCTTGATCCGGCTTCACAAAAATCGGTGTTTCATCCGCGTTTCATCTGTGGCTAAATGTGCCGCGTGAAAATTCTTGGCATCATCCCCGCGCGCTTTGCTTCGACCCGCTTTCCCGGCAAGCCGCTGGCGCTCATCGCGGGCAAGCCGCTCATTCAGCATGTTGTTGAGCAATGCCAGCGCGCGAAGTCGCTCAGCGAAGTCATTGTGGCCACGGATGACACGCGCATCTGGGAAGTGGCGCAGGATTTCTGCCGTGTGGAGATGACGCGCCCGGATCATCCGAGCGGCTCGGACCGCATCGCAGAAGTCGCGGAGCGCTGCGGCGGCGACGCGGTCCTCAACATTCAAGGCGACGAACCGCTGATTGATCCGAACGTGATTGACGCCGTGGCGAATGCGCTGGGGCAAAACGAAATGTCCACGGCCGCTACGCCCATCAAGAATATTTCCGAACTCGATAATCCGAACGTTGTAAAAGTCGTTGTCAATGCTGCCGGTCGCGCGCTATATTTTTCACGGCGCACGATTCCGTATCTGCGCGAGGCCGCCAGCCGTCCAGTGCCGGAGCAGTTGGCGGCATTTCCTTTTTTGAAGCATCTCGGTATTTACGGATTTCGCCGGGAGACTTTGTTGCGGCTGGTGAGGTTCCCGGTGTCGCCTTTGGAAAATGCCGAGAAACTGGAACAGCTTCGCGCGCTGGAAAACGGCATCGGCATCGCGGTGGTGAAAGTGGATTACGACAGCATCGGCGTGGACCTGCCGGAAGATGTGAAACGGGTAGAAGCAATTTTAACCACGGATAAACACAGATAAACACGGATTGCTTAAAACCGTTTGGACAATAAATTTTATCCGTGTTCATCCGTGTCCATCCGTGGTTGAAAAATAATTCTTAATTTGAAATGAAATTCATATTTGTAACCGGCGGTGTGGTGAGTTCGCTCGGCAAAGGTTTGACCGCGGCCGCGCTCGGCACGCTCCTCGAAAATCGCGGCCTCAAGGTCGCGCTGCAAAAGTTCGATCCGTATCTCAACGTGGATCCGGGCACGATGTCGCCGTATCAGCACGGCGAGGTTTATGTGCTCGACGACGGCGCGGAGACCGACCTCGACCTCGGCCATTACGAGCGGTTCACCAACGTCAAGCTCACGCGCATGAACAACCTGACCAGCGGGCAGGTGTATCAGAAGGTGCTGAACAATGAGCGCGAAGGCGTTTATCTCGGCAAGACCGTGCAGGTCATCCCGCACGTCACCGACGAAATCAAGCGCCGCATTGACCTGCTCGCCGAGACCAGCAAGGCCGACGTCATCAT
>CAINLR010000164.1 GCA_903850425.1 uncultured Verrucomicrobia subdivision 3 bacterium | reverse complement strand
GGCAAATAAAAAAGGCGATTCCAAGAATCGCCTGTGGATCACCGTTTTGAACGGCGATTAAGAATGGGAACATCTGACTGCGGCGAAATGCGGAACAGCTTGGGTGGCGGCTGAAACCGCACCGGCTTGTCAAACCGCGTCTTAAAATCCCGCATCGGCTGGTTCATGATGACGACCGCCGAACATTCGTTCACCCGCAGGACCCGGCAAAACCGGTCGTTGAACTTGATGACATCCCCGGCCCGTAACCGGAACGGATATTCCACCAACTGCCAGATGATGCCAAACTCGGCCTGGTTCGGGTCGTGACCGTTGTGCCGTTTTGCCTGGCTATGCGCGTTCATAAGCCGAAATCCTCCATCGTGGCGGCGATGCCATCCTCGTCATCGCCCAACAACTCGACGATGCCAGCCTTCATGGCGGCCCGGTCGGGATCAGGTCTGGCGTCCTTGGGACACGCCGGGCAGCGCAGCACATTGAGGATCGAACCGCCGAACTCATAGCCGATGGCACGAAACTTTTCGCGATAGCGGTCGAGCAGCTTGACCTGCGGGGACAACTGCATCCACGCCTTCGCCTCGGCATGGGACAAGTCGGTTTCGTAAATGGCGTCGTGCCGCAGGTGATAGACATCCCACGGCTCGCCACAGGTGGTGCAATGAACATCCATGATGAATCTCCTTTCTGTGTGTGGTTTTATTTTTTGAATCCACTCTGAAGCGTAGGGCACCACCGTGAATCTGCGGAGACGTGCGGACTTGCCGGAATCGGCAATAAAAAATGCCCCTTCGTGAAAAGGGGCGGTGAACTAAAGAGCAAACTCCTGTTGACCCAGTGAAACCATGATCTGCTCGACTTCGACGGGTTCTGGTGGTTGACCCTGCGCCATCGCTTCGGGCGTCTGGTTCCGCAGTGCGTAGGGAAGCCACGGGGCGAGGTAATGGATGTTTGACCACGCCGCCCAATAATCATTGGACAACGAATTGCCGTGGATGACCCGCGTGGGAATGCCCCACAGGGTTGTATTGATGAACGCCATGTCACAGGTCGTGCGGTTGATGTCAATCGCCGTCACCCGCAACCGCCGCCGAACTTCCGGCGAACACGCCTGTCCCACCGACAGAATCATCGCCCCGGCACCGCAGGCCGGTTCACAGACGGTGATCGGCCCTGCGGCAGGCAGATCCGAATCACCCATGACGATTTGCGCCATGAAGTCGCAGATGGTTTTGGGTGTGTGGAACTCGCCGTTCCACTGCTGTCCCTTGGATGACAGGGCGAACTCCATGTAATAGCCGCCAGAATATCCTCAAAGGGATGATGCTCCATTTCGTTGACCAGCGTGCCGAATGCTTCCGAAAACAAAACCAAGTCGGCCGGTTCCCATCGTTTGACTTCTTCGAGATATTCCGCCTCGCGCGTCTGCGCGGCGAGCGCGCAGGCGGCGAAACGGGTGAAGGCGTCAAAGACCTGACGCGTGTCGTGACGATGGGTCAGGCGTTCCAGGAGTTTGCGGAAGTCACCGACTGGCGGCGGCTTCCGCGCACTCATGTCACGCCCTCCAAGACCGGTTCGCGCTCTCGCAGGGAATGTAACACGCGGTCAATGTCCTCGGAGTTCAGTGTCCATTCGCGATGCGGCAGTTCGGCAATCACCGCCCATTTGAAGCGTTGATAAAAGTTCAACGCCTGCTCGTCGTCGCCGCAATGGTCGGCTAGGATGGCGAGTGCCAGTTGGGCCGGACCACTGCCACCGTAACCCCACTCAAACCCGGTCGGACTGTGATTCCACAAGTCCAACCGGGGATTGAGCCGGCGTCCGTCCACGGTGACGTTGACGACATAACCTTGCCGCCGTCCCGCGTAGCGTTTCATAAGACACCCTCCATGAGTTGCTGCACCTCCTCCACCGTCAGATGTTCCGGTTCCATGTCAGGTTGGCTGAACTGATTCACCCGCACGAAACAGAATTTTGACAGGCGGCATGCGATGTCTTCGCGACCCGCTTTGCCCGCCTCATTCTCGTCGAGCATGACGATGATGTGGCTGTGACGGTTCGTGTGCTGCCGGATCAACTCCTCCTGCGCGGTGGACAGGGTGGCGCCCATGATGGCCACCACCTTGCGACAACCGTGCTGATAAAGTTTCATCGCGTCGAAAAACCCTTCCACGATGACCAGCGGCAGATCGGCCGGCTCTTTGATGGCGCGGTCGATATTGAACAACTCCTGCGACTTTCTGAATCCCGGCGGCAGCTTGTATTTGGGCGTGCCTTCGGGTGGCTCGCCGACGAAGCGTCCTGCATAAGCCACAACCTCGCCTTTGGCGTTGTGAATCGGGATGGCGATGCGGTCGGTCATCATGCCTTTGGAGCAAAAGCCGATGCCGAAATCCATGATGGTTTCCGGCTTCAGGCCGCGTTGCTCCGTCAGATAGGGATGCTGGCGCTCCAGTTTGTCCAACCGGAATTTCAACGGTGCATTGGGCACGTTGCTTTCCGATGCCGATGTCGGTGCGGGCTTCGGTGACGAGGCCGGCCTGGTAGCTGACTTCGGTGCCGGCGGTTTGGATTCACCAGCCTCGGTTTTGTCGGCGCTGGCAGCCATGGCTTCGGGATTAAGGTTGAACCATTCGATGGCTTTCAAGGCTGCCGCATGGATGCTGCACTTCTCCATCTCGGCGATAAAGTCGAGGACATTGCCGCCGTGTTTGCACTCGCTGAAGCAGTTCCAGATGTTTTTGCTGAGACTTATCCGGAACTGCGTTGGGTTGCTGCCCTTGTGGATGGGGCACGGGCCGTTGAGGCTGTCTGCACCGGGTTTGAATTTGTCGAGCAGGCCATAATGTTGAAGCACCTGCTCCATGGTGATGGCCGCTTTGACGGACTTGAAGTCAACGAACTGTGATTTTGGCATGATAATACTCCTGTGGTTTGTGGTTGTGATGAACGTGACAATCCCTGAAGTGGGTTTGTCTCCACCAATTACGCTACCGCCCGGTGAAATAAATCAGGAGACGTGTGGATTTGCCGAAGCTGGCAAGTCCACAAGGGCAGACATGGCGGCGTCCTTGCCGCATTGCCAGACGGCGGTGAGCAAATCGCGTTGCAAGACTGACTGGTCGGCAAAAAGAAACAGACCGTGGCCGCGCTCCAATCGTAAGCAGGCATCAAGCAGTGATTTCACCCGTGCTGCGCTGGTGGTGACGGTCAATACCCGGAATCGTGGGATGCCAAGATGTCGCTGGTGAACCTTGCTGGTCCAGGTCGCTTCGTAGGCGAGTAGTTTCCGGTAGAATGATGTCTGTGATAACTTTTGGCGGACAACGGGCATGGTTCCCCGGTCGGCTTCGAGAAAATAATAGACACGTTGCAACTGGCCGTTTTGATTTGTGAATTCCAACGCGAACACGCGGTCGGGAATGACGCCGAGTCTGGTTCCATCTCGAATTTTAACCCGCCAATGCAACGGCGATTCGACGGGCAGATTTAATTCATCTTCATGTAACAACCGGATGCCGTGCTGCCGACAAATAAGCTCCAGCGACACCATGACATCGGAAACCAACAGTGCGTGCGCCAGATATATCTTGCCGATACCGCGATTCTTATCGCCCCAAGTCGCCGTATTGAGTTTTAGAAGTGAACCGCTTTTATTCCCTAAACCGTAGGC
>CAINLR010000163.1 GCA_903850425.1 uncultured Verrucomicrobia subdivision 3 bacterium | reverse complement strand
GTGAGCGGCCCGAGCGTGTAGAACGGGGCTTCGCCGCACCATTCGAGCTGCTTGACCATGTTCTCCTCGATCAGGTGGATGGGCACATGGCCGGGGCCTTCGTTCATGACTTGCACGCCTTTGGCCCACGCGCGCTTGGTGAGTTCGCCCTGCGTTTCGAGTTCGCCGAATTGCGCGCGGTCGTTCGCGTCGGCAATTCTGCCGGGACGAAGTCCGTCGCCAATGGAGAACGAAACATCATACGCGGCCATGATGTCGCAGATGTCGTCCCAATGCGTGTAGAGGAAATTCTCCTTATGATGCGCGAGGCACCATTTGGCCATGATGCTGCCGCCGCGCGAGACGATGCCGGTCATGCGGCTCGCGGTCATCGGCACGAAGCGCAGCAACACGCCGGCATGAATGGTGAAGTAATCCACGCCTTGCTCGGCCTGTTCGATGAGCGTGTCGCGGAAGAGTTCCCAAGTGAGATCTTCGGCGCGGCCGTTGACTTTTTCGAGCGCCTGATAAATCGGCACGGTGCCAATGGGCACGGGGGAGTTGCGAAGAATCCATTCGCGCGTGGCGTGGATGTTCTTGCCGGTGGACAAATCCATGACGGTGTCCGCGCCCCACTTGGTGGCCCAGCGCATCTTCTCGACTTCCTCCTCGATGCTCGACGCGACGGCGCTGTTGCCGATGTTGGCGTTGATCTTCACCAGGAAGTTGCGGCCAATAATCATCGGCTCATTTTCCGGGTGATTGATGTTCACCGGAATGATGGCGCGACCGGCGGCGACTTCGTCGCGGACAAACTCGGGCGTGATCTGCGCGGGGATGCGCTGCGGAAATTTGCGGAAGACGGAGGGGACGTAGTCCCCGCTCTGTAGCGGCGCTCTGCGAGCGCCGTCCGCCTGGCCGTTGCTTGAATCTCGGCGGTCACAGACCGCCGCTACATCGGCCAGTTGCTGCGAACCGGCGTGCTGCTTGTCGAGCTGGTTGCGAACGATGTCGTTCGCCATGTCCGAAATGCGGACGTGGCCCATGTTTTCGCGGATGGCGATGAATTCCATCTCCGGCGTGATGATGCCGGCGCGGGCGTATTGCAACTGCGTGACGACCTTGCCGGCCTGGGCGCGGAGCGTGCGGCGACGATTCGCGGTGAGTCCGGGAAATTCTACGAGACGGTTCTTTTCGGCGTTGCTGGCGAACTCAGCGTGTTTGCCGGAAAGATAGCCGTTATCCTGCGGCTTCACTTCGCGACCGTCGTATTCTTCCACGTCGCCGCGTTTCAAAATCCAATCGCGGCGCAACGCGGGCAAGCCTTCGTCGGAGGTGCCCTTAAAATCGGGATCGCCCCACGGTCCGGAGCAGTCATAGACGCGCACGGGCGAATTTTTCTCAATCGCGCCGGCGTAAGATTTGGTGTCATTGACCTTGATCTCGCGCATCGGCACGCGAATTTCGGGATGCAACACGCCTGCGACGTGAATTTTGTTGCTGGCCGGCAGTTGTTCGCTGCTGTGCGGTTCAAACGAGTCTTTGGTCGCGATCATAAATTTATTTCGGTTCTCGGGTCTGGCACCTGGGTTCTGGGGAACACAAAGCGCACTGGGTAGATTCAGGGAAAGCGTTTGAAGGTTGGCCCCGGTGGCCCTCCGCAAGGAGCTTCTACGCCAGCATTACCTGGATCAGTTTTTCGGGTCTCCGGCGTTCCGCGCCGAACTCTCAGCCTTCGTCGTCCCTGCGGACGGCCGGTTGGCTCCCCATCTCTAATTAGGTTAGACGAACCGGCGACAGCGTCAAGGCTGCTGAAACTGGAATCCTTCAACAACCATCGCCTGATACGGAAAAAAAGATTGTCTTAAATAGTGTGAAAATCTAATTTCCCGCGCGACCGTTTTATCCCAAGGCAAATCACATTGAAAACCATGCACTCATCGACTGCTCGTAAGCGTTCTTACAACCGCTGGCTCAGCGTATTTATTTTGCTGGCAACCTGCGCGCAACCAGTCAGGGCGGCGCAACTCCTGTGGACCAATCTCAATGGAGGATTGTGGAATGCCGCCACCAACTGGTCGCCCAACCAGGTGCCGGGCGCGGCGGACAGCGTGGTCATCACCAACGCCGGCACTTACACGGTGACCAACAACGCCAGCGTGACGATTTCGGCAATCGTCCTCGGACTGGACCCCGGCACGAATCCGCCCGTGGTGTTTCCGCAACTGCGCCACCTCGCGGGCACGTTCACGGTCACCAACTTCAGCGTCGCCACCAATGCTGTAGTCACAATGGCTTCAGCGCTGACCATTGTGAACTCGCTGGATTGCGCGGGGCGAGTGGATCAGACCAGCTCAACGCTTTGGCTGCAGAACACCGGAGCCATCAACCTTTACAACCTCTCCGGTGGCGATCAGCGCGGCGGCATGCTTACCGTCACCAATTTCAACTGGTCCGCTGGCAATCTCAATGCCGATGGTGCCGGCCAGAAAGTGATCGTCGCCAGCGGCGGCGTGCTGAATTTCACCGGCGCGGCGGATCGCGCCTTGAGCTACTACTCGCTGCCTGGTCGCGGGCTGGATAATTACGGCACTTTTAACTGGACCGGTCCCGGCAACCTGCGCGGCAACGGCGGGGCGGTGCTGAATAACTACGGCGCGGTGAATCTCAGCACCAATGCCCAGTTTAACTGGGCGGGCTCCGGTGCGAGCCCGACCTGGAATAACTTCGGCGCCATCACCAAGACCGGCGGGACAGACTACTTTTATTTCAACCAGGTGGCGCTGAACAATTCTGGTTCTATAACTATTAACTCCGGTAGTCTCTCCATCTACAGCACCACCTACAGCGGGGCTGGTTCGATCACCGTGTTTGGCGCGCAACTTCAATTCTACGCCAGCACCGCGACCAACAACGGGATCTTCTCCGTTGCTTCCGGCAGTTTGCTAACGGTGGATGCCGGCGGCACGCTCGGCTTTGGGCCGGCGTCCTCGCTGAGTGTTCCCGGCACCAACAACCTGCGCTTCAACAGCGGCACAACCTATCTCAATACCACCAACGTCAGCGCTCCCAGCGCGTGGATCGCCGGCGGCGTGCTGGTGCAGATGGCCGACAACCAGTTCCCTGCCATCAACCAGTCGGCGGGCACCCTGCAACTCACCGTGCCCAGTTATCTCAGCGTCTATAATTTGACGAATGGCGAATTGCGCGGACGCGATCTGACCGTTACGAACTTCAACTGGTATGCCGGCAACCAGAACAGTCGCGCACCGGGTGAAAGCATTGCCGGGCCGGCCGACCGCACCATCATCCCGGCCGGCGGCACGCTGAATATTCTCGGCACCGCCAATCGCGCCTTCAGCTACTACACCGCGCCGGGCCGCGGGCTGGACAACTTCGGCACCATCAACTGGAGCGCGCCCATTCAATTGCAGGGCAACGGCGGTTCGGTGGTCAACAACTACGGCGCGGTGAACGTCACCGCCGGTTCGCCCAATGTGCAATATGGTTTTGCCGGTTCCGGCGCCAATCCGGTCTGGAACAATTTCGGCACCCTCACCCGCTCCGCGAACAGC
>CAINLR010000162.1 GCA_903850425.1 uncultured Verrucomicrobia subdivision 3 bacterium | reverse complement strand
TGATGTGTTTTCGGAACGCGGCTATCACGCGGGGGTGGACCTGCACCGGATTGAAATCCCGGATCGCCTGGACCTTGCGACCGGCCAACTGAGCTGCCGGACCAAGAAAGTGTTCCGCATCGAAATCCGGTTCGCCGGCTCCGAAATCCGCCGCGGCTGACCGGCCGTGTGAGGTGGGTTGAACCGCCGATTTGGTCAACGCAAAGACATAGGGCGGCAAAGTAGCAAAGGCGCAAAACCTCGGGCCCGAATTCGTATCCGAGGGGTTGCGTTCCTTGCCTACTTTCGCGGCAATGGATTCGCGTGCTTGGTGTGGTTCGTGGTTAAAAGGTTTTGTCAGCGTTAAGCAGCGCGGAAAAATATTCTGTCCCCTGTTCGCGTTTGGCGGCATTTGGATGTAGATGCACGAATGGAATGACAACGTCCTGCTGCGACACTTCGCGAAGCAAAATTCTGAAGCCGCTCCTGCTCTGCCACCGCACTCCAAGATGCTGCGCGACCAGTCACGCGCCGTCGTAGCGGCGGGCATCCTGCCGGCCGTCGAGCCGTGGCTTCCAGCCCGACGGAAAAAAACTCACGCACTGCCAAGGTGTTTGGATTTTTCGAAGGCCGCGCGAACCTCCTCAAAAAATTCAGCAAACAAAAACATAAAAAAGGCGAACGGACAGGTGATAAACCGTCTTCTTGTCTTTGGCTTTGTTCGGCCAGAGATCACTCTGCGCGAGCGTCTGGTTCGTGAAATAGTTGCTCATCGCGCAGCGCGGATGACCGTTGGCGCCGCCGAGGTTCACGGGAGTTAAATCAGCGAGCTAGGGCAGGAGTCGGGCGCGATAAAAGCCGGCCGGCGCATTCGAGGACGCGGGATCGCTGAAATAAAACGTCGGGGCGTCGAGCGTTTTGGTTTGGAGCGGCTGCCAGTTCTGCAAGTTGGTTGAGGCCTCCACGAGGACCGCTTGACCGATCAGCCCGCTGACGTTGAAGCCAAATGCGTTCCCGGCGAAACCGAAATTGCCGTCCCGCACTAGAATGCTCGGTGGCGCGTGGGGATCAACGGCGAGCAGCTTTTCTGCAAACCAACTGGAAGCGTTGAAGCTGCCGCCGGTCACATAGCCGCGCGCCCGCACCCGGCCATTGGGCAGCAGCGGCAGTCCGCCGATCTCCCAGCCGCCGGCGATCCGCGTGCCCGCCCCGAGGAGGCTCCAACTGGTGAGGTTGGTGGAAAACTCGAAGGCGGTGCGCCAGATTTCGGGGCTGGAGCCGCCGCGCTGCCAAGTGAGCTTTGCGCCAGTGTAATCGAGGCTTTGCGTGGCCAGCTCGGTGGGATTCAGCCGGGCGATGCGGTTGCGCGGTTGGCCGCCGATCTGGTCGAAGTCGCCGACCGCCAGAATCCGGCCGTCGGTCTGCACGGCGAGGCCATAGACCAGATTGTTTGCGAGCGGATTCACGCCGGCATCCACCGTGCCATCCGCATTCAGCCGCGCGAGATTGGAGCGCGGCAATCCCGCAATACCCGTGAACAGCCCGCTCACCAAAATCTTCCCGTCGGCTTGCAGCGCGATGGAGTAAACGGACGAGGAACTCCCACCGGCCACGGCGGGAGCGAAGTTGACGTCGGCCAGCCCGTCAGGATTCAGGCGCGCGAGGTTCGTGCGTGGCTGGCTGGCGAGGGTTTTAAAGTAGCCGCCGACCAGGATTTTCCCATCCGCTTGCAGCGCGAGTGTGAGCACGGTGCTGTCAGCGCCGGGATTGAATGCCGTGTCTAGCGAGCCGTCGGCATTCAGCCGGCCAATCCGGTTGCGCGTCTGCCCGCGCAGCGTGGTGAACACGCCGCCGGCCACGATTTTTCCGTCGGCTTGGAAGGCCAGCGACGACACCGGACCGTTCACGCCGCTCGTCGTGATGAAGCTGGCATCAGCCGTTCCATTCGTCGCCAACCGGCTGAGATAACCGGTCGTCAATGTGTAGGGCGGGTAAGGAACGCTCACGGTGGCGCTGCCGCCGACAATGATCTTCCCATCGGATTGAATCAGCACGGCCTGCGCCCGTCCGCCCAGGCTGGCGGTGAAGGAGGTGTCCAAAGTCCCGTTGGTATTCAAGCGCCCGAGATAGCTGCGCACACCACCAGCCAGGGAAGTGAAGTCGCCGCCCACCAGAATTTTTCCGTCGGGCTGGACTGCGAGGGCATAGACCGTGGCACTGGCCACCGGATTGAACCCGGTATCGAGCGAACCATCCGTGTTCAGCCGACCAAGCCGGGTGCGCGTTTGACCGGCCAGCGAAGTGAACAACCCGCCGAGCACGATCTTGCCATCGGCCTGCACCGCCAGCGCCGAGACCGTGCCGACGGCTCCCGGATTAAAGGCCGTTTCGAGCGTGGCCAGGTTCACCGTCAAGTTCGCCACGGAGCTGGTGGCGCTACTAAATTGGTTACTCACTACCACGCGGTAACCGCCGGCGTCGCCAAGCTGAAGGTTCGTCAGCGTGAGGGCCGTGTCCGTGGCTTGGGTCAGCGCCACGCCATCTTTCCACCAATGGTAATTCAAAGCCGTCCCCGCCGCCGCGGCGCTGAACGTCACGGTTTGGCCGGGTTCGGTGTAGCGGCTGGCAGGCGACATCGTCATCACGGGATCAATCACCAGGAGCGTCGCGGCCGGGCTGATCACGCTGCCGCTCGGGTTGGAGACGCTGACGCGATAGACGGCCTCGGCCGCCTTAAGGACATTGGTCAAGGTCAAGGTGGCGTTCGTGGCACCGGCAACGCCGGGTTCGTCCGCCAGCGTCACGCCGTCTTTCAACCACTGATAGCTCAGTGGTCCCGGCCCGTTGGCCAGCACGCTGAACGTCACGGTGCTGCCGGCATTGGCAATGCGATCGGCAGGCGGCGTCGTGAAAACCGGGGCCCCAGCCAGCGTTTCAACGAACCAGCTCGAAGCGCTCCGATAGCTCCCGGCAACAAAGCCACGGGCTCGCACCGTGCCGCCGACGGGCAGGGTCACGCTGGTCAATTGCCAGCCGCCGGCCATGCGTGCGCCCGCGCCCAGGCTGGTCCAAGCAATGCCGTTGCTGGAATATTCAAACGTGGTCCGCCACACTTCCGGGCTGCTGTCACCGCGCAGCCAGGTGATGACCGAACTGCCGTGACTCAAATTTTCGGTTGCTGGCGCGGTGTTGATTAACCGGGCGAGATTGGTGGTCGCGTGCCCGCCGAGCGCCGAGAACGCACCGCCCACCAGGATTTTTCCGTCCGCCTGGACCGTCACGGCATTGAGGTAGGGATTGGGACCGTCTGCTCCCAGATTAAAGGTCGGATCCAACGAGCCGTCGCCATTCAAACGGCCCAGATAGTTGCGCGGCTGACCCGCTAGCGAGGTAAAAGTGCCGGCAACCAGAATTTTTCCATCGGTCTGAACGGACAAAGAGTCCACGGAGGGGGTTGTCCAAAGGCTGTCGAGGCTGGCCCCAGGATTGAAGCCAGCGTCCACGGTCCCGTCGGCATTCAGCCGGGCGAGGTTCGCGCGCGGTTGGCCGCCCACGGATGAAAAGGTGCCGCCCACCAGAATTTTTCCATCGGCTTGCAGCGCCAGCGCAATGACCTGCGAAAGCCAGTCTGCGCTCGCCGCGCCGGGATTGAACGTCGCGTCCAGCGTGCCGTCGGGCAGCAGGCGGGCGAGGTTGGTGCGGGGTTGGCCGCCCAGATCGGTGAAGTATCCGCCCACGACGATCTTCCCATCCGGTTGCACCAAGAGCGCCGAGACGACGTTGCCAGCCCCGGGATTGAAGGCATTGTCCAATGTCCCATTGGGATTGAGCCGGGCCAGATTCGTGCGCGGCTGTCCGGCCAAAGACGTAAAATAACCGCCCACCAGAACGGCACCATCGGCCTGCAGGGCCAGCGAATCCACCTCCCCGTTCGGCTGGTTCGTGAAGCTGCTGTCCAGGCTGCCATTGGAGAAAAGGCGGCCCAGGTAATTACACGTTTGGTCCAGCCGGGTGAACCGCCCGCCCGCGAGCAATTTCCCATCCGGGAGGGCCACAAACGAGAGGACGGCACCATCGGCTCCGGGATTAAACCCGCTGTCCGCGGCACCATCGGCGTTCAGTCGGGCGATTTGGGAGCGAGACTGCCCGCCCAGATTGTAGAAAGTCCCTCCGGCAAGAATCTTCCCGTCGGCCTGCACTGCCAAGGAATAGATGGCGTTGTTGCCGGACCCGGCATCGAAGCCCACATCTAGGGTGGCGGCATTCACCGTCAGCAATGCCGGCGAACTGAGGATGCACCCAAGTGGGTTGCAGATCACCACCGAGTAACTGCCAGCGTCACTGGCGATCAGGTTTGTCAGAGTCAGCAAGGTGTTGGTGGCTCCGGGCAAAGGCGCTCCATCTTTCTGCCACTGAAAAGTGAACGGGGCCAAGCCGGCAGTCGTCACGCTGAAGTTCGCGGTCTGCCCCAACTCGCGGTTTAGACTCAGCGGCTGGCTGGTGATGCCGGGATTGAGCACGATCAGTGTTGCCACACGGCTGGTCACGCTGCCAAACGAATTTGAAAGCACCACGTTGTATCCGCCCTCGTCGCTGCGTTGCGCATCGTTGATCGTCACCGTGGCCGTTTGCGTTCCCGCAATTTTCCCGCCGTCCGCCAGCACGCCACCGTCCTTCTGCCAAACCAGGGAAACGGGTTCTGAGCCACCGGCCCGAACACTGAACGTGGCAGCGGTCCCGGCATTGTTCGTCCGGTTGGCCGGCTGGAGCAAACAGAGCGGCGCGCCGAAATAATCCTCAACGAGCCCGCCGGAAGCGTTGCCCAGACCGCTGCTCACAACCCCCTGCGCCCGAATCGTGGCGCGGGTCGGCGGAACAACGCCGGCGATTTGCCAGCCGCCGGCGATGCGGGTGCCTGCTCCGAGACGGCTCCAACTGACGCCATTTGTCGAGTATTCGAACAGACTGCGCGCGACTTCCGGGCTGGTGCCGCCTCGCAGCCAAGTGAGCGATGAAGTGTCCCGCGCCAGGCTCTGGGTGGCGGCGTCCGTATTGGTCAATCGGGCGAAGTTGGCACGCGGTTGTCCGCCCAGATGAGTAAAGGTTCCACTGGTCAGAATCCGGCCGTCGGCTTGTAGTGCGAGCGCTGCCACCGCGCTGTCCGCGCCTGGATCAAAGCTCGCGTCCAGCGAGCCGTCGGCGTTGAACCGCGCCAGCCGATTGCGCGGCTGTCCGCTCATCGTGGTGAAATCTCCAGCGACCAGAATCCGGCCGTCTGCTTGCACCGCGAATGCGCTGACGGAATCGTTTGCGCCCAGATTGAAATTGCTGTCGAGGCCGCCGGACGTGGTCAGGCGGGCAATTCGGTTGCAAGCCTGCGCCGCCATATTCGTGAAGGTGCCGCCGGCAAGAATCATCCCATCCGCCTGCACCGCGAGCGCGTTCACTGAAGCGGTGGCGGCTTCGAGATTTCCCGGATTAAATCCGGAATCCAATGTGCCGTCGGCATTCCAGCGGGCGATGCGATAGCGAGCATAGCCCTGGATGAAGTGGGCGAAGCTGCCACCCATGAGAATTTTGCCATCCGGCTGGACCGCCACCGCGAACACGATGGCTCCACCGTTGGAGTCAAAGCTGAAACCGAAATCCTTCGTCCCATCGGCGGCCAGCCGGCCGATGCTGTAGCACCACTCGTTATCCAGCGTGCTGAACTGGCCGGCGACGATGATCTTCCCATCCGCTTGGAGCGCGAGCGCGCGGACCTCGCCATCGGTTCGCCCGGCGAAATCGCTGTCGCATGCCCCGTCCGAATTCAGGCGGGCGAGATTGTTGCGCAAACGGCCGCCAATCTGGGTGAAATTGCCGCCCACTAGAATTCGATCGTCCTCCTGCACCACCAGTGAATAGACCGTGCCGCTAGCCTGAGGATCGAAGCTCAGGTCCAGCGTCCCGTCGGGATTGAGCCGGGCGAGGTTGGTGCGCGCCTGCCCGCCCAGCGCGGTGAAATTGCCGCCAACAAGAATCTTCCCATCGGCCTGCACCGCGAGCGCATGCACCTGGCCGGCAACCCCCGGATTGAAATCATCCGGCAACGGCGTCTGGGCTGGCGCGCAGCAAGCCGCCAGAACCACCAGTGCCGCGATCACTG
>CAINLR010000161.1 GCA_903850425.1 uncultured Verrucomicrobia subdivision 3 bacterium | reverse complement strand
TGATGTGTTTTCGGAACGCGGCTATCACGCGGGGGTGGACCTGCACCGGATTGAAATCCCGGATCGCCTGGACCTTGCGACCGGCCAACTGAGCTGCCGGACCAAGAAAGTGTTCCGCATCGAAATCCGGTTCGCCGGCTCGGAAATCCGCCGCGGCTGAGAAGAAAGTTAGTTGCGCAGTCCGAAGCTGTCAGTCAGCGGTTGTTGCAGGACGGGCATCTGGCTTGTCCAGTCCACGTGCCGGCTGCCCGCGAATTTTTCCAAATCGGTTCCAAGCGGGACGCCCGTCTTCTGGGAATCAACCCGACCGGCAGGCTGCCGGTCCCACGATAATGACCACCGCCTTCGGAATCCGCATCCGGACGAGCGCAGTCGTAAAGTTCTTGAAACTTTTCCAGTCTCCGACTGTCTGCATTCTTATGAATCGTGGCCGCGCCTTTACGCTCATCGAATTGCTGGTGGTCATTGCCATCATTGCGATTCTGGCGGCGATGCTGTTGCCGGCGCTTTCCTCGGCCAAAACGAAGGCGCAGAAAATTGTCTGCGTAAATAATATCAAGCAATTGGGAACGGCTTGGTTCATGTATAACGGCGAGAGTGAAGGCAGAATCGCGTCTTGCACGCCGTTTGATCCGAACACGGGCGCCATCAACCTGAACGCCTGGGTGCGCGGCCTGGCGACCACCTTTAATATTCCCACCCCGTTTGGCGTGGTGGATGCCGGCGTGCTGGACGGCACCAACCAGAACTCGCTCGCGCGCGGCTCGCTCTATCCTTACATCCAGTCCACTGAGGTTTACCGGTGTCCGGGCGACCGGCGCGCCATCGCGGGCGTGCCGTTGCTGCGAAATTATTCCATGAACAACTGGATGAATGGCCAGCCCTTCGCCAGCCTGGCCAACGACTTGGATCTGGCGCATCGCCTGTTCAAAACGGATGCGGGCATTGCCGCTCCCTCGCAGCGTTACCTGTTTCTGGATGAAGACGAAAGCACCATCAATGACGGGATGTTCGTGGTTTACATGAGCCCCGCGCAAGGATTTCAGGACCTGCCGACGCGGCGACACCAGACCGGGTATCCGCTGGTTTTCGCCGACGGCCACGCGGAAATTTTCCGGTTTGTGGGTGACCAGCAGGATTTGGAAAAACTGCGAAGCGCCGCCACCGTGGCGAATTAATCCGTTCAATGAGACCATATCCAGTAGCAGAAAGGAAATTTAACCACGGATGGACACGGAGCAACACGGATTGGAAACCGATTTCTGCATTTGCCTTGTTCTCACTGAATCAGTGAATTCTGGCCGGCCGTCGGCATCGATTTTTCGTCGCCTGCCGGTGTCCGTGATGATCCGTGTCCATCCGTGGTTGAACTGCATCGTTTCGGTTAAAGTTCATTTTCTTTTTGCCCGCTCAGGCATTTGGCGGTTTAATGTCCCCCACATGAAAATTGTTCTCGCTTACTCTGGCGGACTCGACACCTCGGTGCTGATGTCCTGGATCAAAGAAAAATACAACGCCGAGATGATCGGCTTCTGCGCCGACATCGGACAGGAAGAAGAACTCGACGGCTTGGAAAAAAAAGCCATCAACACCGGCGCGTCGAAAATTTACATTGATAATTTGCAGGAGGAATTCGCGCGCGACTTCATTTATCCGATCATCCAGGCCAGCGCGATTTACGAAGGCCAATACTTCCTCGGCACCAGCATCGCGCGCCCGCTCATCGCCAAGCGCATGGTCGAGATCGCGAAGAAAGAAAAAGCCGACGCCATCGCCCACGGCGCGACCGGCAAGGGCAACGATCAAGTCCGCTTCGAGCTGACCGCCGCCGCGCTCGCGCCCGACTTGCAAGTCATCGCGCCGTGGCGCGACGAACGCTATCGCGCGGAATTTCCTGGTCGCCAGGAGATGATTGATTACTGCGCCAAGCACAAGATTCCCGTGCAGGCCAGCGCCAAGAAACCGTATTCGATGGACCGCAACCTTCTGCACATTTCCTACGAAGCCGGCATTCTCGAAGACCCGTGGTTTGATTCCTACGATTTGAAGAACCGTAGCTATTTCACCACGCTTTCCGTGCTGCCCGAAGACGCGCCGAATAAACCCGAGTTCGTCGAACTCGATTTCGTGAAGGGCGATTGCGTTGCCGTGAATGGGCAGAAGTTGAATCCGCTCGGCGTGATGAAAACGCTCAACAAGCTCGGCGGCAAGCACGGCGTCGGCCGCGTGGACATGGTGGAGAACCGCTACGTCGGCATGAAGAGCCGCGGCGTTTATGAAACTCCCGGCGGCGCGATTTTGCATTTCGCGCATCGCCAGATGGAATCGCTCACGATGGACCGCGAGGTGATGCACCAGCGCGACGCTCTCATCCCGAAGTATGCCGAGCTCGTCTATAACGGCTTCTGGTATGCGCCCGAACGCCTCGCGCTCCAGGCCTACGTGACCGAGAGCCAGAAGAACGTCACCGGCACGGTGCGCGTGAAACTCTACAAGGGCAACATCATGGTCAGCGGCCGCAAATCCCCGGTGAGCCTCTACAATCCGCACATCGCCACGATGGAAGCCGACCCGACCAAAGCCTACAACCAGGACGACGCCACCGGCTTCATCCGGCTGAATGCGCTGCGCCTGAAAGTGGCGGCGAAGGTGCATGGGAAGAAGAAGTAGTCGTCCGCGACGACTGGCAAAGTTTCAAAGCCCACGGTGAACGCCGTGGGCTTTTTGTTTTCACTTGCCGGATGACGGCGGCGGGAGTATTTCATCCGCGCTATGCACGATCCATTTGATCTCGTCATCTGGGCTATTGCCATTGTCATCTGTTGGGAAATCCTGGCCAGCGCCACCGGTTTTCAGGATTGGATCAAGGGCGCGTTCGGGCGTAAAGATCCCAACACGGCTCTGGAAGAACAGGTCAAAGCCCTCGAAGCCCGCGTCAAGGAACTGGAACAAAAGAAACCATGATCCGCGTCACGATGGCAGCCGACCCGACCAAGGCCTGCAACCAGGGCGACGCCACCGGCTTCATCCGGTTGAATGCGCTGCGCCTGAAAGTCGCGGCGAAGGTGCATGGGAAGAAGAAATGAAAAGAGAACGACTCACTAAAAAGATAAGTTTCGGGCATGGCAAGACAATGCCTTGGCCGGCGGTTCTCGACGATTTTGACTACTTCAGTTCAGTCAACCCGCAATATGAGCCGATGCGACAATTAGTTTACGATTTACATTCTTGTGCTGCTATCGACCTGCACGCCACTCAAACTATGGGTGGTAACTTGCTTCTCTCGCCAGAAGAACAGCTTCAGACGGATGATAACGTCTTGCTGATTTCGTATCACCCAAAAGAACAGCTATTTCATTTTGAACATAGAACCGTAAGTAAGATGGATGATTCAAAAGACGCTTCAATTCCGGAGGCTTGGGATACCTTGCGCCTCTTTGTCGGTTACAAATTTGGACTCCGACTTCCAGAAATGAGACCTAAATTCGTATCGCTGAAACTGCCGTAACCGCCCGCGTTCTGCGAAATGCGAAATCTTTGTCGCCGAGAATCCCAACGGGATTCTGGCCATCAGCCCAGGGTTGGCGCGGAGCGACTACCCTGGGTCAGCGTCCAAAAATAATCCTCAACCCCAACGGGGTTGCATCACCATCCCGCCGCGAATTGCTCCAACTCCTTCAGAGTTGATACATTTTGTGCGCCGTTACCCAGCGTAGCCGTTCCTGCGTCACGGCAACGCTGGGCTGAAGGCTGCAACCGCGTTGCGGTTGGCTGAATGACGCAATATCTTCGGGATATTCTCCAGCGCCGTCGGCGCGCCAACTTTGTAGAAACCCAGCGCCAAAAATTTCCAGCTCCGTCAGGAGCGACATCTTCCCAATCTGCCGCCCCAGCCGGGGCTTCATCCTTTTGCGGGCGACGTTCTACAACGATGCCGCGCCTACGACGCTTTCCATCCGTGTTTCATCTGTGTTCAATCTGTGGCTGAAAATCTTGCCCGCCAATCTCATTCGTGGTGAAAAATTCACCGGGTCGGCTGGCCGTTTGCATCGGGCAGACGCAGGAGGCAATGGCCGAAATCCAGATGCCGCTTGTCCGCCGCCGCGATGTAGGCCGCCGGCACCTGATACAGCCGGCGCGTGAGCACCACCATCCCCGCACTGCGCAGCACGGCCAGATGTTTGGAAACCAAGCCGGGCGAATGCCCGATCATTTTGGCGATTTCGTTGACCATGCGCGGCTGGCCATCGCTCAACGCGCCCAAAATGGCGCAGCGCACCGGCGCACCAATGGCCTGCACGAGCGCCACGAACGGAATGGTCGGCGAAACGGGCGGGTTTTGCGGATTTGCGGTCGAATTCATAGGATTTATGGCTTTTTTAACGGGAACAATGTCTTTTGCAATAGTCTATCAGAGTTTAGCAAGAATGCAAACGCTTGGCAAAAAAGGGGGAATGGCGCTAAAAAGAGGGGCAATACCTTTAAAGAGAATACATAAAATAAGTGTAAAAGCGAAACGCAGATTAAAAAGAAAAACAAGCATCCTAAAAATAGTGGAAATACCTTCAACAATATAATATAAGACTAACAAAATAGCGGTATTGCATTCAAAAGTATCTGAAACGATTAATAAAATAGGGGGATTGCTTCCTATAATAGCGGGAGTGCTGCAAGATATTGGTGGCAGCGCATGGGGAATTGGTTTTGGAAGAGCTGTAAGCCGATTTCTGTCTGCGTCCTTGCGGACGGAGAGAATCATTTGTCTGCGCAGCCGATACCCGAAACCTGTGGCGCTTTCACGCCACGCGGAACGAGCCGCTCCTCGGTTTCCTATTTGGCCTTGCACCCGATGGGGTTTTCCGTGCCGCGTCGCTTGCGCTTCGCGCGGTGGTCTCTTACACCACCTTTTCACCCTTACCACCGGCTTGCGCCGATGGCGGTTTAATTTTCTGTGGCACTTTCCGTCGAACCGTCTTCCAACGATCCGCCCGCGTGTATCTCAATCGAACAGACTTGAGTTACGCGGCATCGCGCCCTGCGGTGTTCGGACTTTCCTCTGCCCACTTGCGTCGGCAGCGATTCTCCGCCCTTCCAAAACCAACGCGAACTTACACTAAAAAAACCAAAAGGCACGAAGGTTTTGTAACCTGCGGGCCTTTTCGCCGTGGGGCTTGGGAAAAAGTTAAAGTTAATCCCCGCCCTTCAAATCCATGTCGCGCGAGAAATACAGGATCCGGCCGCAATTGGAGCAGGTGACGATTTCCGCCTCGCCCCGGCAACTGGTCACGATTTGCGCGGGCAATCGCATGTGGCAGCCGCCACACGAACTGTGTTCAATGCCCACCACTACGTTCTCGCCCTTGCTTTTGAAAATGCGTTCGTAGCGGTTGCGGGTGGATTCGTCCACGCCCGCAGCCAGTTGCTCGCGACCCACCGACAACTCGGCGAGTTCTTTCTTCAAATTGGCTTCCCGGTCGTTGATGACGCCGATCTGGTCGTCCACGAGTTTCTTGGCGGCGGCGGCTTCGGCGGTTGCGCGGGCGACTTGCTTCTGGGCGGCTTCGGCCTGTTCCATCAAAACGAGTTCTTCGTCCTCGATTTTGACGATGCCTGCCTTGGCCATCTCGATTTCGTGGGCGAGGGCCTTGTATTCCTCGTTCTTGCGCGTTTCCAGTTGTTGGTTGGCGTAGCGGGAGATCTGGGTTTTCTTGGCCTCGACATCCAATTCGAGCCGTTTGCGCTCGGACTCGACTTGTTTGACGCGGGTTTTGGCGGCGTCCAGCGAGCCTTGCGTGCTCGCTGCCTTGCTGCGGAGCGATTCGCGTTCGGGATTGATGTGGGCCAGTTCCTGGGTGACGCGGAGGAGTTTCCGGTCGCGGTCCTGCAAAATGAGCAGCTTCTCAATGATTTCCTGCATTAGGCCGAAAGGCTAGCTGCCGAAACAACTCAAGTCAATCCGCGCGCGCGCTTGGGAGGCATAATTCCGGCGGGAAAATCCTTTGGCAGTTTCCCCTTTCGCCGCTAACTTAGGCCATGCGTTTCATCGGCAATGTCATCGAAAAATTGCAGCGTCATCCCAAGCGCGTGGTGTTTCCCGAAGGCGAGGAGCCGCGCATTTTGCAGGCGGCACGGCAGTTCCATGCCTTGCGGCTGGGTGCGCCCATCCTGCTCGGCGAGGCGGACAAAATTAAGGAGGTGGCGGCCGGATTAAATATTCCACTCGAGGGAATTCGCCTCATCAATCCGGCGGCGAGCGAGGATCTGGATAATTTTGCCAACCGTCTCTATCGCGTCCGCCGCGAAAAAGGGCTGCGCCCGGCCGAGGCGCGCGACGCGATGTTGCAGCCGAATTTTTACGGCGCGATGATGCTGGCGATGCACCAGGCGGATGGCTTGATCTCTGGCGCATCGCACATCACCGGCAGCGTGCTGCGGCCGTTGTTTCAAATCGTCAAGGCCGCCCCGGACATCACCGCCGTTTCAAGCTGCATGGTCATGGAAGTGCAGGACACGCGCATTGGCGAAAAAGGCATTTTGTTCATGGCCGACTGCGGCGTGATTCCTGACCCGACGGTGGATCAACTCACGGACATCGCCGTTTCGACCGCCCGGCTCGCGCGGCACTTGCTCGGCACGCGGCCGCGCGTGGCGCTGCTTTCCTTTTCCACCAAAGGCAGTGCGGCGCATCCCTCCGTCGGCAAAATGCAGGCCGCCACCGCGCAGGCCAAACGCAAGGCGGAGCACCTGAACATCGAGGCGGATTTCGACGGCGAACTCCAGGTGGACGCCGCGCTCGTGCCAGAGATCGCCCTGCGGAAATTGTCCGACAGCAAAGTCGCCGGCCGCGCCAACGTGCTGATCTTCCCCGATCTCAATTCCGGCAACATCGCGAGCAAACTCGTCGGTCTGGTGAGTCGCGCCAGTTCCTACGGCCAGATTTTGCTCGGTCTCAACCGGCCCGCCGCCGACGTCTCGCGCGGCTCCACCGCGCACGACATTCTCGGCGTCGCCGCCATCGTCGCGGTGCAGGCGACGGATTATCTGAAAATGTATCCGGGCGCGGACAAGGAATTGCCGGGAGAATAATATTAAGGATGAAGGTTGAATTATGAATGATGAAACTCGTATGCGCTTGAACCACCGGATCGTCGTTCGTCGGTCTTATTTCATCTTTCAAAATTCATCCTTAATAATTCAGTGAACACCACCACGCCCCGCGTTTTCATCGCCGCCACGCGCCAGAACGATGGCAAGACCACGGCGTCGCTCGGGCTGATCGCAGCGCTGCAAAAACGCTTTCCGCGCATCGGCTACATCAAGCCCGTCGGCCAGCGTTTCGTGGAGATCGAGGAACAGAAAATTGACGAAGACTCCGTGCTGATGGACTCGGTGTATCACTTGGATTGTCCGCTGGTGGACATGAGCCCCATCGCCGTGGAACCGGCCTTCACGCGCAAATATCTCCAGTCGGCCAACAACGAGGCGCTCGTCAAAAAAATCACGACCTCCTTCGACCGTGTCGCTTGGGAAAAAGATTTCGTGCTGTGCGAAGGCAGCGGTCATGCTGGCGTCGGCTCGGTGTTTGATTTGTCCAACGCCCAGGTCGCGAAGACGCTCGGCTGCAAAGTCATCATTGTCTCGCAGGGCGGCATCGGCAAACCGATTGACGAAGTCTCTCTCAACCAGGCGCTGTTCGAAAAGGAAGGCGTCGAGATCATCGGCGTGATCATCAACAAGGTTCATGCTTCAAAAATTCCCGAGATCACCCGGTTCGTCCGCAGCGGTCTTAAGCGCAAAGGCCTCGAACTGCTCGGCGTCTTGCCGCACGAACAAATCCTCTGCAACCCGACCGTCGGTCTGGTCTGTGAAGAACTGGGGGCCGAGCTGCTCAATCGGCCGGCCACCTTGCACACGCTCGTGGACGATGTCGTGATCGGCGCGATGGGCGCGCAGAACGCCCTGCAATTTTTCAAGCGCGGCGTGCTGCTCATCACCCCCGGCGACCGGGAAGACATGCTGCTCGCCGCCGGCGCCACGACCCTGCCTAACAGTCCCGACAACATGGCCGGCATCGTCCTTACCGGCGGCTTGCGTCCCGGCGAAAGCATCCTGCGCGCTTTGCAAACCCTGCCGGTGCCCGTGCTCCTCGCCCAGGCCGACAGTTATCAGGTCGCCTCCAAGGTCCACAATCTCATCGTCAAGACGCGTCCCGCCGACGCCGAGAAAATTTCTCTCATCCGCGACCTCGTCGCCAAACACATCAACGTCAAAAAAATCATCGAATCACTTTGAAAACGAATCCCTTTCTCAAAACACTCCCGGTCTATCAGCCGGGCCGGCCCATCGAAGAAGTTGCCCGCGAGCTTGGCCTGCCCGCCGACTCCATTATCAAAGTGGCGTCGAATGAAAATCCCTTCGGCCCGTCGCCGCTCGCCCTCGCGGCGATGCAGAAGGCCCTGCCGGGCTTGAATCTTTATCCCGACGGCAACGCGTTTTATCTCAAACAAAAACTCGCGGCCAAGCTCGGCGTCGAAACTTCGCACTTGGTGCTCGGCAATGGCTCGAATGAAATCATCGAGTTCGTCGCGCACGCGTTGCTCGCGCCCGGCGACAACGTGGTGGTGTCGCAATACTGCTTCGCCATTTATCCCATCGTCGCCAAAATGTTCGGCGCGGACGTCATCACGGTGCCGGCGGTGAATTACGGCCACGATCTGCCAGCGATGCTGCGTGCCATCACGCCGCAGACGCGGATTGTTTTTGTCGCGAACCCGAACAACCCCACCGGCACGCTCGCGTCGCGCGAAGCGGTGATTCATTTCGTCAACGAAGTTCCCGACGACGTGCTGCTGGTGATGGACGAGGCTTATATCGAATTTCTGGACGAGCCGCTGGACTTGTCGCCGCTGGTGCGTTCCGGCGCGCGGCCCAATCTGATTTTGATGCGGACCTTCTCGAAGATCTACGGCCTCGCCGGCCTGCGCCTCGGCTACGGCATCGGCAAGCCGGAATTCATCGCCGTGCTGGAAAAAATCCGGCAGCCGTTCAACGCCAATTTACTCGCACAGGTCGCCGCCCTCGCCGCGCTGGATGACGAGGAACACGTCCGCAAAACGCGGATCAATAACTTTGTCGGCCTGGAATTTTTCCAGCGCGCGTTTCGCGATCTGAAGCTGGAATACGTTCCGTCCGCCGCGAATTTTATTCTCGTGCGCGTCGGCGACGGCCTGGCGGTTTTTGCCGCGATGCAAAAGCAGGGCGTCATCACGCGGCCGATGGCGGGCTATCAATTGCCGGAGTGGATTCGCATTTCCATCGGCACGGCGAAGGAAAATGAGCGGTGCCTGGACGCCGTAAAAAAGGTTTTATTCGTTTAGTTGGTAGCATGAAATGTCCAGCCCTGCTTTTAAGGATGCATCAGCCGAAAGAATTTTTCTTGCGCCGGCATTGGTAAAAGTAGTTGCACATTTGCACCGTTGGTGTTGAGGGTGACTGTCAAATTTGTCCAAGTGTTGGGCGGCGTGAGCATGTCTGACATTTGCAATGTGAAATCACTCGCCCAAGTCGGCCAGCGCAGGAGAGCATTCGTCCCAAGCTTTTGAATTTCCAATGTCGGAAAGGGGTTGGGCGGGCTGATCGTTATGAAATTATTTATGCAATTTACTGCCAGTTCATTGGCTGCCGTATCAGATACGCAGCGTATGACCGGTTGGTCTGTCAAGGTGAGTTGGAAAGAGCCAGCGACGTTTGACGACGGCATAAAACTGGCTTGAATCAGTTCTTTTGAGCCTGAGGTAAAGGTGCTTCCCGTGGGCAGTAGGAGCACGACCCCTAGTTTGCCTGTTCCGATTTGACTGGTGTTTAAGGTCAAACTTCCGCTAGCAGCGCCGCTTCCCAAAGTTGCATTTTCAAACGTCAATGCAGCAGGATCATAAGTGAGCGTAAATCCCACAGCGGTTTCGTTGCCTTGCGCCTCCAGTATGACAGGTTCGATTACACTCTGGCCGTGAATCACATTCGTATTCAACAATCTGAGCTGGCGACTGCCGGCGTAGATATTGACAATAGGGGCAATTTCGTTGGTGGGTCCACCGACTGCCGATAATAGGTCATTGCCCGCCAAATAACGTCCGGCCTGAACCCAGTCTGTCACCTTCAATTGTCCATCACCCGACGTCTCCTTTGGCGCACAATCAGCCCGCTGGAATTCAGTTCCAGTCGCCGTATCGAGTCGGGCGATAAATCTGCCCATCTGTGCCCAATCGGCCGTCGTGATGGACTGATTGCCGTTTGTGCGAGGGAAAACATCGGATTCAAAAATAGACGGCGACAGCGAAACGATCCCGGTGGAATAGCTTGCAGTTATGGCCTGAAGCTGGGCGTTGTAAAGTTCCCGCAAGACCGGTTGATCCCCAAATGTATTGGTAGCGGTGACTGTTGAAACTCCCAATACGGGAAAGGCGTTGAACGTGACACTGACAACCTGCTGAGTGCCATATGCAAAACTCGTTCCAGGGGGAAAGGTAATCCCAAAACCAATCCGGCCAAGGCTGATTTGGTTTGAGTTCACTAACACTAAGGCACCATTGACATTGCTCGCCCATGTTGCGCTGGCAAAAGCCAGTCTTTGAGTGCTGAAATTCAGGCTGAACCCGAGGGTGTTTTCATTTCCGTTTGCCGCAAATAAAACAGGCACTATAACGGGCGCGCCGCCCATCGCATTCGTGTTCAACAAGCGTAAAACCGGGGTTGGCAATGTCACGGCCAAAACAGCATTGCTACTGAAAACTGAACCGACAACGTTGGTCACCCTGACGGAGTAATTGCCAGCGTCAGCAATTTTCAAGTTCGTCAAAGCCAATGACGAATTAGTCGCGTTCAAAAGGTTGGCTGCGTTGAATAACCACTGATAACTTAAAGGTTGGCCACCACCGGCTGTGACCGAAAAGCTCACGCTTGATCCGAGTAAATTGGTGTGACCCAATGGCTGCACCAAAATAAATGGAACTTGGTTTGTCACGGTCAGCAGGGCATTGGAGGAGGTGGTCAAACCAAAGAGATTTGTTATCACCACTGAATATGAGCCAGCATTGTTAGCTTGTGCGTTCAACACTGTAAGGTTTGCATTGGTCGCATCCGGGATGTTGGTGCCGTTTAGTTGCCAGCGATAGTTCAGTAGTGGCGAGCCGCCTGCAATCACTGAAAATGGCGCGCTTGAGCCGGCTAGAATCGTGCGGTTTTGAGGTTGGGTTACGACGTAAGGTGCCAGGTTGGTCACTGTCAACACAGCATTGGAACTGGTCAATGAACCTTGCAGGTTGGTCGCCATAACATAATAAATTCCCACATCAGATAATTGAATATTCGATAATGTCAGTGACGAATTGGTGGCCCAAAAAATATTTGTTGCGCCATGCCACCATTGATAAGTGAAGGGTGACATGCCGCTGGCGTAGACGGTGAAGACGGCGTTGCTACCCGCCGCGACGGTTTGGCTTACTGGTTGTGTGATTATCGAATTTGTTAAATTTTTACCTGCTGCTCCGGCGTTGTAGATGCCAGAAATTTCATTAATAGAAAGTGCGCGGCTGTAAAGGGTTGCCTCGTCGATGATTCCCCAGAAATAACTGCCAAAGCAGCCGCAATAGGTCCGGCCATCATTCGATCCGATGGTTAGAAAACTTGCCGGCAGCATTGGCAAAATATTCCCCGTTGCTGCGATAGAATTTCCTGCCGTTGTGCCGTCAATATACAATTGCAATTTTGCCCCGTCATAGGTGCCGGCAATATGATGCCATTGACCTGAAGAGACGGGGATGCCTCCTCCATTGACCGCCGAGATTAAAAACTCCCCTGCGGGAGTATCAATAAATAAGTTGATGCCGGTTGCTCCACTCGTGCCTGCTGAGATTTCGATGCCATAATAATCAGTTTCCATCAATCCTTGAAAACTGGTCATCGAATTGTTTGGATTCGCATACATCCAAAACTCAATCGTTAATTGATTGCTGAAAGAATTGATGCTTGGCGATTGGGGCACTTTCACATATTGATTCACGCCATTAAAGCTGAATGCCTTATTAACTTCCCCATTCGCGTATGAAGCACCATTGGTCAGCGTGCCATTATTACCATGCACGATGTCAATCGTATTATTTTCCCCCGGCCACCATGCAACTACATCTGGTGGGATGGGAAAACTTTGCGCACGCAACATCCAGCAATGTAAGAGGAGTAGCAACGTAAGGCTTTTGCGTAGCCTGAAGGACCCGCTCTGTGAATTTTTTGTGGGTTTCATATGTCCAGAGTGATTTGACATTAGTCGTCCCGTTATTTTATGACAAGCCTTTTAAGTCTTAGTTTTTAAGCCTATTGTTTTCAAGGTGATTTTAGGTTGGCAATCACTTGCTGAAATAATTTGCATTCACCCCATAACCAACCTCCGTTGAATTCACTTGCCTCGAGTTTTTGAAATAAGAGTTGAATCGCGGCGAAAACTGATTACTTATTCCCCGTTAAGATGAAACCAACCGACCAGCGGAGCATCCTGCAATACATTCCGCAATTTCGCGAGAAGACGTTTATCCTCGCGGTTGACGGCGTGTTCAGGATTGCGCGGTGTGGGCTGGCGGTTTAGCATTTCACCATGAGTTCGGCCGCCCAAGAATTGATCGGCATCGTGGAAGGTTTGCCCGAGGACCAGGCGCGCGAGGTTGTGGATTTCGCGCGGTTTCTTCAGCAGCAAAACGGCGACCGCGAGTGGGAACGTATTCACACCGCGCCCCGCACCTACCCGAAGCTGGAACAGTTCGCCGCCGCCGCCTTGCGCGAGGGCGCGGCGGAACCGCTTGACCCGTCCAAGCTGTGATTTCCCCAAGTCCGGCCTTCTTTCTGGCGCGCTTATGAACGGCTCGCCCCTTCGGTCAAGGCCCGCGCTCGGCTGGCGTATCAACTGTTCGCTGACAACCCGGATCATCCGTCGCTGCAGTTCAAAAAGCTCCAGGGCGGCGGTGAAATCTGGTCGGTGCGCATCAGCGAACAATATCGGGCCGTGGGCGTGCGTTCGGGTGACACGATTGCATGGATCTGGATCGGCACGCACAACGAGTTTGATAATGTGTTTTCGTGATGGCAGGGTGGCTGAAAGTTTGCCCAAAATAATTATTTGAATCGCGCGGGAAACCGACTACTTATTCTACGCTGAAACAACCCGACTAGACAAAATTGAAACCAACCGATCTGCGGGGCATCCTGCAATACATTCCGCAATTCCGCGAGAAGACGTTTATCCTCGCGATTGACGGCGCGATCATCACCGACGAAAATTTTGCCACGCTGCTGCTGGACGTCGCGGTGCTGCGGTCGCTGAGCATCCGCGTGGTGCTGGTGCACGGCGCGTCGGCCCAGATCAAGGCGCTCGCCGAGAAGTCGGGCGTCAAGGCGTCGAACGCCGACGGCTCGGGCATCACCGACGCGCCGACGCTGCAGCTCGCCATGGACGCCGCCAACCGGCTGACGCATGAAATTCTCGAAGGCCTTTCGGCGAACGACCTGCGCGCGGTTTGTCCCAACGCCATCATCGCACATCCGCTGGGTATCATTCAGGGCGTGGATCATTTGTTCACCGGCAAGGTGGAGAAGGTGGATGTGGAATTGCTCCAGACGTTGCTCGCGCAAGGCATTATTCCCGTCATCCCGCCGCTCGGATTCGATGGTGACGGCAAGACGTATCGCGTGAATTCTGACAGCATGGCGGTGGCGGTGGCCGAGGCGTTGAAGGCGGTGAAGCTGATGTTCATCACCCCGCAGGACGGCATTCTCGTGCAAGGCCGGCTCATCCGCCAAATGCTGCTCGCGGATTTCGAATCCGTGCTGGCGATGCAAAAACACGACATTGCGCCGGAACAAATTTCCAAGGCGCTGCACACCGTGGTCGCCTGCAAGGCGGGCATTCCGCGCGTCCACGTCATCAACGGCAAAGTTGACGAGGGCCTGCTCGCCGAGGTTTTTTCCAACGACGGCATTGGCACGCTGATTTACGCGAACGAATATCAGCAGATCCGGCCCGCGAAGAAAAAGGACATCCGCGCCATCCAGCTTTTGACGAAAGCCGGCGTGGAGTCGAGCGAACTGGTCAAGCGCACCCGCGCGATGATCGAGAGCCGGCTCGGCGATTATTTCATTTTTGAGATTGATAAGAACCCGGTCGCCTGCGTGGCGCTGCACGTTTTTCCCGAGCAAAAGAAAGGCGAACTCGCGTGTCTATTTGTGAGTTCTTCGCACGAGAATCAAGGCGTCGGTCGCAAGCTGATCCAGTTCGTCGAGAACAAGGCGCGCGACATGGGCTTGAGCG
This sequence comes from uncultured Verrucomicrobia subdivision 3 bacterium, assembly GCA_903850425.1. Taxonomy (GTDB): domain Bacteria; phylum Verrucomicrobiota; class Verrucomicrobiia; order Limisphaerales; family UBA11358; genus UBA11358. Next base: position 59,767 of record CAINLR010000161.1, on the reverse strand, counting down.
AACTGCTGACGCTCTCGACGCAGGCGTTCACTTATTTCCAATCCAAAGGCGGCTTCGCCGAAGGCACGCCGGACGATCTGCCGCCCCTGCGCCGCGAGAAATACGATCAGAGCGGGCGGAACTCGAAGGTGCTGGTCAAGAAACTGAAATAGATCTGCGTTGCAATGGAAGGCTTCACAAAAATTGGGGAAATGCGGGTCAGCCTTCTCACGGTAAACGTCATTGGCACCCTGATCTCAATACCTGTCCTGCTGCTCTTTGCAGCGGCGGAATTACTGCTTTTTAGGCATTCCGAATTGGGGTGGCGGCAACTGTGCTATTTTGTCGCCGGCTTCGGGTTGCAAACTATCATGCACGAGTTGTTTCACGCCATCGGATACATTTTTGACGGGGGACTGCGCTGGAATCAGGTAAAATTTGGCGTTAATTGGAAGGGCTTGTCGCCCTACTGCATTTGTTTGTCACCCATCGCCCTGCCCCCATTCCGCCGCGCGGCACTTCTGCCGACCGTTGTTTTATTCCCGTTGAGCGTCGCGCTTTGGTTGATGTTCCAGAGTTGGTGGCTCAATTTGATGGCGGCGTCCACGCTGGCGGGTGCTGTGGGTGATTTCATCATCTTCCTTAAATCGCGCAACTATCCTCCGAATCTTTTCATTGTCGAACACGCTTCCGGTGCCGGTGGCGATTTGTTTGTTGCTGTTCCCGAGCAAAGTCGCTAAACGAAATAGCGGTGCTAGTTGATTCCAGACAAAAGTGATGAAGCAAGGCGTTTTCATAATTGCGGTCAGCGCGACGGTGCTGCTGACTTCCGGCTGCGCGCACCTGCCGTTTATGCATTCCAAAAGCAAAATTCCAGAAGCCTGCCTCGCGACCTGCGGACGCCTGAAAGTTGAGCCGACGCCATACGTTTTGACGGTGAACATTACGCATCAGTCCGTTTCGCTTTTTAAGAATAATCATTTCGTCAAACAATTTCCGTGCTCCACGTCGCGCTTTGGTATCGGTCAAGTCTTAGACTCGAATTGCACGCCGTTGGGATTGCATCGCATCGCCGAGAAGATTGGCGCGGGCGAACCGGCGGGAACGGTCTTCAAGGCGCGGACGATTGTCGGGCACACGGCGCAGCCGGAGTTTGCCGACGCCAAGATCACCACGCGGATCATGTGGCTCGAAGGTTTGGAGCCGGGCTTCAATCAGGGCGGCAACGTGGACACGCATGACCGCTACATTTACATCCACGGCACTGGCGATCAGGCATCCATCGGCAAACCGGCGTCACACGGCTGCATTCATCTCGCCGACGCGGACTTGATTTCACTTTTTGATCTGCTGCCGCGCGGAACGCTGGTGTGGATTTCCAGAAATTGATCAGTGGGCGCTCGCCCCACCAATGTTTCTGCTGTGGCCACCAGCCCGATGTTTCCTTCGGGTGCCAGTGGCATGGCGTATCTCAACTACAGTTACAAAAATCAAAATCAAAATTGGAGCGGCACGTCGTCCGCGCCGGCGGCGAATAACGATGACAAAAAATCGAGACGCACTTCGTCACGCTCGGCTTGCAATACATGTTCAACCGCAGTTGGTGCGGACAAGTGGAGTTACCGGTCGCCAACCGCACGTTTGACTCATCTGAAAATGCCGCTTCGCTCAACTGGAGCCAGTTGGGCGACATTCGGCTCAAGGCCGTTTACACTGGTTCTTCTGAAGATATGTCCAGCGGCTGGAGCTGGGGCCGAGCCAAAATCGCGCCCATTGCCCAGATGGTCGGCTCCGGGCGGGGACGTGACAATGGGAGCGCCGCCGCGCTGGACGACTCCGGCTACCAGCGCATTTTGGTCGCGCCGGGGCTGGAGGTGGATTTGCATCCGGTGCGAATTTACGCCGACGTGGAACTCCCGGTTTATCAAAACCTGCGCGGCAATCAGTTGGTCGCCCCGGTGCTCTTCAAACTGAGCGTGAGTTACATGTTTTGATGGGCTAGAGTGGCGGCGGATTTCTTTTCTGGAAAAGATGAACCGGCAACAACATCTCCTGCGCTTGGGCGTGGCCATCCTCGGCGCCGGCGCGTCGTTGCGGATGGGCCAGCCCAAATTATTGCTGCCGTGGCGCGGCACCACGGTCATCGGCCATTTGCTGTCGCAATGGCAGGAACTTGGCGCGGCGCAAATCGCCGTGGTGTTGCGCGCCGATGACCAGGCGCTGGCGGCGGAACTCGACCGGTTGGATTTCTCCCGGCAGGATCGCGTAGTAAATCTTCAGCCGGAACGCGGCATGTTCAGCTCCATTGTCTGTGCGGCGAATTGGAGCGGCTGGCAAACAAACATCTCCAACTGGGCGCTCGTCTTGGGCGACCAGCCGCATTTGCAGCCGACGACCCTGCGCCAGTTGCTGGAATTTTCCGCTGAACATCCGGCGGCGATTTGCCAGCCAGAGTCGGGCGGAAAAGCCGGGCATCCGGTGATTTTTCCGCGATTGGCGATGGCGGAACTGAAAAACTCCCCCGCGCCGACGTTGAAGGATTATTTGCAACTGACGCCGCTGCTGCGCGGCCAGTGTTCCGTGAATGATTCCGGCGTGTCGCTTGACATGGACACGCCGGAAGATTACAAACGCTTGGTCAATTCTTAATGAGTCGCATGAAAAAAACGGAACCGGAAAATTTTGGCGCGTTCTCGCGACGCAACTTCTTCAAAAGCCTCGGCACCGTGGCCGCCACGGCGGCGACCGCGCAAGTGCAATCCGTCGCCGCTGAGTTGGAAAAGGTCAACTCCGAGAAGATCATCGGCCCGAACGCCGTGCCCGTCACGCTCACGGTGAACGGCGAGAAATTGCAGCTTCTGCTGGAGCCGCGCGTGACGCTGCTCGATGCGCTGCGGAATTATTCCAGCCTCACCGGCGCGAAGGAAGGCTGTGACCGCGCGACGTGCGGCGCCTGCACGGTTTTGCTCGGTGACACGCCGATTTACGCCTGCTCAAAACTCGCCATTGAAGCGCAGGATCAGGAGATAACGACAGTTGAAGGTCTCGCCAAGAACGACAAGCTCACGAAAGTGCAGCAGGCGTTTCTCGACAAAGACGCGCTGCAATGCGGCTACTGCACGCCCGGATTTGTGATGAGCGTCACGGCGTTGCTGAAAAAAAATCCGCATCCAAACGCCGATGATGTGAAACACGCCTGCGCCGGCAATACCTGCCGCTGCGGCACCCATCCGCGAATTATTCAGGCGGCGCTCAAGGCGGCCGGTGTGGAAGTGGCCAGCAAAACGGAGGTCATTGATTATGTCTAACTGGCCCGCCGAAACTAAAGTCATCGGTCAAAGCACGCCGCGCATTGACGGGGCGGTCAAAGTGACCGGCAAGGCGCGATACTCCTCCGACATTCAAGCGGTGGGCTGGCTTTACGGCATGATCCTGCGCTCGAAATGGCCGGCGGCAAAAATCTCGTCGGTGAACCTGGACAAGGCGCGGCAGATTCCCGGCATTAAGGCCGCCGTTCCTGTGCGCGACGGTGCTTTCACTATTCGTTATTACGGCGAGGAGATCGCTGCCGTTTGCGGCACGAGCAAGCAGGCTTGTCTCGACGCGTTGCGCGCGATCGAAGTCGTCGCCGACGTGAAGCATGAATTTGTCGTGAACGAACGCGAGGCGCTGAAGGAAAATTCTGCGCGCGTCTGGGACAGTGGACCCAACGCACCGGCAAATCCGCGTCCGCGCGAGAATGGCAATGTGGACAAGGCATTCAGCGAATGTGATGCGGTCATTGAGGGTTTTTATTCCACGCCGGTGCAGATTCATAATCCGATGGAGACGATGGGCAACACGGTTTCGTGGACCGAGGAAGGGTTGACCGCGTGGTCTTCAACGCAGGGCATTTCCAGCGTGCGCGACGGTCTGGCCGGCGCGCTGAAATTGGATCATAGCAAAGTGCGCGTGATCACCGAATACATGGGCGGCGGCTTCGGCGCAAAATTCGGTGCGGGCGTCGAAGGTGTGCTCGCGGCCAAACTTTCCAAGGAAGCCAAAGCGCCCGTGCGCCTGATGCTCACGCGTTTTGATCAGGCGCTCGCGGTCGGCAACCGGCCTTCCAGTTTTCAAAAAATCAAAATCGGCGCGAAGGCGGACGGCACGTTGCACGCCTTCGAGGGAGAGAATTACGGCACCGCCGGCATCGGTGCGGGCGGTGATAGCGGCGGTGGCGGTGGCGGTGCCGACATTCCGATGCCTTACATTTACAAGGTGCCGAACACGCGCGTGAAGCAGTCGGAGGTGGCGGTCAACGCCGGTGCTGCGCGCGCGTTTCGGGCACCCGGTCATCCGCCCGGTTCCTACGGCATGGAATCCGCCATGGACGATCTTGCGGCGAAGCTCGGCATGGATCCGCTGGAACTGCGGCTGAAGAACGATCCGCATCCGATCCGCCAGCGCGAATACAAACTCGGCGCGGAAAAATTTGGCTGGAGGGAAAAATACAAGAAGCCCGGCAGTTCACCCGGTGTCGTAAAAACCGGCATCGGTTGCGCTGGCGCGGCTTGGCCTGCGGGCGGCGGTGATCGCGGCACGCAGGGCGACGCGCAGATCAATCCCGACGGCACGATTGAATTTCGGCTCGGCGTGCAGGACATCGGCACCGGCACGCGCACGGTCATCGCCGTGGTTGCGGCGGAGTTGCTCGGGCTCAAACCGGAACAGATCACGGTGCGCGTGGGCGACACGAATTTCCCGCCCGGCCCCGGCAGCGGCGGCAGCACGACGGCCGCCTCGGTTTCACCGGCGGTTTTTGACATTTGTCAGAAGGCGCTCGCCCAATTGCAGACGCAGTCCGGCCTCGCCGATGCGCGGGGTGAAAATTGGTTTGCTGCGTGCAAAAAGCTGGGCGTGAGTCCGCTGGTGGTTCACGGTCAGTGGCAGCCGAATCTCTCGGCTGACCGCGCCTGCGGCGTGCAATTCGCCGAAGTCGAAGTGGACACGGAAACCGGCCTCGTCACGTTGAAGAAAGTGGTGGCCGTTCATGACTGCGGACTCATCATTGACAAGCTGACGCTCGAAAGTCAGATCAACGGCGGCGTCATCATGGGCATGGGCTACGCGCTTTATGAAGAGCGTGTGATGGACGATCTCTCCGGCGTGATGCTGAATCCGAATTTCGAAACCTACAAATTGCCCGGCATCGCCGACGTGCCGGACATCGAAGTCGTTTTGATCAACATGCCCGAACGCGGCGTCATCGGCATCGGCGAACCCGCGACGGTGCCCACGGCCGGCGCGATCGCGAACGCCGTGTTCAACGCCATCGGCGTGCGCGTCGGGAGCCTGCCGATCACGCCCGCAAAAATTCTCGCCGCGCTGGGAAAAGTCCCGCCGGCGGTATCGGCATAAAATTAAGATGAGAAACATCCAACAACTAATATCCAACAACCAACATCCAGTGCGACTCCGCGCGGGAACCATTGGTTGTTCGATGTTGGATGTTGGATGTTGAATGTTTGTTTTCGCCCAATGAAATCATTTCAATACGCCACCGTTCACTCGACTGCCAGCGCCCGCGAACTCGTCGCCGACAAAGGTGCCTACCTCGCCGGCGGCAACGATCTCCTCGGCCTGCTCAAGGAATATCTCATCAGCGCCGACACGCTGGTCAACATCAAGTCGTTGCCCGGCTTGAATAAAATCGAGCACGGCAGAAATGTGTGGACGATCGGTTCGCTCGTCACTGTGGCGCAGATCGAGAATGATGCTGACATCAAAAAAACGTTTCCCGGTTTGCACGAAGCGGCGGCGGACGTCGCTTCGCAGCAGATTCGCAACGTCGCCACGGTTGGCGGCAATCTGGCGCAACATTCGCGCTGCTGGTATTTCCGCCATCGCGACACGCAGTGCCTGAAGAAAAACGGCGACCTCTGCTATGCGCGCAACGGCGAGAACCGCTACCACAGTTTGTTCACCGGCAATTCGTGTATCAGTCCGGTCGTATCGAGTCTCGCGACAATTTTCACCTCGCTCGATGCGACGGCCATCGTGCTGCGCGACGGCAAGGAAACGCGCATGAGCATGGCCGAGCTTTACCAACGCGCGTGGGAAAATCCGCTGGCGCACAATTCACTCTCCAACACCGACCTGATTTTGCGCGTGGAAATTCCGACGACGCGCAGCCGCAGCGCCTATCTGCAAGCGAGCGACAAACACGCGTTCGATTGGGCGCTGGTCAGTTGCGCCGCGGCGACAACAATTGAAGGCGGCAAACTAAAATCCCCCCGCGTCACGCTCGGCAGCATTTCGCCGGTGCCGCATCAAGTCGAAGCCGCGAACAGTTTTCTCGACGGCAAAGTTTTGGACGACGCCACCGCGACACACGCGGCCGATCTGATTTTGAAGGACGCGAAGCCGCTCGAACACAATGCTTACAAGGTGCCGCTGGCGCATGCGCTCATCCGCCGCACGCTGCTCAAACTGAAAGGCGAGGTATGAACACGATTTTTTGCAAACATCTCCGCACGAAAAAAATGTTCACCGGCGCGACGCCCGCCGAAGCCTTCGCGGACAAGCACGGCGAGCACACCACGCCCTGCCACTTCTGGTGCAACCTCACGCAGACGGTTGTCGGCGTGGACGACCAGCAGGTCCACAAGAATTTCTGCCAGCCCGGACGCTCCTGTTTCGAGGAGTAACCTACTTCGGCTGAACCAGATTATCGCCAATGATGATGCGGTAATCCTTGATGCGTCCGCCGCCGGTGCCCTGACGCGGGACGTAGCGGAAACCGGAAATCGTCTGGGACTTGCCGAGCTTCAAAATCAGCCGGTGCGGATGCGGTGGCGAGTTGCTTTGCCATTCCGTGTGCCAGTAATTGGCCGTCTGTCCGTCAATCGCGTTTTCCGCCGAGCCGTCTTCGCCCGTGCGTTCCTCGCTGTCCACATAAGCAATCGTCCAGCCGTTATGACTGAGCGCGTTGCCGCTGGCGTCGAGCAAATCCAGTTCGGCCACGGCGGCGTAAGGCTTGCCATCTTGGGCGTTCAGTGATTCCAGGCAGAAAAATTTTCCAGTGGCGGGTGCGGCGAATTTGATGTCCTGCGTGTCACCGCCCGGAGCGAACGTGCCGGTGTGCGCCGGCTTGACTGAATCCAGATTCAACTTCACCGCCGGACGATGCGACTTGGCGAAATCTTTCGCGGGTTGCAAGTCGTCGAGAATCGGTTTTTCCAAACCGCTAATCTGCGCTTGCTCGGGGCCGGTGTAATCGAGAATCACAACTTCATTGGCACCGGCGCGCAGCCAGCAGCCCGGCGCGTAAGCGGTCTGCGGGGGACCAATGTTCCAAAAACGGCCGAGGCAGCGACCGTTGATCCACACCACGCCTTTGCCCCAACTGCGCAGATCCAGAAACGTGTCGCCGGGTTTTTCTATGTTCACCGTTGCGCGCCAGAAAGCCGGATCGCTGGTTTTACCAGCGGCAAATTTCAAACCGCCGAGCATCTTTTCATCGAGGGGCAGGTTGAAGATCTGCCAGCCTTTCAAGACTTCGCCGCCGAGTTTTACCGGCGCAATGAGGCCCTTAGGATCGAGCATTTCCGGGCCGAAATTGATGCGGCCCATCGGCTCGACAAGAATGTCGAGCTGTGCCGCCTGTCGGCGTTCGGGCAAAGCGATTTTTGCGCTACCGCTGCGGCGGTCGAGCACGCCGATGCGTTTTCCGTCAACAAAGACAAAGCCGAAATCGTGAATAGCGGCGGCCTCGAGCGTGGTTGCAACGCCGGCAGGAATTCTCGTGCGATACAAAATGCAGCCGTAGCCCTGATCGTATTGTTCCATGCTGCGCGGCGTTTCGTCCGTGATGGCGGCGGGCAGGTTGTCGAAGATCGGCGCGACTTCCGTGGCCGCGACGGGCGCGAATGATAGCATCGGATTCTGCGCGGGCGGCTCCGGCAGTTTTTCACCGGGCAAAAGATATTTGGCGAACAGCTCGCGCGTCTGGAAAAATTTCGGCGTGGCCCAGCCGGCTTCGCTGATCGGCGCGTCGTAATCGTAGCTCGATGTATCCGGCTTGAACGGGCGGTCGCAGCCGGACCATAGCCCGAACGTCGTGCCGCCGTGCGCCATGTAAATGCTGAACGACGCACCCATGTCGAGCATGAGCTTCAAGTTGGGCAGATAGTTTTCCGGTTTGCCGGTGTGATGCGGTTGGCCCCAGGTGTCGAACCAGCCGGGATAAAATTCGCTGCAAATCAGCGGACCGGTCTTCTGAATTTTGCGCACCTTGGCAAAATTATTTTGCACGTCACTGCCGAAATTGCCGGCCTGAAACAAATCGGGCAGCAATCCGTTGCGCATCATGTCCGGCGGATTGCACTGGAATAGCGGCACATCAAAACCCGCGTCCACCAAGGCTTTTCGGATGTCGTCCATGTAGCCGGCGTCCTTGCCAAAGAAGCCGTATTCGTTTTCCACTTGAGCCATGATGATCGGGCCGCCGTGGGTGATTTGCAGCGGACCGAGCACGCGCCCGACTTCCTTCAAATAGGATTTAACCGCGTTGATATATCGCGGATCGCGCGTGCGGAGTTTGATGTTATCGCTTTTCAGCAGCCACCACGGCGTGCCGCCCATTTCCCATTCGGCGCAGGCATACGGACCGGGCCGCAGAATCACCCACAAGCCTTCTTCCTGCGCGATGCGGCAAAACTCTGCGTCGTCGGCCTGGCCGGTCCAGACGTATTCGCCGGGCTTCGGCTCGTGCATGTTCCAAAACAAGTAGGCGCAGACCGTATTCAAACCCATCGCCTTGGCCATTTGCAGACGGTGCCGCCAATATTCCATCGGCACGCGCGCGGCGTGGATTTCGCCGCAGCGGATCTGCAACTTCTGGCCGTCGAGCAGAAAATCATTCGTGCCGATGGCAAAAGTATGCGCCGGCGTCTGCGCGGACAGGTTGGCGGCCAGCAACATCGTGGCGCTGAGGATGGAAAGTAGTTTCGGCGTGGTCATGCCGAAATGATGCTTGGCCGGCTTGACGGCGGCAAATCTGTTTTTAAACTATCGCCCGGCTGAAAAAATCGTGAACATTTCCGGCCTTTGCCTGTCATATTTTTGGCCGGAAGAAAGAGATGCTGCCCAAACTGAAAATTTTAGTCGTGCTGTTGGTCGTCGTGCTATTGCATGTCGCGGGTTTCGCGGCGTCTTTCAGCGCGTCGCTCGACCGCGACACCGTGACGCTGGGCGAAAACGCGACGTTGTCACTCAAGTTTGAGGGTGTCCAACCCGCCGACGCCCCGAACCTGCCCGCCGTGGCCGGCCTGCAATTCCAATACGTCGGTCCATCCAGCTCCTTTAGTTTCATCAACGGCCAGACCAGTTCCAGCATCACCTATAATTACGTCGTGGCAGCGCAGCGCAGCGGCGAGTTCGTCATTCCCGGGATGCGAGTGAGCGTGAACGGCCAGCAGTTTGCCTCCACGCCGCTGACTTTTTCTGTGCAGAACGTCGCCGCGCCTTCCGCCGCCGCGGTGAACTCCGGTTCCGAAATTGCCTTCCTGAAACTGACGCTGCCGCAGAAAAAAATTTACTCCGGCCAGACTATCATCGGGCAAGTGGATCTCTATCTTCGCGACGAGGTGCAGAATTATGGCAACTTTCAATTTACCAGCATGCCGGCGGAGGGTTTCCAGATCGGCAAGATGGCGCAGAGCGCCAATCGCACCACGCAGGTGGGCAATCGCCGATACACCGTGGTGCCGATCTCGGTAGCGCTCACGGCAGTAAAAGCCGGTGCGCTCACATTGGGCCCAATCACCGCCAGCGCCGTCGTCGTTTTACCGCAGCAAAATCAGGGCAATGATCCATTCTCCGCCTTTTTCAATCGCGGCGAACAGCGACAGGTGACGCTCACCACCGAGGAACTTCAGGCGCAGGCAATGTCGCTGCCAAGCGAAAATGTGCCGCCTGATTTCAACGGCATCATCGGCAATTTTTCGCTGGCCGTCAGCGCCGGCCCGACCAATCTCACCGTCGGCGATCCCGTCACCGTGCGCGTGCAGATCACCGGCCGCGGTGCGCTCGACTCGATTGCGTTGCCGGCGCAAAATTCTTGGAGCAATTTCAAGGCGTTTCCGCCGACGGCCAAAGTGGAGACGCACGATCAGTTCGGTCTGCAAGGCACCAAGACGTTTGAGCAAATCGTCTCGCCGCAGAATTCTGATGTGCGCGAACTGCCGCCGTTCACCTTCTCGTTCTTCAATCCGGATGACGGCAAATATCACACGCTGACGCAGCCCGCCACGCCGCTCACGGTTCGTTCCGCCGGCGCCACGGTGCTGCCGACCATTGCGGGCAACCAGAACGCAAACCCCGAAAGCCCCGCGTCGCCAAAGGATATTTTGCCGATCAAAGAAAATCTCGGCGCGTTGACCCATGCAGGTGTTCCGCTGGTTGCGGCGCCCCGATTTCTCGTGGTGCAAAGTCTGCCGGTGCTGGCGTTTTTCGCCGCCTTCATCTGGCGGAAACGCACGGATAGTCTGGCGAACAATCCGCGCCTGCGCCGCCAGCGCGCCGTGGCCCAGCTCGTCCGCGAGGGTCTGAACGATTTGCACAAGTTCGCCGCCGCGAACCAGCCGGATGAGTTTTTTGCCACGCTGTTCCGGCTTTTGCAGGAGCAGTTGGGCGAGCGGCTCGATTGTCCCGCCACCGCCATCACTGAGAATGTCATCGAAGACCATCCGGTTTTGCGCGGCGCACCCAAGGCGACACTGGACGGATTGCGCGAACTGTTTCAGCTCTGCAATCAGGCGCGCTATGCGCCGGTGCGCGGTAGTGCTGAATTGAATTCCGTCGCCGCGCAGTTTGAGAAGACGGTTGGCGAAGTTCAGGAGGTGAAGGCGTGAAGATCTGGTTTATGCGTTTGGCTGGGCGCTTTGGCCTCTTGGTTCTTGCGCTGGCATTTGCGGAAAATCTGTTTGCAGCCGACATCACCTCAGATTTTTCGGCCGCGAACAAACTTTACGCCGAGGGGAAATTCCCCGCCGCCGCCGCCAGCTACGAACAAATTCTCAAGACCGGCGCGGCTTCGCCAGCTTTGCTATTCAACTACGGCAACGCGGAATTCAAATCCGGCCACCTGGGTCGGGCGATTGCCGCGTATCGCCACGCAGAGCTACTTGCGCCGCGCGATGCGGAGATCCGGGCGAATTTGCAATTTGTCGGCAATCAAGTCCAAGGCGTGACGCTGCGCGAGAGCCGCTGGCAAAATTGGCTGGGCGTGTTGACGCTCAATGAAGGGGCCATCCTGACAGCGGTTTTGTTCTGGCTGACCTTGGCGCTGTTCATCGCTCGACAAATCCGCCCGGCGCTCGTTCCCAAGCTGAGGAACGCGACCTGGATTTTTCTCGCGCTGACGGTTTTTTCCGCCAGCGTGCTGGCTTTGCAGGCGGCGAATCATTTTTCCAAGGCGAGCGCCGTGGTGGTGGCGGACAACGTGACGGCGCGCAGCGGGCCCTTTGACGAGGCCCAAAGTGCTTTCACCGCGCGCGACGGCGCGGAACTTTCCGTTCTGGATCGCCGCGACGACTGGGTGCAAGTGGTGGATGGCGCGGGGAAAATCGCCTGGCTGCCGGTGAAGCAGGTGGAGATTTTGCCGGGAGCGTGAAGTGTTTTTTGTAGCGGCGCTCTGTGAGCGCCGATTCGGCAGTCATAGACTGCCGCTACAATTTGGTTGAACAAGTTTTAAGGTCATTTGTCAGATTTGCGTCCACGGAAAAAAATTAGAAAAATCATGAATACAGGAATCAGTGCGATCAACGAAGCGGTCAAGGAAGCGAGTGCGTTCACGCATCCGCTGTTTAACGAACTGGGCAAGGTCATCGTCGGCCAGCAATACCTGACCGAGCGGCTGGTCATCGGTCTGCTGGCCAACGGCCACGTCCTGCTTGAGGGCGTGCCTGGTTTGGCCAAGACGCTCGCCGTGAAATCCATGGCGAATTGTTTGCACGTCAAGTTTTCGCGCCTGCAATTCACGCCGGACATGCTGCCCGCCGACGTCATCGGCACGCAGATTTACAATCCGCAATCCGGCGGCTTCACCACGCGCAAAGGCCCGGTCTTCGCCAACCTCGTGCTCGCCGACGAAATCAACCGCGCGCCCGCCAAGGTGCAGAGCGCGCTGCTCGAAGCCATGCAGGAAAAACAGGTGACCATCGGCGACCAGACCTACAAGCTCGACGAACCGTTCCTCGTGCTCGCCACGCAGAATCCCATCGAGCAGGAAGGCACATATCCGCTGCCCGAAGCTCAGGTTGACCGCTTCATGCTCAAGCTCAAGATCGGCTACCCGTCGCGCGCCGAGGAGCGGCAGATTCTCGAAGTGATGGCGAAAACGAGCGGCACGCCTACGTGCAACGCCGTCGTCACGCCAGCGCAAATTCTGAAAGCGCGCGAAATCATCAACGACATCTACGTGGACGACAAGGTGAAGGATTACATCGTGGACCTCGTCTGCGCCACGCGCGACCCGGACCATTACAAGATCGCGGTGAAGGATTTCATCCAGCTCGGCGCGTCACCGCGCGCGACCATTGCACTCACGCTCGCGGCCAAGGCCTACGCGTTCCTGAAAGGCCGCGGCTACGTGACGCCGCAAGACGTGAAGAGCATCGGCATGGACGTGTTGCGCCACCGCGTGGCCATCACCTACGAAGCCGAGGCCGAGGAAAAGACCAGCGAAACGGTCATCCAGAAAATCTTTGATGAACTGCCCGTGCCGTGAAAACGAAGGCAGAATTAAGCATGCTCAATGCTATTTAGGCTTTATTTAGCAATGAAAAAACCGACTCCACATTGTTGCGAAGTCGGCTCATGTTTTGGGTCTGACGAATTAAGGTGCTTTTTCTACTTTTGTAAAATGAACAGAAAATTCTGGTCCAGTCATCGAGCCATTTTCAGTTAAACTTTGCTCGCCAATGAAATCTTGTTCTCCAGCCACAAATTGCCCGCTAACTTTTACACGGTTTCCTTCTTTGAGATCGGAAATTGCATTGAACAGTGGTGTATTTACAGGAATAAGCGTTTTGTCTGCAATATCCGATAAGCCATTATTCCAAGTTTGAATTTTAATTATATTTCCTTCCAATTTTACAGCGATGTATGCGCTACCTTCTGACGTAGTTCCCATGTCAGTCAATTCACCAATCCAGCCATCAAATTGAAGTGATGGAAGCAATTCTTGGAGTTTTTGTTTTCTGGCAACTCTGACAGCCGACTTTTTGAGTTCGTTAGGAGCGGCATTATACTGCGATATAAAATCAGTAACTGCATCACAAAATGCTTTCTGGTCTTGCGGTAGCAGGATTGCAGTTTGCTGATTTGAAACAGTAGGTAAGGCCGCAGGCGCACTCCCGCCAGATTCGCCTCCAGACTTATTGCTTCCACCCGAAATGATAGAACCAATGATTGCAAGCGCAATAAGCCCTACAAACCCATATATAATCATCATCAAACATCCTGTTTTCTTTTTTACTGGTGCACCACATTTTGGACACGCTTTTGCGTCTGGACTAACTTCTTGGCCGCAGCCTTTGCATTTAATTAGGTTGCTCATATTTTTGTGTGATTATTGTTTTTTGTTTGGTTGTTTTTGCACTCCAAGAAAATCGCGAATAGCTGCGGCTATCCAAGGACTACAAGTTTGATTTGGACATGGATTCCAATTACAGGAACGTCCTCCGCCAACATATCGTCCAGCATCTAAATGCTGATTTTTTGGCTGTAATCCGTGAAACCGTTCCCATACCTTTTCAGCTTGAGTTTTTGTGAACCAATGAATGTAATTGGTGTCTTGTGGTATGCAAACTCCGCTGGTTGCTGAAACACTTATCTTGAATTTTTTCTGTTTCTTCTTTTTTCCAAGATTTTCAATTAGAATACCACCTTTACGGCTATGTTTTAGAAGCCATTTCCAGAATTTTTCAAATGTTGGTTTCATTCAGGATGGATTTGCCTGCGTTTCCGGAGGCCGCTAAGTCGTTTAATTGAATTATTTTTGACCATGCAAAGGCTGTGTGGAGGTTGTTCCGGCTGGTGCTGGCGTCGGCGTTGCAGGCGGGACGTGATGATCGGGCGGGAAGATGCCCAGTTTGAATTCGGCGCGGGCGGGGGCGTTGGCCGGGTCGGTGGCCGGAAATTCCAAATCGGCGGCGTTTTGGATGGTCAAAATGTGTTCGTAGGCATCGGCGGCGTCGGTGGCTTTCACGCCGGTCGCCTTTTTGGCGTCGCTCTGGCCGGATTGCTGCGTGGTGGTGCTGGCGGGAAACGTGGCGCGCACGGTGGTGAAAGTCTGCGTTTCGGCATCCGTCCAGCCTTTGAGCTTCATCGCGAGCAGGTTTGCCGTGGTTTGCACGGAAGCAAGAATGATGTCGGCGCGGCTCAACACGGCATTCAGTTCGTGCGAGTCGTGGATGCCGATTTGAAATTCCTGATGCAGTTTCACGGTCTGGCCGGGAAAGGCCAGCCGGGCGGTCTTGCGCGCCTGTCCCATGCAATGCAAAAGCAAATCAAGGTTGGCCTGTTGCGCAGCGGTGAGATTGCCGGTTTCACCCTTGGCGATGCTCTGGCCGGTCACATCGGCGGTTATTTTGCCGAGGGCGGTGGTCGTCTCGGTGAGATAATTGGCAGGCAGCCGGGCGGCGACTTTGGGGTATTTCTGCGCGGCGGCGGCGATGAGGTTGCCATTGTAGGTGATGACGGGGACGGGGCAGTGCGGTTTATGGTTCATAATCGGTTTTTAGTTGTGAATTTGACGGTTGAGAGCTTGAAATCAGTGTAAATGGCTGGGGAACAGGCCATTGGAAATGAGGGCGGCGGTAGAAAAATTGGGGAACGTGGCTGGGAAATTGGGGAAAACCTCCGGGAAAATGGGGAGCGAGGCGGAAAAATTGGGGAAAATGGTCGGGAAATTGGGGACGGCCATCCGAAAAATGGGGACGGAAGCTTTTGCATTGGGGAGCGTCGCCGGGAAAATGGGGATGGGCGTCGGGAAATCGGGGACAGCCGGTGGCGAATTGGGGACGATGCTTCGTAATTGGGGAAGCCGCCCGGAAAATTGTGCTGCGGAAGGAAGCCGGTCGGTTTGGGGTATAAAATTTCTCCGGTCAGGGTGCGAACTTTTCGCACGGTGGCTTTCAAGAAGACTTCCGACTGTTCCCCGGATGCTCATGGAGTGCGGACAGAAGTTTTTAACAGCGGCAGGCAGGCGTCAAGTTTTGTTTGAACAATTTTTTCGCCGGGTTGACTAAATGAAAAACATTTTCTTTGCCGGTTATTCAGGCAAACATTGTGATGCAAACGAGATTAAAAAATGGAAACAGCGAGCGAGCTTGTCAGAATTTATTTTGCAGGGCACGGCGGGAGAATTCCCCGTTCCGTTAGTTCCGCGTGGACACGATCCCAAATCATTTTTCTTTCTGGATTCAGGCAAACCCGCGCAATTGTTTCGTTAAGCCTCGCGACGAATTCAGTTCCCATTGATTCGCCGAATTCCTTGCGCAGACACATGATGACTTCGCATTTTTCAGCGAATGGCAGTTCGCAAAAGTGTTCAACAATTTCATGCTTATTCATGGCAGTTAATTTACTCCGACAGTTACCGGGCGCAATTTGAATTTTTCCCATGATACCGCGAGAAATTCTCAAAAAAATCCGGCAGATCGAGCTGCGCACGAACCGCATCGTGACCGAAACGCTCGCGGGCCAGTATCATTCCGTCTTCAAGGGCCAGGGCATGAACTTCGACGAGGTGCGCGAATACCAGCCCGGCGACGACGTGCGCGCGATTGACTGGAACGTCACCGCGCGGATGAATCATCCCTTCATCAAGAAGTTCGTCGAGGAACGCGAACTCACGCTCATGCTCGTCGTGGACGTGAGCGGCTCAGGCCTGTTCGGCTCGCGCGGCCAATCGAAGCGCGAACTCGCGGCGGAAATCGCTTCCGTGCTCGCCTTCTCCGCCATCCGCAACAATGACAAGGTCGGTCTCATCCTCTTCAGCGACGAGGTGGAGAAATTCATTCCGCCGCGCAAAGGCCGCAGCCATGTCCTGCGCGTCATCCGTGAAGTCCTGTTCTTCGAGCCGAAGCGGCGCGGGACGGATTTGGTAAATGCTTTGGAATTCATGGCGCGCGTCACCGCGCATCGCGCGATCACGGTGGTCGTCTCGGATTTCATCTCGGCCGACGCGGCCGTCACGTTGCCCAAAATGACGCAAACCCGGTTGCGCATGTTGAATCGCAAACACGACGTGGTGGCAGTGCAAATCTCGGACAAGCATGAATTGGAACTGCCCGCGCTGGGCCGTTTGATTTTGGAAGACGCGGAGACGGGCGAAATTTTGGAAGTGAATACCGGTAGCGCGAGCAGCCGCGCGGCGTTTGCGTTGCGCCAGCAGAAACAGATCGCTGATTTGGCGAAGCAGTTCCGGTCGTCAGGGATTGATTCCATCCAACTCTGCACGAACGAAGCTTACGGCGCGACGCTAGGAAAATTCTTCGAGACGCGGGAAAAACGGAGGTTGCGCGGATGAAACAGCGATTTGCCAAGCGCATGGGTGGAACCGGCTTCCAGCCGGTGCAGTTCGGCATCCTGCCGAACGGCCTCGCGGTGCATGAATTTGTCCTGGCTCATGCGCGTCCCTCCAGTTCACGCATCTCTCCGGTTTCGGGCAGGATGCCCGAAACAACCGGCTGGAAGCCGGTTCCACCCGGCGAAATTGAAATATCTTGCCACGCATGATTGTCACGAACAGCACAGTTGCCGCCGTCCCGGACATTCGCGACATCAAGCCGCCGATTGAGATTTCAAGCGGTTGGGCCTGGCTGTGGTGGAGCGTGGCGGTCCTGGTCATCGCGGCCGCAGCATATTTTTTCTGGAAGTGGTGGCAGCAGCGGAGGGCGCAGATACTGTTTGTGCCGCCGGTGCCGGCGCACCTCCGCGCGAAGCAGAAACTGGCTGAAGCGCTGGCGCTCATCGCCCAGCCGAAACCCTTTGTCATCGCGGTGTCCGACACGGCGCGGACTTATCTGGAGGAGCGGTTTGATTTCCGCGCACCGGAACGGACCACCGAAGAATTTTTGCGCGAGTTGAGCGGCACTGATTTGCTGGTCAAAGCGCAGCAGGAAAGCCTCGGCGGTTTTCTCGAGAGTTGCGACCTGGTGAAATTTGCCAAATACGAACCGGGCGAACCCGAACTGCGCCGACTGCATGGTGCGGCGGTGCGGTTGGTGGAGGAAACGCAACCGCCACCCGAGCCGCGCGCAGTCAGCGAGCCGATCCCCACGACCAACCCGCCATGAATTTCTTTGAGTTTATCGCGCATCACTGCGCGCATCCGTGGCTGCTGTTACTGCTCCTGCTGCTGCCGCTGCTGGCGTGGCTGAAGGGCGAGCGCGGCCGTTCACCGGCGTTTCTCTATTCGTCGGTGCGCTTGGTTGAAGGACTGACCCGCGCCCGCCGTTCGCGCGCCGGCGGAATCCTGGCGGCGATGCGCTGGGTGGTGTTGGCGCTGTTCATTGTGGCGCTGGCGCAGCCGCGTTTGCTGAAGAGCCTGACGACGGTGAAGGCCAGCGGCGTGGATATTGCCGTGGCTTTCGATTTGTCGGGCAGCATGTTGTCGGAAGATTTTGAAGTCAAAGGCGGCCGCGTGAACCGGTTCGAAATGGCGCGCGCGGTGTTGAAGCGATTTATTGATAAACGTCCGGGCGACCGCATCGGGTTGGTGGTGTTTGCGTCCCAGGCTTACATCGCCACGCCGCTGACGTTGGACCACGATTTTCTGCACGCGAATCTCGACCGGCTGGAAATTGGTTCCATTAATCAGAATCAAACGGCGATTGGTGACGCGCTCGGCACGGCGGTGAACCGGTTGCGCGATTTGAAGTCAAAAAGTAAAATCGTGATCCTGATGACGGACGGACAAAACAACGCGGGCAAGTTGAATCCGCTGCTGGCGGCGGACGCGGCGGCGACGCTCGGTGCGAAGGTGTATACGGTCGGCATCGGTATGCGGGGCCAGGCACCAATGCCGGGGAAGGACATGTTCGGGCGCAAAGTCTATCAAATGGTGCCGGTGGATGTTGATGAGGATACCTTGCAGAAAATCGCGGACAAAACCGGCGGAAAATATTATCGCGCGGATAATGCAGAACGGTTTCAGCAGATTTACGCGGAAATTGACAAGCTGGAAAAGACGGAGGCGACCGTGAACAAATATACTGAATTCAAGGAGCTGTTTCCTTGGCTCGTTACCGGCGGGCTCTTGCTATTGTTGATGGAAATTCTCTTGGGACACACCATCTTTCGGAGGTTGCCATGAGACTCGAGCATCCAAACGTGTTGTGGCTGCTGCTGGTGTTGCCACCGGCGCTGGGGCTGTTTTTCTGGTGGTCGGGGCGCGTGCGTCAAAGGCTGCTGACGCAGTTTGTCGAGGCGCGACTGCTGGCGCAACTCAGCGTGGGCATTTCGCCAGCCCGGCGGAAAATCCGTTTCGCTTTTTTAATTTTAGCCGCGGCCGGTTTGATTTTTACCCTCGCGCGATTGCAAGGTGGCTTTGATTTGGAAGAAGTCGCGCAACGCGGTCTGGACATCGTCGTGGCGGTGGACACGTCGAAATCCATGCTGGCGACGGACATCGCGCCGAACCGGCTGGCGCGCGCGAAGCTCGCGGCGCTGGAGTTGATGCAGCGCGCCGGCACCGACCGGCTCGGCTTGGTGGCGTTTGCGGGCGACGCGTTTCTGGAATGTCCGCTGACGATTGACAACACGGCGTTCCAGCAAGCTGTGCAGGCGCTGGATGTGAATTCCATTCCGCAGGGCGGCACGGCGCTGGCGGCGGCGCTGGATGAGGCCATGACGGCGTTCAAAGAAAAGGATCATTTCAAAGTGCTGGTGCTGCTCACGGACGGGGAAGATAACGACGAGGGCGCGCTGGCGGCGGCGAAAAAAGCGGCAGAGGCGGGGCTGAAAATCTTCACCATCGGCATCGGCTCCAAGGAGGGCGATTTGCTGAATCCGGATCTGGTTCGCGATGAACAAGGCAATGCGGTGAAGTCGCACTTGAACGAAGCGCTGCTGCAGGAAATCGCCGGCGCGGCAGGCGGGTTCTATCTGCCGTTGCGCGGGGCAGAGACGATCAACTCGCTTTATGAACGCGGGCTGGAGCCTTTGCCAAAATCATCCGGCCACGAGAAACTGGTGCGGCGTTACCACGAACAATTCCAATGGCCGCTCGCGGCTGCTGTGTTGTTGTTGATCGCAGAAATGTTTTTGCCGGAACGGAAGCGGGAAAAGAAAATGTTGGCCAGCGACCGCCCGCACCCCGGCCCTCTCCCCCAGAAGAGTGAGAAACGTGCGCCGCTGGCGGGCGTGGCAAGTGTGCTGGTGTTGTTTACATTGTTGGGGGCGGCGGAGAAAGTTCCGGCGTCGCCGCAAACCGCGTGGCGTGATTACCAGGCCGGAAATTATACGAATGCGCTGACGGAATACGAAAAATTGGCGCAAGTTTTCACGAATGATCTGCGGCTGGTTTTCAACGCGGGCACCGCCGCCTATCGCGCGACGAATTTTGACGCGGCGTTGAAGGATTTCAAGCTGGTGACGATTGCGCCGGATTTGAAGTTGCAGCAGCAGGCCTTTTACAATCTGGGAAACGTGCAATATCGCGCAGGAGCCACGGCCAAGGATTTGGACGGGTTGCAGGCGGCGTGGGAGACGGCGATCAAGAGTTACGAACGGGCGGTGTCGCTCAATACGAACGATGTGGATGCGGTGTATAATCTGAAGTTCACCCGGAATGGCGTGGAGCAGATCAAGGCGTTCCGCGAGGCGATGCGCCGGGCGCGGGCGGATGCGGACGCGGCGGTGCGGCAGCGGAATTATCATCGCGCCGTGGAAATCATGGACGAGCTGATGAAGAATCAGATCGCCGCCAAACAATTTGAAGAGTTCACCAAGAAATTGAAGGACATTGATGCGATTGCCACTCCTAATCAGCCTTAGCCTGCTGTTGTTGGCGGGATCGAATGCGGGCGCGCAGCTTGCGCCGGCGGATGATTTCTTTCACAGCGGCGCGCAATTTTACATTTCCAACAACGTCGCGCAGGCGAAGTCCGTGGTGGAAATGGGGCGCAAACTTTATCCCGACGACGAGAAACTGAAAAAGCTGGAAGAACTTCTCAAGCAGCAGCAGCAACAACAGCAGCAGCAGTCGCAGCAGAACCAACAGCAACAAGCTCAGCAGCAAAAATCTCAAGACCAAAAGGATCAGCCGAAGCAGGACCAAAAGGCGTCCCCGCAAAAATCGGAGGATCAGCAAAAGGCCGAGGAGCAAAAGCAAAAGCAGGCGGACCAGCCGCAGAAGGAGGCTGAGAAACAAGCCGATCAGAAAAAGGCCGCCGCTGAAAAGAAGGACGGTGAGAAAGCGGAAGATCAGCCGGACGAAGGCCAGCCGGTCGCGCCGGGGCAGATGACCAAGGAAGAGGCGAAGCGTTTGCTCGATGCGCAGAAAGGCAACGAGCAGTTTTTACAGTTGAAACCGACGGATAAACCTCGGGACCCGCGGCGACCTGTTAAAGACTGGTGAGGTTGGGGCAGGCACCGGGAGCGCTGGCTGCCGCCAAGATTGAGGTTCCGCTGGCTGAGGCCTGAATCCGCTTGACATGGCGCGAGGAGCGAGCGGAGGCCTTGGGCTGCGGAACAAAGCAGCCTGGGCTCACAACGGCGTGGCGAGTTGCTGATCACTTGCGTGAGTGATAATGGGGTGTAATAAGCAAATAAGTTTTGCTTGAATCAATTGTGCTGGCGTGGTAGGCTCGCCTCGAAGTTGATAATTTTCGTCAGGAATGAGGCTTTTTTGTTGCTTGCTGTATGGAGGCAGACTTGTTTCTGGCCGGGATAGGTTTAGTTGAATTCAGTGAACAGCGGTTAGAAACACAACTTAGCAACGTCATGATACCGATGGAATAAATAGGAGATTACTCTTAACCCAGAACTCTTTATGCCAACTACCCCCACCTTTCCCGGCGTTTACATTGAGGAAATTCCCAGCGGCGTGCGGACCATCACCGGCGTAGCCACATCTATCGCGGCCTTCATCGGCTGGGCCGCCAGGGGGGCGAACGACGGGGCGCAACTCATCCTCAGTTGGTCTGATTACGAACGGGAATTTGGCGGCCTCGATTCGCGCAGCCTGCTGGGATATTCGGTTTATCATTTTTTCCTCAACGGCGGCCAGCAGTGCTACGTCATCCGGTTGACGGCCAACAACGCCAGCGCTGCCAAAGTCATTTTGAATGACGTGACCCTGGAAGCCAGAAATCCGGGTCAATGGGCCAATGATTACAGCATCACCATCAAGGCCCGCCCGGCCCCGAACGCCAATCGTTTCCGCCTCGCGGTGGTTTTCAAAGCCGGCACGGCGCAGGAAGCCGTCGCCGAGTCGTTTGAAAACCTGTCCATGAGTTCGGCGGACAGCGCGTTTGTTGGCGCGGTGATCTCGGAAGATTCTGCGCTGGTGAAGGCTTCGGTCACTGGTGCCACGCAACCTGCCGACGGAACAACATTATTGTCCAACGCCGTGGTTGGTGCGGATGGCGATGTGTTGACACCGAATGATGGTGGCCAGTTTGAAGCCGTCCTCACCCCGGGCAATGGCAAGGGCATTGATTTTCTGGATCACGTTGATCTGTTCAACATCCTGTGCATACCCGGCGAAACCAATGCCGCGCTTCTGCCAGCCGTGCAAAAATACTGCCATGATCATCGCGCAATGCTTCTGGTGGACAGCGGGAGCGCTGTGAAATTCACCGACCTGATCAGCGGGCCGGATACCCAATTGACGGGCGCGAATGGCGTGAACGCCGCTTTTTATTTTCCGTGGCTGAACGCGCCCGATCCCTTGCTGGGCGGACGTTTGCGCGCCTTTCCTCCGTGCGGTTTCATGGCGGGCATCTACGCGCGGACGGACGGAACGCGCGGCGTTTGGAAAGCTCCGGCCGGAACCGAAGCCAGCGTCACCGGCGCGGCGGCAGTGGTTGTGCCGCTTACCGACCTGCAGAACGGCGTGCTCAATCCGCAAGCGATCAACTGCATTCGCAACTTTCCGGTTTACGGCATAATTTCGTGGGGCGCGCGCACGCTCAACGGGAATGACCAACAGGCGTCCGAGTGGAAATACGTTCCGGTTCGCCGCACGGCGTTGTTCCTCGAGGAGAGTTTGTATCGCGGCACCAAGTGGGTGGTCTTCGAGCCCAACGACGAGCCGCTCTGGTCGCAAATTCGTCTAAATCTTGGCGCGTTCATGCAGGGACTTTTCCGTCAGGGTGCCTTCCAGGGCAAGACGCCGCAGGAAGCCTACTTCGTGAAGTGTGACAAGGAAACCACCACGCAGGACGACATCAACCGGGGCGTCGTGAACATTCTGGTCGGTTTCGCGCCGCTGAAGCCGGCGGAATTCGTGATCATCAAGATCCAGCAAATCGCCGGACAAATCCAAACCTAGGAGAAATGAGTTATGGCACAATTCAGCGTCAATTCCAGCCGGTTCGATCCGTATAAAAATTTCAAGTTCCGCGTCAAGTGGGACGGCAAATACGTCGCGGGCATTAGCAAAGTGGGCGGCCTCAAGCGCACCACCGAAGTCGTCAAACACCGGGAAGGCGGCGATCCGAGCAGCACGCGGAAATCTCCCGGCCGCACCGAATATGACGCCATCACGCTCGAGCGCGGCGTCACGCACGACACCGAGTTTGAGAAATGGGCCAACAAAGTCTGGAACTTCGGCAACGGGCTCGGCGCGGAGGTTTCGCTCAAAGATTTCCGCAAGGACCTCATTCTCGAGGTCTATAACGAAGCGGGGCAAGTGGTGCTCGCTTATAAAATTTATCGCGCGTGGGTCAGCGAATATCAGGCCCTGCCCGATCTTGATGCGAACGCGAATGCGGTCGCCATCCAGCATATCAAATTGGAAAACGAAGGCTGGGAACGTGATCAATCGGTGACCGAGCCGAGCGAACCCACCTTTACGAATCCGGCCAACTGATCGCCTATGCGCGCGCTCTCGACCACGGAACTCTTGAGTGTCTGGGAGCGGGGGGCGAGTCAACCTCCGGTTCACCGGGCGCTCACCTTGCTGGCGGCGGCGTGTCCGGAATCCCCGCCCGACTCGCTCGCCGACTTGAGCATCGGCCGCCGCGACGAGCGGCTGATTGCATTGCGTGAATTGACTTTTGGCGCGGAATTCACCGGCCTGGCCAATTGTCCGGCGTGCGACGAGAAAATTGAACTGTCCTTCCACGCGTCAGACCTTCGGTTGGGAAAGGAACTGGAACCGCCTGCGGAATTTGATCTGCAACTTGCCGAGCATCGGCTGCGATTTCGTCTTCCCACCAGCGCCGATTTGTTGACCGTCAACAGCCGCGAACAATTGCTGGAGCGCTGCCTTTCCAACGGTCATGGCAATTTGCCGGAAACAGTCCTTGCGACCGTCATCGAAACCATGTCGCGGGCCGATCCTCTGGCGGACATCCAACTCGCCTTGCGCTGTGCCAGTTGCGGCCACCAGTGGGAGGCCCCGTTCGACATTGTCGCGTTTTTTTGGTCCGAAATCAGTGCCGCCGCGCGCGGGCTATTGCGCGAAGTTCACACGCTCGCCTCGGCGTATGGTTGGGCGGAATCGGAAATTCTCGCGCTGAGTCCGGCCCGCCGTCGCTACTACTTGGAACTGGTGAACGCATGAGCGATTTCTTTTCCCATCTGATCGCCCGCAGTTGCGCCGAACCGCCGGCGATCCGGCCGCGCCTGCCGTCGTTGTTCGAGTCCGCCGCCACCGAAACTTTGAGCGACGCTCAACCAGGTGCGCCCCTGATGAACGCAAAGCAACCGCCGCAGCCAATTAGTTCGACCATTCCGAATTCCGTTTCGCCGGAAATAATCTCCGCCGCGATGCCGGTTGCGGACGTCCCCGTCACTGCGCGAACTGCGAACCGGCCTTCTGAAATCAATGATCCCGCGACCGCCCTACAGTCGCAGCGAACTCCGTTGCCGGGGGCCAGCGCCAAACCCGCCATTGAACCGGAGCCAAATAAAGCAATCGTTCCGACCACGTCCGTGCTTGAAAAAGGCGATCAAGTCCTCGCCGCCAAGACGAAATTGTTTCACGAATTTTCGGAACGGCCCGCGTTCAAGCCGGCCCAGCAAATTTCATTTTCCCAGCTTGAGCCGCGCCCGGCGGCACCGGCCATTCATGTGACGATTGGTCGCGTGGAAGTGCGCGCCATCCAATCCACTGCGCCCACCCCCAAGCCGGCCAAAGCCGTCGCGCCTAGACTTTCGCTCGACGACTATCTGCAAAAACGCGACGGAGGTGCGCGATGAGTAATTACCTCGCCATCGCCACGGTCACCGCCACGTTGCAGCGCGCGTTGCAAGCAGTGGTCGGCGCGGATGTGCCGGGGGCGAAAGCGAACACCGCGCGACCGGATGCGACGGGCCATGGCCTGCCGGAAATCGGCGTGAATATTTTTTTGTATCAGGTCACACCCAACTCCGTTTTGCGTAATGCCGATCTGCCGACGCGCAATGCGGACGGCCGCGCGGGGCAGCGCCCCGTCATTGCACTGGACCTGCATTACCTGCTGAGTGTTTACGGCAACGACGGCCAACTGGAACCGCAGCGCGTGCTTGGAAGCGTCGTGCGCACGTTGCACGCGTGGCCGCTGTTGACGCGCCAGATGATTCGCGACACCGTCACCGATCCAGCTTACGCGTATCTGGCGACTTCCAATCTCGCCGATGCCATTGATCCAGTGCGCTTCTCGCCGCTGTCACTGTCGCTGGAAGAACTCTCCAAGCTCTGGTCTGTTTTCTTTCAAACACCGTATGCGCTGTCCACCGCCTATCGCGCTTCTGTCGTGCTGATTGAAGAAGAACTTTCTCCCGTTGTGCCGAAGCCAGTGCTCGAACGGCAGCTTTTCGTAGTGCCATTCCAACATCCGTTCATCGAAAATCTGGACCCGCAAATTTTGGCGGCTGGCGACACGCTGACCATAACGGGACAAAATCTCCGTGGCGATGTCACTAAAGTAAAATTCGGCGACACACTGGCAGTGCCAGCCAGCGTGACCGGTCAACAAATTAAAGTGACCTTGCCGGCGACGTTGCAACCCGGCGTGCGCACGGCGCAGGTGATTCACGATTTCAATTTCGGCACGCCGGACGAACCGCATCGCGGCTTCGACTCCAATGTCGCGCCTTTTATTTTGCAGCCGGCCATCACGACGGCGACGCCGGTTACGGTCGCGCGCGGAGCCACGCTGACCCTGGATTTCGCTCCGCCGATTGGCCGCGAACAATCGGTTGCGCTGCTGCTGAACAACGACACGCAGAGTTTCGTGATTCCGCTGCCAACCCGGTTGCCAACCAATCCACCTACCGCGAGCACGTTTGGCTTTGCGATTCCAACTACCATTGCCCCCGGCACTTTTGATCTGCGCGTCCGCGTGGACGGCGCGGAGAGTGCGTATGATGTGAATCCCGCCAATCGGCCGAAAGTGACTGTCTCATGAATTGGACTGAAGCCAATCAGCGACATCTGGCCACCGCGCTTAACGCGGTGCGCGACGCGTTGGAGCAGCGTGTGTCGTTGGAAGTGGCGGTGCCGGTCGCGGAAATGTCGCCGCCGCCGGCGTTGGAAACGATTTGCAAACTATTTGGACTTTCGAATTTTGAGCGCGGCATTTTGCTGCTCTGCGCGGGCGTTGAGCTGGATTCCAAATTTGCGGCGCTCTGCGCCCAGGTTAACGGCGATCCGCGCCGTGATTATCCCACGTTCAGCCTCGCCCTCGGTGCGCTGCCGGAACCGCATTGGAGCGCGCTCACGCCAGCCGCGCCGCTACGCCGCTGGCGTTTGATTGAAGTGCTGCCGGGCCAGAATCTCACGCGGAGCCTCCTCAAGATTGACGAACGGGTTTTGCATTACCTCACCGGACTAAATCAGTTGGATGAACGGTTGGTGAGCCTGGTGGAGCCGGTAGTCCACACGGAGGACCTGGTGGATTCACACCGTGCCATCGCGGAGGAAATCGCGGCCGTCTTGGGCCAGGGCCGTCCGCTGCCAGCCATCCAGTTGGGCGGGATTGATCCCGTCGCCAAACGCGCCGTGGCGACGGCGAGTTGCGCCGCCGTCGGTTTGAATTTGCACGCCATTGCCGGACAAAGGCTTCCCGCTGATTCACGCGAATTGGAAACGTTTATCCGGCTTTGGGAACGCGAAGCGGCGCTGGGCGCGAGTGCCGTGTTGCTGGAATGTGACGACGCGGAGAACCAGCTGGCCGTGACGCGGTTCATCGAACACGCGGGCGGCGTTTTGTTTGTGTCGTCTCGCGAACGCCGTCGCCCGGGTGTTCGCGCGTCCGTGAATTTTGACGTCGCCAAACCCACGCGCGATGAACAGCGCCTTGTTTGGAAAAATGCCGGTGTGAACGGCCAAATGGAATCGCTGGCCGCCCAGTTTGATCTCAGTGCGGGGAGCATCCGCGCGGCGGCGGCGAAAGCGGTCGCGCCGGACAAATTGTGGCATGAGTGCCGCCTCCAGGCGCGGCCACGGCTGGATGATCTGGCCCAGCGCATCGAGACCCGCGCCAGTTGGAGCGAACTGGTCTTGCCCGCGGCGCAGTTGACGCTGCTGCGGGAACTTTCCGCGCATGTTCGTCGCCGCGATCAGGTTTATGAAACGTGGGGCTTCGCGGAAAAAAATGCGCGCGGCCTGGGCATCAGCGCGCTGTTTGCCGGCGCGAGCGGCACCGGAAAAACTTTGGCGGCGGAGGTGCTCGCGAATGAATTGCGGCTCGATTTGTATCGGATTGATTTGAGCCAGGTGGTCAGCAAATACATCGGCGAGACGGAAAAAAATTTGCGGCGCGTGTTCGATGCGGCGGAGGCAGGGAGCGCGGTTTTGCTGTTTGACGAAGCGGACGCATTGTTCGGCAAACGCAGCGAAGTGAAAGACAGCCATGACCGTTACGCCAACATTGAGGTGAGCTATTTATTACAACGCATGGAATCGTATCGCGGCCTGGCGATTCTGACCACGAACATGAAGGACTCGCTGGATCCGGCGTTTTTACGGCGGATTCGGTTCGTGGTTCAATTTCCATTTCCGGACGCGGCGGAGCGAATCGAGATTTGGCGGCGGATGTTTCCCGCGCAAACGCCGGTGGACGGACTCGACGTGGCACGCTTGGCGAAATTGCACGTCGCCGGCGGCAACATCCGCAACATCGCGCTCAACGCCGCATTTCTCGCCGCCGATGCGGACGAGCCGGTGCGGATGAAGCATTTGTTGCACGCGGCTCGCACCGAATGTGTGAAGATCGAAAAGCCGCTCACCAACGCGGAGATCGGAGGCTGGGAATGAAACCTCAATCTGAAATTCATCTGCATATTGAAGAACTGGTGCTGCACGGTTTTGCGCCGGGTGATAAACACGCCATCAGCGAAGCGGTGCAACAGGAATTGGCGCGGCTTATTTCTGCGCAGCCCTTGTCTGCCCACAAAAATGTTTCGCTGGCTCAGATTGATGGTGGCTCGTTCCAAATGAAAAACAATGCGCGACCGGCAAGCGTTGGTGAACAGATCGCGGGTGCAATTCATGGAGGATTGGGACGATGAGCGCATCCACGCATACGCGAATTGCAGCGCCGAAGTCGGCTTCGACCAGCTTCACGGTGCCGCCGCAAAACTTGCTGCAACGCCAATGCGCGTGTGGCGGTTCGGCAGGTCACGAAGGCGAGTGTGTCGAGTGTCAGAAAAAATCGGATGACGACTTATTGCAACGCAGTCTAGCTGATGGTGCCGGCCATCATTTTAAAGATATCGCCGTAACCGAGCCGTCGCGACTGGCCGTGAACCAGCCGGGTGATGCGTTTGAACAGGAAGCGGAAAGTGTGGCTGATGCCATCATGTCAGGTTCGGCTGCGTCCGTTGATACCATGGTGGCAGGACAAAAAGTTCAGCGCGACGATACGCCGCCGCCGCCCGGGCCCACGACGGAAAAGTCCAAGTCAGACGCGGACAAACTGAAGGATGCTCTGCCGAAAGTGATTGAGGCGCTGCGGGCCAGAGACGACGTCAAACAATTGGAAGAAAAGGTCAAGCAGATGGGTAAGGATTTTGTTTCGACGACGGAAGGGAAAGCCGTTGTGGGCTCGACCATTGCCGGCGCGCTGGCGGCGATCATCGCGACGAATAAGGAATTGCCGATGCAGATTCCGGAAATTCCGCTCGATTTTCTGTCGCCCGGTTTGAAAGCGCAACTCACTTGGAAAGGACCAGTCCGCTCGCCGACGGATATTGGACTGACGGTGACGCTCGGAAGCGGAGTCAGCCTTGGCGCGAGTTACTCTGACACGGCGGCATCGCCCGGAAAACCGGCGGAGCAAAAGGCTGGCTTGACGCTGACGATTCCGCTCGGCGGGTCGGCTAAGAAATCAAAAAGCCCGTCCGAGTCGGATAAAATTCAGTCGGACATCACACGGCTGCGGGCGGAAAAGCAGAAGCAGGACGAAGCGAGCAAAACGCCGCAGGACCGCGCGGATGAACAGCAGCGGCTGGACAATTATGTTCTTTCCAAGGCGAATGATTTGCTGGATCCGTTGGGCGCGCTGAAACGGAAAAAGAAGGACGACAGTTTGCTCTTATTTCGCAAAGCGGAGAGTGCCGCCGGGCCGCAGAGCGCGCCGCCGATTGTGGACGAGGTGTTGTCGGAAAGCGGCGCGGCGCTGGATGCTGTGACGCGGGGTTTTATGGAATCGCGCTTCGGCCATGATTTTAGTCAGGTGCGAATTCACACCGATGAGCGCGCGGCAAAATCGGCGCGGGCAGTCAACGCATCCGCTTACACGGTCGGCAACCATTTGGTTTTTGCCGCTGGCACTTTCCAGCCGGGCACAACGTCCGGTCAGCGTCTGCTTGCGCATGAACTGGTTCACACCATTCAACAGGGCGCGACTCAGTCGGTGGGTTCTGTCAGAGCTGTTGGATCGGTTGCGAAGCCGCAGTTGCAACGTTACGCCGTGCCGCCGGATCTTGCCTGCAACGACGTGGTGGACTGGCTGAACAGCAATTCGCCGTATGCGCCGGAATGGGCAGAGACCAATTGCACTTACTCTTTCAATGGTCAAGCTGGCGTCAGAACGACCCCACAGCCAGATGGCTCGGTGAAAGCAGATGTTCGCGGCAATCCGCAATCAAGCGTGTCGGTGAGTTGCCCGATTGATCGGCCCGATTGGAGTCCCTCGGCGCGGCCGAATCAGGCGGCGGAAGTGGCGGCGTGGCGGGCGATGCGCACGACGTTGGACGCGCACGAAGCGCAGCATCGCCAGATCGGCCAGACGTGGCGGGCGACGTTGGAGACGCGTTATCGCGGCGTGAATTTCAGCGTGACCGGCACGGATGCATCCGATGCGATGACCAATGCCACCAACGAATTGGAAACGCGGAAAAATAGTTGGGGCGCCGACGCCCAGGCGGCGCAAGATGCGATTGATCCTTTTCGCGGCGCGGTGCTGGCGTGTCCGCCCGTTGCCGCCCCACCACCCACACCATGAGCGCCTTTCCCAATTCTCCACGCCTTGTTAAAGGCGGCCTCGTGCTGGTGGACCCGGATTCCGGCGCGGTGCAAAAAATAATCGTGCTTCAATACAATCCGGACACGCTGACGCGCTCGTTGCAGCCGCAGGGCGTGGCGGGCGAATCGGCGGATCGCTCCGAGGCGTTGCGCTTGAAAGGTCCGCCGATTGAGACGATCAAGCTGGATGCGGAAATTGACGCGACGGATCAGCTGGAAACTGCTGACGGGCTCGCGACGAGTCTGGGAATTCATCCGCAACTCGCCGCGTTGGAAATGATCGTTTATCCGTCGTCCACGCAGTTGCAGGCGAACAACCGTTTGGAACAATCCGGCACACTGGAAATCGCGCCGGTCATCGCGCCGCTGACATTATTTATTTGGAGTAAGTCGCGCGTAGTGCCGGTGCGATTGACGGATTTCAGCATCACGGAAGAAGCATTTGATCCGAACCTGAATCCGATCCGCGCGAAAATCAGTCTCGGCATGCGCGTTTTGAGCGTGAACGATCTCGGCTTCAATGTGAAAGGCGGCAGTCTGTTCATGGCGTATCAGCAGCAAAAAGAAAAACTCGCGTCACAAAATCCGGGTGGCTCGTTGAGCGCGCTCGGCATCGGAGGCATTCCATGAGCGATCCACTGCAAACTTTGTTGCAAGGTGCGGCGAAACCAAATTTATTTCCGCCGAATAGCAGATATTACGGCATTAGCACGAACACGTTGACCTCGGCGGACGGTAAGACAATTCCATTTTTGCAGCGCCGCTTTATTCCGCCGCCGGAAAAATTCGCGCAGCTGCAGGAATACACCGTGGTGCAAGGCGACCGGATTGACAATCTTGCGGCCAAATATGTCGGCGACCCGGAACGGTTCTGGCAACTCTGCGACGCGAACGTGGCGATGAGTCCGGAGGAATTGACCGAAATTGTCGGGCGCATTTTGCGCATCACTTTGCCGGCGGGAATTCCCGGAAATCAAAATGGCTAACAACCCCATCCATCTTACGCTGATGATCGGACCGGCGGTGCCGCTGCCGGTGCCGCCGGAGGTGTTGGATGCGTTGATCAGCGTGCAGGTGACCACTTCGACCAGCGACGCCAGCGGATTTCAATTGCAGTTCACCGTGAACAATCGCTCGCCGTTGCAGACACTGTTTTTGCTGACCGGCGGTGCCAGCCCGATTCCGATCATGCGTGTGATCATCGCCGTCTCGATCAACGGTTCGACGGACGTTTTGATGGATGGCGTGATGACGAATCATGAGCTTTCTCCGGGTGCTGACCCCGGCCATTCCATGCTGACCGTGACGGGCAAGGATCTGACGCAGGTGATGGATTACATTGATTTCAGCGGCATCCCGTATCCCGCCATGTCCAACGAAGTGCGCGTGCTGCTGATTCTGGCGAAGTATGCGGCTCTGGGAATCGTGCCCATGGTGCTGCCGAGCGTGCTGATTGATATTCCGATTCCGACGAAGGAAATCCCGCGCCACAAAGGCAAGGACCTGGCGTATATCAAATCGCTCGCGGACGAAGTCGGCTATGTGTTCTATCTCAATCCCGGCCCTGCGCCGGGAATGAGCATCGCGTATTGGGGGCCGGAAATAAAAGTCGGACAGCCGCAGCCGGCGCTGAACATCAACATGGACGCTTACACGAACGTTGAGTCGCTGAACTTTCGTTTTAATTCCGATTCGAAATCGCTGCCGATTGTTTACATCCAAAATCCCGAAACGAAGGTGCCAATTCCCATTCCCATTCCAGACATCACGCCGCTGAATCCGCCGCTCGGTTTGGTTCCGCCGTTTCCGAAAAATATTGATCCGATCACCGACACCGCGAAATACAGTCCCATTCGCGGCGCGATGATCGGGTTGGCGAAGGCGGCGAAGTCCGCCGACGGCGTCACCGCCACCGGTTCGCTGGATGTGTTGCGCTATGGCCAAGCCTTGAAAGCGCGCAGCCTTGTTGGCGTGCGCGGCGCGGGTTTGGCGTTCGACGGACTTTATTACGTCAACAGCGTCACGCACTCTATCAAGCGCGGCCAATACAAACAAAATTTCACGCTGGGCCGAAATGGTCTGATGTCCACCGTTCCCAACGTGCCGGTATGAGCGATCAAAAATTTTACGGAAAATTTCGCGGCACGGTCATCAACAACCTTGACCCGATGCAAATGGGTCGTTTGCAAGTGCTCGTGCCGGATGTTTCGGGCGTGCTCCCGACCAGTTGGGCCATGCCGTGTTTTCCTGTGACCGGAATTCAAATGGGCGTTTTCGTGCTGCCACTTGTCGGTGCCGGCGTTTGGATCGAGTTCGAGCAAGGCGATTCGGATTTCCCAATTTGGTCGGGCTGTTTTCCGGGCTCGCCGTCCGATGTGCCGGCGCTGGCTTTGGCCGGGAATCCGGCGAGTCCGAGCATCGTCCTCCAAACTGGATTGCAAAATACCATTATGATCAGCGACGTGCCGGGGCCGACCGGCGGCATTTTGTTGAAAACGACAGCGGGCGCGATGATTTCAATCAGCGAGGTCGGCATTACGATTTCCAACGGCCAGGGTGCAACCATCATGTTGACCGGCCCGACGGTGGACATCAACGCCGGAGCATTAACTGTGATTTAATATGGCTGGTTTCATTTTACATCTCGGCGCGACGGTGATGTGCATGCACGGCGGACAAGCCCAGCCGGTCGCGCCGAATCCGCGCGTGCTCGTCAGCGGCCAGCCGGTCACGACGCAGGCGCCACCGTATGTCATCGCGGGATGTCCGTTCGTGCCGCCTGGCGGCAACGGGCCTTGCGTTACGGCGCAATGGGTCGTCGCTGCCGCGCGCGTGCTGGCTGGCGGCCAACCGGTTTTGACGCAGACCAGCATGGCCGTGTGTGTGCCAACCGGAACGCCGTTGAACATCATCGTCACCCAAACCCGAGTCACTGCCACATGAGCTACGTGGATTATCCATTCCGTTTCGACAATCGCGGCCGCACGGCGGACACGACGGCGGATGATCACATCCGCGATTTGATCGAGCAGGTCTTGTTCACGTCGCCAGGCGAACGCGTGA
This sequence comes from uncultured Verrucomicrobia subdivision 3 bacterium, assembly GCA_903850425.1. Taxonomy (GTDB): domain Bacteria; phylum Verrucomicrobiota; class Verrucomicrobiia; order Limisphaerales; family UBA11358; genus UBA11358. Next base: position 27,054 of record CAINLR010000161.1, on the reverse strand, counting down.
ACCGTCCGACGTTTGGCTGCGGCTTGAATCAACTCGTCTTCGCGCCGAACAGCCCTGAACTCGCCGCCGCAACGCAATTTCTCGTGCAAGGCGCGTTGCAACAATGGCTCGGCGATTTGATCGTTGTGGATTCTGTGCTAGTGGACAGTCTGGATTCGACATTGAGCGTGACGATTTCCTATGCCGTTCGCCGCACGCAAACGCGGCAGACTGCCGTGTTCACGCAAGGAGGGCAAAGCGTATGATCTACACTTGCTGCGATGAACTCCGCCGCGCAGCGCTGGGAAATCCGGTGCAAAATCCAAATGGATTGAACGGCATTGATTTTTTGGAGGTCGTTGACCATGACGCGCCGACTAAGTTGATGCGGCAGCGTCTGCTCAAAGTTCATTTCGTCAACGACCTCTCGGGCGGTCCGCTCACGAAAGCCAACGTGCGGATTGCAGGTGGGGAGCGCATTACGAACATCGTCGTCAAAAACGTGACAACGGGTATGGCGCCCGAAGCGAATGTGCTGACCGTCGAAGTGAATCAGCCCGGTGATTTTTCGATTTACACTTTGCAGATCGTGCAAGACGCGCAGCATTTGCAGCCGCCACCGGGTTACGATCCCATTTTATCCGAGATAGATTTCTCATTTAAGGTCGAGTGTCCGAGTGATTTTGACTGCAAGAGCACCCGCGTCTGTCCGCCACCGCCCCGCAATGAACCGGAGATCAATTATCTCGCAAAAGATTATTCTAGTTTCCGGCGCCTGATGCTGGATCGCATTTCCGTTCTAAGTCCGCAATGGACGGAGCGCCACGCCGCCGACCTCGGCGTCACGCTCGTGGAGTTGCTCGCGTTTGTGGGCGACAACTTGAGCTATCAGCAAGACGCCATTGCCACCGAAGCCTATCTTGGCACCGCGCGCCGCCGCGTTTCGATCCGCCGCCACGCGCGGTTGGTGGACTATCTCATGCACGACGGCTGCAATGCCCGCGCCTGGGTGCAAATCCAAGTCGCCGCCGACACCGGCCCGCTGCCGAAGGGCACGCATCTTTTCACCAGTATTGACGGCCAAAAAGTGATTTTGCCGAACGAGCCGAGAATTTTGCAACTCGCCCAGGCCGGCTTTGAAACCATGCACGAAGTGCCAATGCTGTTTGCCGCGCACAATCAAATTCCGTTTTACACCTGGACGGAGCAGCGCTGCTGTTTGCCGAAAGGTGCGACGAGCGCGACGCTGGCTGGACATTTTTCCGATTTGAAACAGGGCGACGTGCTGATTTTTGAGGAAGTGCTCGGGCCGGACACCGGCGCGGCGGGCGACGCCAATCCCGCGCATCGTCAAGCCGTGCGGTTGACGCAGCCGCCAGTGCTGGACGTTGATCCGCTAAACAATAAGCCGGTGACGGAAATTGAATGGGATGTCGAAGACGCGCTGACATTCCCGCTTTGCATTTCGTCGCGCACCGATGCCGAGCATGGTGAAAAATATTTGGACAACACGATGAGCGTCGCGCGCGGCAACATTGTGTTGTGCGATCACGGACTGACGGAAATCAACGCGCCAATTCCCGACACGGTTCCGCAGCCGACAATTTTCAGACCGAATACAGATTGCGATCACTGCGTCGCCACGGAGCCGGTGCCGGTGCCGCCGCGCTATCGTCCAACTCTGAAGGATTCCCCGCTCACGCACGCCGCGCCATTGGATGCCACTGCTTCGGCCGAAGCTGCGATGTCTTGGGATATTCAAACTGCCGCGCCGCAAATTTCGCTCGCAGATAATGTGTCGCCCGCGCCGTGGTTGCCGCAGCGTGACCTGCTCAACAGTTCGCCAAGCGCTGCAGAATTCGTCGCCGAAATTGATACCGACGGCTTTGCCTATTTGCGTTTCGGCGACGATCTGCTCGGCCGGCGGCCCGATTCCGGCACGCAATTCACCGCCACCTATCGCGTCGGCAATGGCGCCGCTGGAAATGTCGGGGCGGAATCCATCGCGCACATTGTCTCCGGTCTCAATGCCATTTCGCTCGTGCGCAATCCACTGCCCGCGCAGGGCGGCGTCGAAGCGGAGAACATTGAAGATGTTCGCCAACGCGCGCCCGCCGCGTTTCGCACGCAGGAACGCGCGGTGACGGAAGCCGATTACGCCGAAGTCACCGAGCGCGACTCGCGAGTGCAGCGCGCCGCCGCGACCTTCCGCTGGACGGGAAGCTGGCACACGGTGTTTCTCACGGTGGATCGTTTCGGCGGTTTGGCTGTGGACGAAAAGTTCAAGGCCAGCATCCGTCAATCAGTCGAGCGCTATCGGATGGCGGGCTACGATCTCGAAGTGGACGCGCCGCAATTCGTCTCGCTCGAAATCGAGATGCACGTCTGCGCGAAGCCGGATTATTTCCGCAGCGACGTGAAGGCCGCGCTGCTGCAAATTTTCAGCAACCAGATTTTGCCCGACGGCACTCGTGGAATTTTCCATCCGGACAATTTTACTTTTGGCCAGACGGTTTTTCTCAGTCCGCTCTACGCGGCGGCGCAATTGGTCGCCGGTGTGGCGTCGGTCCGCATCACGCTTTTTCAACGCCAAGAACAGCCGGATGCAAAACCGTTGCAGGATGGATTTGTGCCGATGGGCCGTTTGGAAATCGCGCGGTGCGACAACGATCCCAACTTCGCCGAACGCGGCGTGTTTCGCTTAACTGTCGGAGGTGGAAAATGAGTGATGACTGCAATTGCTGCGAAGGATTGACCGCGCAGACGCCCGCCGAGGTGAACAATCGCCCCGGTTTATCAGCCATTTCGTATCGCGTCGGCACGCACAGCCAGTTCAAGGCAAGCATGATTGCGGCGCTGTCGGACATCTCGCGTCCGGCCTTGCAAGGCTTTAAGACGCGCGACGATGACGATTTTTCCATCGCGCTGCTCGACGCCGCAGCGACGATGGCCGACGTCCTGACGTTTTATCAGGAGCGCATCGTAAACGAATCATTTTTGCGCACCGCGACGGAGCGGCGTTCGTTGCTGGAACTTGGCCGCCTGATCGGCTACGAACTTCGACCGGGCGTTGCGGCCAGCACGTTCCTCGCGTTCACAATGGACACCACGCCGGGCGCGCCGCTGACAACGACCGTGGACATCGGCGCGAAGGTGCAGAGCGTGCCCGGCCCAAATGAATCCCCGCAGACTTTTGAGACCGTTGAAAAAATTGAAACACGCGTCGAATGGAATGCGCTCAAGCCGCCGATGACGCAGCCGCAGAAAATTGCGTTCGGCCTCACCGAACTGTTTCTAAATGGAACGAACACAAATCTCCAACCGGGCGATGCGATTCTGATTGTCGGCAATGAGCGCATCAATAATCCCGGCAGTGAGCGGTGGGATTTCCGCATTCTCCAAACTGTCACGACCGACTCGGTTCAAAAACGAACGCATGTGACCTGGACCGAAGGCCTCGGTCATGTGGTGCCGCCGATGACGCCGGCTTCGGCGGATGTAAAAATCTATGCGCTGCGCCAACGGGCGGCCTTGTTCGGCAACAACGCGCCGGATCCGCGCATTTTGAGCACCAACGGCACGAGTCTGGGCAGCCTCACTGAAACCGTGGATGAGGTTTTGCAGTGGAAATATTTTGCCTTGAATGCCGCGCAGATTGATTTGGATACGACCTATCCGAAAATCATCGCCGGCAGTTGGCTGGTCGTGGCCAGTCCCAGCTACGTCGAATTGTGCCATGTGCGTTCGGTGACGAGCTTGTCCCGCGCCGATTTTTCATTAAGCGCAAAAGTGACGCGCCTCGCGCCCGACCTGCTGGAAAATCCGGCGCAGTTCAATTTGCGCAATACCGCCGTGTTTGCGCAAAGTGAGTTGCTAGAACCGGCCGAGCGCCCGTTGACGGCAGCCATTGCCGGCGCGCAAATTCCGCTCGCGCAAACGCCCTCGGGATTGCTCAAAGGCCAATGGCTGGTAGCATCTGGTAACGACAATGCCACCGGCTTGGCCATCACGGAGATTGTGCAGATTTCCGAAATTGACGGCGCAACGCTGACGGTCACGCCGCCACTGGCCAATAGTTATGCGCGGGCCAGTTTTTCTGTGAACGCGAACGTTGCGCACGCGACGCATGGCGAAACGGTTTCGGAAATTCTCGGCAGCGGCGATGCGAGTCAGACTTACCAGCAATTCACGTTACGCCAACCGCCGTTGACTTATGTGAGCGCCGCCACTGCGAGTGGTGCGGCCTCGACGCTGGAAGTGCGCGTCAACGATGTGTTGTGGCATGAGACACCGACGCTTTACGGCTGCGGCGCGCAGGATCACGTTTACATTTCGCGCACCGGGGATGACGGCAAAACGACGTTTGAATTTGGCGACGGCGTGACGGGCGCGCGGCTGCCGACCGGCCAGGACAATGTGCGCGCGGTCTATCGCAAAGGCATCGGCACCGGCGGACTCGTTTCGGCTGGTCAACTCACTTCGCTGCTGACGCGGCCGCTTGGCATCAAATCGGCGATCAATCCTGAAGCCGCGACCGGCGCGCAGGATCGCGAGTCGCTCGATGATGCGCGCACTAACGCGCCGCTGACGGTGCTGACGCTGGACCGCACGGTGTCGTTGCAGGACTACGAAGATTTTTCGCGCGCGTTTGCCGGCGTGGCCAAGGCGCTGGCAACGTGGACGTGGGACGGACAAATGCGCCGTGTATTCATCACCGTCGCTGGACCCGACGGTGCGGAAATTAAGCCTGACAGCGACACTTATAAAAATCTGCTCACGGCGTTGCAACAGGCGGGCGATCCGTTTGTGAGCCTGCGCGTAAAATCATTTCGCCCCGCTTTTTTCCGAATTGCGGCCAACGTCAAAGTGGATCCTGATTACGAAACGGATATCGTGCTCGCAGCGGTCGAGCAAGCGTTGCGCGCACAGTTTTCGTTTGTGAACCGAGCGTTTGGCCAGCCGGTGATGTTGAGTGAGGTAATTGCCGTGATTCAAAATGTGGCGGGAGTCGTGGCGGTGGACTTAAATTATTTATACCGCAGCGATGCAGGCGCCGCCACACTGGAAACGCGGCTGCTCGCTGCTTTGCCGGAAAATTCAGCAAGTGGCGATGTGGCGGCGGCGGAATTGCTGACGCTTGATCCCGCGCCGCTGGACAAATTAGGAGTGATGCCATGAGCTTTGACGCCCAACGCATGTATGAATTGTTGCCGGCGATTTATCGCATTCGCGACGCGCAATCAGGCGAGCCGCTCAAGGCGTTGCTGTCGGTGATGGCGGATCAGGTTGGCGTGCTGGAGGAAGACCTGGCGCAGCTCTACGACGATCAGTTCATCGAAACCTGCAACGACTGGGTCGTGCCTTACATCGGCGATCTGATTGGCTACCGCGCGTTGCATAACGTCGTGCCCAAAGTTGGCAGCCAGCGCGCGGAAGTGGCGCACACCATTGGCTTTCGCCGGCGCAAAGGCGCGGCGGCGATGCTCGAACAACTCGCGCGCGATGTCACCGGCTGGAATGCGCGCGCCGTGGAGTTTTTTGAACAACTCGGCTGGACGCAATGGACGCCGAATCACATTCGCCCAAACAGTTTTTACGCGCCTGATTTGCGGAAGTGGAACGTGCTGGAAAAAATCAATGGCCCGTTCGACACCGTCGCGCACACGGTGGACGTGCGGCACATCGCGACCGGGCAGGGAAAATATAATATTCAAAACATCGGGATATTTTTGTGGCGGCTGGGCGCGTATTCGCAGACCAATTCGCCCGCGTTTCAACTCGATGCCAATCGTTTTCAATTTCATCCGCTGGGACTCGAGACGCAATTGTTCACAAATCCGGTGACGGAAGTGGAGGTCACGCATCTGGCGGATCCGATCAATGTGCCGGACCCGTTGCGCCGCCGCGTCCTTTACGAGGAATTGGAAGCCCGGCGGCAGGCCTTGGTGGACGGCACCGAAATCAGCCCGGTGTATTTTGGCGCAACGCCGGTGTTTAAAATCACTTTATCAGGTCAGCCCGGCCCGGTGCCGTTTGAAAAGATCGTGATCTGCAACTTGAGCCAGTGGCGGATTCCGGCGGACCAAAAACCCTATCTGCATGTCAATGCCGACGGCACCACTTTTACTGAGTTCAAAAAAATTATTCTGGCGGTGGATCCAGTTTTGGGTCGCATCACGTTTGCGAAACCGGTTCCGGCGGGCGTGCAGGTCCGCGTTAATTTCTTTTACGGTTTCAGCGACGACATGGGCGGCGGCGAGTATGATCGCGCGGCGACATTCGATGCGTTGCTCGCACCAGTCGAAAAAGTTCCTGCGCCGCACGCGACGATTCAGGATGCATTGAACGCTGTGGTCACGGGCGGCGTGGTGGAAATTGCCAACAGCGATCGTTACAACGAAACATTGACCATCAACGTCAATGCCGGTCAACGCGTGGAGTTGCGCGCGGCCAATGAACATCGGCCAACCATCGGGCTCGGCGGCGACCTCGTGATCAACGGCGCAGCGGATGCAGAAGTCACGTTGAACGGATTGCTCATCAGCGGCGGTGCCATTCGCGTGAACGGTGCGCTGCGGGCGTTGCGGTTGCGGCACTGCACGCTGGTGCCTTCGGTTAATGCGAGCCTGAGCGTGGATCTGCCCAACGTGGCAATTGAAATTGATCACTGCATCGTCGGCGCATTGCGAGTCCACGAGCGCTCGAGTGTTGCCATCACTGACAGCATTGTGGATGCGACCGATGTGAACATAGTTGCGATCGCGGCTGCGAATGGAACTGATGCGGGCGGCACATTGCAAATCGCCGACAGCACCATTATCGGCACGGTTCACACGCTGGAACTCCAACTCGCGGCGAACAGTATTTTCATGTCCGACGTGCGCTCGGAGAAGAAGCAGGAAGGTTGCGTGCGGTTTTGCTATTTGCCGCTGACTTCCATCGTGCCGCGCCGCTATCGCTGCCAGCCGGAAGATGAAAGCCACGCGTTGCGCGTGCGGCCGCAATTCACTTCACTGCGCTACGGAGATCCGGGCTACGGCCAACTGGCGTTGCGCACGGCGACGGAAATTCGCGAGGGCGCGGATGACGAGGCGGAGATGGGCGCGTTCCACGAATTGCACCAGCCGCAGCGCGAAACCAATCTGCGCATCCGTCTGGACGAGTATTTGCGGTTCGGACTCGAAGCGGGAATTTTTTACGTGACGTGAACCAAAAAGAGGAGACGAATTATGAGTGGAGATTACAGCCGGAAAACCTTTGATGCCAAACGCGACTTCAGCGGCGTGCTGATGCAGCAAGGCCGCGTGCAACTGGACGCGGACTGGAACGAAATGATCGGCATCATCAGCCGACGGTTGCGCGCCGAGACGACCGACATCATCGGGCGCGGCACCGTGCCGAAGGAAACGCCGGATGGTTTCAAGATTGAAATCACCGGCGGTCAATTGACGATCGGGCGCGGGCGAATTTATGTGGACGGCCTGCTCGCCGAAAATCACGGCAAAGCGCCGCTCGAATTTGATCCCGTGCTCGCGGAGCAGCGCGGCACGCTGCCAATTCCATTTAACGAGCAACCGTATTTTCCCAATGTGGCAAAGGTCGCGCCCGCACCGAGTGAAGGCGGTCCTTATTTAGTTTATCTCGATGTGTGGCCGCGCGAAGTGACCTATCTGGAAAATCCCGATCTCATCGAAAAAGCCGTCGGCGTGGACACGACGACGCGCGTGCAAACTGCGTGGCAGGTGCGTGTGCTCGGCAACATCGGGACGAATGTGGCGTGCGACACGCCCGACGAGGAAGTGCCCGGCTGGTCAGACATCATCAAATCTTCCGATGGCCGGTTGAGCACTGACGCGGTCGGCGTCGCGACCAGTGGCGATCCGTGCGTGATTCCGCCGAGCGGCGGATATCGCGGTTTGGAAAACCGTTTGTATCGCGTGGAAATTCACGATGGTGGCGGCGTCGGCAAAGCCACGTTCAAATGGTCGCGCGACAATGCGTCCATCGCGACCAGCGTTACCGCGATCACGTCGCTGGATAAGTTGACTGTGGCGCGCGTCGGTCGCGACAACACGTTGCGTTTTAATGTCGGCGACTGGATTGAAATCACCGACGACTGGTTGGAGTTGGCGCAGCAGCCCGGTCTCATCCGTCAGATCAAAAACGTGGAGGACGCGACGCAAATCATCACGCTGACGAGCGCGCTGCCCGCCGGAACTTTTCCGGATGATGGCCAGGGCAATCTGGATCCGTCGCGCCACACGCGCATTAAACGCTGGGATCAAAACCGCAGCGTCTTTGACACCAACGGAAATTTGTTGGTGGATCTCGACGCGCCCGGCAGCACGGGATTGATTCCCGTGCCACCGACCGGCACTTCGATTATTTTGGAAGACGGTGTGCAGATCACCTTCGACACCGCAGCGGGCGGTGTTTATCGCGTTGCTGATTTTTGGTCGTTTGCCGCACGGACGGCCGATGCGTCCGTTGAAAAATTAATCGCCGCGCCGCCGCGGGGCATTCATCACCATTTTTGCCGGCTGGCGATTTTGACTTTTCCCAATGCGCCGACGGACTGCCGCCATTTATGGCCGCCGGATTTTGGCGGCGGCGAATGTTGCGAGTGCAGCGTGTGCGTCACCGCCGAATCGCACAACAGCGGAACCCTCACGATTCAGAAGGCGATTGATCAGGTGAAAGCGATCGGTGGCACGGTTTGCCTCGGCGTCGGGGTTTATGTTCTCGGTGAAACGCCCATCAACATCACCGGTGCCAAATCACTGACCGTTCGTGGGCAGGGCAGCGCGACAGTGCTGACGTTCGTCGGTGCCGGCACGGCAATTTCGGTTGAGCGTTCGACGGATGTGACCGTGGAGCGACTGGCCTTGCTGACCGCAGATCGCGGAAACGCGAACGCGCCCGTTGTGGCCTTGCATAATAGCTCCGCCGTGACGCTGCAACGCAACGCCATCGCGCGTGTCGGCGTCAACGAAATTGCCACCGCCGCCATCGGCCTCGGCGGCGTTTTGGTCGGCGTGCTTATCCGTGAAAATGTTTTGATCGCGCCAATCGGCATCGGCCAGTTGGCGGTGAAGAGCGATACCAACGTGGCCGTGATTACAACCAATTCAGCCGTGCTTACCGCCGATCTCGCCGTGCTGGACAACACCTTCGAATGTTCCCGGCGCGGCATCAGTTTCGAGGGCGCAAGCATTCAGGCCTTTCAAACGCGGCTCGCCGGCAACTTGATTGTCGGTTGTTCCCAGGCGGGCATCGTGATGCGCGGCTGGGTGGTGGCTGGCTCCGGTCTCGACGTGCGCGAAAACGAAATCAACACCACCGGCTCCGGCATCATCATCGGCACGGACGACGCGCGCATTGAAAGCAACAACATCGCGGCGTTGACGGCGGGGCAGGGCGGCGATGGCATTATTCTCACGCTCGGTTTCGACCGCACGGGCCTCGATCGCTGCCAGATTCTCGGCAATCGCATTCTCGGTCTGGCGGGCAATGGTATTCATGTCGTGGGCGGGATCATCCGCTCGGCGATGATCAAAAATAATTTCATCGAAGCAGTCGGCGGCGGCGGCATTGTCATGGACGACCAGAGCCGGGCGGTGCAAATGACCGTCGAGAACAATCATCTGCTCAACGTCGCGCCGCAGGATGGCGACGGCAAAAGCGCCCTCATCGCGCTGCGTGTGGTCAACACGGTCCGCGCGGAAATTGTGGCCAACGCCATCGCTGGCGTGGCCCTCGCAGCGGCCAAGAGTCCGGTCCGCGCGGGCCTTCAACTTATCAATGTCGGCTCGGCGCGCGTGGAGGGAAATGAAGCCGTCAATGTGGGGCCGCCCGGGGATTTTGCCGGCGACACGGTGGGCATCGAGTCGCTCGGCACCTTTGCGCGCCTGGACCTCGGCAGCAACACTGTGCGCCGAAATCTGACGGTGCCGGACGGTCCGGGCAAATCATCCTGGTTCGCGGTGCGCATCGGTTCGCTGGTCGCGGGCAAGTTCGTTGCGGCCAGCGCCAATCTGGCGTTCGTCGCCGTCGGCGAGCTGGTTTACGCCTTCATCGGCGCGAGCTTGGCCACGTTGCCGCGTGGCCAGGAAGTGCTCGGCATCCAGGCGAATTTGCTGGAAGCCTACGGCATTGCGCCCGCCATCAGCGTGCTGGCAAACGGCGCGTTCACGTTCAGCACCAACCGCTGCCTGCTCAACGCGGGGCGGAAGCAGCCGGTGACGGATGCGCAGGCGGGCGCCTTCATCATCAACAGCAATTATTTGGAAGGCCTGCGCGACGCGCCGGCACTGGTGCTGCGGCAAGTGGATGACCGCGTGCCGTTCACCGTGCTGGGTAATATTTCCAGCGGCCCCATCGTCCTTTCAATCAACGCCACGCAACGTCCGTTGCCACCGCCGTGGGCACCGCTCAACGTCATTGCGCCCTAAACCCATCTCGCAACCAGGAAAACGTATTATGCAATTCATCACCAAAGCTCCCACGACTCTGACGGCGTTGACGCATCAGGTGTTTGCCATCCACGGCACCGGTTCCGTTGCCGCGACCAAGCAGGCTCAGGCCGCCCTGCGCGAGGCCAATCCGCAGTGGGGCGACCAGGCCAAGCTGCCCGCCGGCACGCTGGTCATCGTGCCACACATTCCCGGCGTTCCGGCGAGCGCCTCGCAACCGGTGGAAGTGATCAACGCGGCGACCGTCGAGCAGTTGAAGCAAGTGTTGGCGGACGCGCAGGCGGTGCTGAAAAATTCCGTCGGGAGCGAGACGGGGGAAGTTGAAACGAGCCTCGCGCTGGCCAAGAGCCGCGAGCTGATCGCCCTGGCCAAAGAGTCGCCGGAACTGCGCGGCCAGTTGGCGCAGCTCCCGGAACAAGCCAAGCTCCGGCTCCAACAAATTGCCACGAACCAGAAGGCATCGCTGCAAGGTCTGGCGCAACTCGAGAAGGAACTGGGCAGTTTGACCGGCTAAGTTTTCACCAGCGCGCGTTGCAGGGCGTCGGCGAGCGCGGGCAAGGCAACGGGTTTCTCCAGCAGTTCGCCGATGCCGGCGGCGCGCAATTTCTCGCGGTTGAGCTCGGGCGCGTGGCCGCTGAGCAGGAGGATCGGCACTTCCGGGCGGAGCGCGTGGAGGGTGCGCGCGACCTCCAGCCCGTTGATTTCCGGCATGGTCAGGTCGGTGATGACCAGATCGAACGCCGCCGGATTTTCCTGGAACCAGGCGATGGCTTCGCGGGGATTGTTGCTGCTGGTGACCCGGTAGCGGAGCCGCTCCAGCAGCCGTTGGAAGGCCGCCGTCAACTTCGGTTCATCGTCCAGCAATAAAATATGCTGGCCCTGCCCGGTGGCCACCAAGCCTAGAGCCGGTTCGCTCCCGGCGTCCGCGGTGGTCTGCGCCGGGAAATACAGGTTGAAGGTCGTGCCCTGGCCGACTTCGCTTTCGACCGTGATGGCTCCCGCGTGCGACTGGACAATGCCATGCACCACCGCCAGGCCGAGGCCGGTGCCCTGGCCGATCGGTTTGGTGGTGAAGAACGGTTCAAAAATGCGCTCCAGCGTTTTGGCACTCATGCCTTGGCCGGTGTCGGCCACGGTCAGGCGCGCATATGCGATGGGCCGCAATTCCGGATGCGCCTGGATGAATTCTACGTCCGGTTGAAAGGCGGCCAGCCGCACGCTGATCAAGCCGGACCGGCCTTCCAGCGCGTGCAGCGCATTGGTGGCCAGGTTCATCGTCACCTGATAAATCTGCGTGGGGTCGGCGAGGACGGCGGGCGTGTCCGCCGCGAGCTTGAGTTCGATTTTGATCTGCGCCGGCAGCGAGGCGCGGAGGAATTTGGTGGCTTCCTTCACGACGACGTCCAGCCGGATGACCTCGCGTTTTTGTTCGCGCTGGCGGCTGAAGGTCAGGATTTGCTGCACGAGTTCCTTGGCCCGGTTGGCGGCCGTGAGGATTTCCGCGATGCTTTCCTGGGCCGGGGCATTGCCCTCCGTGTCTTGCTGGAGCAGATAGCTGTAGCCGAACATGGCGGCGAGGATGTTGTTGAAATCATGGGCGATGCCGCCGGCGAGCGTGCCGATGGACTCCATCTTTTGGGTCTGGCGAAACTGGCTTTCGAGCTGCACTTCACGGGTCACATCGCGTTTGACCGCCACAAAATTGACGATCGTGCCCCCGGGGTCGCGGATGGGCGAGATGGTGGCTTCCTCTTCGTAAAGCGTGCCGTCCTTGCGCCGGTTGATTAAATGGCCGCTCCAAATTTCGCCTTGTTGCAGGACGGCCCACATCCGTTGGTAATACTCCGCGTCGTGTTGTCCACTCTTGAGCACGCGGGGATTCTGGCCGAGCGCCTCCGCGCGGGTGTAGCCGGTGGTGCGCTCGAAGGCCGGGTTGACGTAGAGAATCGTGCCCTTGGTATCGGTGATGACGATGGTCTCTGCCGCCTGCTCCACGGCCAGCGCCAGCCGGGCATGCGATTCCTCCACCCGTTTCCGCTCCGTGATGTCGCCCGCATAACAATGCACCACCTGAAGCTGCGGCACAGGGAAGAAGGACCACGAGATCGTGCGCTGGCCGTGCCGTGTTTCCAAACGGAGGCTGGACTTGGCCTTGGTCAGGCAGTCGCGCACGATGGCGACGGTCTGGGGCGGCAGGATCTGGGCCGGATGGGTCTGCCCGAGCCGGTTTGTCATCTCGAGGGCCGCCGCGTTGAAATACTTGATGGTGCCCGTCGCGGACAATTCCAGCACGGGATTGGGATTGAAGTGCGCAAACGTCGCCTGCCGCTGAATCTCCTGTTCCGCCTGTTTCTGCGCGGTGATGTCCTGAATGACGCCCACCATCTCCTCCGCCTGGCCGGACTCATCAAACGTCACTTTGCCGAGGCCGTGGACCCAGCGCTCCGATTGATCGTTCACACGGATGATCCGGTAAGTTCGGTCAAACGGCGTCTGCCCGGTCAAAACCTCCTCGGCCAGATACCGCTGCATTTCGGCACGGTCCTGCGGGTGGATGAGTTGCAGCCAGACGGCCAGTTCCCGCGTCACCCCCGGCTCCGCCAAGCCGAATACGTGATCCAGCACTTCCGAGCTGGTCCAGGTGCCGGTCGGGACGTTGAAAACATAGGAGCCAAGGCTGGCAATGCGTTGCGCTTCCACAAGCTGCCGGGTGGTGTCCTGCAACTTCACCAAGACCTGCTGGCGAGCGGTCACGTCGCGGATGGTGGTCAGGTCCGTCCGCCGGCCGCGATAAATAATCTGGTTGCCCGTGAGTTCCGCCGCGAAAAACTCGCCGTTCTTTTTGCGATGCCAGCGCAGCGGGATGTTGAAGTTGCCGCTGCCGATGGCCGCGCGGGTTTTTTCCGGCTCGGTGGAAACATCCACCGGCGACATCTGGAGCAGTTCCTCCCGGCTGTAGCCGTAGAGCCTTTGCGCGGACTGGTTGAAATCCACATAGCGGTGCGTTTCGCAATCCACCAGCACGATGGCGTCGGACTCCAGTTCAAACAAATGGTGATAGCGCTCCTCGCTCTCGCCAAAGGCCAGCTCAGCCAGCTTGCGGGCGGTGATGTCATGGCTGACCCCAACCAGGCCGATCACGGTCCCGTTGGCGTTTTTGAGCGGCACCTTGGTGTTCAAAACATTCAGCGTTTCACCGTTCGGAAAAGCAATGGTGCATTCAAAGTCGAGCAGGGCGTCGCCGTCAAAAATTTTGCGGTCGGTGGCGCTGTATTGGGCCGCCACTTCGGCAGGATAAAAATCCGCGTCGGTTTTGCCAATTAGTCCGGCGGCGGTGGTCACCCCCATGCGGCGGGCAAAGGCCTGGTTGGCGATCAAAAAACGGTTGGCCAGGTCGCGCACATAAATCATGTCCGGGATATGGTCAATCACCGTGCGCAGCAGGTTGCGCTCGTGATCCCGCTCCGCCTCGCTCGCGCGCAGGGCGTTTTCCGCCTGCACCCGCGCGGTGACATTGCGGACGATGGTGATGACCGTGTTTTCGGTGTGGGGCACCACGCGGGCCTCGAAGTGGCTTTCCTGGCCGCCGACCGGCAGCATATAGTTGACCTCCTGCACGGTGTTCAAGTCCAGGGCGGCCGCAAAGGCTTTCGTAAATTGATTCGCGATGAGCGGGGGTAGAACTTCGTCAACCCGGCGATGTAGAAAGCTCTCCGGAGGCAGCAAGAGCATGTCTGGGTTCGTTGCATGCACCGCCAGATATTCCCCATCGCGGCGGTTCGTGAAAATAAGATCCGGGATGGCGCTGATGAGCGCCTGGTTCTCCGCCTCGCTCACCCGCAATTTGTCCTCGGCCAGCTTGCGTTGCGTTTCGTCCACAATGGCGGCGATGAATCCAATCACCCGGCCGGACGCATTGAACTCCGGGGCATAGCTCGCATGCAGCACTCGCAGTTCGCCGGACGCCGGCAGCGCCATGCTAAACTCATTGGGCTGCCCGGCCAGGACGGCGTCCATATGGGGCCGGGCTTGCGCGTAGGCGGCTTCACCCATCATCTCTTTGACGGGCCGGCCAACCAGATCGGCCGGTTGCAATCCAAACAGGCTGGCATAGCTCTGGTTTACAAACCGGTAACGCTGTTCGTGGTCGCATTGCGCGAGCAACACCGGCGCGAGATTGGTCACAAACCGCAATTGTTCTTCACTCGCGCGCAAGGCGTTCTCCGCCTGCACCCGTTCGGTGATGTCTATGGTGTAGCCGCCCAGCAAGGTCCGCTCGCCTTGCACGACAGGGAATTTGATCGTGGAGTAGTGGTGGCCGTGCAAGTGTTCCTCCAGTTTCAGCACCTCGCCTTTCGTCACAACCGCCCAGTCGTCGGCGATAATTTTCGCGGCGAACTCGGGCGGAAACAAGTCCGCCATCGTCTTGCCCATCATGTCGCGACCGGAGATGCCGATCATCTCCATGAAATTATCGCTGGCTTCGAGGACGCGGCTCTCCGTGGCGGACACTTCCTTGATGTAGGTGTAAATGGGCGAATGCCGCATGAACAGCGAGAACAGTTCCTCGCTTTTGCGCAGCGCCGTCTCGGCCGATTTGCGCCGCAGCGCCAGGCCGATCTGCTGGGCGAATTCCTCCATAAGCTCCACCAGCTTGAGCGTGAAACAATCCTTGCGCCGGTCATTGAACTGGATCAGACCCAGAATCTGATCTTGGCTCCGAATCGGCACCAGCATCACCGAGTTGTAGCCGTCGTGGATGCAGCGGTTGCGCGGCCGCCGCCGGGGATCCAGATTGGGCGGGATGTGCAGGATGGTGGTGGAATCGTTCGTCCAACAGCTTCCGCCGGGGGTGAAAAGCGGATTGGCCGGGTCGGTGCCGCCCGCGAGCACCAGGCCGCAGGTGCATTCCAGACAGGCTTTGCCATCTTGGTCCCGGCACACGTCGCCCTCCGGCTGCCGCTGCACCAGTGTGTTTTCCGTCCGCAGAAAATCCTCGGGAAAACCTTCCTGGACGAAATACGGAAAGTCCTCTCCGACCGGCAGGCGAATGCCCACGGCGTCCAGACCGGAGCGCGCCTTCATGGTGGCGACGACGCGCCCGATGCACGTCGGCAAATCGCCCGGCTCATTGAGAATCCGCAAAATTTCGCGCCCCATCAGGCCATACGTTTCCGCCTGTTTGCGCGCCGTGATGTCGCGGGCGGCGCAGTAAAGATAATTGCGGCCGTCCAGCACCACGCCGTTGACGCTGATCTCGACGGTGAGGACCCGGCCGTCTTTGCGGCGATGCCGGGTCTCGAACACGTCCGGGTGCGTCATCAGTTGATTGATCATGGCCACGAGTTCCGCGCGCGTCCATTGCGCGTCCCAATCCGCGACGTTGAGCTGCAAGGCCTCAGCGTGCGTGTAACCGAGCATGGTGGCGAACGCGGCATTGGCTTCCACCACGTTGCCCTGTTCGTTCAGGACGTGCACGCCATCGCTGCCCGTTTGCAGCAGGGTCTCGTGGCGCAACGCCAGCGTGGCCAAGGTTTTCTCCGCCCGTTTGCGGTCGGTGATGTCCTGAAAGAAACCGAAGACCTTGCTGCGCGCCAGATCCGCATGCCCAATGGCATGAACGCTGCGCAGGTTGCCTTTCGCGGTGATGATTTCCAACTCCACATCAAACGTCTCGCCCGACTCGATGGCGCTCGAAACCGCCCGTTGAATGATTGGCCGGGATGCGGGTGTGTAAAAATTGATGGCTTGGGCTACCGTGGGCTGCACGGCGTTATCCAGTTCGTGGATGAGAAAAACCGTTTCCGTCCAAGTCAGTTGCTGGGTTTTAATGTCAATTTCCCAGCCGCCCACCTTGCCCATCGCTTCGGACTCGGCGAGCAGGTGCTGGCTGTGTTCCAGCGCCTCTTCCATTTGTTTGCGCTCGGTGATGTCGGTGGAAATGCCCAGCAATCCGCTCACCTGCTGGCGCTCGGCGTCCGCGTAGATCGGGGTCTTGACTTCCCAATAAACGCGCCGCCGGCCTTGCTCGTCGCGCACTTCCACTTCCTCGCTCGTCTGCTCGCCCCGGAACACGCGCGCATCAATTTCCCGAAGCCGCTTGACCGTTTCGCGCGGGAAAAATTGCGTGTCACCGCTGCCCACCAGCGCCTCCGCTGAAATCCCAAACAGCTTCTGCGTGGGCTGGTTCGCGTAAATGTAGCGGGACTCGACATCCTTCAAATAGACGCAGGCGTGAACCTGGTCCATCGCCGCGCGGAAACGTTCCGCCTCGACCAGCGCCGCCCGCATTTTTTCCTCCGCCTGCTTGCGCTCGGTGATGTCGCGCCCCGACGCATAGAACAGCGGGCGGTCACCGGCGACGAATTGCGAGATGTGTATTTCAGCCGGGAAAGTGGTGCCGTCGCGTCGGCGGTGCCGACCTTCCACCGTGATGGTCTTGCCCAGCCGGATCTGCTCCCATATCCGGGCCAGCTCGGCGGGTTTTAAATCCAATTCAATGTCCGTCACCGACAGTTGCCGCAATTCCTCGCGGGTGTAACCCAGTTGGTCGCATAACGTCTGGTTGGCATCTTCAATCCGGCCGGCCGCGTCATGCACGCAAACGCCGTCCGCCGCATCGTTGAACAACCGCCGGAATTTTTCCTCGCTCTCGCGCCGCACCGCTTCGGCCTGCTTGAGCGCTTCGATGTCCGTGCAGGTGCCGAACCATTTGAGAATTTTCCCGGTTTCATCGCGTTGCGGCACCCCGCGAATCAGCCACCAGCGGTAGGTGCCATCCGCCCGTCGCAGCCGACATTCCAGCGAATAATCGCCATTGTTTTCCACGGCGTTTTTCCAGGCCGCCCACGCGCGCGGCTGGTCGTCGGGATGAAACGGTTTGATCCAGCCGGGGCCGTGACTTTCTTCGTGCGTCAGGCCGGTATAATCCACCCATTGCTGGTTGAAATAAGTGTTCTGGCCATCGGGCGCGCACGCCCAGACAATCTGCGGCATGGATTCGGCCATCGCCCGTAAATCGGCTTCACTTGTGCGCAAGCCGGACGCTAATTTATGGCGCTCCCGGGCATACCGGATCGTGCGCATCAACAAGTTCCGGTTGATCTGCCCTTTCACGAGATAATCTTGCGCCCCCGCCTGCATGGCGACCGCCCCCAGTTCATCGTCATCCGTTCCCGTCAAGACCACCACGGGCACGTTCGCTGCCGCCGAGTGCAACCGTTGGAGCGTGGCCAGCCCCTGGCTGTCGGGCAAACCCAAATCCAGCAGGATGAGATCAATCCCGCCGCCTTGCAGCCGGGTGACCGCCTCGGCCAGTCGCGCCACCGCCTCGGTAGGGAAACCCGCGCGCCCCGTTGCTGGCAGCAGCTCCCGGATGAAATCGGCGTCCGCCGGGTTGTCCTCGACCACGAGGATGCGTGTGGTTTCGTTCATATTAAGTTTCTCCATTCGGCGGCAGCTTGACGATGGTGAGCCAGAATTCCTCGATGGCCTGCACCACCTTGATGAACTGGTGCAGGTCAATCGGCTTGGTGATGAAACAGTTCGCGTGCAGGTTGTAGGTTTTGAGGATGTCCTCCTCGGCCCGGGAGGTGGTCAGGATCACCACCGGGATGCGTTTCAAGTCCGGGTCGGCCTTGACTTCGGCCAGCACTTCGCGCCCGTCCTTCTTGGGCATGTTGAGGTCCAGCAGGATCAAGTCGGGCCGCGGCGCGCTGGCATATTTGCCCTGCTGGCGGAGGAAGGCCATGGCCAGCTCGCCATCGCCGACATGATGCAGGATGTTGCTCACTTTGCCGCTGGCCAGCGCCTCAAGCGCCAGGTCCACGTCACCGGGGTTGTCTTCCACGAGGAGGATTTCAATGGGTTTCATAAGGCTGAGGCGGGTGATAACTCGATTGAGGTTTTGACCGGATTGCCTGGCATTGTAAAGAAAAATGTAGTGCCGTTCCCGGGCCGGGATTCAAACCAGATTTTGCCACCATGCCGTTCCACGATCCGCTGGCAGACCGCCAGGCCAATGCCGGTGCCCGGATACTCTTCGCGGGTGTGCAGGCGCTGAAAAATCACGAAGACCCGTTCCGCATATTGCGCCTCGATGCCGATGCCGTTGTCTTGGACGGCGAACAACCACATGCCGTCATGCGCCCGCGCCGAGACATGGATGCGCGGCAGCTCGGCGCGCCGGAATTTGATGGCGTTGGCGAGGAGGTTTTGGAACAGCAGCGCCAGTTGCGAGGCATCGGCCGTCACGGTCGGCAGATCGTCGTTGGTGATAACGGCATGATTTTCCCCGATCGTGACCGCCAGATTCCGAAGCGCCTCGCCCAGCACGGCGTGGGCATCGGTGGGTTCCATCGGCTTGCCGCGCCGGCCCGCGCGGGAATAGGTCAGCAGGTCGTTGATCAGCGTTTGCATGCGGACAGCGCCATCCACCGCGTAGTGAATGTATTTTCTGGCCTTGTCGTCGAGCTGGCCGGCGTAATGGTGCTCCAGCAGTTGCGTGTAGCTCGAGACCATGCGCAACGGTTCCTGCAAATCATGCGAGGCGACATACGCGAAATGTTCCAGCTCTTTGTTTGAGCGTTCCAGGTCGGCCACCGTGTGTTTGATTTTATCTTCGGCCAGTTTGCGCCCGGTGATGTCCTGAACTGTCCCACGCAGGCCGGTTATTTTCCCGCTGGCATCGTGCCACGCCTCGCCGCGGGCTGTGATCCAGCAGTGCGTGCCATCTGGTCGCACCACTTCGGCGTCATATTCATAGGCACTGTGGTGTTTAAGGGCCTGCTCAACTGCGGCGTTCAAACCGGCCCAGCTTTCGGGAGCAAAGTATTGCGAAACTTCCGGGACGCCGGCTGGCCCCAGTTCCGGGTCGCGGCCGTAGATCCGATAGATTTCTGGCGACCACGTGTGCTGTCCGGTCGCCGTGTTCCATTCCCAATTGCCCAGTCGGGCCAGGCGCTGCCCCTCGCGTAACACCGCCTCGCTTTGTCGCAACGCCATCTCCGCCTGTATGCGCTCAGTGATGTCGTGGCCCTGTGCAATCGTCGCCATCGGCATTTTTCCGTCCGCGCCAAAAATCGTGGCGGAGTTCCAGAGCACCGTGCGCACGGAACCGTCGCGATGGCGGATGGAAATTTCCACGGTCTCCCAGCGCTCGCCGCCCGTGGTTTGTTTGATCAGCGCCATCGAGCTTTCCACCAAGCCAGGCGGGAAGAGGATTTCCAGTGACTGGCCAATGACCTCGGCGGCGGTTCGCCCCGTCAAGGATTCAAAGGCGTGGTTGAAACGGGTGATGTGAAATCGTGGATCCCAGACAATGATGGGGGCATTGGCATACTTAAACAGGTTGTCCAGGTATTCGTTCGTCTCCCGCAGCGCGATTTCCGCTTGTTTGCGTTTGGTAATGACATCGAAGATGACCACAAAGCAACTCGGCTCCGTGCTATACACCGACAAGGCGAGCCACGCCGACAGCGCTTTCAAATACTGCTCGTGTTTCTCCGGCTTCCCGGTCATCGCCACCCGGCCGTAAATTTCAAAAAAATCCGGGTCGCTCTCGCG
This sequence comes from uncultured Verrucomicrobia subdivision 3 bacterium, assembly GCA_903850425.1. Taxonomy (GTDB): domain Bacteria; phylum Verrucomicrobiota; class Verrucomicrobiia; order Limisphaerales; family UBA11358; genus UBA11358. The sequence goes on along the minus strand of CAINLR010000161.1, from coordinate 7,039 downwards.
GATGCCGGGAATGAGTTCCGTGATTCGTTTGCCAACCACGTCTTTCAATCCGGTCAGCGTGGTGAACATGTCGTTGACCGCGAGATAGACAAAGTCCACCGGCCGGTCGCCTTCAATAATCATCCGGCAGTGGGCCAGCCCCTCGTTCATGTTGGCGAACAAATCGTGGTAGCGCCGCTCGCTTTCGATCAGCCCGGCCTCGGTGCGTTTGCGTTCGGTGATTTCTTCCACCAAGCTGCGGTTGGTTTGCGCCAGTTCCGCCGTGCGCTCCATCACGCGGATTTCCAGTTCGGCATGAGCTTTGCGCAATTCTTCCGCACTGGGCAGCGCGAGCGCCACCGGCATCAGCTTGATGAGCAGCAGCGTGGTGCCCACCGAGACCAGCGCCGTGAAGGCTTTGACGAAGCCGGCCAGCCAGTAATCCGCGTGCCAGATGTTCCAGACCTCCATCAGATGCGTGGTGCCGCACGCCATGACGAACGCGGCAAACAACACGAAGATCCATTTGAACTTCAAATCCTGCCGCCGCCGCACAAAATAAAGCAGGATGATGGGGATGCAGTAATACGCCACGCCGATGGCCCCGTCGGAAAGCGTGTGCAGGAGAATCAGGCTTTGCGTCCACAGGTAGCAGCCGCCGTGCGGCATGAAGGGGCCGGGATTGAAAAAACTGCCGGGCATGGCCATGTCCATGGCCGTCTGCGCGTCCTGGCCGGGGCTGGCCGCTGCCAACGCTGCGGCTGGTTGCGGCGCGGAACCCAAAGCCCAACCCACCGCCGCGCTGAGGACAATCAAGGCAACGGCGAACACCAGGCGACGGGTTTTATGTGGCATAGGCAGGTTCAATCTTAGTCATCGGTTGACGGGCGGGAAACTTGAGACCAATTGGCGACGCTCCCCCGGCGAAGCGGCAACCGATGCGGGTTTTCCAACGGGTGTTTGAACGGGGACGAAGCATCCCGGCTGGCAGTTGCGCGGTTGCAGCCATCATGGATCATGCGGCGAACTTACGCTCGAAATAAAAATGCGCCAAGCGGAAATAAAATTTCCGGCGCGCGGCCGGCCGCCAGATCAGCCTGTGGCCGGTGCTCGCCGGTTGTCCGGCCGCGCCCGATATTTTGCTTCAGGTGGCGACGTGTTTCACCGATGCCAATCTGCGGTCTTGGGGCCAACAGCCCCACGCCCGGCCTTTTATTTTGATGAAAAAAATCCTGGTCATTGATGATGAAGCATCGTTTTGCGGCGCGGTGACAGTCACGTTGCGGCGGGCGGGCTACGAGGTTCACGCGGCCGGGGATGGCGCGGATGGATTGGCACAGGCCTTCCAACACCGGCCCCATCTGATCGTGAGTGATGTCCACATGACCGGCATGGGCGGGCTGGAACTGTTGGCGGAATTGCGGCGGCATCCGGAGACTTCGGCGGTGCCGGTGATATTAATGACGGGCCAACCGCAGGCGGCGGGCGCGCGCGCGACCATGAATCTGGGGGCGGATGACTATCTCCACAAGCCGTTCACCATGGAGCAATTATTGGCGGCGGTGCGGGCGCGGTTGCTCCGGCAGGAGGGCGTCAACCTGGCCGCCGAAACGGAACGCACGCTGGTGGCGGAACAGTTGCGGCTGCTGACCTCCGCCCTGGAATCGGCGGCCAACGGTATCGCCATCACGGAACGGGACGGGAAAATCATCTGGGTCAACCACGCCTTCACCAAGCTGACCGGCTACACCGCCGCCGAAGCCATCGGGCAAAATCCGCGCGTGCTGAAATCTGGACGGCAAACCGCGAAATTTTACGCGGACTTGTGGGCGACGATCCTCACCGGCAATGTCTGGCAGGGTGAACTGGTCAACCAGCGCAAGGACGGCAGTTGTTATTTTGAGGAGATGACCATCACGCCGGTGCGCGATGTGAACGGGGAAATCCAGAACTTCATCGCCATCAAGCAGGATGTGTCCAAGCGCAAGCAGATTGAGCAGGCGCTAGGCGAACGCGAGGCGCGTTACGCCGCGATGGTGCGCTCCATCAGCGACGCCATCGTCAGCGCCGACAGCGCGGGCAACATCATCGGCTGGAACCCGGGTGCGGAACGGATCTTCGGCTACGCAGAAAGCGAAATTCTGGGCCAGCCCATGACGCAGTTGTTGCCCGAACGTCATCATGCCGGCCACTTGGCGGGCATGGCGCGGGTGCAGTCGGGTGGCGAGCGGCACGTCATCGGCAAAACCGTGGAAGTGCAGGGCCGGCGCAAGGATGGCAGTGAATTCCCGCTGCACCTGTCGCTCTCGGAATGGTCGGTGGCAGCGGCGAAGTTTTTCACCGCCATCATCCATGACCTGACCGAGCGTAAAAAATTCGAGCAGGAGCTGGCCTACAAACGCGACCTGTTGCAGGCGTTGATGGACAACCTGCCGGATCATATTTATTTCAAGGATGTCAGCAGCCGGTTCACCCGCGTCAACCGCGCGCTCGCCCTGCATCTGGGACTGGCGAATCCAGAGGCGGCCATTGGCAAATCGGATGCGGATTTTTTTCCGCCGATGCAGGCCCGCCAGAAGCTGGTGGATGAGCGGTGTCTGTTGGCCACCGGCAAGCCGCTCCTGGGCCTCGTGGAAAAATCGGACGCGGCGGTAGGAGCCACTTGGGTGTCTTCCACCAAGGTGCCGCTGGCCGGGGCGGACGGCAAGATCACCGGGTTGGTGGGCATTTCGCGCGACATCACCGCGCTCAAACAGGCGGAACTGGACCGGCAGATGATGGAGCTGCAATTGCGCCAGTCGCAGAAGCTGGAATCCATCGGCCAGCTCGCCGCCGGCATCGCCCACGAAATCAACACGCCCACGCAATACGTCGGCGACAACACGCGCTTCGTGAAAGATTCCTTCGCCGCCATCATCAAGGTTTTGAAAAGCCACGAAGCCCTGCTCGCCGCCGCCAAAGCCGGCGCGGTCACGCCGGAATTGCTGGCGCGCAACGAGGAAATTCTGGCCGACAGCGACCTGGAATATCTTTACGAGCAGATTCCGTCGGCCCTCAACGAAACGCTCGAAGGCGTGGCGCGCGTCAGCAAAATTGTCGGGGCGATGAAGGAATTTTCGCATCCGGGCGGCAAGGAAAAAACGCCGGCGGATTTGAACAAGGCCATCGAGGGCACGGTCACGGTCGCGCGCAACGAATGGAAATATGTCGCGGAGGTGAAATTGGAATTGGAGCCGAACCTGCCGTTCGTGCCGTGTTTTCTGGGCGAATTCAATCAGTGCATTCTCAACCTCATCGTCAACGCCGCGCACGCCATCGGCGACGTCGTCAAAAAAACTCCCGACACAAAAGGGCTGATCACCGTGCAAACCCGGCACGACGGTGAATTTGTCGAGGTGCGGGTGACGGACACCGGCACGGGCATTCCCGAAGCCGTGCGCCCGAAAATTTTCGAGCCATTTTTTACAACCAAGGATGTGGGCAAAGGCACCGGTCAGGGGTTGGCCATGATCTACGGCTGCATCGTCAACCGGCACGGCGGCACCGCGACTTTTGAAACGGAGACGGGCAAGGGCACCACGTTCATCCTCCGCCTGCCGTTGAAACCCAATGCCACGCCGGTCGCGGCCGCGCCGCCGGTGCCGGAAAATCTGGCTGATGATCTCCTTGCAAAATTCTGATTTAGCAGCACGTTGCCAGCAGGTAGCCGGTGGAATACTGGGCAGCGGCGGCCAGTCGCCAGTTTGTGACAATCTTGGGGACATGGATCGTGCGGGCGCCAACCCTGTCCCAAGTCGTCTGCCAGCCGGGCGCTCCCGGCGGCGATTTTTTTTAAAGCAGGCAGCATGAAAACGCTCTTATTCGTGGATGACGAGCCGCGGTTGTTGCAAGGATTGCAACGGCTGCTGCGGCCCATGCGCCATGAATGGGACATGAACTTTGTGGAGAGCGGCGCGCAGGCGCTCGCCTTCATGGCCACGCAGCCGGTGGACATCTTGATTTCCGACATGATGATGCCGGGCATGGATGGCTCGCAACTGTTGAACGAAGTGCTCAAGCGGCATCCGCAGACCGTGCGCATTATTTTGTCCGGCCAGGCGGGGCCGGAAGCCATCTTGCGGCTCGTCGGCCCGGCGCATCAGTATTTGTCCAAGCCGTGCGATCCCGAAGAACTGCGTAAAGCCATCACCCGCTCGCTCGCCTTGCGCGACCTGCTGGGCAACGAACGGCTCAAGCAATTGGCCACGCGCATCAAAAACCTGCCGATCCTGCCGGCGTTGCAAAATCAGCTCACCGAGGAATTGCGGAAGGATTCGCCATCCGTGGAGCGCGTCGGCGAAATCATTTCGCGCGACATCGGCATGACGGTGAAAATTTTGCAGCTCGTCAACTCCGCGTTTTTCGGCCTGGCGCAGCCGGTCAACAACCCCACGGAAGCCGCGGTCTATCTGGGGTTGAACACCATCCGCTCGCTGGCGCTGGCGGCGGGGATTTTTTCGCAGTATGAGCAGGCCATGTGCAAGTTGTTTTCGCTGGATGCCCTGGCGCAACATTCCTGGCTGACCGGCGGGCTGGCCCGGCGCGTAGCGCAGGCGGAGCGCCAGGAGCTTAAAATTCAGGAGCAATGTTTTCTGGCGGGATTGCTGCATGACGTGGGCCAGTTGATCCTCGCGTCCGGCCTGCCGGAAGAATACGCCGAGGTCATCGCCAAGTCCGATCAGCAGAATCTCCCGGTCTGGCAGGTGGAAATGGAATTTTTCGGGGCCACGCATGCGGATGTCGGCGCGTATCTGCTTGCGTTGTGGGGCCTGCCCAATCCCATCATCGAGGCGGTGGCCCTGCACCACCAGCCCGCGCGGTGCCACACGCCGGAATTTTCACCGGCCATCGCGGTGCACGTCGCCGATGTTTTTGCCCATGAATTTTCGGCGGCCCGCACCGAGGTGCCCGTGCCGCAGCTTGACACCACCTATTTGACCAGCCTAGGTTTGGCCGGGCGGATTGAAATGTGGCGGGACAACTGCCGGGAGGCGGTTGAACCTTGAAACAAAATTATTTTTATGACTGAAAAAGTATTGTTCGTGGACGACGATCCCAACCTGCTGGCGTCGTGTGAACGCAATTTCCGCCGCAAATTCCAGGTGGAAACCGCCGAGGGTGGCGAAGCCGCCCTGCATAAAATCGCGGAGGACGGGCCGTTCGCCGTCGTCCTGTCCGACCGGCAGATGCCGCGCATGGACGGCATCACGTTTCTTTCCCTTGTGCGGGAACGCGCGCCCGACACCGTCCGCATCATGCTCACCGGCAACGCCGATTTGGAGGGCGCGATCAAAGTGGTGAACGAAGGGAATATTTTTCGTTTTCTCACCAAGCCCTGCGCGCCGGAAATCTTGGGCAAGGCGATTGAGGATGCGCTCACGTTATACCGGCTCGTCACCGCCGAAAAAGAGCTGCTCAATAAAACCTTGAACGGCAGCATCAAGCTGCTGACCGATATTCTCTCGATGATGGAACCGCAGGCGTTTGGCCGCGGGCAGACGATGCGCGACCTCATCAACCGCCTGACCAAAAAATTCCACGCCGACAACGACTGGGAGATTCCGCTGGCGATCATGCTGGCACCGATCGGCAATGTCACCGTGCCGCCGGAGCTGCTGCTGCGCGCCCGCGCCGGCGGCCTCTTGTCCAGGGTCGAGGAACAGATCGTGGCGCAGTTGCCGGAAACCGCCGCGCGGCTGCTGGCGAACATTCCCCGGCTGGAGGGCGTGGCCCGCATCGTGCGGTATCAGCATAAAAATTTCGACGGCACCGGCCTGCCGCAAGATGCGGTCAAGGGCGAGGCGCTGCCGTTGGGTTCGCGCCTGCTGAAAATTCTCGCCGACCTCGCGCACCTGCAAACTGAGCGCGTGAACCGGTTGCAGGCGTTGAACGAAATGCAGACGCGCCTCGGTTGTTATGACCCGGCGTTGCTGATGGCCGTGCGCGAATATTATGGCGTGGCCGTGGCCAGCCGGGAGGCCGGGGCGGGCAGCATCCCCATTGCGATTTGTGATCTGGCGCCCGGCATGGTGCTGTGCTCCAACATCGAAACCAATGATGGCATCCTGATTCTGTGCGCCGGCAATCATCTGACGGAGATGACGCTGGAAAAAATAAAAAATTTCGCCCGCGTCTCCGGCATCAAGGAACCGCTGTTTGTGGAAAGCCCGGAAGCCGAGAATCCATAACGGGGCCGTTAAGAGCCCGCCAGCGCGCGTTGCAGCCCTTTGGCGAGCGCGGGCAGGGAGACTGGTTTGATGAGCAGTTCCCGGATTCCAGCCGCGCGCAGGTGGTCCGGGGTCAGGTCCGGGGCGAACCCGCTGACCAAGAGCACCGGCAACTCCGGGCGCCAGGTGTGCACTTGGCGCGCGACCTCCAGACCGTTCATTTCCGGCATGGTCAAGTCGGTGATGACCAGCTCGAAGGCCCCGGGATTTTTGCCGAACAAGGCCAGCGCTTCGGTGGCGCTGTTGCTGGCCGTGACCTGATATTGCAGCCGCTCCAGCAGCCGCTGCAGGGCCAGCGTCAATGCCGGTTCATCGTCCACCAACAAGATTCGCTGGCCACGGCCGTGGGCCACATCGTTCTTCCGGCAAGGCACCAGCCGCATTGGTTCGAGGATATAAATCATCATCAAACGGTTAATAATGTTCAGTTGGTTGATAAAAAAGCTCGGTTTACGGCCGGAAAAGACCGGTGTCTGACCGAGAAAGATCGCTGTATTTGACCCAGAGTCCGCAATATTGGGCCAAAAGTGCGAAGTATTGGCCTTAGACTCAGCAGTATTGGTCTTAGACTCCGCAGTATTGGTCCTAGCCTTCGCTGTATTGGTCCGGGGAATCGGAGTATTGCACCCAAAGATGGGAGTATTGGGCCAGCGGGTGGCACTAGTGTAGTGTTCTGTAAATGAGGGGTCATAACGGTGATGTGGCGACTTGGGCCGCCCGGGCTTTGGAAATCTTGGCCAGAATTTCCTCACCCTTCTTGCGCCAGACGTATCGCTTGGGCGCCAGATTTCGCT
>CAINLR010000160.1 GCA_903850425.1 uncultured Verrucomicrobia subdivision 3 bacterium | reverse complement strand
TCGCCGCCGCCGATGCGGTCCAGACAGCACTCGACGAGACCAAGCACGGCTCATTTGACAAATGGTATGATAGCGACCGCGTCTTTGGCTTGAAAGGTCTCCGCGCGAGCCTGAAAAAGGAATTAGACCGAACAGAGTAAACCGAGGGTGGAGGTTTCAATCCCAACGCTGTCCGCTGGCAATTCCCCGTTACTCAATTGGCGTCCGCTCGCGTAGCGTGCCCGACAACTCTTGCCTGGCGCTCATATTGCTGTCCGGGATGGCGACGACCGCCCACGGTTTTTCGGCGGCAACGACCTTGAGTTTCCAGGTCACGGTTTCTTCCCGGCCCGGCGTGAGTTTGACGGAGGCGGATGAAACGTCAGTTACGCCATTGAAGGTCCGAAGTTCGATTTTGTGGCTGCCCTCGCCACGCAGACGAGCTTCGATTCGCACTTCATTATTCTTCGGAGCACTGGCGTTGAGAACCATGTCAATGGGGTGATTCAAGTCCGAAACTTCGTAACGTCCGCCCGCCAAGAGCGAGAGGTGCGACGTCGTGTTGCCGGACGAAATTGTGTATTCGCCGGGCGGCACTGTCCGGGTGAACTTGCCGGCAGCCAAGTGAATGACCGCGCCCGTGCGGGCTTCCCGCAACTCGGTGTCCGCCGCCGCCACGCCGGAAATTTGCGCGGGCATGGCCATTGACGCGAGGCTGAACAGCATCCGGCTCACGGGCACAACCCACATTTCTTTGTAAGTCGCGCGGTTCTCCGCTGGCCAATACGGGCTGTCGTTACGCGAATCCATGCCGACCGGCAGCGCGCCGACCAGGTTGCGCGTGCAGTAGGCGAACAGCGGTTGATAGTCGTAGCCTGCGCCATACATGAGGCTCTGTGAAAACGGATTGCCACCGAGCACCCACTGCAATTGCAGGCGCACGAGGTCCTGCGTTTCGCGGCTATTGCGGAGCAGCGCGCCCGAGGACATGGAGGCCGTCGCAGCCATGTGAACTGTGGTGTTGCCGTGGAACAGATTGTCGTTCCAAATGGGATAGACCCGCAGGCGGTAGTCATCCGTGAGGCGCGTGCCGTCGTTGAATTGCTTCAACGCTTCCTCCTGTTTTTTGCCTTCCAAATTGTCAAATTCGCTCCGCCGCCAGATGGAATTTGGAATCAGGCAAAATGGCGCGGAAATGGCCGTGCCCGGTTCCTGGAAATATTCGGATTGCAGCAATGCGGCACCATACCAATCCATCCACGCCGGGTGGTTCGGGAACGTGTCGCATAAGGCGTGCAACGCCATCGCTGGCGCTTCTTCAAAACTCGAATGCTTTTCATGCACCGGTCGCAGCCGCTTCGTGCTGGTGTAGAAGTAGCCGGTGAGCGGCAGCCCGTCCACGAAGCTCTGTTCCTGACACTGGATCAGCAGTTGTCCGAAACGGGCCGCCTGTTCGGCGTAGAAATGTTTTCCGGTGGCGCGACATAATTCAACCGAAGCCAGCGTGCCGTAGGCGGCTTCGTCCACCGTGGTGTTCGACCAGTTGGTGCGTTGCTGGAGCGTGGCCGCATAATCTTCTTCCGCCGCTTTCAGGCTGGCCGCCGCGCGTTTTGGGTCGCTCGTTTTCAGGAGCCGGGCCGCGTCTGCTGCGGTGGTGCAAAACACGAAGTTTTCAAAGGCAATATTTTGCGCCGGCACAATCATGTCGTCCACCGTGCCGACTTTGTTGTCGGTGTAATACCGCATCCGCGCCCAAGTGATGCGATAGCCGCCGCCGAAGCGGGTTTTCAACAGCCAGTCGAGTCCCCAACTGGCCTCTTCCTGCAAACGTTTTTGCAGATCCGGGCGAATGCCTTTCTGCTGCAATTGCTCGTAGATTTGCAGCATGGCATAGGTGGCTCCGCCGGTGCGGAACGAACCTTGGGAAAGATCGCCGGCATCATGCCAACCGCCGTTGATGATGTTCGTCTGGCCATTGAATGTTCCCTGCCAGTCCTGATGGCACACATGATGAATGCCGAGGACATCAAAACCGCAGCGCTGGCCGTAATAAAAGTTCAGCGCCTTCTCAATCACACCAAGCCAGATGTGGTCGGCGATGGCGAAAGGCTTGCCGGTGGCC
>CAINLR010000159.1 GCA_903850425.1 uncultured Verrucomicrobia subdivision 3 bacterium | reverse complement strand
GTCGTTGGTGCCCGCACCGACGCTTCCAACGCCGTGCGTTGATCCGAATCCAGTTCCAAACCGCGTATGGGTCTTGCCATGCACCCAGTTTAAACAAATATCATGTTATGTCCACTGTATTCGAGAACACAACACTAGCAGTTACACCGGTTCCACGACGGTGAGCAACGGCACGTTGATCCTGCCTTCGAGCGCGAGCCTTGGCGGCGGCGCGCTCATAGTCGCGGATGGTGCCACGTTGAGTGTCACCAATAATGGCGGAATTATTTCGGCATCGTCGCTGACCTTGGGAAACACGCTGACCAACAGGTTGCAATTTAATTTCCCGGGCGGCACGCCCGGCTCGGCCACGATAGCGGCGGGTTCGCTCGCGGCCAACGGTTACGTTGCCATCGCCGTCACCGGTGTCGGCCTGACGGCGGGCACGATTCCGTTGCTGAGTTACACCAGCGCCAGCGGCTTGCCAAATTTTCATCTGGTCTCCGTGCCACCCGGCGTTTCCGCAACGCTGGCCACCGGCGGCGGCACCGTGAGCTTGGTCGTCAGCAGCGTGGGAAAATCGCTCGCGTGGTCGGGTGTCATTGATGGCAACTGGAATACCACCACGGCAAATTGGTTTGATCTCGGCAACGGCAGCCTTCCGGCCACGTATTCGCAGCCGGGTGGCTTTGGGGATCTCGCTACCTTCGATGATTCGCTGACCGCAAATCCTAACGTCAATCTCACGACTGTTTTATCGCCCGTGACGATGACGCTAAATAATAACGGGGCCGCTTATACCTTCAGCGGACCCGGCAAACTTACAGGCATTGGCAACGTGGTGAAAAACGGATTTCAATCCGTGACGTTCGGCACCCAGAACGATTACTCCGGCGGCACGGCGCTGAATGCCGGCGCACTTTACGCGGGGGCCAACCAAGCGCTCGGCAGCGGCTTGGCGACGTTGACCCTCGGAACGATTGCCAGCGACGGCACGGCGGCACGGACCCTGTCCAATAACTTCATTCAGGCTGCTGACACCGGCGTGATTCTTGGCGACATGGCGAACACCGGCACGTTGACGCTTGCCGGCCAATATGATTTGGGCGCTGGCACGGCACGAACATTGAACCTGAACAGTGATGTCAACTTTTCCGGCTCGATCACGAACGGCGGATTCAGCATCAAGACCGGCCCGGGCGCGATGATCATCTGCGGCAGCTCGCGTGAAACCATCCTCGGTTCGCAGAACAACGGCAATGTGATCGTGGATGGAGGAACGCTGATTTGCCAGGATGGATGGCGCATGCAAAGTCTAACGGCTGGCGCAACACTTTACGTCGTTGTCACCAACAACGGGTTGATGCGGATTGCGACGAGTGTGAACACCGGCAACTTCCGCGTTGGCCTCACCGGCGGCGACAATTCCGCGAATCAAATCGTGGACATTGCGTCGGGCACCGTCGATTTGACGTTGAATTCTCCGCTCACGGTTGCCGGTGGCAGTGCGGTGAGCCTCGGCCAATCCGGTGCGAATGACATTCTCTATCTCCGCAGCGGCGGGTTGCTGGTCACGCGCTCGCTCTTTGGTTTGTCCCCCGGCAATGCTGAAGCCCATTTCCTCGGCGGCACCATTCGCGCTTTGGCCAACGATGCAGGATTCATCTCCGGCCTGACCAATGCGTTCATGGAAAACGGCGGCCTCACCATCGACACCACCAACTTCTCGGTGACCGTGCCGCAAGCGCTGCTTGCTTCCGGTTCCGGTGGTCTCACGAAAATGGGCAGCGGCACCTTGACCATGACTGGCGGCAGCAGTTACACCGGCGCCACCGTGGTAAGCGGCGGCAAACTCGTCTTGGGAACAGCGTTCGCCTCACTGAGTGCGATCACGGTGAACGCAAACTCCACACTGGCGTTCCAACAATCTTCGAATGTTGCTGTGGCCGTGGCCAGCGTGACCGCGGGCGGTGGCGCAAATTCTGCCATCGAAGCGCAACTCGCCGCGACTAATGTTCCGGCGGGCATCATCACGAATCTTGTGCTGAATGGTTCTGTGCTGGTGAATGTCGCCGGCACTTTTGGCGTCGGCCAATTTCCGCTGTTTGGCTACGGCGCAATCAGTGGTTCGGGCAGCTTGATGCTCGGCTCGGTTCCGCTCGGCACCGTGGGTGCGATCGTCACCAATGTTCCGAACAAAACGATTGACCTGGTCGTGAGTTCCATCGCCAAAACAATTTGGAAAGGCAACGTCAGTGGCAACTGGGACATCGCCACGACCAACTGGACGGTGTCGGGCACGCCGGTTGCCTACGCGCAGAACGCAAATGTTCTCTTTGACGACTCGGCAACCAATTTCGCCGTTAATCTCACCACCACGCTCACGCCCAGTTCCATGGTGGTGAGCAACCTCGCGCAAGCATACTCGTTCACCGGTTCCGGTGCGCTGGGCGGCACGATGTCGCTGGTGAAAGATGGAACAAACGTCGCCACAATCGGCGGCACGGGTAATAGTTTTGCTGGCGCGGTGACGGTGAAAGCCGGCACGTTGGTCGCTGGCACAGCCTCGGCATTGGGTTCTACTGCCGGTTCAACCACGGTTCAGCCGGGTGCAACGCTCGATATCAACGGCCAGGGAATCGGCATCGAAAACATTTCCGTTTCAGGCAGCGGATTCGCTGGCGCCGGTGCCCTCAATAATTCTGGTGCGGACCAGAACGACGCACTTCGCAACGTCACCATGACCGGCAACACGACCATTGGCACGAGCGGGACGATCGGTATTCGCACGGCTGCCGATGCTGATTTGGGCCTGGTGGGAAATGGTTTCAAACTTGTCAAAACGGGTGTTGGTTCGCTGAACCTGAATGGTGGCCAAGTCGTCGCCGGTCTGACCAATGTTTGGTTCACGGATATTGGCGACATTGATGTGCAGCAGGGAACGCTCTCATTCCAACGCCGCGCCGCGTTGGGAAATCCGACGAACACGATCAGCGTGCAATCGGGAGCGACGCTCGCTCTGTTTAGCGTCAATTCCGCTTTGCCCGAACCGACGAACAAGCTCGTGCTGAACAATGGAAATTTGCAAGGCACAGGCGCCCTCGGCGACATCAATAATTTTGGCGGCCAGATCACCGTCAACGGAGCCAGTAACTCGATCAACATCGTGACGTGGGTTGGCACAACGGGTCCGACGCTGTTGTATTTGGACGGTCCGATTGTCGGGACCGGGAGTGTTCAGTTCAGTGGCAGTGCCAGCGTCATTCGTTTGGCCGGCAACAACACTTACACCGGGCTCACCACGATGACCAACGGCACCTTGCAACTGGCCGCCAGCAGTGCGCTTGGTGGTTCGCAGAAAATCACAATTCAGTCCGGTGCGACGTTGGATGTTTCCAGTCTTGGAACCTGGACGGCGAACGCATCGCAAACATTCAGTGGTTCTGGTTCTGTCACAGGAAATGTTCAAGCCAACGGCCCGCTATCTCCAGGTGACACACTCGGAACGCTCACCGTGAATGGTGATCTTGCTTTTGCCGGCAATCTCCTGATTGACGTAAATAAATCCCTCGCCCAATCCAATGACATGACCGTGGTTTCCGGCGCGTTGAGCCGCACGGGCAGCGGTTCAATCCTCGTTTCAAATCTCGGACCGACGCTTACTGTCGGCGATAAATTCACGCTATTCAGTCAGCCGGTTGTTGGCGGCAGCACGATGAGCATCACCGGTGGCGGGGCAACTTGGACCAACAACCTGGCGGTGGACGGCAGTATCTCGGTGCTGACCGTGACGCCGGTTGGGCCGACGAATGCCGAACCCATCACCGTCGTTTCTAGCGGCAGCAATCTGAACTTGAGCTGGCTAACGAAAGGTTGGCGCTTGCAGGTGCAAACCAATTCGCTGTCAACGGGTCTCGGCACGACGTGGACCGATTGGCCGAGTCCCACGACGAGCATCACAAACATCAGCGTTCCCGTGAGCGCAGGCAATCCAACGGTGTTTTTCCGTCTGGTTTATCCGTAACTTTGACGCAATGAAATTAGTCTATTTCAAACGCGCAGCTCGATGCGGGCTGCGCGTTTTTTCTAAAAAATAAAATGGAATTCAATTTCAATTTCCGGCTAAAAACTTTTCTCGCGGCGGGAATGGTGTGTGCCGGAATTATTTCGCAGGCGGCGGAGACGCGCCCGAACATCGTGCTCATTCTCGCGGATGATCTGGGCTACTCGGACGTTGGCTGTTTTGGTTCGGACATTTCCACGCCGAACATTGACCGCCTGGCGCAAACCGGAGTTCGGCTCACGCAGTTTTACAATCAAGCGCGCTGCTGTCCCACGCGCGCGGCGTTGCTCACGGGAAAATATCCGCATCAAGTCGGCATCGGCGACATGATTGATGAATACGCCGCTCCGGCGCGCAACGCCGCGAACAGCCCCGCCTATCAGGATCATCTTTCCACCAATACGCCGACGATGGCCGAAGCGTTGCGCGCCGCCGGCTATCACACGATGATGTGCGGCAAATGGCATCTCGGCAAGCGGCCCGAAGAATGGCCGGTGCATCGCGGCTTCGATCGGTCATTCGTGCAGATTGATGGCGCGATGAATTATTTTGGCGGTGATTCGAAGGATGGTGCCCGCGCCCGCATGGCGCTTGATGACCAAACGTTTGTCCCGCCGCACGACGGATTTTATTCGACCGACGCGTTTGCCGATCACGCGATTGAATTTTTGGAACAAGTTCGCGGCACTAATGCGAAACCATTTTTTCTCTACCTCCCTTTCAATGCGTCACATTGGCCGTTGCAAGCGCCCGAGGCGGAAATTGAAAAGTATCACGGCAGTTACGACGCGGGCTGGCAGGCGATTCGCGAGGCGCGGTTGAAGAAAATGATTTCGCTCGGCATCGTGCCAACGAATCAAGTCATGTCGCCAATGGATCGCGGAAATGCAAAGGCATGGAACGAACTTCCCGACGACCGCAAACGCGAATGGGAACGGCGCATGGAAGTTTACGCCGCGCAGACCGAGCACTTGGACCGCAGCATCGGTCGCGTGCTGGACGAAATCAAAAAGCTCGGCGCGGAGGAAAACACGATTGTCATTTTTCTCTCGGACAACGGTGGCGCGGCGGAAGACCCAAACAGCGGCGACAAATCCGTGCCGATTGGCGACCGCGATTCGTTTCGTGGCTACGCGCGTCCGTGGGCGACCGTTAGCAATACACCGTGGCGACGGCATAAAGTGACGGCTTACGAAGGCGGTATCAGCGCGCCATTCGTCGTTTGCTGGCCGGCGGGAATTTCCAAAACGCACCAGGGAAAATTAGTTCGCGAGCCGGCCCACGTGATTGATTTGCTGCCGACGTTCTTGAACCTGGCTGGCGTAAAAAGCGAAACGAATAAACTCGAAGGCCAAAATATTTTGCCGATGCTGCAAGGCAATGCCGGCAATGCGAACCGCACTTTCTGTTGGGAGCACGAAGGCTTTCGCGCCATCCGCGACGGCAAATGGAAACTGGTGGAAGCCGCCGCCGCTAGCGAGTGGGAGTTGTTCAACCTCGAAGCCGATCGCACGGAATCAAATGATTTGGCCGGTGAGAAACCGGAAATAGTCCGCGAACTGAAAGCTAAATACGACGCTTGGGCGGTGCGTTGCGGCGTGGTGGATCACGCCAAACTCAAAGCCGGTGCCGCTGCTTCCAAAGAATAAAATTCATTTTCTATGACAAACCATTCAACGGTTTCCAAAAAGTTTCTCCTGGTCACTGTGGCGATGATTGGGTTCGCAGCCTTTGCTGCCAAGCCGCCGAACATCGTCGTATTTATTTCAGATGATCACACGTTGCGCGACAGTTCAGTTTACGGATCGAAGGACATGGCCACGCCGCACATGGACAAACTCGCGGCGGCGGGGTTGACGTTTGAACGCGCGTTTGCCCCGTCGCCGTCGTGCGCGCCGAGTCGCGGCGCGATGCTCACGGGCCTGATGCCCGCCCGCAACGGTGCGGAGCCGAATCACAGCGAGCCGCGCGCGGAGATTAAAAAGCTTCCGGCTTACTTGCAGGAACTCGGCTATGAAGTCGTCGCGTTCGGCAAAGTCGGACATTACAACCAGACGCAGCATTACGGATTTGATCTCGCGGAGCACAACAATTACCACGAGGACATCGCGATTCCGGCGGCACTGGAGTGGCTGCGAAACCGCAAGAGCGACAAGCCGCTCGCAATCTTCATCGGCAGCAACTGGCCGCACGTTCCCTGGCCGCAGACGCCGGAGGGACACAAGCCGGAGGATTTGACCGTGCCGGAAAATCACGTCGAGACTCCGGCCACACGGCGCTTTCGCGGAAAATATTATGCGGCGATCGGCCGCATGGATGCGGAACTTGGAATGATTTACACGGCGGCGCAGGATAAATTTGGCACCAACTTTTTCTTCCTGCATTTTGCGGATCAAGGCGCGCAATGGCCATTCGGCAAATGGTGTCTCTACGACGACGGCATCCGCACGCCGATGATCGCGGTCTGGCCCGGCCACATCGCGCCAAACACGCGCACGCCAGCGATGGTCTCGCTCGTGGATGTGCTACCGACGTTGGTGGATGTGGCGGGCGGCCAGGCGCCGGAAAATCTCGACGGCCATTCGATGAATAAAATTTTGCTCGGCCAGACGAATCATTTTCGCGGCGTGATTTTTGCCACGCACAGCGGCGACGGCAAGATGAACGTCTATCCTTCCCGCTGTGTGCGCGACGAGAAGTGGAAATATATTTTGAACCTGCATCCCGAATTCCGGTTCACCAGCCATGTCACGGAAGTTGCGGGCGAGGACGGCAACTACTGGCGTTCATGGGTGACCAAAGCCGCCAACAACGCCGATGCTGCGGACAAAGTGCATCGCTATCAGGAACGTCCGCGCGAGGAACTTTACGATCTGGAAAAAGATCCGTGGGAAAAGAATAACGTGGCGGGCGACGCCGCCAATGGTGAAGTTCTTAAAAAAATGCGCGGGCTAGTGGAAGGCTGGATGAAGGAACAGGGCGATCAGCAAAAAGTTTATGGCCCGCCGACGTTGTTGAGCGATCCGCCGTCAAACAAATCGGCCGCGCCGAGTGATACAGACAAAGATTAATCGCGCATTACGAACATGACGAAAATTGAAGTGGCTTTTCAGGCGTAAATTGCATGAGGTTTTTTTTGTTTATTGCGTTAATGTGGCTGACGCTGCTCGCCAGCGCGGCTCACGCGGCTTCTCCGAAGCCGAACATCCTGATTCTATTGGCGGATGATCTCGGCTACGCCGATGTAGGTTTTAATGGCGGCAAAGTTATTTCCACGCCGAACATTGATCACCTCGCCGCCACGGGCATCAACCTCACAGACTTTCGCGTGTGTCCGATGTGCTCGCCGACGCGCGCGGGATTGCTGACAGGTCGCTGGCCGGGCCGCTTCGGCATCATGCGCGCGGTCATTCCGCCGTGGTCCACGTGGGGCCTGCCCGCTGAAGAAAAAACCATCGCGTCGTTGCTGGCACCACTTGATTACGAACGTCGCGGCATCATCGGCAAATGGCATCTCGGCCACGCGCGTCAGGAATTTCTCCCGCTGGCGCATGGGTTCACGAGTTTTGTCGGCTGTTACAACGGCGCGATTGACTATTTCACCCACGAGCGAGACGGCGAATGTGACTGGCACCACGACGCGCTCACCATTCACGAGGACGGTTATTCCACCGATCTCATCGGCGCGGAATCCGTTCGCTTCATCGAACAGTCGCCCGCCGGCAAACCGTGGTTTCTTTATGTCCCCTTCAATGCGCCTCACGAACCATTTCAGGCGAAGGAAAGCGATTTGAAAAAATATTCTCAATTCAAAAATCTCGATAGGCGCACCTACGCTGCCATGGTGGATTCGATGGATCAGGCCATCGGAAAAATTCTCGCCACCGTCGAAGCGCGTTCGGACGCGAGCAACACGATCGTTTTGTTCGCCAGCGACAACGGCGGCGTCCCCAAAGCAGGCAGTAGCAACGGCGCGTATCGCGGCGCGAAACTTTCCGTCTATGAAGGTGGCACGCGCGTCTGCGCCGCCATCCGCTGGCCGGCGGGAGGATTGACCGGCGGAAAAAAATTTGGCGAACGTATCGGTTACATTGACGTCCTGCCGACCTTGGTTGCAGTGGCCGGGGGAACTTCGCCCACGAATCTCGACGGCGTGAATTTTCTGCCCGCGTTGCGCGGCGAAACCAAACTGCCGGAGCGCGCGTGGTTTTCCTATATTCATCAGGATGATGAAGCGCACGCCTCCGTCCACTTGGGCCAGTGGAAACTGGTGGCGCGCGGCGATTTTTTTGCGGAAAAACCCGCCGTGCCGCCCGCGCTGGAACTTTACGATCTCGCCGCCGATCCCATCGAAGCGAACGACCTCGCCGCAAAATTTCCTGAACGTGTCGCTGATTTGCACCAGCGGTTGCGCGAGTTCGGCACCTGGCAGAAAACCGGAGTTGCCGCCTACGCCGAGGGGCGCGATGGTTTCAAGCCACCCAAAGATTGGATCGTTCTCAAGCCATGAAACAAAACGCAATTGTTTTCGCGCTGCTCCTGACCGCTTTACACTTGGCTGCCGCCACGCCGCCAAACTTCATCGTCATCCTCACCGATGACCAAGGCTGGGGCACGACTTCGGTGATGATGGATCCGCTCGTGCCGGAATCGAAAAGCGATTTTTTTAAGACCCCGAACATCGAGCGCCTCGCGGCGCAGGGAATGAGATTTTCGCAGGCGTATGCGTCGCATTGTAACTGTTCGCCAAGCCGCGCGGCGTTGCAGACGGGACGTTCGCCCGCCGCGCTGCACATCACGGACATCATCGAACGCAATTCCGGGCCGATGTATGAAGGTAATAAATTGAATCCGCCGCATCATCTTTCTGCGCTCGGCAAAGACGACGCGACGGTTCCGCAACTGCTGAAACGATTCAATCCCGATTATCGCGCGGCGCATTTCGGTAAATGGCATCTCGCCGGCGGCGGGCCGCAAAATTTCGGCTATGACGAATCAGATGGGCCAACCATGAATCGCGCTGGCAGCGTTCCGGCAAATCTGCCGGATGATCCCAAGAAAATTTTCAGCGTCACGCGGCGAGCGATTGCCTTCATGCAAGAGCAGGCCAAAGCGGGTCACCCGTTTTATCTGCAGGTGTCGCATTACGCCACGCACGAGGCGAACCAGTCGTTGGCAAGCACGCGGGAAAAATTTCGGAACGCGCCGAAAGGAGCACGGCACGACAATGTTCATTATGGCGCAATGCTCGCCGATCTTGATGCGGGTATCGGGCAATTGCTCGACGCCGTTGCCGCCGCCGGCATTGCGACGAGCACCTACATCATCTACACAGCCGACAACGGCAGCATTCCCACCGATGATCCGGGAAATATCAACGGACCCGTGCATGGCTGGAAGGCTTCCGTATGGGAAGGCGGCATCCGCGTGCCGTTCATGGTGGTTGGTCCCGGAATAAAAACGGGCGCTGTGAGCCGCACGCCGGTGGTGGGTTATGATATTTTGCCGACGATTTGCGACCTTGCTGGAATTTCAAAATGGCCGGAAAAGGTTGAGGGCGGTTCGCTGAAATCCACTTTGCTCGGCGACGGCAAAACGTCCGTTTCGCGGCCGGAAAATTTTCTCGTGTTTCACTGGCCGCATTATCAGCACGGCAAACACAGCACGCCTGATTCCACGATTCTTGCCGATGGTTGGAAACTTCACTATTGGTGGGAGACCGACACTGTGCAGTTGTTTCATCTTGATCAGGATTTAGGAGAGTCGAAAGATCTCGCCAAGAACGAAATCGCGCGGGCTAACAATCTCAGACAACAACTGACGAACTATCTAGCAACGATCAAAGCCCAGCTCCCGATGCCGAATCCTGATTTTAATCCTACCAATAATCCGGCCAATCGGCGCGGTGGCACGGCTGAAGATTAAACTGCGCGTTACTTCAAATACTTCACAATTGCTTCCGAGCGCGAGCGAACGTGGAGTTTTTCATAAATATGGCGCAGGTGCGTGCGCACCGTCGGCACACTGATCTGCAATTTGTCGGCCAGTTCCTTGTTCGCAAAACCCTTCGAGAGAAAAATTAAAATCTCCTTTTCGCGCTCCGTCAGCGCGGTGGTGTCAAAGTCTGCCGTGGCGGGCGCATGAAAGGAGCTGACCACGCGGTGCGCGACCTGGCTGCTCATCGGTGCGCCGCCATCGCGAGCATTCCGGATGGCGTCCAGCACTTCATCCGGTTCTGAGCGTTTCAGCAGATAGCCGCTCGCGCCGGCCTTGAGCGCGCGAAAGATGTGTTCGCTGTCCTCATAAACTGTAAGCACGATGACAACGGTGGCCGGGAGCTGTTCCTTCAGCTTACGGATGCATTCGGTGCCGGGCATCTGCGGCAGATTCAAATCCATCAGCACGACCTGCGGCTTCAGCGGCGGAAGTTTTTGCAGCGCCTCTTCGCCAGACGCACACGCGGCCAGACACTGCATCCCACGCGTGTCGCCGACTAGCCGCGACAGCGATTTGCGGAGAACGGCGTCGTCTTCAACAATGCCAACGGTGATGCTCATGGGTTCGGGAAAATTTCAGCGCCATTGCACCATGACCGCCGCAACAAATCAATCGTCAGACTGTGTGTTTTTTCCAGATGCCTGAGAAATTCCTGCCGGCACAATTCGTTTCTCGCGCGGAAGTTCGTCCGGTGGCACGACATTGCAGCGTTTGGCCCACGCGTCATACAAGCTGGAAAGTTCTTTCACCTTGTCGGGAGTTGCAGCCGCGAGGTTTTTCTGCTCCGTGCGGTCTGCCTCGACGTCGTAAAGCTCCCACGTGCGACCAGCGTTCGCGACGAGTTTCCATTTATCGAGCCGCACGGCGCGATTGCCTTCGTGCTCCCAAAAAATCGGCGACGGATGCGCGCGGGTTTTGCCCGCCAAAATCGGCAAGAGGCTCGTGCCTTCGAGGGGCAAGATCGCGTTGCCGTCAAGGCTGGCCGGATGTTTCGCACCGGCAATGTCAACGGCCGTGGCCATGATGTCTGTGACATGCCCGATCTCACTTGAAATTTTTCCACCGGTTTTGATCACCGCCGGCCAGTGCGCGATGAATGGCGACGCGATTCCCCCTTCGTGCGTGAAATGTTTGTAGAGAACAAACGGCGTGTCGCTGACGTTCGCCCACGGAATGCCGTAACTTTGCCAGACGTTGTCCGGTCCGGCGAAGACGGTGTGGTCGCTATTACCCACCGCCACGGATCGTCCGTCACGCGTGCGGCTGGGAATGTCATACCAGGCAGGTTGAATGACTTCAGCGCAACCGCCATTGTCGGAAAAGAAAATCACGAGCGTGTTCGTCTCGATATTTTTCTTCTGCAACGCCTGAAAGATTTTTCCGACGCCGGTATCCAGATGCTCGATCATCGCGGCGTAGGTCGCCATGCGGTTGGCTTCCCACTTTTTATCTTCGAGATTATTCCATGCGGAGACGCGCGAATCGCGCGGCGACAGCGGCCAGGATTTATCAATCACCCCAAGCTGAATTTGTTTTTGATAACGGTTCGAGCGGATCGTCTCCCAGCCCGCGAGATAGCGCTCGCGATATTTTGCGATGTCCGGTTCGGGTGCCTGCAATGGCCAGTGCGGCGCAGTGTAGGCGACATAAAGAAAAAACGGTTTGTCTCTACCCCCAAGTTTTTCGATCTCCGCGACGGCGTGTTTCGTCAGCACGTCGGTGTAATAAAAATTCGTGCCCTCGGCGCGAATCGGCGCGTTGCCGTTCACCAACGAAAACGGATCGTAATAACTGTTCACGCCGTGAATGGTGCCGAAGTATTCTTCAAACCCGCGCTGCATCGGCCAGCCGTTCTTGTTGTCCCAGAAAGGCACTTCAGATTCGCCGTTCAACTGTCGTTTGCCGTCGAAATGAATGTGGCTTTCATGCCATTTTCCAACCATCGCGGTGTGGTAATTTGCGCGGCGCAATTCTTCTGCAATCGTGAGGCAATTGGTGCTCAACTCGCCGCGATAGCCCGGCAGCCCGCGATCTTCCATCATGTTGCCGATGCCCGCCTGTTGGGGATAAACACCCGTGAGCAGCGCCGCGCGGGAAGGACAGCAGCGCGGCGTGGTGTAAAACTGATTCAACCGCAGACCGCCCGCTGCCATGTGATCCAGATTCGGCGTGGAAATTTCGGAACCGAAACAGCCGAGGTCGGAGAAGCCCATGTCGTCCGCCAAAATGACAATGATGTTGGGAGCTTGATTTGTTTGCGCCCTGCTTTCGGTGGCGAAAATCAGCCAGCCAGCCAGAGACAAAAGCGGAATCAAATTACCAAAAGTTTTGGACAGCGCTTTTAGGTTCATAATTTGCCAATAAGCTAAAGTGTGTGTCACGCGCCATCAATCGTCCATACCGATGAGGAATACGATAGGTTTGCTTGTTTCTTGAGTCCTTTGAATTCGGCACCGGCGCATAAATTAACGGATGCCGACACGACGCGCTGGACGGGGTGGCAAGAACGCAAGACGCTATCGCTCGAAGTTCCAAATTGCTAAGCTTGAAGTCTTGCGGGAAGGGTGCTTCGCCTCACACTCGATCAGGTTGAGGTCGTGAGGAACTGGCAAGAAGGGACTGATACATTATCCGTCGCCCAATCAGAACGCATGGGTTTGCGGCCAAAGCCCAGTTTCGAGCCGCACCTCAACCATGCAAACCTGGCGCCAATCTGATTGGTTTACATTCCGTCGCCGGCGGTTCCGCATTTTTGTTCCGCCTTTCTGTTTGCCACGTGCGTCTGAACTGGCTATGATAGGCAGGTATTGTTCGAAAAGGTTTTCCGTGGTCAATGTGGTTAAGGCCAACAATGGAAAGTGGCATCTCGAATGAAAACAACTGTTCGAAAGAAAAAATCCGGGATCCCGATTCGGGTGAAATTATCACCGAGTCCCGTTTTTAGCCCGCGTCCGGCGGCAGAACTCAAAGCGTTCCCCATTGTTGGTTTGGGCGCGTCCGCCGGTGGTTTGGAGGCGCTGGAGAAATTTCTGGCCCACGTTCCACCCGACGCTGGCATCGCCTTCATCGTCGTCACGCACCTTCACCCCGGCCATGTCAGCCTGCTGCCGGAACTCTTGGGCAAATGCACGCGCATGCCGGTGCGGCAGGCGGCGGATGGCTTGGTGGTCGCGCCGAACACCGTTTACATGTCGCTGCCCGAAGGCTATCTCGCCATCCTCCACGGCACGCTGCACCTGATGGAGCCGGACGAACCCGGGTTGTTGCGGCTGCCGATTGATTATTTTTTCCGCTCGCTCGCCGAGGATCAGAAGGAGAAGGCCATCGGGATTGTGCTCTCTGGCACCGGCACGGATGGCACGCTGGGATTGAAAGCGATCAAGGGTGCGGCCGGCATGACGATGGCCCAGGAACCGGACTCGGCGATGTATTCCGGGATGCCTGCCAGCGCCATCGGCTCGGGCCTGGTGGATTACATTTTGCCGGTGGAGCAGTTGCCGCAACGCCTGGTTGCCTATACGGAGGGGCCGTATCTGGCTGCCGTGGAACTTGAGCCGGGCGAAGATTCGCTGCCGGAGCCGATCCAAAAGATCCTCGTGTGCTTGCGCGCGCGGGCCGGCCATGATTTCTCCGTCTATAAAGGCAACACGCTTCGCCGACGCATCGAACGGCGCATTAACGTGTATCAGCTCAAGGGGCCGGAGCAATACCTCCGTCTGCTGCACGAGAATCCGCACGAACTGGATCTGCTGTTTCAGGAACTGCTCATCGGGGTGACCAATTTTTTCCGCGACCCGGATGCCTTTGCGTCGCTGGCCAAAACCGTTGTGCCTCAATTATTGGCGGCGCGGCCGGCGACGGATCCGCTGCGCTTGTGGGTGGCCGGTTGTTCGACCGGTGAGGAGGCGTATTCGCTGGCGATGCTATTGCGGGAGGGCATGGACAAGCTGAACCAACCAATCCCCGTGCAGATTTTCGGCACGGATCTGGACCACGAAGCCATCGAGGTGGCGCGCCGCGGCTTTTATCCCGAGGGCGTGGCGCGCGATGTGCGCTCGGAGCGACGCGCGCGCTTTTTCATCAAGGGCGACGGCGGCTATCGCATCAAGCAGGAGATCCGGGAAATGGTCATCTTCGCGCCGCAGAATGTTTTGAAAGACCCGCCGTTCACCAAGCTGGACCTGATCGCGTGTCGCAACCTGCTCATCTATGTGAAACCCGCCGCGCAGGAACGGCTGCTCGCGCTTTTCCATTATGCGCTGAAGGCGGGCGGGACGCTCTTTCTCGGATCCTCTGAAAGCGTCACCGGGATGAGCGACCACTTTGTCATTATGGATAAAAAATGGAAAATATTTTCCCGCAAAGACGCGGGCGCGGGCCGCAGCCTGCCCACTGAATTCGCGCCGGCCGCCACCCGGGGCGAGGCGGGCACGGGCGGGCACACCGACATGGTGGAGCGCACGCGCAACCAACTGCTCTCAGCCCTGATTGAGAAGATGCTGCTGGCGCGCTACGCGCCGGCCAGCGTCATCGTCAATGATCGCGGCGACATCCTCTACATTCACGGGCGCACGGGCGACTACCTGGAACCGGCCACCGGCCAGCCGCGCTTGAACATTCTGGAGATGGCGCGCGAGGGCTTGCGCATCGAACTGCCGGCGGCGCTGCGCCGGGCCGCAACCCAAAAAGGCGAGGTTGTCCACGCCGGCGTGCGGGTGAAAACCAACGGCAGTTTTTCGTCCGTGCGGCTGACGGTCGTGAAGCTGGCCGAACCGGAATCGGTGCGGGACTTGTTGCTCGTGACGTTTGCTCTTGAACCGTTCGTGAAGCTGCCGGCGTCCGCGCGCAAACCGACGCGGCCTGCCCAAGATGCTTCGCTGCCGGCCCGCGTCCCCGAATTGGAGCGCGAACTGCACTACACCCGGGAAACGTTGCAGGGCACGGTGGAGGAACTGCAAACCACGAACGAAGAATTGAAATCCACCAATGAAGAGCTGCAATCCACCAACGAGGAATTGCAGAGCGCCAACGAGGAATTGGAAACTTCCAAGGAGGAAATGCAGTCGCTCAACGAGGAGCTGCAGACGGTCAACGCCCAGCTTCAGGGCAGGCTCGATGACCTCGCCCTGGCCAATGACGACATGCAGAATTTACTGAACAGCACGGCCATCGCCACCATTTTTCTGGACGAGCAGCTGCACATCAAGCGCTTCACGGCCGAGGCCACCAAGCTCGTCAAACTCATCCCTTCGGACGTGGGCCGGCCCATTGGCGACCTCGCGTCCAATCTGCAATACGACCAGCTGCAGGCCGATGCCGCCGAGGTGTTGCAGAAGCTGGGTTCCAAGCAGAAGGAAGTGCAAACCAAGGATGGCGAGTGGCGGCAGGTGCGCATTCATCCCTACCGGACCACGGAAAATGTCATTCAAGGCTTGGTGGTGACGTTCGTGGACATCAATGGCCTCAAGCACGCCGAGCGGGCCGCGCAGCAAGCTCGCGCCGATGCCGAGAGCATTGTGGCCACCGTCCGCAAACCGTTGCTGGTGCTCGATGACAAGCTGTGCATCGTGTCCGCCAACCGCGCATTTCTTGAGGTTTTTAAAACTTCCGCCCGCGCGGTGGAACACCGGTTGATTTACGAACTTGGCGCGGGCCAGTGGAATTTGCCGGCCCTGCGCCAATTGCTCGAAGAGGTCTTGCCCCGCAACCACACGTTCGAAGATTTCAAGGTGGAGCAGGATTTCCCCGGCCTCGGCCGCAAGACACTGCTCCTGAATGCACGACAACTCCGGCGAGAGCCGGGCGCGGCCGGGATGATTTTGCTGGCGTTCGAAGACGTGACCGTCCGAGAAGCGGCGGCGACCACCACGAACCGAACACGTAAGAAAGCCACCGCATGAAAGCCCGCCGCCAACCTGCCTCGATTTCCGCCAGCTTGCGGGCGCGCGCCGAACAATTGGTGGGCACGACGCAGCGGGAAGTGGTGGAATTATCCCCAGCCGAAGGGCAAAAGCTGGTGCATGATTTGCAGGTGCATCAGATCGAGCTGGAGATGCAGAACGACGAACTGCGCCGGAAACAATTGGAACTGGAGGAGGCGCGGAACCGCTACGCTGACCTCTACGATTTTTCGCCCGCAGCCTATCTGACGATCAATCCGCACAACGAGATTTTGGAAGCGAATGTCAACGCCGGTGAATTGCTCGGCCAGGAACCGCGCCGGTTGCTCCAGCAGAAGTTCACGCGTTTTGTGCCGGCCGAAGCGCAGGACACGTTTTATTTGTTTTGCCGCCAGGTCTTCAGTTCCGATGGCTGCCAGAATCTGGATCTGGAATTGGTGGCGGCGCACGGCCAACGGTTGTGCGTGCATCTCCAGGCGGTGCGTGAAGTCACCGTGCCCCGGATGCAGTGCCGCCTGGCTCTCACCAATATTTCTGAACGCAAACAATTGGAGCGCTCGCTGCGGGAGAACCAGCAGTTCGCCCAGTCGGTGGTGGACAGCCTGGCGGCGAGCATTGCGATTCTGGATGAAGCCGGGCTGATTCTGTCTGTGAATGAGCAGTGGCGGGATTTTGCGGCCTGCAACGGCGCAGTCATGGAAGCCGTGTGCGAAGGCACCAACTACCTGACCGCTTGCGCCGCCAGCGCGCAGAATGATCCCGACGTGGCCAACCTGATTGAAGCTTTGCGCGAAATGCTCGCAGGTCGCCGGCGGGACTTTCGCTGCGAATACCCGTGCCATTCGCCGACTGAGCAGCGGTGGTTCTCCATGCGCGCGACCCCGTTTTCCGAGCAGGGCAGGCGGCGGGTGGTGGTGGCGCATGAAGACATCAGCGAGCGCAAACAAGCGGAAATTGATTTGTTCAATGTCAGCCAGTTCAATCAGCAGATCATCGCCGGCGCCAAGGAGGGCATCATCGTTTACGGCCGCGACTTGAAGTATCAGGTCTGGAACCCATTCATGGAGCAGTTGACCGGCATCTCCGCCGCCGAGGTGCTGGGCAAACATCCGCTGGAGATTTTCCCCTTCCTGCAGACGACCGGGGTGCTGGCACAGTTGGAATCCGTCTTGGCCGGAAAGAGTGCCGAGACGTTGGAGTTTTGTTTTCCCGCAACCCGCAATGGAAACTCCGGCTGGGTCGCCGACACCAACTCGCCGCTGCGGAATGAGCACGGCGACATTACCGGCATCATCGGCATCGTCACTGTCATCACCGAACGCAAGCTGGCGGAAGCGCGGATTGCCCGCCTCGATCATGTGAAGTCGCTGCTGATGGGGGTGGATCATGCGATTGTTCACCTCGCTGACCAGGACGCGCTGCTGAACGAAGTCTGCCGGGTGGCGGTCGAGCCGGGCGGTTTCAAACTGGCTTGGATCGGTATGGTCACACCGGCTGGTGCCGTGCAGCCCGTGGCGCAGGCGGGCGCGATCCGCTACCTCAAAGGCATCTGTATTGTGGCCCGCGATGAACCGGAAGGACGGGGTGCCGTGGGCACCGCCATCCGGGAAAACCGGGTGGTGGTGATCGAGGACGTCCAGCTCAGTTCCCACATGAAACCGTGGCAGGAACGGCTGCGGGAATTCGGCTTAAACAACCTCGTGGCGTTTCCCATTCGCACGGAGGGCCAAGTGGTCGGCGCGTTTGCGGTCTATGCCGCCAACCCCGGTTTCTTTGATGAAAACGAACTGAGCCTGTTGACCCAGGTGAGCGAAGAGCTGTCCTTTGCCCTCACCGCCATGGCGGGTCAGGCCGCCCGCAAACAGGCGGAGGCAGAGTTGCGTCGGAGCGAGCAGGATCTCTCGATCTTCTTTAACCAGGCGCCCATCGGCGTCGTCTGGTTGTCGGCGAGCGGCACCATTTTGCGGGCGAATCTGGCCCAACTGGATCTGCTGGGTTACTCGCCGGAGAACTATCTCGGCAAGTCCTTCCTCGAATTCTGCGTCGAACCAGCCGAAGGCCACGAGCTATTAAAACGACTGGCGGCCAAGGAGACGATCAACAATTTCCCGATGGCCCGGCGTTGCCAGAACGGCCAGACCCGCCATGTGTTGGTGGATGCCGTCGCCTTCTGGCGCGAAGGCCAGTTCCAGTATGGGTCCGTTTTCTTGCGCGACATCACCGATCGCATCGAGTTGGAAAAGGAAATCCTGCAGGTTGGCGAGCAGGAACGCCTCCGCATGGCGCGCGACCTGCACGATGGGCTGGGACAATTATTGGTGGGAGCGGCCTACTTGACGGGCATATTGCGGCAGGATCTGGCGGCCCAAGCCCGCCCGGAGAGCCGGCGAATGGCCCGGGTTCAGGAGGTGATCAACGAAGCCATTCAGCAGACGCGGAACCTGGCCCGGGGGTTGCATCCGGTGGCAGCCGAGCCGAACGGATTGATGGTGGCCCTCCAAACCCTGGCGGAACGGACCAAAGAATTATTTCATGTGGACTGCCGTTTCACGTGTCAACGGCCGGTCTTGATTCAAAGTCAATTGGTGGCGACGCATTTGTTCCGGATCGCGCAGGAAGCCGTCACCAACGCCATCAAACATGCCCAGCCGAGACGCATTAGCATTGGCCTGACGGAGACACGCGGTCGGATTGTGCTCGCGATCAAGGATGATGGCGATGGCCGGCCGGCGCGTCGGTGGAAGAAGACCGGGATGGGCCTGCGCATCTTGCGCTACCGCGCCGGCATGATCGGCGGATCACTGGCCATCCAAATACGACCCGCTGGCGGCACCACCATCGTCTGCACGGTGCCTTTGACCGGTGCCCGCAGCTTGCCGCCGCCGCCCGAACCCAAACCGAAAAAGCGAACGCGAAAGGATTGATATGGTTAAACCCAAACTGGTCCTGCCGAAAACCGTGGTGCAGAAAAAAATCCTGATCGTGGACGACCATCCCATGATGCGCGAAGGCTTGCGTGGCGTCATCAACCGCGAGCCAGACTTGATCGTCTGTGGGGAGGTGGAAACGGCCCATCAGGCGGTGGATGCCGTGCCAAAACTGGCCCCGGATTTGGTGCTGGTGGACGTCACCTTGCCGGGAAAAAGCGGTTTGGAACTGGTGAAAGACCTCAAGGTGATGCATCCCGGGCTGGCCATCCTCGCCATCTCCATGCACGACGAATCCCTCTATGCCGAACGGATGCTGCGGGCCGGGGCCCACGGCTATATCACCAAGCAACGGCCGCCCGAAGAACTGGTCCAGGCCATCCGGTCGGTGCTGGATAACCGGGTGTATGTGAGCAAGGAAATGTCCGAACATCTCCTGCGACGTTTTTCCGGAAGACCCCAGGACCGGCATTCGCCCATGGAAATTCTCACCGATCGCGAATTCGAGATCTTCCAATTAGTCGGCGCAGGCAAGGCGCCCAAGGAGATCGCCCACCAACTGCACCTCAGTCCGAAAACCGTGGCGGTTCACACGGCGAATACGCGCCGGAAACTCAACCTCAAGACCACGGGCGAGCTGATCCGATTCGCGGTGCAGTCGGAGTGAGCCGATCACCGGTTCCCGCCGACCGGCCGGCGGGCTGGCCCCGGTTCAGCCCGCTCTGACTAGGCTATTCTTTAGTTCCAATAAATCAATTTGGATGCCCCGTCGTGTGTTTCAACCAATGGACGGGTCCGAGTATCGTGCCTATTGTGGCCCGCGTGGATTTACGATCAAGCTTTCCTCAGCAACCGGTGCCGGCGACGGATCCGGGCTTTAGCGTGGTGATTGCCTGTGAAGATTCCGGCACCGCCGCGCCGGCGTGTGAAGTCCTGGAGCTGGTTGAGCAGAATCTCAAGGACCAGGAGCGGTTGATCTATCGCTGGTGGAATTTCGAAGTGCTTGCCATCGCTTCCCTGCGCGAACTCGCGAGCCGCGAGGCGGCCACAGCCGACATGATCATCGTTGCCGCCCGCGCTGAGAGCGAATTGCCCGTGGCGGTCGCGCAGTGGATGAAGCAATGGCTGAATCTCCGGAAAACGCCAGCCGGAGTGCTGGTCGCCGTGGTGGATTCAGGCCGCCAGTCGTCAGAAGCTGCTCAAGAAATAATGTCGCGTCTTAAAACGACGGCGGCTTTGGCACGGATGGATTTCTTCGCCACCGAGGCGAAGACAAGGAAGCGGGGGGCAGGGGTGCTGAGACGGGACCGGGAAGCCGCCCGGCAATTCGTCATGGCTTGCACGAATCGAAGTGCATTGCGGATTGCCGGGCCGCGGGCCGCCAGCTGCGTGCCCGGTTCAGCCAAGTCAGCCTGCTAAACCATCCATATGCCTCTGCACAAGACTGTGTTCACCGTCCGACCAGCTGCCACTGCGGCCATGATCCTCGGCACTGTGCCAGCACCGCCGTTGAGCCGCCCACAAAAAGCGGCGATCAGTCCTTCCCCTCCGCCGGCGGACGCGCAGGAGCTCCCGAGCGACTTGGTTCAGTTCCGCGAAGATATCTGCCGCCGTGATCAAGTGCCGTTTCGGACTGCCTGGCCGGATGATGGGCTCGCGGCTGCCGGCCGACTGCATTCGCAAAGTCATCATCGGTATCAGATATTAGTGGTGGATGATGAACCGGGTGTTTGCAAAGCTATCAAATTGCTGCTCGGAATTGACGGACACGAAGTCCACACGGTGGCCAGTGGCGAAGAGGCGCTGGCGCTGCTGGAACAACATCATTTCGACGTGATCATCACGGATTATTCCGTGTGGGGGATGAACGGGGATCAGCTTACCGCTCACATCAAACAATTCCGACCCGCGCAACCGATTATCATGGCGACCGCGGATGCGGATGACTTTAATGTTGGGGGCAAATCTACCGGCGGTGCGGACTGGGTCATCAAAAAGCCATTTTCGAGGAAGGATCTGCGTGACGCCTTGAGCCGGGTCATGCGATAGACCCCTGCGGTGAAGAGTCCCCTCACCGGCGGGAAGTTCCGGGATTGGACTCCAGCCTAGGAAGAGGGTGCGGCGGCGGCATCGCCTTGTGCTGCGGCCGGCGATTGGCCGCCAAATTGGAAAGTGTGGAAAATGCCGCGACGTCCGGGCCGGTTTGAATTGACATCCCGAACATTATTAGAAACGATTACGACCGTGTCAGACTTGATTTGGTTCGTAGCCCATACCAGACCGCGTCGGGAGAAGAAACTCGTGGAACACTGTCAGCGAGGCGGTATCGCGGCGACGCTCCCGTGTTACAACTCCACCCATAAATATCGTGGCAAGACGGTCGTGTTTCGTAAGCCCATCTTCCCCGGTTACGTCTTTCTTCAACTTGAGGCGGGACAAAAGGAAGCGCTCCGACAAAGCGACCACGTCGCCAATTTGCTCGATGTCTTCGATCAGGAAACACTCCGCCGACAGTTGGAAGATATTCTCCTCGCCTTGGAAACGGATTTGGAGGTGCGTCTGGCCCCGACCATCGGCGAAGGGATGCGGGTGCGCATCAAAGCCGGACCGCTGCGCGGCATCGAGGGTTGGGTCGAATCGCGTTACGGCCTGACCACCGTCCTTCTCCGCCTCGACTTTATCAGTCAGGCCGCAGCCGTCAAACTGGATGCCGACCTGCTCGAGTTGACCTGATTCCGAGTGGTGCCGCGTCAGCTTGACACCATTGCCTGCTCCTGGGAACGCAGATTATGTTTTGCCCGGAAATGGAAGCGTTCCAGAGGTTCCCACCGCTGACAATGTCCAGCCGCCCATCACTGCTCGTTCCGGGTCTGGCTGAAGAGTCCTCCGGTTACGAGTAGAAATCCCACCAGCAGCCCGAGCGCCATGATCCCGGCCGGGACGATCCCAAGCCAATGCTGTTCACCACGGCTGGCGAGCGAGAGTTTGAGGATTGCAGCCGCCAGTAAAATGGAACTGCCCCACCGCCATCCGCGCGCCGTGAACCGGGACGGACCGGCAGCCTCCTCCCACCAGTGCAGAAAACCAACGGCCAACCAAAGCACGCCCGCAAACGTGCAACCGGCGTAGCAAACATCACATACCAGAACTCGGGGTTGCCCCATCGGCAGAATGGGCGTTAACAAGGCCGGGAAGTATTGCACCAGCCAGAATTCCGGATGTGTGAGGCCATCCAGCAGCAAGTGCGTCCATGACCCGAGGAGCAACGAGAGGACGATTGCCAATGGCGCGCCGACTGGCCGTTGGCAAAGCGGCAGGCACGCACGCCGGTAGCGGCCAGGCAATAAGCGCGCCAAGGGCCGCCGGGTAATATAAAATAGCAGCACGAGTTGCAGTCCCACCGGCAGACAGAATCCGAAGCTGCCAACTAGGAATTGATGAGAGTAGTAGTCCACATGCAGACTGCCAAAAGCATAGCCGAAATCGGGGCTAAGACTGCCGATGATCAGTGCAGGAAAATCGAGATGCTGCGGACAATAACGCCGCAAGGGCAAAACCGCTGCCGGATGAGCCAGTGGAAAGGGCATTGAGTAATGGACATTAGCAATGAGCTAGTTGGACGACCAGCCTCTATTTCAAAATTATCATTCAGCCGCGACTCAACCCTCTACCGGTGGTGTGCCTCCGCACTACCATTCGGCTTGAGGGATTGTTCGTGTTGTGTGCCGACGTGAGGTGGAACCAGAACATCCGGACTTTCGGACAGGCTTTGAGCCTCATTCTCCCGCCGGCTAACAGTAAGGTCATTCGCCGCTGTTCCGTGAACCCCACGGTTGGAACTTAGCCTTTGAAGATACGTTGACTATAACACAGGTCCCAAAAGTGATTGTTGATGTCCTATCTCCGCCTAGCTGGAGTGCCAACAAGCAGGAGGATCCTGCAGCCGACGTCAGCAGCAGCCAAGTCATCTGGGCTTATGGAGTAGGGTGAAATCGAGTTGGCGCACCGCTACTAATGAACAGAGAATTGCCACGGCCATGTAAAGTCCACGCCCGGCTGATTGCTTTTGGAGACGCGGCAGCTGAAGAACAGGTCCCAAAAGTGAACGCAGATGTCCTGTCTTGGAATAGACGGAATGACAGCGAAGCGATAAAGTCATCAGTCATGGGGCCAGAAGATAGTAATAAGGCTGAGTCAAAGGTGAGTCCCAAAAGCAAACGAAGATGTCCCAAAGCGAGCTAGAGAATACAGTGGGCCAATGTTAAAATCTTTCACTGAAAGTAGAGGCATTCTCGCGAGAGAATGCAAGGCAACATAGCAAGTAATGGGAATGGTTAAGAAAAGAACAAAAACAAAAAACAAATAAAGGAGCAAATTATGAAACTAATGAAAACCTTAACAGTGCTATCAGCGGCGTCGCTGCTCGCCTGTTCAATACCGCAGTCGGCGTCGTCGGCGCTCGTCGCACTAAATCCCGCCGCTACTGGTCCCTTGAGCGCAATGAACTTGGGCGGCACGGGAACGTCTCCCTTGAGTGCCTTCACCACCATTGGTTCCCTTGGGACAGCAGTGGGTGGCGCTTCCCAGACGATCAGCGGTATGAACTCCGGTGTCTGGACCGCGAACTTCTCGGCTCAGGCGTATCATACGTCGGGCAGTTCAGGTCCGCTCACGTTTGTCTATACCATAACCCAACTCACTGGTGATCCAAATAACCCGCTTACCGGATTCAATATTGGAAATTGGCTAGGTGCCGGCCCGCTCTTTGTCGGGGCGGTTGGCGCGGTCGTCAATGGCCTTGGGGTCTATTCCGCCACCGGGAACACTTTGGATTTTAGTTTTTCCGGCCTCGGCAACGGCAACTCAATTTCCATTGCGGTTCAGGATAATTCCATCGGTTGGGGTTTTCCTCCGTTAAACGCTACCATCAGTGATTCGCAAAGCGTTAACTTCTCCGGTCTGTCGGTTCCCGAACCCACGACGATGGTGGCCGGCGCGATGCTGCTACTGCCGTTTGGTGCGAGCACCCTGCGGATGTTCCGCCGTCAGCGGACCGTGTAATCAAAATTCAATCAAGTTATTACATCCTTCTTAGCACGTTCAGGCCAGCCACTTTGGCTGGCCTGAATCTTTTTAGGAATGAGGTTAGTGGTTTTATCTCCCGATTGCCGTTGGGACCTGTCCGTGCCGCCAATAGAAGCGACCCGTAGTGATTCAGCTCAAGCTTGCTTGATACTTGGCAAATATGTTGGCATTAAATTCCAAACCAACCTGAAGAAAGGGGCGCATCTTTTCCCTAGTCTGAGCGGTGGTTGCAGTTTGGCAAGGACTGCCAAGATAGGGCGCTCCGCTCTCAGCCCGTCTCGGGCAGTCTGTATTACGAGTAGGGAATTCTTTTAGTTCCAACAAATAATTGAGAATTGCGTTGACACCTTCTCTATTGATGCAATACACTGGTAGCAAGGTTTTAACTAAGAAATATGAAATTCTACATTAAATCTCTCTTAATTATTGGCTTTCTTGCTTCCAGGGTTTTGTCAGCGAAGGCTGGATTATACACTGTGGCTTATGGCGGTCAAAGCTACGACATCAACATAGTTAAAGGCTCTTATACAGGTTTGTCATTTAATTTCACAGCTTCTCCAATTTGGGAGAATACATCACTGATGTCAGGTATAGCTAACGCCTTAAATACACAATTTTCTGAAACTGCTTATGCCAACGGGACTTTTAATGGAAAGGGACTGGGACCAGCATTCCCTTACACAGCTAGCGAGAATAGCGTGAATTATGGCCTGTTTTTTAACGAGAGCGTCAACTTTGGAATTGCGAATGCAAACGACGACACTATTTATTACGCCGAAGTCAGCCTCACGCCCGTTCCGGAGGCATCAACTTGGTATGCAGTGGCGTTCCTCGGTTGCGTGATCGGATGGCCTGGCCTTCGATATCTGGTTCGTCAGCGGCGGTCGCCTTAAGCATTCACTGCTGGCAGCTTCTAGGCTGCAAAAGGCATTGTGAGCTATGTATTTAGCGTTAATCTCGTAGCTTGTTTGTGTCTTAAATGTAATGAGTGGCGGGGGTGCCGTATTCTCTAGGAAAAGCTGGAACCACTATCCTATTTTGTGGAGAAACCGCAGCAACTCCAAAAATTGCGATGACTTCGAACAATACCACTTTGAAGCGGTTGGTCTTCAACCAAGTCGCGCTTCATTTTCATTCATTCACACTGACGGTTCAAAGGCAATGATGCTCTATTAAGGCGGACGAAGGTCGCTGGATTCTCCGGAGTAGAGAATAGTCAACCGGCGATCGGCGACCATGGCGGGAAGTAAATTTGGGAGTAGGGTTGGAGACTTAGTAGCGCTCCAGTTGATGGCCCGAGCAGCCCAGCCTATCATGCGCCGCGGGTGCTGCGGCCGCACGCCCCGTTCGCTATGGTCATGGCCCAGTCGCGAGGAGTTGGGGCTATGCTGATTGCCTATGACTATCACGCTCGGGCCGCTGCCACCGGCCCAAACCGTGCCCGCCGACAAGAAGGCCTTCAGGACCAAGCAGATTGCCGTGTGAAGTTCCACAGGAGCGACCCTACCGTGGATTCGTCGGCTGGTAAAGGGGTTTGACCACCACAAATGCTTTAGGCCATCTAAGTAAAGCGCCCGGGTGGGGCGGTATGGTTTCCCAATTGTGCGCGAGTGAACTTATGCCGGAACATCCTCGGCATGAAATTGGCTTAGGAAAAGCCCGTGCTGGTCCCTGGCTGCAGACTAAATAGTCAGAGCGCGTTCGGAGTCTGCGGGAGTTATGGTGCGGCCTTGCGCGCTGACGTCGGGAAGCTATTCTCCAATGAACGGATGGGCTTGTTGGTGCGTGAAGAAGCGGGTCAATGGGCTCGAAGTCTGCGATGGCAACACCCAAAAATGGAAGCAGAAGGAGGCCCTGAAACCGGAGGAGGACAAAATGAATGACATGGATTTGCGAGGTTTTCTGGAGAACTGGCCGTATGATCCGGAGATGAATGTTCGCCTGGGGCGAGGCTGTGACGGACGGGAGATTGTTTTGGTTCGCAAACCGTTGGGCCTTGAACAATATGAGGCAGATGGACACCCAGGTGGCTGGCACGAGCATGGCACGGAAACAGTCCTCAATTTTCACCAAACCCGCTTCAATGGCCTAAAACTGGGCTCGCCGGACAGCGCATTCGATTTGACGGCGGAAGATTGCACCGAGATTTTCCAAGAGGCCGCTGCCTACTACCATCGGCTGATCGCGCTGTTTCGTCTCAAGGAATGGCGGCGGGTAGAACGGGACGCCATGCATATTTTGCGCCTGCTTGATTTTGTCGAGCTTCACGCGCGGTGCGCCGAGGATCGGCTTCAACTGGCCTCTTGGCGGCCGCTAACTACTCGCATCAAAGCGACCGCTTGGGCGATGAGCCACTTGGAAAAAGGGCGATACCAAGAAGCGCTCACCGCCGCCGGTGATATTCCCGGCATTTCCACAGCGCTGGATGATAGTGCTCCCGGTTGCAAAAATCTGGCAGATCTGTTGTCCGCAAGCGTTCGCGGTTCGCTTACGGATTGTCCTAAGAGTCCGTCTGAATAATCCAATTTTGCAGTTTGGGGCCCTGGTTCACGGGAGCATTGGTGTGGCGAGAAAGAATAGTGAAAGGATAAGTTGACATCCGGCTTGGCTTCCGGCGGCTTATTTTAAGCGGAGCTTCAG